>CAVYVI010000001.1:0-169897 GCA_963771905.1 uncultured Acidobacteriota bacterium
CCACCGCCCCTACCAACGCTTCCAGCAACTCAGCACCCCGCAGCCGGTCGGCGCGTGGCTAACTCTTCGACGCTATACAAACGAACGTATTAGGGTTTTGCGAGTGCCAACTCTCGCCGCAGGCGAGGGTGCCGACTTTGACCTCGTGTTATGCGCACGTCGCGCTTCCGCGGAGTTCCCAGCATGAATTCTCCCTGGTTGGCAATGTGGCGATGCCGCAGTGTTTTCGTGGAGCTGCAGCCCCGCACCCTCGCCTGCGGCGATATTGCGGCACCCGCAAGTCCAAATGCCACGGCAAAAAGCCGAGCCGCTCCCGCCGTAACTAACGCACCGGTATTATCTCGCTGCGCTGTGCGTCAAGCGCACCCACATGCGACAACATGAATCAAAGCGCACGAAAGGGTTGGCCACCCGCCATCGGTGCGAACGGAAGCAACAGCTTTCTGGGATTGATGACGAGGTTGCTCACGGTGTGGATCGGAGTTTATTAAATCGACATGCGGATTGATCAGCCCGAGAAATGCTCCGGCGAACGAGAAGAACTTCCGTAGTGCGCGCCATTCAAGGGCTAATAACGCGCATTTTTTCGCCTCGAACTGCGTGGTCGACCGGGCGCTCCCCGCGCCATGCCCAGGATTTCGTCCTTGGACTGGATAATGTGCTTGTACATCAATCGACGAGCTTGTTCGGGGTTTCGCTCCTGAATCGCCTTCAAGATTTGCTGATGCTCGCGCCACGCCGAATCGCCATAAAATTGGACGCTTATAGCCGCATACATGATGCGCTCCATTTGCGTCCGCGCATCGACTACTGCCCGAAACAGCATCTGGTTGCGTGATAGGCGGGCAATACCTACGTGAAAAGACGTGTCGGCGCCAATGAAACGCCCATAACTATCGGGATCACCGTCTGTATAACGAACCTGCGCGAATTCCGTGAGCCGATGCAGAGATTCAGCGTCCACGCCATTTCGCGCGGCTCGATCTGCTGCTAAGCATTCGACCGCGGAGCGGAATTCGTAAACATCATTCACTTCCTGTAACGTGAGCTGGTTGACGAAGTATCCGCGATCAGGCACCGCCCGCAGCAATCGCTCTTGCTGTAGACGTACCACCGCTTCCCGCACCGGTGTTCGGCTACCTTTGTACTTGACGGTGAGAAGTTTCTCGCTGAGAGCTTCACCAGGCTGGTAAATGCACCGGATGATGTCACGTTTCAACGCGCGGTAGACTTTTTCACTGAGGGTATCTACGTGGCTCCGTGCAGTTTCACGCTCGAATAAAGGTAAGAAGCTTGCGAGTCCATTAACAGAAATTTTCTGTCTGGCTCTAAAGTTTGGCAACAAGCCTCCAAGCGAAGACCATCATAGCACCGGATTGGAATAACAAACGAAAGTGTTTCAATCGTTTACAACTCCTGCGAGAAGTGTACCTCTCGACATCGCTTCAGGACGCCGGATGCGAGGCTCGGGTCTCGGAACCACTTCTCGCACTGTTTAGAATGAGTCGCGTCCGACAGACTGGATGATTCGGGGACTGCCAACGGTTGTCGCGTCACGAGTTTCCCGAATGCCGGAGCAGTTGGCGGCATTCAAAAACTTCATCGAGGGCATCGGATAAATCCATTTGACAAAGGTGGTCTTTTTTAATACTGTGCGCGAATTCGCACAATCGTGTTTCCTCTGGCACTGTTTGCTAGGGAGCCCATGGTGAAAATCCGAGTCGTCATCCCCGTTTGCCACACCACATTCAACGACGAAGCCCTGCGCGAGTTCAGCCAATACGCTTCCCCGGGAACCCAAATTTCGGTCGCCAACATCGCGGAGGGCCCGCGCTCGATCGAAAGCGAGTACGAAGAAGCGATGGCGGTTCCCGGAATTTTGGCGCTGCTGCAGGAAGCCGAGCGCGACGCGTGCGACGCCGCGATTTCCGACTGCTTCGGCGATCCCGGCGTCCGGCCGGGCCGCGAACTGGTGAGCATTCCCGTGATCGGCCCCGCTGAAGCATCTTTTCTCCTGGCTGCGGGACTCGGTCAGCGTTTCTCGGTCGTGACCGTGCTGAAAAGCGTGGTACCGATGATCGAGCACCTCGTCCACGCCGCGGGCGTGGAGTCCAAGTTGGCGTCGGTGCGCACGATTGATATTCCTGTCCTCGATCTTACGGACATCGAGGCCATGAAGAAGGCGCTCTACCGGGAAATGATTGCGGCGATTCAGGAAGACGACGCACACGTTCTGGTTCTCGGCTGCACCGGAATGATGGGCGTTGCCGAGGAATTGCAAGAGGCGCTCCGCACGGCCGGGTTCGAAGTCCCGGTTGTGAGTCCGACTGCCGCGGCGGTGCGCCAGGCCGAAACTTTGGTTCGATTGGGTCTCCGATACAGCCGGCTGACGTACGTGCGGCCAAAAGACATCAGCCTGCGAGCGACGGCCCGCTGATGCCGGAAACCCATCCAGCGAGGTTTTTGCATTGCTGCAATTGACGGTCGACAAACAGACGGTGATCCCGGTGCACGAGCAGATCAAAAACCAGATTCGGCTGGCGCTGGCAATCGGGGAATTGCGTCCCGGGGATTATTTGCCGTCAATCCGCCGGGCGGACAGCCGCCTGCGCGTGGGATTGGCGACGATTCGGCGCGCCTACGAGGAATTGGCAGACGCCGGAATTGTCACGCTCGAGCGAGGACGAGGCGCGTTCGTCAGCAAGGATGCTTCGTCAGCTGCCGCCGGCTCGCCCATCGAGCAATTCGAAGAAATTTTCCAATTTCTCAGCGGCGACCTGAAGAAGCGAAAGCTTGTCCCTTCCGCGTTCGCGCGATTCTTGTTCAGCCGGATGCTGCAGGTCGAGCAGAAGCGTCCGTCGATTGCCGTTATCGAAGAAAGCGCAACGCTGACGGCCGACTACGTTCAGCAACTGGGGCAGGCGTGGCAATTGCCGGTCGCGGGGCTGACGGTCAGCGACCTGAAGCAGATGTCGGTGGAGAAGCGTGCGAGTTTTTCGTGTTTTCTGACGGATTACTACGTGCAGGGAATCGTGAAGAGTCTTCTGCGCGGCAGCGCGCCATTCATCATTCTATTGGATGTCGAATTTCGGCCCGAGATGAATGCGGATCTTGGAGGTCTAAGCCGTGGGTCTCAGGTGGCGCTGGTGTTGGAAGATTCCGAATACGAGCGCAAGGCCGCTTACGTGCGGAATCTTTTCGAGAAGGCCTTTCACTCGAGACAGCTTCAATTTCCCCCACTGCGCGAAAGCGACGTTGTCGTATCGAAACTCCTGGGGGACAAGAAATTTTCCCGTGTTTACGTTGGAAACCAAATCTGGGACCACCTCGACGCGGCGTCCAAGGAACACCGGCGTATTCGCCGCCCGTTATTCCGAATCACGGACCAATGCATGAAGCGAACGTGGGGCCTGATTGGGGTCATCTGAAATTTGGGAGGGTAAAGCCATGTCGCACCAGATCGGCCGATCCAGAGTGCTGCAATTCGCGCTGGTTGTTGTCGCTGGAATTTTGCTCTTCATCAACGTAGCCGCGGCCCAGACAGGCACGGCTTCCATCGTCGGCACGGTCACCGACCCGAATGGTGCGGTCGTTCCCGGTGCGAAGCTCACCATCAAGAATGTCGATACGAACCACGTGTTCACGATTGCCTCCGATTCTGCGGGCGCGTATGTTGCGGCGGGGTTGGCGCCGGGCAATTATGAGCTGCGCGCCGAGAACGCCGGCTTCGTGACCGAGGTGCGGAAAGGAATCACACTCACCGTCGCGCAAGTGGCGCAGATTAATTTCTCGCTGAAGATCGGCAGCATGTCGCAGCAGGTCGTGGTGCAAGGCGGAGCGCCGCTGCTCGAGACCGTGACGTCTTCGGTTAGCGGGCTCGTAAACGAGGAGCAGATGGAAGGACTGCCGCTGAACGGCCGCGATATTTCCCAACTCGTGCTTCTTCAAGCGGGCGTCACTCCTACGCCGAGCGCCGGTCCGAGCCCGTTTCAGAAAGGCGGCTTCGCCAAATTTTCCGTGAACGGCCAGCGATCCACAGCGACGAACTACACCATCGATGGCATGGACGCAAACGATCCCGATTACGCCCTCTCGCCGGGCGGAGTTTCCGGCGAGCTCCTGGGTGTCGACGGCATACGCGAGTTTCGCGTGTTCACGAATGACTACAACGCCGAGTACGGCCGCAATGCCGGAGCGATCGTGCAAATGATCACGAAATCGGGCCAGAACACCATGCACGGCTCGCTCTTCGAGTTCTTGCGCAACGATGCCTTCGATGCGAAAAACTTCTTCGATCTTCCCAACGAGCCCATTCCACCTTTTGTCCGAAACCAATTCGGCGCCAGCTTCGGAGCACCCATCGTCAAGGATAAGACTTTCTTTTTCGTCGACTACGAAGGATTCCGGGAGAGCGAAGGTCTCACGAATATCGCAACCGTGCCGGATGCGCTAGCGCACGAAGGATATTTGCCGAATCCGTCAAGCCCGGCCGCTTGCACGCAATCGAACCTCGGCGGGTGCGTGAATGTAGGCGTTAATCCGGCTGTCGCGCCGTTCCTCGCCATTTTCCCGGCAGCGAATGGAACCGACTTCGGTAATGGCTCGGCCGAGCTCACCAGCTCGGAGCGCCGCAAAACGCGCGAGGACTACGGCATGGTGCGCGTCGACCATATCTTTTCCAACAACCACAGCGCGTTCGCGCGCTATATCATCGATGACAGCGATGCACTGGTACCTTACCTGAGCACACTCGCGCCCGGATTTCCCGGAAACAACACCAGCCGCAACCAATACTTCACGGCTCAGGACCAGGAACTGTTCGGCTCAAACTGGCTGAATCAGGCGTCATTCGGATTCAACCGAACGACATATTTGGCTTCGGTGCAGAATCTCTATCCCAGCCTCTCAATTTCGCTCGTACCCAACCGGCCGATAGGAGTTTTTTCACTCGCCGGCTTGACCCCGATCGGCAACAACCTGATCTATCCGCTGGCGGACTATTCCAACGTCTTTCAGCTCGATGACAATGTTTCGTGGACGCACGGACATCATTCCATCCGTTTCGGCGGAGAGTTCCGCAGAGACGAGATCAACGGCCCGTTCGATCTCTTCGTGAACGGCGAATATGTGTTCGAGGATCTCTCGGCCTTCGGCATCCCGTCGCTCAGCAACAACCCGTCCATTGAAAATTTCCTGAGGGGCATACCGCTTGTCTATGTGGGAGTAACGCCGGCCGGCTCAAATTCCGACCGCGGCTTCCGGCAATTCAACCTCGGAGGTTACGTGCAGGACGATTGGACGGTGATGCGGAGCCTGACGCTCAATCTCGGAATCCGCTACGAGTTCAATTCGAATCCGACGGAGGCCCAGGGCAAGGAGTCGAACATCATCAACGTTGCCACGGACACAGCCCCGGAAGTCGGCAAACTTATGAACTCGACTCCGAAAGATCTCTTCGCTCCGCGGTTCGGCTTCGCTTGGAAGGTCGGCTCGGACAACAAGACCGTCGTTCGCGGCGGCTTTGGATTGTTCTACGACCAGATTTGGGGCAACATCTACGGCAATTCGCGATCCTTGCCGCCGTATTACCAGGCGGTTGAGAATATCTTCCCTGAATTTCTCAACCCAACGGTGGCCGCCGTCAGTGGCACAACGGCCAACGCGACGCTCACGTACTTTCCGAAGTGGCCGCAAGTGATGCAGTACAACCTCAACGTCCAGCGCGAAGTGTTCGCCAATTCCGTGCTGACCATCGGCTATATTGGCACGCGTGGCAACCACCTCGGCCGGCTGGGCGAGGCCAATCCCAACGAGTTCGCAACCGGAATGCGGCTAAATCCCAATTTCGGATCGATCGAGCGCTACGTCACCGACGCGCAATCCTTCTATAACGCCTTGCAAGTTACCTTCGAGCACCGCTTCAGCCACGGCCTCACGGGCCAGGCGAACTACAACTACGGGCACTCCGTCGATGACGCCTCAGGCTACAACCCCAGCGACGCGGTCAACGAAACCGGCGCTTCTCAGAATTTCTTTGATCGAACGGCCGACCGCGGCCGCTCGGGCTTCGACATCCGCCACAGCCTGACTCTCAACGCCCTCTACGATCTGCCCATCGGTCCGGGGAAGGCGATCGGAAACGGCGCTACCGGATTCGCCGGGAAGCTGATCGGAGGATGGGAGCTCTCGGGGATCGGGAACTTCCATAGCAACGTTCCATTTACGCCCGTGCTTGGCTTCGACAACGCCGACACCCAGTCGATTGTCAACAGCCAGCGGCCCGACATCATCGGCAATCCGAACGTCGGGACGTGCCCGAATGGATCGCCGGTCCACACGGTAACGTGCTGGTTCAACCCATCCGCATTCGCGGTGTCCGCGCCGGGCACATTCGGCGATGCCGGCCGCAACATTCTGAGTGGGCCCGATTTCGCGGAGCTCGACCTCGCGATCATCAAAAACACAAAGCTCACTGAAAAAACGGCTCTCGAGTTTCGCGCCGAATTTTTCAACATCGCCAATCACCCGAATTTCGCCGTGCCGACAAACACCGTCGGACCGAACGGAAGCGGGGGCAACGGCGATGCCATTTTTCTCGGGCCGACAGCCCTCGCCGGAAACGCGGGGCAAATTTTCAGCACCGTCGGCTCATCGCGGCAGATCCAGTTCGGACTACGCCTGAGCTTCTGAAAGGAATCTTTCGAACATGCGATCGCGGATTAGCGTTCAGGACGTCGAGGATGTCGCCGTCGGCGGCGCCATCCTCGGCACGGGTGGCGGCGGAGATCCGTACGTCGGGAAATTGATGGCGCAACGCGCCATTGAACAGTACGGCTCTCCCGAAATGATTCCGCTCCGGGAAATCCCGGACAACAAGATCATCATGATCGCCGCCGGGATCGGCGCTCCGACGGTTCTCGTCGAAAAAATCCTGCGCGGCGACGAAGCCGTCACCGTGTTCAAAGCTCTCCAGAATTATCTTGGCAAAAAAGCCTACGCCGTGATGTCCGCGGAAGTCGGCGGAGTCAACGGTACGATTCCCATCGCGGTCGCGGCGCGCCTCAAGATTCCGGTCATCGATGCGGATTGCATGGGCCGCGCGTTTCCCGAAGTCCAGCTGGTGATCCCGCATCTCTATGGAGTTCCGGCAACGCCTCTCATCATCGCCGACGAAAAGGGCAACAGCGCCGTGCTCTCGACAATCAACAACGAGTGGACCGAGGTGATCGCGCGCGCCATCGCCTCCAAAATGGGCGGCATGGCCCTGATGGCTCTCTACACGATGGATGGAAAGACGGCCAAGCGCGCGACGCTGCCGGACATGCTGAGCTTCACGATGCGCATCGGTAAAACTCTCCGTGTTGCCCGGCAGCGCAAGCTCGACATCCTCACCGAGCTATTGAAAGTGACCCACGGCGTGAGGCTCTTCAAAGGCAAGATCGTCGATCTCGACCGCCGCACCGACAAGGGGCATGTCCGGGGCGAGGTCATCATTCAAGGCTCGGATGATTTCGGCGGGCAGACGCTCAATATGCAATTTCAAAACGAGAACCTGGTAGCGCGAAGCGGCGACAAAATCCTCGCGACGGTTCCGGACCTCATCACCGTGGTCGATCAGGACACTTGCTTCCCGATCACCACCGAGGGACTGAAATACGGCCTTCGTGTCACTGTGATCGGCATTCCCTGTCACAAGAAGTGGCGAACCCGCGCCGGCATCGCCCTGGCGGGGCCGCATCACTTTGGTTACGACGTCCCTTATCAGCCCATCGCCGTGAATGGAGGAGCGAGGAGATCCCATGCAGCATCGGCTCGGAATTGACGTTGGCGGCACGCACACCGACGCAGTCATTCTCGACGAAAAGAATCACCTCGTCGCCAAGACCAAGGCGCGCACGACGCCTGACGTCAGCTCCGGAATCGAACAAGCGCTCAAGCAAATCCTCCAACAGCCGGGCGTCAAGTCCCAATCCATCGTTCACGCCATGCTCGGGACCACCCATTGCACGAACGCCATCACCGAACGCAAACATCTCAGCACCGTCGGCGTGATTCGACTGGGTGCACCTGCCACGCTTTCGATCCCTCCCTTGTACTCCTGGCCCGCCGACCTCCATGCCCGCGTCGCGAAGAAGACGTTCATTCTCTATGGCGGCCACGAGTACGACGGCAAGGAAATCTCTTCATTCAACGAAAAAGAAATCGCCCGCACGATTCGTCAGCTCAAGGGGAAAGTCGAATCGGTGGCCATCACCGGCGTATTTTCACCGGTCAATTCCACGCACGAGAAAGCGCTCGGCGAGCGGCTGAAATCGGCGCTGGGCGATCACGTGTCGATCACGCTGTCGCACGAGATTGGCAGCATCGGCATTCTCGAGCGCGAGAACGCGGCTGTGCTGAACTCGGCGCTGATGAAGACCGCGCACATGGCGTTTTCTGGCTTTCTCGACGCCATGAAAAAGCAAGGCATCCATGCGCAGCTTTTTCTCGGTCAGAACGACGGCACGTTGATGTCTGTCGAGTACGCCCTCCGCTATCCGATTTTGACGATCGCGTCGGGCCCATCCAACAGCCTGCGCGGTGGCGCTTTTCTCTCGGGTCTTAAAGACGCCATCGTTGTTGATGTCGGCGGCACGACCACCGACGTCGGCGTCCTCGTCGACGGCTTCCCGCGTGAATCGGCGTTGGCCGTCGACATCGGCGGAGTGCGCACCAATTTCCGCATGCCCGACCTCATCTCCATTGGTTTGGGCGGCGGCAGCCTGATTCGAAGCGAGAATGGAAAAGTACGCGTCGGCCCGGACAGCGTCGGCTACCGGCTCGAAGAGGAAGGACTGGTTTTCGGAGGCAAGACGCTCACGGCCACCGACGTCGCCGTTGCCATCGGCCGCGCGAACCTCGGCGATTCCGGGAAACTGACGAAAGCCGCGCGCGCCATCGCTCCGAAAGCGGACCGCGAAATCCAGCAGATGGTCGAGCGCTGCATCGACAGCCTCAAACTCAGCGCTGCACCCGTGCCCGTCGTTCTCGTCGGCGGCGGCAGCATCCTTCTGCCGGATAAAATCGAGGGCGCCTCCGAAATCCGTCGCCCCGATCACTTCGACGTGGCCAATGCAATCGGCGTCGCGATTGCTCCCGTCAGCGCTCAAATCGACCGCGTATTTTCTTACGAGGAATTTTCGCGTGACGAAGCGTTGGCCGAGGCCAAAAAGCAGGTCACCGATAAGACGCGCTTGGCCGGAGCGGATGAAACCAAGATCGAAATCGTCGAGCTCGAGGAGATTGCCATGGGCTATCTTCCCGGGCACGCTGTCCGCATCAAGGCCAAGGCTGCGGGTCCGCTTGCTCCCGCACGCGCGATTGCGCAAGCGTCGGCGCCATAGGGCGGATGGCACGAGCCTGTTCGCGTAAGATTGCGCTTCCTTTGGCCATTCTTGCGTCCCAAGCAAGGAGAATCATGCGATCGATTCACCTGGAAGAACTCTCGTGGCCCGATGTCAGAGAGGCCATGCAAGGCGGCGTTGACACGGTTGTGTTCGCCGTCGGCTCGACCGAGCAGCACGGCCCGCATTTGCCCCTGGCCTGCGACACGCTGATTGGCGAATCGCTGGCGGAGATGGTCGCGCGGCGCCTTGAGCGGGCGCTTGTCGCTCCAGTCGTGCGCGTGGGCTGCTCGCAGCATCACATGGCGTTTCCCGGAACGCTCAGCATCGAAGGGCCCGCGCTTCAGGACTTGCTCCTGGGTTACGTGGAGACGATTTTTCGCCATGGCTTCAAACGCGTGGTGATGATTCCCAGCCATGGCGGAAATTTCACGACTGTGGCTGAGGCGGCCCGCGTTGCTCGGGAGAAATGGCCCGCTAAGCAAGTCGTCGCGTTTGCCGACTTGAATCGGCTGCTCGAAGCTTCGTTCAAATCGTCCTCGGAATTCGGTATCGCCGCCGGCGCGGCCGGCATTCATGCGGGAGAGTTCGAAACCTCGATCCTGCTCTCAACGCATCCCGAGCTTGTCGACATGAGCCGTGCCGAAGAAGGATTCACCGGCGCGTTCGCGTCGATTCTTCCGGATCTCATGCAGCACGGCGTGGCGCGCGTCTCCGTCAACGGCATCCTGGGAGACGCTCGGCCGGCGGACGCAAGCCGCGGGAAACGCTATCTTTCTGCCTGGGTTGATCTCATCATGGCGGAGATCGAGCGGCCGCAAGTTGTCGCCTAGTTTCTCAGGCTCTTCGCGGAAACCTCGCGGCAGTTCGGCTGAACGCGCGATCCGGGCGCGCTCCGAACCGTGCGATTCAGGAGTCTGCATTTCATGAACCGGCAGTCGGCTCCCAAGCTCGAATTACTCGCCGACGATTTCGCTCTTGAGCGAGTCCCGGCCGCGGACCGCAAGCCCATGCGCGACATTTTGTGGATCGAGCTCGGCATCGTCACGGCGATGTCCGAATTTGTCGTCGCCTCAGCGCTCAGTTACGGAATGACTTTTTGGCAGGCCTTCGTCGCGACGTGCATCGGCACCGCGCTTCTGCTCGTCGTGAGCGTTTTGATCGGCGTGGCCGGCGCGTCGGAAGGCTTGCCTTCGGGCTTGCTCTCACGGTGGAGTGGATTCGGACGATATGGTTCCTGCCTGATCAGTTTGGTAATCGTGATTGGCTGCACGGCGTGGTTCGGCGTCCAGAATTCGATTTGTGCGGAAGCCATCAGCCGCTCGACGCACGGACGAATCAGCTTTCCGGTTGCGTCGGCGCTGACGGGATTGCTTCTGATCGTCATCGCCACTCTCGGCATTCACTGGGTTTCGAAAACGGCAAGCGTCGTCGTACCGGTGTTCCTCGCGTTGGTCGCCTACGGCACCTATCGCCTTCTCGCAAGCACGTCGCTCAACGAAATCGTTCACACGCCCGCGCCCGGTCCTCACCTCGGCGTTTTTACAGGCGCCAGCATGGTGGCCGGTGGCTTGATGATCGGCGCCGTCGTCGCGCCTGACTTCACGCGCTATTGCCGGAAGGGAAGCGATGTTTTCTGGGCGATGCTGATTTCGCTTCTGGTCGGCGAATTCGGACTCGGCCTCGCCAGCGTTCTGCTGTCTCATGCGGCGCGCACGAACGATGTCATCTCGATCATTTTCGGCGTTGCGGGCTGGCTGGGCGTTGCGGTCGTCGTTCTCGCAACGCTGAAACTTAACGACGTCAATCTCTACAGCTCTTCGCTTCATCTCGCCAACCTCATTCAAGTCGTTTTCCGTTATCGCGTGAATCGCGGGATCCTGACGGTGGCGCTCGGAATTGTAGGAATCCTGTTTTCGATTCTCGGCATTCTTGATCACATCGTTGGCTTCCTTTTGATCCTCGGCGTGACCGTTCCTCCGATCGGCGGCATCATCATCGCCGATTATTTTCTGCTGCGCCGCGATCGAAATGCGCTCGCCGCCACGCGCTCTTCGCTGAGGCTGCCCGTTTCGTGTGAAGCGGTAAATCCAGTGGCGCTCGCGGCGTGGCTCGGCGGATTTCTCGCGGGCTACTACATTCATTGGGGCATCGCGGCGTTGAATTCAATTGTTGTCGCAGGAGCATTGTATTTTGCGGTCATGCGGATTCTCGCCGTTTGGGCTAGGCAGCCCATAAAATATTTCCCGGCGGCGCCCACCGTGACATCGCAGCCGTAGAATAGAGAATTGCAGGAGGTCATCGGCCGTGGACGCGAAAGCTGGAGCAAAAGAACGATTTCGAGAAGTCCAGAAAACGATTCTCGATCTGAGCCATCGGATTCACGCGCATCCGGAACTCGGATTCGAAGAAGTAAACGCGAGTCGCTGGCTCGCCGACGCGCTCGATGCCGCCGGATTTGAAGTCGAGCGCGGCATCTGCGATTTGCCGACCGCGTTTTCCGCACGCTCCGGCCACGGGCCTCTGCACGTCGCGATTTGCGCCGAATACGATTGCCTCCCCGGCATTGGCCACGCCTGCGGCCACAACATGATCGCCGCAATGGCCATCGGAGCGGGAATCGCCGCGGCGAAATCCGCCGATGATGTCGGCTTGACCGTCCACGTTTTCGGCACGCCTGCCGAGGAAGTCGGCAACGCGAGCGGCAAAGTTTTGATGCTCGAACGCAACGCATTCGCCGGCATTCACGCCGCCATGATGGTGCATCCGGCGCCGGTAGAAATGATTGAAGCGCACCTCATCGCCGCGTCGATGTTCGAAGTGTTCTACACCGGAAAGGAAGCGCACGCCTCGGCGTTTCCCGAACTCGGCATCAATGCCGCGGACGCTCTTACCGTCGCACAAACGTCGATCGGCCTGCTCCGCCAACATATTCGCCCGACCGATCGCGTTCATGGTTTCACGACGCACGGCGGCGAAGCGCCGAACGTGATTCCGGCGCACACATCCGCCCGCTACATCGTTCGCGCGGAAAACATTGAAGAGCTGAAAGACGTTCGCGCGAAAGTCTATCGCTGCTTCGAAGCCGGAGCCGTCGCCACCGGATCGAAGCTCGAAATTCGCGGTGGTGACAAGCCTTACGCCGACGTACGCTTCGACCACGAGATCAGCGAGATCTACAAAATAAACGCGGAAGCGCTGGGCCGCGAATTTCCGCCGCTCAGCCCGATGATGGCGCGGCTCGCAGCTTCGACCGATATGGGCAACGTCTCTCACGCAATCCCTTCGATTCATCCCATGATCGGAATCAATTCGTTGCCCGCCGCAAATCACCAGCCCGAATTTACGGCCCACTGCATCACGGAGACCGCCGACAAAGCGGTTCTCGATGGCTCGCTCGCGATGGCTTTTACCGCCATCGATTTGGCGCAGCAGCCGAAGCTCAAGGAGCGGCTTCTCCACAAAAATCCGTGAAGCAGCAACGAAGCGGGAAGCGATGAGCCGACGATTAGCGAGGGGAGCGCTCTCATTGAATCAAACCATTCCCGAGACCAGTTTGGAGGTCGTTGAACGAGTGTTTACTTGGTTCAACAATCTGGGAGCGCGCCGGATTCCGCTGAATCGTTCCGATCTTGAGCGGCATTTCACGCCCGACCTCGCTCTGATGATCGACATGAAGGTGATGGCCAACGGGATCGATGCCATGGCGCAGCGCATGACGGAAATGCTCGACAAGACGACGTGGTGGTCGGTTGTGCCGCTGCCTTTCGAGATGGGCCTCTCCGATGGCGATTTGGCTGCGGCTTATTATCAATATCGATTCGTCGATGCCGCCGAGAGCAACGGCAAGATCCACATCATCGCAATTTGGAAGGTCCGAGACGGAAAGATCGCGGAAGTCAAAGAATTGAGTCAGCTCGAAGAGGGGCAGATCACCCTTCAGCAATACGCCGAGTAAATCTGCTTCTTTAGCTTTCTCCCAAGTTTCGGCGCTCGGCCTCGCGCGCAAGGAGAATTTCATGCCCAGGATTGTTCGTTTCCATCGCTTCGGCGGACCCGAGGTTCTTCAAATCGACGAACTTCCCGAAGAACAGCCCGGCCCCGGTGAAGTCCGCATCAAAGTCCAGGCATTCGCGCTGAACCGCGCCGACTATCTCTATCGCCACAACATGCACGCAGTCACTCCGCGCCTTCCTTCTCGCATCGGCTACGAAGCAACCGGAATTATCGACGCCGTCGGTCCGCAAGTGACTGGCTTCAAAGTCGGCGACCGCGTTTCCAACGTGCCTCTCGGCTCGCCGGAGTACGGTGTCTGCGGCGAATCCGCGATCCTCCCCGCCTACACGCTCATGCCTGTGCCGCAGCACTTGAACGTGGAAGAGGCCACCTCGATCTGGATGCAATACATGACCGCGTGGGGCGGCCTGATTTCCTTCGGAGACATGAAAGCAGGAGACGCCGTACTCATCACCGCGGCGAGCAGCAGCGCCGGAATCGGCGCGATTCAACTCGCCAAGGACGCCGGCGCCCTCGTAATCGCGACGACGCGAACCCCTGAGAAAAAATCCTTCGTCTCCTCCGTCGGCGCCGACCACGTCATCGTCTCCGATCACGAGGATATCGGCGCGCGCGCCAAGGAACTGACCGGTGGCAAAGGTGTGCGCCTCGTTTTCGACTGCATCGGTGGCCCATTTCTCGAACGCTGCGTGAACGCCACCGCCTTCGGCGGCAAAGTCATTCTCTACGGCTTGCTCGCAGGCGTGCCCACCGTCGTCCCGATTATTCCCATGTGCCTCAACGAAGTCAGCCTTCACCCCTACAGCATGATCACGATCTTCAACGATCCCGTGCGCCGCAAAGCAGGCCTGAACTACGTTGCCGGCCGCCTCGCCTGCGACGCTTTCCGCCCCGTCATCGATCGCGTTTTTGCTTTCGACGAAATTGTCGACGCGCATCGTTACCTCGAGCAAAATAATCAGCGCGGCAAAATCGTCGTGCGCACCTGATCGCCGTGCGCAAAACTCTTTCAAGCATTTCACCCGAATTCCAAAAGTATAATCGTGGTACCTTTCCACGATTATGCCCCGCACAATTTCGGCTCTCGCGGCACGCGTTTGCGCCGCTCGCTTTCTGATATTTTCCTCGCTCCTCTTCGCCGCGTTCTCTCTCCCCGCGCGCGCCGGAGCGCATCCCTCCCCAGTTCATGGCCTCTGGGTCTGGAAAAGCCCCACCGTCCTCGAAGCTCCGCGCGCCGCCGAAACGTTGTCCGATTTTTGCAAATCCCGGGGCATCAACGAAGTCTATGTATCCGTTTCCGCCCGCAGCGAAGCCTCCGAAGAAAGCCAGCTCGCTCACCTCATCGGAATTCTCCATCGCTCGGACATTCGCGTCGAAGCCCTCCTGTCCAGCGCCGACGCCGACGAGTCCGGCAAGCATCGCGACACGCTGCTGATTCATGTCCGCGAAATCGTCGAATTCAATCGCAAGCATCCGAAAGATCGCTTCGACGGCATTCATCTCGATATCGAGCCGCAGCAGCGCCCCGAAAATAAAGGCCCCGGCAATCTTCGCTTTCTTCCCGGCCTCGCCGAAGCCTTTCGCGCCGTCCGCGCCGCCGCCGAGCCCGCCGGCCTGACCGTCAACGCCGACATCCAGAACAAACTTCTCAAGGGCGATCTCAGCCAGCGCAAAATGCTTCTGTCCGCGGTCCCGCGCGTCACGTTGATGATGTACGAACTGAGCAGTCCCGCCGACGGCGAAAGCGTCGAACAAAAAGCCGCCAAGGTCGTGAACTCCAGCCAGAAATTTCTCGACATGGCCTACGACGGCCTGCCCGATCGCAATCTCGCAAAAATGTCCATCGCCCTCCGCACGCCCGATTACGGCGATCTCCTCCCTCAAATGCTCCAGAAACTCGACGCCGCCAATCGCGCCAATCCGCACTATCTCGGCTGGGCCCGCCACTCCTACAACGACACGCTGAACTCCGCCCACTAGCCCGCCTTCGGTGCATCACTCCGCGCAGCCCTCGCGTTGCGTGCCGCTCGCCGTTCGCGCGCCGTCGACCCTGCATCGCGGGCATCCTCGCTCTTTGACGTCCTCCATTTCGAACTGTATTGTAGAGTTCGCAAGGCATCTGGGACATGCGACGCGCTTCACACGACATGTTCCTCTTCAAATACCTCTCATCAGGAGCTCCCATGAAACGCTTGCTCAATTTCTTCCTGACTCTCGCCATCTTCGCCCCGCTTTTTCTTTCCGCCGTATTCCCCGCGAACGCTCGCGCCGCCGCCGCCGAAGACGCCGCCGCCGCAGACTGGACCATCGCCTCGCGCACCGCCGAAATCGACGGCCTCAAACTCCACTACCTCACCGCCGGCCACGGCCCCGCGCTCATCTTGCTCCACGGCTACGCCGAGACCTCGCGCATGTGGACGCCGGTCATTCCGCTCTTCGCCGCGCGATTCACCGTCATCGCCCCGGACCTGCCCGGCATCGGCGATTCCTCGATTCCGCAGGACGGCATGGACATGAAGACCGCCGCCATCCGCATTCATGATCTCGCCCTCTCCCTCGGCGTCCAGAAAGCGGAAGTCGTCGGCCACGACATCGGCCTGATGGTCGCCTATGCCTACGCCGCGCAATTCCCCGCGGAAGTCTCGAAATTGGTGGTCATGGATGCTTTTCTGCCTGGCGTTCCTGGTTGGGAAGCCATTTACAACAATCCGGCCATCTGGCATTTCCGTTTCAATGGCCCAACGCCCGAAGCCCTCGTGCAAGGCCGCGAGCGCATTTACTTCTCGTATTTCTGGAACGATCTCGCCGCCGACAAAACGCGTTCTCTTTCCGAAGCCGACCGCGAAGTCTACATCGCCGCCTACTCGCGTCCGGGACGCATGCACGCCGGCTGGGCCTACTTCGTTTCCTTCCAGCAGGCCGCCAAAGATTTCGCCCAACTCTCCCAGACCAAGCTCACCATGCCCGTCCTCTCCATCGGCGGCGATAAATCCCTGGGTGACGCCCTCGCGCAACAAATGAAATTGGTCGCGGCTAACGTCACCTCCGTCGTCATCCCCAATACAGGCCACTGGATCCTCGAAGAAAGCCCCAAGGAAACCACCGCCGCCTTGCAAAACTTCCTCTGATATTGTGGCGCGTCGGCGAAGCATGTTAATCACGCTCCTCGGAGGTCGTGTTTTCGTTCCGATTAGAATCGGGGTCGGGCGATTGTTTTGTTTGGGTTGCGGCGGATTCTAATTGTGGCCGCGTCCCGATTAGAAAGTGCTTGCGGTGGCGGGGCAGGGTGATGAAGAAGATTTTGCGGGTCCGTTCGGCAGGAACGGCCTCAGGATGAAGCGGCTCAGTGACAGGTGAATTGTTGGCGGCGAATGAATCGCTGGCGGCCGGCGATACCTTAGTCGAGGGTTGATCGGACTGCGCCGAGGTAGCGATTTTGTCCCGATTAGAATTTGGCGCAGTCGAGTGTTTTGTGGGAGTTGGCGCGATTTCTAATCGTTTGGGTGTCCCGATTAGAACGGGAGTTTCTTCGGGGCCTGAAGGCGCGGATTTTTGATTCCGGCGTACGACGGGCGTGGAGGCCCGACCTGCGAGACGGCTGGAGGACGACTTTGCCGGTTGCAAGGCCCGGGTTGCGGGGACCGAAGACGAAGATCGCCGCGACTTGACGGCGGGACCTGGGAGCACGTCGGATGAACTCCTGCCCGGTTGCAAGGCCCGGGTTGCGGGAGTAGGGGACCCGTTCGGCAACGATGGCCTCAGGGTAAACGGGTCGGGCGGAGGGGCGGGGAGTTGGGGCTCCGATATGGCGAGATCGGAGAGGGAGCGGTGGGAGACGACGACGCGGTTGGGCGGGTCGATCCAGTGGCCGTCGGAGGTGACGCGGGAATAGGCGCGGATGGCGCGGATGATGCAGTCGCCGGAAACGACGGCGCGATCGGCGTGCTCGATGAGTTGTTCGAGGGCGTAGCGGAGATTGCGGCGGCGGCGGGCGTAGAGGCCGGTGGCGTGGGCGTGGCGATAAAGGGCCGAACGGGAGGGTGGTAGATTGTGATCGTTCTCGATGTCATCGGGGCTGGTCCAATGGATGAAGGCGTCGTCGATGGCTTCGCGATCGGGATGGCGGCAAATGGCGCATTTGCGGGCGTGGCGGGCCGGATCGGGCCGCCCTTCTTGGCTCGGCATCTTTGGGGTCTTGTTGTCATCTCTTTTCATAGCATCTTCAGGGATACCACTGGATGGCTGCGCAGCGCAAATTGGGTGTGTGTAAGGGGTGGCCGGAAGTTGATGTTGATGAAAGGGTTAGGGGAGCGACGGGACTCGGTAGAAATACGGAGACTTGAAATCAAAGATTCGCTGGGGCACATTCTCCGCGTAAGGGCGGCAGCAACACATAAGCACTCGCAGCAGAAAGGCTGACCCCCGATGCGGCGAGGATGGCCCGCCTCGAACCCGTTTCGGCTGCTCGCACGGGTCGCGCGCTAAAACCAGGCCCCGCGTGTAACGCCGACACGTGGGGCCCGAAATCTGTTGCCTCGGTTCACGTCTGGGCCACCCGCCGAGTTTCAGGGGACAGTGGGATGCGGATTCGGGAGATGCAGAGGCAACGAGGCTTTCAGACCGTGGAAGGCGGCGCCAGGAGGCGATTCACTACTTAACCTTCGCGACTGAAATTGCTCGGGCCAGCAGGGAAGCCATGAACTTCTCGAGATTTAGTTCAGGTTCTGGCTCTCGATATTTCCCGCTGGGGCCATTCTTGGCGTCCGAAAGCAGAAAGCACGCGGAGTCATAGAGCCTTTCACGCACCAGTTTTGTCAGTAGAATCTCATAGCGCCTTGCGTAGGAGGCGCTCTTAAATTCTGGGAAAACCTTGAAGTGCGGTTCCTGCGCCTTAACCGGTCGGGTGGAGCTCGGAGCCTCTTCCAGAAGCATCATGTAACCGAGCCATGGGCGAGCTGACGGCTTGAATGCGCCCTCGCGATACGCTGCCCATACATCGACCGCGCTGCCGATTGCTTCTTCTGTTCGATTGTTGTAATTGTTTCCAAACGAGCCGACCTGGGATTTGAATTCGATGCCCGCTAGCAATTGGCCGTCGGCCACGACTAGAAGGTCCCACTTCTTTTCCGGTCGGTACCACCCAGGTAGCTCGAGACATCTCTCGCAATAGACGTTCGTCTTAGGGAGGCCGTTCTTGCACAGGTACTCGCGAACGAGCGATATAAAACCATCCATCTGGTGACCGCCCGTGACTGCAGTCCTAGCGCCAGCGTCGCGGGCACCTGTCTTCGAGCCTTGCTGTTGGGCTTGCGTGTCGCGGGTCGTCCAGAAGTGCTTGATGGCCTGACGAACTCGCTTTTCAAGTTGTGGACTGAGAGCCATGCGGGGTTACTTGGCTGTTGCCACAGAGATATCTGCCCTGCTGAACAGCGAGGAAGTCTCTTGAGTGATTCGTTTCTCTGCAAGCTTGAAATAGTGGGAATCCACCTCGAATCCGATGCTATTGCGACCCCACTTTGCCGCTGCCACCGACGTTGTTCCTGTGCCTAAGAAGGGATCGAGAACTGTATCTCCTACAAAGCTGAACATGCGGGTCAGTCTCTCGGCTAGCTCAACCGGATATGGGGCAGGATGGTACTTGGTCGACGCCCCAGTGACGCCTGTCCAAATCTGTTGGAACCATTTCTTGTGATTGTCTGCAGAAATGAGACTGAGAATCTTAGTTGAAATGTCGGGGGCACGATAGCCACCAGGCTTCCGTTCCATCAGAATGAACTCAATGTCGTTCTTGATCACCGCGTTGGGCTCGTAAGGTTTGCCAAGAAAACCAGATCCATTCTCTACTTCGTAGGCGGCATTCGATATCTTGTGCCAGATAATCGGCGCCAAATTGTCAAAGCCGAGGGTTCGGCAGTGCTCTTGGATTGATGCATGGAGCGGGACCACCGTGTGCCGACCCGCGTTTTCTCTTCGAGACAAGCACACATCTCCAACAACGCAAACTAAACGTCCACCCGGGACCAGGGCTCTGAAACAGTGTTTCCAGACTCTGTCCAATTCGTAAAGGAATTCGTCGTAGCCTTGTATACGACCCAGCTGGGCGTCCGAGTGTCTGTATTCCTTCAGAGTCCAATACGGCGGCGAGGTCAACACCAAATGGATGCTTTCAGGCCCAATGCTCGACATGTCCCTCGCATCGGCCATGTGCAACCGATGTGTCGTCGGAATGGTCTGAACAGCACGCTCGATGATTCGTACGGATTGTTCGTCTTTCGCGAGCCGTGGAATCGCGGTCTGAGGATCCCCAAGGTTTCTTAACTCTTCCGGCACGAATGAGAATAGACCCGCGGTCGAGCTCCCATTCGCGTCAGGCATGAGCTTGCGCTTTGTCGCTTGGTGCATCGGCTCCGTTGTCCGCAGTTCAGTTTGGGTATGTCAGTATAAGTACCTATAGCCTCAATATGCGTCAAGGTTCCCATCTATTGGCAGAACAAGTCAATGACGGTCGACAGGTCGTCCAGCCAGTCCTCCAGGACATTTTGAGGCCGACCGGGGGCTTTACTACATAGGATTTCGCTGGGCCGGAGAGCCCGAGAATAATTGACTCGATAAGGTATGATCGCGCAGCGAGAGGCCATACCTTCTCGTTGCGTTGGCAGCCCGAATTGGCAATGATTTCACCTCGGTCCAAGGCCTGACAGTAGTCCGCGACTGTCATATGCGTTCCCACCGTGGTCATAGCGATGTCTCCTCCCCCGTCGGATGATTGTGTTCTTACCTTGAGCTCTCATCTTGTCCTGAGGTAGTTCCGGCTAGAGTAGGGCCTCACGTCGTCTCGATTTCAGATTGGGGTTTGCCGGTCCGAGTAGTTACTGATTTCGACCGTAGTGTACGCTTGTCTCTATCTCCGGATGGACGAAACATTCGGCGAGTTCGGGTAGCTTCGGAAGAAGGACCGGGGTCGCGGGGAGTTTGGACGAAAGGCACGGCGCGACTGCGCCGGATTTTAATCGGGGCTGGGTCACTTCTGCGGCGCAGTCCGATTAGCCCTCGACTAAGGTTGCGGCGGGTGGCGCCGCGGCGGGACGAGTTTCTGGGCGGACGCCACGCATCGCTCGGCATTCGGCGCTGATCTTCCCATCGGGGCGCTCGAAAGATTTGAGGGAGCCGCGGCGCGTGCAAACCAATCGCCCGAGCCAAATTCTAATCGGGACAAAAACACGACCTCCGACGAGCGCAGCTAACATGCTCGGCTCGCACATCACATTTCGCGCCGGCGAAAGCAGGACCGGAATGTCGCTGCGGTCTACGATCTCCGCGACCGCCTTCGGCAGAGCGGTACCGGCTTGGAAAGACTTTGCGCGGAAAGCGCGGAGGGCTGGGCGGAGTGATGCGCCGAAGGGCGGGCGACGGGACGCGCGCTCGAGACGATCGTTGAAGCGCAGAAAATATCTATTGGTGATTTATGGTGGTCAGCGGACCAGTAGGGATGTCGGTGCCGGGGGGATAGACAATAATCTGAACGGCGCCCCAGCCGGCGTCGGGGCTGGTCCCACTCTTTTTGCCAACGCCGAATGTCTTGAGTTCGGCATCATCGAAACCGAAATTGTCAACGAGGTAGCCGCGCACGACCGAGGCGCGCGCCTGGGTCAGGACCAAATCCTTCTCCGTATCGCCCTCCATGCTCGTGGAAACGACGACGACGGCGAGGCCAAACTCGTTGTCGGCGAGGAATTGTCCCGCGGCGCGCAGCGATTTCTGGTTTTTGGGTTTGGCGGTATCGATTTTG
Source organism: uncultured Acidobacteriota bacterium (assembly GCA_963771905.1). Taxonomy (GTDB): domain Bacteria; phylum Acidobacteriota; class Terriglobia; order Acidiferrales; family UBA7541; genus Palsa-147. The sequence goes on from CAVYVI010000001.1 coordinate 21,190, forward strand.
TCGAAGAGCTGCTGCGGTTCGTAGGTGAATGTTTTCAAAGGCTCAGCCTGCGGAAGACTTGGGATTTCGTCTTTCGCGAGATCGGAAGAGTCTTCATAGCCGCGATTTTTGAAGAACCCGCGCAGCAGAAAATTCTTCTTCAAAGCCTCCATATTTTCCTGGAAGTCGGTAACTCCGGCTTGGGCTTTGACGACCGTGTCGCGCAAACCGGCTGTTGTTTCGTCGAGCTGAGTGTAGATTTTCTTGTCGTTGACCAGGGCGCCTATAGTGCCTTGACCCGCGTCAATTTTGGCGCTGATCGAACTGAGATTGGCGGTTGCGCGAGTGACATTGTTGAGAGCGTCCTGGCTGGAATCGAGAATGCGGTCGGTTTTCTTGATGAGGTCGGACATTTCGATCGGTGGCTCGGTATTGATTGTGCCGCCATCGATGACGTTCGCGCTGTTGGCGGAGCCAAACGAGATGGCAATGTACTTGTTGCCGAGAAGACCTTCGGTTTCGACGGTGGCGATGGAGTCCTGCTTGATGATGTTGTGAGTCGATTTTTCGAGGTCCATCCAGACGGTAATTTTACCGGACGGAGTTTTCGGCAAATCTACGCTGCGAACGGAGCCGCTGTGGACGCCGCCCACGCGAACTTCCGCTCCCGAATCCAGGCCCACGACGCTGTTGAATTCGGCGCTCAGCCGGTACGTCGATGAAAATAGATATTGCTTGCCACCAATGATGAAGATGGCCGACACCAGAATGGCCAGTGTTGCGATGATGAAAGCTCCCAGCCGCGCCGCTCGTGACATATTTGCTCCCTACGAATCGCGTTTAAAAAATTCCTGAACAAAATTCTGGTGACTTTCGGCAAGCTGCTCGAAAGTGCCTTCCATGGCCACTTTTCCCTGATCCAGCAAGACCAGGCGGTCCGCGATGGTCTTGGCACTTTGCAGATCGTGCGTGACGACGACGGACGTGAGGTTGTGTTTTTTTTGCAGACTGAGGACCAGATCGTCGATTTCGCTGGAGGTGATCGGATCGAGCCCGGCCGTGGGTTCATCGAGAAGCAGAATTTCAGGCTGCAAGGCCAGCGCGCGCGCCAGGCCGACGCGCTTTTGCATGCCTCCCGAAATATCGCTGGGCATCTTGTTGAGATCGTGTTCCATGCCAACGCTGCTCAACAATTCCATGACGCGTTCGCTGCGTTCGGATGCCGACATTTTTGTGTGGCGCTTCAAAGGGAACGCAACGTTTTCGCCGACGGTGAGCGAGTCGTAGAGCGCCGCATGTTGGAACAAGAAGCCCATCTTGATTCGCAATCGATTCATTTCCGTGAGACTGATGCCGGCAATCTCCTGCCCGTGAATGCAAATCGAGCCAGAATCCGGCTGCGCAAGGCCGATGACAAGTTTCAGTAAAACGCTCTTTCCGGTGCCGCTGCGGCCGAGCACGGCGAGAGTTTCGCCGCGAACGACGGTCAAATTCATTCCGCTCAAAACATGCTGCGCGCCATACGATTTGTGGACATCGCGAAGAACCAATACCGGCTCAGCGGGATTCTCCGCTGTCTGCATGTTGTCCAAATTGAGTTCGGCGAGCGTGTTCATGATGGGAAAAAGATGAGAATCAATTTGACCAGGATGACGTCCGCCAAAATGACAAAGAGGGAAGACAGAACGACGGAACTCGTCGCCGAACGGCCCACGCCCTCGGTGCCACCTTGCGTGCGCATTCCCTGAAAACACGCCACCAAGCCGATAATCAGACCGAAAGCGCAGGTCCGAAACGTCGGCGCCAGAAAATCGCTGAAATTCACGCCCGAAAAACCTCTGCTCAAAAAGCCATGCAAGGAAATCGGGTCGGCCAGCGTTTCCGCGATCCAGCCCGCGATGACGCCGCAAAAATCAGTCGCGAGCGTCAGCAGCGGCAGAACCACGATGCACGCGACGATGCGTGTGAAGGCCAGCAGCTTATACGGATTTACGGCGGACGCCTCGATCGCGTCGATTTGCTCCGTCACTTTCATCGAGCCCAGCTCAGCACCGATGCCGGCTCCCACGCGTCCACTCACCACGAGTCCGGTAACGATCGGCCCCATTTCGTGGATGATCGAGTAGACGATGGCAGCGGGAAGCATGGACTTCGCGCCGAAATGAACGAGACTGCTGCGACTCTCGAGCGCGAGGACGGTCCCAACAGCGGCGCCGGCGAGAGCCACCAATGGCAGCGACTTCGAGCCGATTTCATCGAGTTGCCGGAAGATTTCGCGGAGTTCGAATGGTTTTGTGACGGCCGCGCACATCACCTTCCACGAAAAACTCCCCAGATCCCCAAACCACTCGAGCGAGCGGTTGATCATAGTTCCCGTGGATGCAGTCGATTCCATAAATGACGATCTTTACGTGCCGGCCCGCGTAAACCTGAATCGGAGACCAAATCTCATCCAATTCCGACTCCAAGCGGCCCAAAGTGTTTCTGCGCGGATTCGGAAGCGAGAATGATTGAGCGACGGACCAATTCTCAATTACGGATTTCGAGCTTCCGCGATCTCATCCGGCGATCGTGAACGGCGAACATTGCGGAACAGCGTGTGTGGTCCTCCATAGATAAATTCCTTAAGCAGATTTCCAGCCGCTTGAGCCAAAAAATTGTAGTTGCCCATCCTGAATCCATCCTTCACGCCATAGCGGCTTGGATACCACGCGAGTGCCGTCATCGTGCCTGCGTAAGATGAAAACAATCCCGGAATGGAGAACGTCATGTGCCCGTCTTCACCGTGGCGTCCCGCAACGGTGGAAATCAGCGCATGGCCGACGCGAGCGAAGATTCCGTCGCACAGGCAACGATAGTAGGCCGTGTCCTCGCGAAGAATTTCCGCCATTCCATAACGCGACGTCGTGGTGACAAGCTGGATGCCGAAATTGCTAGCCATCCGCTTGCCGAATGCGCCCGCTCCGCCGCCCCACTCCGGCGGCGAGTTCGTTGCCTGCTGAAATCCGCCCGCCAATGCGGCGTCCCCGAATGCGTACGGCCCTACCGCGTCGAATTCATACAGCCGCAGTTTTTCTCTTTCGGTCGGCCGCGTATAAATTACGATCGGACTCGGACGCTCGAGCCTCGAGGGCGGATGGATTGTGGCCGCATCCGCCGGCGGAAGCGCGGAAGCAGGCGCGATCTGCGCCATCGCTTCGGGTGAGGTGATTGCGAATCCAATGATGAGAACCGAAAGTTGCGCGACGCGGTACAGCCTCATGATCTCTTGCTCCTTGAAAGTGGGGACATGCGGCCGGGGAGGAAATCAGCCTATAAACCAAGCTGTGTGTCCCGCGAGGCAGCGTCTTCTCATTCGCGTCTAACGATCGTTTTGCGTTGTGCCATCGGCAACGGCGCGCCGAGGCAAGTAACGGATGATGATTCTCGTTCGCAGTTCGACCGATCAACATTCTAGTGAGGAGGGTTTCTGGTGTCTGTCTCGTTTGGAACACATCGATGGACCGGGAAACGGCGGAAACATTGGTGTTTTGCCGCTCAACAATGCGCTTTCACGAGAGGCTCCGCGTGAGAGCGGCTGCGAAGCTTGGCAAGCGCGAGCAAAAGAACCTTGGTATAATTGTTCGTTTATGCTCTCCCTAAATAACATCACCATGCGGTTCGGCGAACGAGTGCTGTTCGAGGACGTCACGTGCACGTTCCTCGCCGGGCGGCGCTACGCCATCAGCGGGCCGAACGGCGCGGGGAAATCGACGTTGATGAATATCCTGACGGGCGAGCTCGAGCCTTCGCAAGGATCTGTCACGCGGCCGAAAAAACTGGGCGTGTTGCGGCAGGACCAATTCGCGTTTGACGAATTTCGGGTCGTCGACACGGTAATCATGGGCAACGCGGCGCTCTGGAAGGCGCTGCAGGAGCGGGAAGCGCTGTATGCGAAGCCGCACGAGCTGCTGACGGACAAAGACGGGATGCGCCTGGCAGAACTGGAAGGCATCGTCGGAGAAGAGGGCGGTTACACGGCGGAGGCGGACGCCGCGGTACTTCTGGATGGGCTGGGGCTCGACGACGCGGTGCAACATCGCAAGATGGGAGAATTGCAGGGCGGACAAAAAGTTCGCGTGCTGCTGGCGCAGGCGCTCTTCGGCAGCCCGCCCGCGCTGCTGCTGGATGAACCGACAAACCATCTGGATCTCGATTCGGTGCACTGGCTGCAAGATTATTTGCTGGAGTACGAAGGCGTGCTGATCCTGATTTCGCACGACCGGCATTTTCTGAACAGCGTCAGCACGCATACCGCGGACATCGATTACGAAACGGTGATCATGTATACGGGCGGCTACGACGATATGGTTGTGGCCAAGACGCAGATTCGCTCGCACATCGAAGCGGAAAATGCGCAGCGCGAAAAGAAAATTGCGCAATTGAATGAGTTCATCGCGCGATTTTCGGCGGGCACGCGATCGGCGCAAGCGACTTCGCGGAAGAAGGAAGTCGAGCGGCTGCAGACGGCGGAGCTGGCCAAATCGAATATTCAGCGGCCGTACATTCGATTCGATATGAAGCGGAACTCGGGGCGGCATCCGCTCGAGATCCGATCGGTGGCGAAGTCGTATGGAGACGTGAAAGTGATCCGGCCGTTCACGGCAGCTATTGCGCGCGGAGAAAAAATCGCGCTCATGGGGCGCAACGGCACGGGCAAGACGACGCTGCTGAAGTCACTGATTCGCGACGCGACGGGATTCATCGATGACGCGGACAGGGAATTCGCGATCGACGGAGGCGTCGCGAAATGGGGCCACGAAGTGTTGGTGGGATATTTCGCTCAAGAACACAGCGAATCGATCACGAGAGGAGCGACCGTGCTGGAGTGGCTGGGCCAGTTTGATCCGAGCGCGTCGCAGGGAGAATTGCGCGCGGTGCTGGGACAGATGCTTTTCAGCGGCGACGACGCGCTGAAATCGACGAGCGCGCTTTCGGGCGGCGAATCGGCGCGGCTGATTTTGTGCCGGCTGATTTTGCAGAAGCCGAATTTTCTGGTGCTCGATGAGCCGACGAATCACCTGGATCTCGAATCGATTAATGCGCTGAATATCGCGCTGCAGCGGTACGACGGCACGGTCCTGCTGGTGACGCACGACTACGACGTGATCGACGAAGTTGCCACGCGCATTTGGCATTTCCAGGACGGCCGCATCGAGGATTTCAAGGGACCGTATCAGGATTATTTGGCGCACTTGGAAGCGAAGGCGGCGAAGGACGAGAAAGTGGTTCGAGCGGCGGGCAAGGGCCGCGGCGCTTCGGCGAGAACGGCTGTGACGTCAAAACGTTGAGAGCAGGCGCGCGATGCCCTCCGAGAATTCGCGTTCAGGCGCGATTAAGCTTACGACGAGATGGCCGTCGGCGGGGAAGTCGAAGAAGTGGCCGGGATGAACGTAGACGCTTTTCTTGGTGAGGAGTTCGAGCGAGAGATCTTCGTCGGAACGCGTGGCGGGGACGCGAAGAACGGCGTACCAGCCACCTTCCACGAGCAAGCGGCTGCAAAGTTTTTGCGCGGCTAGTTGGCAATCGAGCTCGACGAGATTTTTCCGCACGCGCGCGAGCACTTGTCTCTGAAATCCGTGACGCTGCTTCAGGAGTTCCGGAATGGCCCATTGCACCGGAGCGTTCATCGAGAGAAAAGTGTCGGCGATCACTTCGAGGCGGGCGAGGGCCTGAGTTTTGATTGAAGAGGGTCCGCTCGCGGTGAGCCACGCGGCTTTCATTTGCGGCAAACCTGAGATTTTCGAGATGCCGCTGGTCGTGAAGGTCAGCGGGCCACGATTCACTGCGACGCTTGACGCGGCACCGTCCGTTGCGACGCTTGCCGCGACACTTTCCTTTGCGACGCTCGCCGCGTCGCCATTGTTCGCGAAACTGTGCCGCAGATTTCCATCCAGCGCAAAATCCAGAAACACTTCATCAGCGATTACGGCGATTTGGTGCGCCGCGCAAATTTCGTTCAGGCGCGCGATTTCGGCGGGCTTGACGAAATTTCCAGTCGGATTATTTGGGTGGACGACAATGACGCCGCGCGTGCGCGAAGCGATCGCGCCATCGAGAGCGTGAAAATCAATTTGCCAGCCGTGATCGTAAACGAGGGGATAGCGCACGAGTTTCACATCGTGGAGCTCGGCGAGAAAACCGAAGAGCGGATAACTGGGTTCGGGGATCAGGAATTCATCGCCGGGATTGCAGAGAAGGCGGAAGACGAAGGAATAGGCTTCGCTGGTGCTGGTGGTGAGAATGATGTCGCTCGCGGAAACATTTTGGCCACGCGCCGCATAATACGCGGCAACAGCGAGGCGTGCGGATTCGAGGCCTTTTGCGTCGGGGGTGTAAGAGAGGGCCGCGGGATTTGAGAGCGCTTTCAGAATAGCTTCGCGATCGTAGTTGAGGCCGCAATTCGTGGGATTCGAAGCGGTCAGATCGATAAACGGTTTGCCGGCCGCGCTGTGTTGCGCGAGCGCTTTGCTGAGGCGGTTCGGCTCCAGATTCCAGTTCGTACGGTCAGAAAACATTTTGCTCAGTTATCCCAGCGCCGACCGGCGCGTGTAAAGAGCGCGACCGCGGCAACTCAGTATACAAAGACGACGCCGGAAACCACCATCGTTCCGAGCGTTGTTCCTTTCAATTGTTCCCCAGTTTCGGATGGGCACTCGCAGATGCTTGGGTGCGCCTCGGATTCGAAAAAACGACTGAGCTGTTCGCGCGCGCAGAATGTTTCTGCGGCGATGGCGGTTTGATTTATGCTGTCGGGTCCGAACAAGGTGCCGGGAGGCCCGCTATGATTCGAAATCATCGTGTTGTTTTAATTGCAATCGTTTGCGCGATTGCGAGTTGCGCGGCGAGCGTCGCCGAGGCGCAGCAAATTCCCGAAAGTTCGTATCAGGAATTGCGCTGGCGAATGATCGGGCCGTTCCGTGGCGGGCGAACGCGCGCGGCCGCAGGCGTGCCGAGCGAGCCAAACGTGTTTTACGTTGGGCAGGTGAACGGGGGAGTGTGGAAGACGAACGATGCCGGCCGGACGTGGGAGCCGATTTTCGACGGGGAGCCGACGCAATCGATTGGCGCGATCGCGGTGGCGCCGTCGGATCCCAAGATTGTCTATGTCGCGAGCGGGGAAGGGCTGCAGCGTCCCGATCTATCGGTCGGCGACGGGATTTACAAGTCGACCGATGCGGGAAAAACGTGGACGCATCTTGGTCTGCGCGATGCGCAGCAGATTCCCGCGCTGGCGATCGATCCGCGCGATCCGAATCGAGTTTTCGCCGCGGTGCTCGGGCATCCGTACGGAGCGAATGCGGAGCGCGGAATTTTTCGCTCGACGGATGGAGGACAGAGCTGGGAGAAAGTGCTCTACAAGGATGAGAACACCGGCGGCTCGGATGTCGAGATCGATCCAACGAATTCAAATGTCGTTTATGCGTCGCTGTGGCAAGGGCTGCTGGGCCCGTGGGAAGACGGAAACGATTACAGCGGATCAGGAGGAGGGCTTTTCAAATCGACGGACGGAGGCACAACTTGGCAGCCGCTGACGCATGGACTTCCGGAAGCGATCGTGCAGATCAACGTGGCCATTGCGGCGAGCGATTCGAACCGGCTGTACGCAACGCTGGCGTCAAAGCAGCCGGGGGCCAAATCGGAGCGCGGGGACCTTTCGATTTATCGCTCCGATGATGCGGGAGCGAACTGGTACCGCGTGACGACCGATCCGCGCCCGGCGCTGCGAATTGGCGGCGGGGACTTGCCAGTGCCAAAGGTAGATCCGAAGAACGCGGATGTGGTTTACAGCACGAGCATCGTGACGTGGAAGTCGGTGGATGGTGGGAAAACTTGGACGGGGTTTCGCGGCGCGCCGGGCGGCGACGATTACCAGAACATGTGGATCAATCCGAACGATCCAAAAATTATTTTGCTGGTGAGCGATCAGGGAGCGCTGGTGAGCGTGAACGGCGGCGAAACGTGGAGTTCCTGGTACAACCAGCCGACCGCGCAGTTTTATCACGTGGAAACCAGCAACACGTTTCCTTATCAGGTTTGCAGCGGGCAGCAGGAAAGCGGATCGGCATGTATTTTGAGCCGGGGCAACGATGGCGAAATCACGATACGAGAATGGCATCCGGTGGGCGCGAGCGAATACGGCTACGTCGCGCCGGATCCGTTGAATGCCGATATCGTTTATGGCGCGGGACGGAACGAAGTTTCGAGATTTCACTGGAGCACGTGGCAGGTGCAGGATGTGACGCCGATTCCGATCGCGAGCGAAAAATACCGAACCGATCGCACGCAGCCTTTGCTTTTTTCGCCGGTGGATCCGCACATTCTGTATTACACGGCGAACGTGCTGTTTGAGACGAAGGACGGAGGGCATTCCTGGCAAATGATCAGCCCGGATCTTGCGCGCAAAAATCCGGGGGTTCCGGCGAATCTGGGCGACCGCGCGGCCAAAGATCCGAAAGCCGAGAAGCAGCGCGGCGTGATTTATGCGCTGGCGCCGTCTTTCAAAAATGTGGCGACGATCTGGGCGGGGACGGACGACGGGCTGATTTGGGCGACGCGCGATGGCGGGAAAAATTGGAAGGACATAACGCCGCGGGAACTCACGGCGTGGAGCAAAGTCACGCAAATCAGCGCTTCGCATTTCGATGATCAGAGCGCGTACGTCTCGGTGAGCCGATTTCGTGTGGACGATTTGCGGCCGTATATTTACCGCACGCATGATGGCGGCAAATCGTGGCAATCGATTACGAATGGATTGCCGGAAAATGCGCCGGTCGACACGGTGCGGGAAGATGCCGTACGCAAAGGATTGTTATTTGCGGGGACCGAAAGCGCCGTGTGGGTTTCATTTGACGATGGAGATCACTGGCAATCGTTGCAACTCAACTTGCCGCACACGTCGATGCGCGATTTGTGGATTCATGATGACGATTTGATCGTGGCGACGCATGGACGATCGTTCTGGATTTTGGATGACATCACGCCGTTGCGGCAGATTACGGGAGCGGTCGAGAATTCAGACGCGTATCTGTTCAAGCCGGGAATGGCGTACCGCGTGGAGCGCGACACGTACACAGATACACCGCCTCCGCCCGATGAGCCGGCCGCTCAGAATCCTCCCGATGGCGCGATCATTGATTATTTTCTCGCGAGAACTGCGTCGGATGCGGTCACGATTGAAATTGTCGATGCGCAGGGAAAACTTGCGAGGCGATATTCGAGCACATATGCGCCGGACGTGACGCAGACAGAGCTCGAGAAGCAACTGATTCCATTGTACTGGGTGCGGATGCCGAAGATCTTGCCGACGGAAGCGGGAATGCACCGCTGGGTCTGGGATTTACACTACACCACGCCGTTGTCGCTGCGTAAGGACTATCCGATTGCGGCGATTCCGCATGACACGCCGCGGGTTCCGCTCGGCCCGCGGGCGCTGCCGGGACTCTACACCGTGAAACTGACCGTCGATGGCCAAAGTTACACGGCTTCGCTCACGGTAAAAATGGATCCGCGAGTGAACACGGCGCGGGCGAGTCTCGAAAAACAATTTGATGTAGAGGCGCGATTGGCGTCCATGATATCGCGAAGTTCGGAAGCGGTGGCGCAGGCGAGAGGAGTCGAGGAGCAAGTCCATAAACTCCTGGAACACGCGAGCGCTTCCGATGCCGGATTCATAGGCGAGTTTGAGAAGAAGCTGACCGTCGTTCTCGGAAGCGATAAGGATTCCGCGGAAGAATCGATGCCCGAGCCGACGCTTTCCAAAGTGAGCCGGGATGCCGGTACGCTGTATGGGGGAGTCGATCGAGCGGACGCGGCGCCGACTGACTCTCAAGAGAAAGCGGCCGCGCAGATCGAGCGAGATTTTGCCGCGGCGATGAAGCGTTGGGAGGGATTCCAGGGAACCGATCTCCCGGCGATGAATCGCCAACTTCGTGGAGCGAATTTGCCTGAGATCGAAATCGAGGCGCACCCCAAAATCGAATCGCAGCCTAATTTCGACGTGGAGTGAAGCCGGGCGAAGATTTTAGTGCAGTATTCGGGAATACAAGCGCGGCGGAGCGACGCCGTCAGCAACAATTCGTCGCGCTCAATGGATTGGAAATTTTGTAGAGAACGAAACGCTAGGTGTGACGAGGAACAAAGCCTGTGAGGCCGAGTACTTTGTCCTTCGATTGGATGATGTGCTCGTACATTCGTTTGCGAGCGGCGTCGGGATCGCGATCCTGAATGGCTTTCAGGATTTCGCGATGTTCGCGGCCGGGAACTTCGCCGTAGTAATTGATATCGATGGCGGCAAACATGATGCGCTCCATCTGGCACCGCGCTTCACTGACCGACTGAATGAGCATTTGATTTCGAGAGAGACGCGCGACGGCCACGTGGAAGGCGGTATCGCCCTCGATGAAGCGCACACAACTCTCGCGGTCTTCGGGGCTGCAGGTCAACTGGGAAAGATCATTGAGCTTGTTGACAATTTCGGAGTCGGCGCCCTTGAGGGCCGCCAGTTCGGCAGCGGCGCATTCGACCGCGCATCGAAATTCGTAAATGTCACTGAGAACCTGGAGAGTGATCTGGCTGACGAAGTAGCCGCGATTGGGAACAATGCGGAGAAGGCGCTCATTCTGCAAGCGGACGGCAGCTTCGCGGACCGGCGTGCGGCTGCCCTGGTAGCGATCGGCGAGAGCCTTCTCGCTGAGGGCTTCGCCGGGCTGGTAGGTGCCGCGAATAATGTCGCGCTTGAAGGCGTGGTAGACTTTTTCGCTGAGCGTCGAGACAGGAATGGCCACAGCAGGGCGAGGCGGAAACAACGGGGAAGGACTTGCCAAAGCGTGCCGCTGGTTTCTGCCGCGGGCTGCCATTTTCGCCAAGAGACCTCCGAGTGACGCTGCGTCCGGACCCCATTCTTCACGAGATGAGGCTCCGTGTCAAACGTATACCCAACGTATACGGGAACCATTCTCTTGACATATCAGAACGGGCAGGTATAGGTTTTGTCTCGTGCTCAGCCCCAAAACGGGGAGGAGCGCGGCGCGGGCGCAAAAGAGCCCGCTGAACCGACCCAGGGGGCTCGATGAACCGCACGCTTGGTGGTGGAGTGACTCAAACGCAACCCCGCTTCCCGATTGAGTCTGTCCGCGTATCGTTTCCGGCATTGGCACAATCCGCTTCTTTCATATATTTCGACAACGCAGCAGGCGCCCAAATTCCTCAAATTGTGCTGGATGCGATAAACCGGCACCTCCTGGAATGCAATGTGCAGCGAGGCGGGCGGTATGGCAAGAGCCTGGAAGTGGACGCGACGATAGCGCGCGCGCGGCAGAGCGTTGCGACGCTGCTAAATGCGCGAGACCCGAGCGAGGTCGCGTTTGGAATGAACGCGACATCGTTCATACGGCTGGTGAGTCTGGCGATCGGGCAGGGGCTGCGCGAACGCAACGAGATTATCGTCACCGACATGGATCACGAGGCCAATGTGGCCACGTGGCTGGCGCTCGAGAAGGAGGGCGCGAAATTCCGATGGTGGAAGATGCGGGACGACGGGAATCTGCACACCGACGATTTGTGGCCGTTGTTGTCCGCGCGCACGCGCCTGGTCGCCTGCACGGTGACTTCGAATGCGATCGGGTCGGTTGTGGATGTTCCCGCGGCAGCGAAATTCGCGCACGACGCGGGCGCGGAGATTTTTCTCGACTGCGTGCATTACGGGCCGCACGGGCTTATCGATGTGCAAGCCTGGGGCTGCGATTATCTGGTGTGCTCGGGCTACAAGATCTTTTCGCCGCATATGGGATTCCTGTGGGGACGCCGGGAGCTTCTCGAAAAACTGCCGACGTTTCGGGAGGATTTCATTCCGGATGAGCCGCCCGGGAAGATCGAAGCGGGGACATTTATTTACGAGAACGTGGCCGGAATGGACGCGGCGATTGCGTATCTCGAGGCACTGGGAAAAGCGGTCAGCGAGAATGGCGGCTCGGAATCGCGGCGCGTCAATCTGGTGCGGGCGATGGCGGCGATTCGGACGTATGAGGAGACGCTGTCACTCGAGTTGCTGCGGGTTCTTGGAGAATGCGGCGCGACGGTCTACGGCGTAAAGAAGAAAGAACAGGTGGGGCAGCGAGTGCCGACGCTGTGCTTTAATCTGCGGAAGACTTCGCCGGCGAAGGTGACGGAGGAGATGTCGCGCGCAGGAATCGGAATTCGCGACGGGCACATGTACGCACCGCGATTGATGAGGCGGCTGGGCGTCGACGTGGAGAGCGGCGTGGTGCGCGCTTCATTAGTGCACTACAACACGATCGAAGAGATCCATCGCTTCGCAAACGTACTGCAAGATTTGAGCCAGCATGAATAAACCCTCCGAGTCCGCGGATTCGCGGGCACCAATGCGCGCGGACAGCGGTGGTCCCGGAACAGCAGGACACGGCGACGAGTTGCGACGGCGATTGAGCCAGCGGCAGCTGACCATGCTGGCAATTGGCGGGGCGATCGGCGTCGGACTCTTCCTTGGAAGCGGCGTGACGATTCGTCTGGCGGGTCCGGGCGTAATCGTGTCCTACATATTCGGCGCGATCATCGCGCTTATCGTGTCGTACTCGTTGGTGGAAATGGCGGTGGTGCAACCCGTCGCGGGATCGTTCGGCGTGTACGCGGAAACATATTTGAGCCGCTGGGCAGGATTCGCGGTGCGCGCGACGTATGGGATCGTGCAGATCATCGCGATCGGGGCGGAAGTGACGGCGGTGGCGATCTATTTCGGCTTCTGGTTTCCGAGCGTTCCACAATGGATTTGGGTGGCGAGCGTCTCGATCGGGCTCGTGGCGATCAACACGCTCCAGGTGGGGCGATTTGGCGAGTTCGAATACTGGTTCGCACTGATCAAGGTTGTCGCCATCATTGCGTTCATCGCAGTCGGAGCGGGGCTGATAGTCGGGATTGGCACGAAACATGCGATTGGATTGACAAACCTTACGGCTCACGGCGGATTTTTGCCGCATGGCTGGACGGGAGTGTGGCTGGCGCTGACGCTGGCGGTGACGAGCTACATGGGCGTCGAAGTGATCGCCGTGACGGCCGGAGAAGCAGAGAAGCCCGAAGAAACAATTCCGAAGGCGATGCGGACGATTGTATTCCGGCTGATTATTTTTTACGTGCTTGCGATCACGGTGATGCTAGCGATGACGCCGTGGAATCAGAATACGAGCGGCAGCGGGCTGACCGCCAGCCCGTTTGTGACCGCGTTTGCGATGATCGGGATTCCCTACGCGGCGACGATCATGAACGTGGTGGTGATTACCGCGGCGCTTTCGAGCTCGAACACGGATCTCTATCTCACTACGCGGATGATTTACTCGCTTGCCCGAGGACGTTACGTTCCAGCGGGGCTGGGCAAATTGAGCGGGAACGGAGTCCCGGGGCGCGCGCTGGCCGTTTCGACGGGCGGGATGATCGCGGCGATTCTTCTGGCGATTTATGCGCCGGGAAAAGCGTTTCTAGCGTTGTACGGAGTTGCAGTCGCCGGGATGTTTTTTGTATGGATTGTGATTTTGCTGACGCACATGGCGTTCCGCCGCGCGCTCGGGCCGGAGCGGATCGCTCGACTACCACTTAAGCTGCGGTTTTATCCCTACTCGACGATACTGGGAATCGCGGCGCTTCTGGGAATCACGGTCAGCACATTTTTCGTCGACGGATTGCAATATACCGTTCCTGCGTTCGCGCCGTTTCTCCTGCTCATCTCGATTGCTTACTGGAGAGTTCGCCGGCGGGGAGGACCAGTTGTGGGGACCCCTGTGATCGAGGGACAAGCCGATTCCGCTGCGGCGGAATGAGAAAAGAGAGCTGGGAGGTGCAGACGTGATGAAACGAATTTTACTGGGCGCGATTGTATCCCTGGTGGTTTGTGCGGTTGCGTTTGCGCAAGGCGGGGCGACGGGTGCACTGCAAGGAACGGTGGAGGATAGCAGCGGCGGCGGCGTATCCGCGGCGGATGTGCGGATTGTGGATCAAGGCACAGGGAAAGAGGTGCGGGCGGTCGCGACGGATGAACACGGCAACTTCATCGCGACGTTGCTCCCCGTCGGCACGTACACGGTTACGGTGCGGGCGAAAGGATTTAGTGAAGCGAAAGCTGCGAACATCGGTGTCCGCGTCACCGAGACGACGCAGATCAACATGAGCTTGCGGCTCGGACAGGTGGAGCAGACGGTGGAAGTGCAGTCGCACGTCGAAGCCGTCGAGACGACCACGCCGGCGACGGGCGAAACGATCGAGTCGCAAACGCTTGAGAATCTTCCGTTGCCGACGCGCAACGTGGAGCAGTTGCTGACGCTTTCCGCGGGCGCGTCGGCCGATCTCACCGCCGCCGGACAACTGGGCCGCGGCGACATCCGAATGAACGTGAACGGCCAGCGGGAAGGCTACAACAACGTGCAGATCGAGGGCATCAGCGTCAGCGACTCCAACGTGGGTGAGCTCACCACTACGCCGCTGCCGAACCCCGACGCCATTGAAGAGTTCAAAGTGCAGACGAGCTTGTACGACGCGACACAGGGCCGGAACGGCGGAGGAAACGTCAACGCCGTGCTGCGCGGCGGGACGCAGAATTTTCACGGATCGGCGTACGAATATTTCCGGAACACGGCGCTCGATGCCAACGATTACTTCGCGAATGCGGCCGGTCAGCCGCGCGCGGACGTCAAACAGAATATTTTCGGCGGAAGCATCGGCGGGCCGATGGGGCACGGAGGCTCGCAGGGATTTTTCTTTCTGAACTACCAGGGCACGAGGCAGATCAGCGGACTTTCACCCGGGACATTCATCAACGGCATTTTCCCGACGATTCCATCGGACCGCGACCCCGCAGATCTTGCGCTGATGTTGCCGCCGGGTTACCAGATTGCGAGCTCACTCGACCCGGTCATCGTGAAACTTCTGAATTTCCAGAGCAATCAGTTCGGCGGCGCAGGAGGAGGATGGCTGATTCCGTCGCTGCCTCCGCTCAATTCATCGGTGCCTCTGTATCAGCAGCAATCTTTTCTCAGCGTGAGCCATCCCGGACAATTCAATGACGATCAGTTCACCGCGAACTACGACCGCAATTTCAACGGCGGGCGCGACATTCTCCGCGAGCGGTTCTTCTATTCGAACTTCCATTCCGACTTGCCCTACGGCGCAGGGAACCTCGGATCACAATTCGGAGCGGCGATCAGCACGGGCGACCTCGATTTTCCGGAATTCCTGCCCGTGCACGATCGATTTCTCAGCGTCTCCGAGACGCACACGTTTTCATCGCGACTCGTGAACGATTTCCGGATTGGATTCGTGAGAATCGCCAACGACATCGACAACGAGCCGTTGGTCAATTTGAACGATCTGGGGATCACCCGCCCGAACAGCAATTTCGATACGGATATCTATCGGTTCGAACTGGCGAGCTTTCAAATTGGTCCGACGCCCGCGGCGAACGTGTCTTCGCTGCAGAGCACTTTCACACTGCTGGATACGGTGGGGTTGAATGTGGGCCGGCATGTCTTGCGAATGGGCGGGGAATTCGACAGGGTTTACATCAATAAGAACTATCCGCAGTTGTTTAACGGCATGGCCAGTTTTGCGCCATCGCCACCCATGTCGGAAGGAGGCGACGGATTCACTGATTTCCAAAATCTGCTGATTGGCGCGCCAGTCATCACCGGAGCCGGCAGCGGCGTTTACAACCACCAATACCGCATCAACAATTTCGCAACGTTCGTTCAGGATGATTTCAAGGTAAATCGCAGGCTGACGCTGAATCTCGGGTTGCGTTGGGAGCTGGACGGCGCTGTTTCGGATGCGACGAATCAAATTGGAAACCTGGTTACGAGTCTGGCGGAGGAAGGACAGGAACCGTGGATTTTTCCGAAGGGTGTAAACAGTTTGAATATTCCCGGGCTTATCGGGACGGGCTCTCCAACGTTGAGGAATAACGGGTCCGCGTCGAATTGGGGCCCGAGAATCGGATTCGCATACGATCCTTTCGGAGACGGGAAGACTGCCATCCGCGGCGGCTACGGAATCTATTACGAGAGGGAAGACAACGGGACCGAGGACAATCTGGGCTTCTCGTCGCCGTTTTTGGCGGGCGGGTTCGGTCCAGCGCCGCCAGGGAGTTTGAGCAACCTTCCAGCGTTTGCACCGCTGCCGCCGGCTGGAGTCATCAGTCCCGCATTCGTTCCGCAATTCGGGACGTTTCAAGGATTCATCAATAACATGACCGGGCTTCCGACGATGGATCCGACGCAGACGCCGATTTTCAGCGGCAACAGCGAATATCTAATCGCGCTGGAGGCGCCACTGCATTTCCTCTCACCGAGCGCGCAGCAGTGGAACCTGACTGCCGAGCGGGAGATCGGCTCGGGCTGGGTGGTTGACGTCGGTTACGTGGGAACGAAGGGCACGCACTTGCGGGAAGTCAGCACGCCGATTCAGCCGTATTTGGTGAGCCCGACGAGTCCGATCACGCTGACCGATCCCAGCGGCAACACGTACGTGATCACGCAAAACACCGCCTCCAATGCGCCGGCGCGATCGCGCATATTGGGCTTGAACCCGTCGGGGATGCAATGCTTCTGCAACGACGCAAACTCGATCTACCACTCGTTGCAGGCTTCGCTCACACGGCGTTTCCGCGGAATGTATTTCCAGGCGGCGTACACGTTTTCGCGATCGATTGATGATGTATCGAATGACACCACGGCGTTCAACACGGTGCTCGACGATCAAACAAACCTGCGCGACACGCGCGGGCCTTCGGACTTCGATCGCACGCACCGGTTCATCGTCAGCTACTACTATCCGCTGCCGTTTTTTTCGAAGTCCAACGGCTTCACGCACGCGGCGCTGAGTGGATGGAGCGTGGACGGAATCGTGACGTTCCAATCCGGACGGCCGTTTACGGTCATCGATTCGGCCGGCGGTTCGACGTACACGCCCATCGGTCCGGACCAGTCGACCGCGAGCATCGCGCCCGGGTTCAACGCGTCATCCGCGTACACTTCCGGAAGCAGGGCGACGCGGCTCGCGAACTTTTTGAATTTCGATGCGTTCGAGCCGGCGCCGGTGGTGGGACCGGACGGTTCGACGGGATACGGAGACCTGGGGAGGAACACATTCCGCGGGCTCTTCGAGCAGAATTGGGATTTTTCGATCGGCAAGAATTTTTCGCTGACGGAATCGCAGAAGCTCGAATTTCGATCCGAATTCTTCAACTTGTGGAACCATCCGAACTTTGCGAATCCGAGCCAGGTGGACGTCAGCGGGAATCCCGCGACGTTTGGAGCGATCACGTCGATGGCGGGCACGCCGCGGATTATTCAGTTTTCGCTGCGATATGGATTCTAGGCGATGGAAAGAGCGTAAGGTCGGCGCTAGCTGCGCGCCGCTGCGCGGCGTTTGATAAAGCGCCGCGTGACGTCGAGGAGAGCGTCGATGTCGGAGTTGTTGTTGCATTCGTGCATGGCGACGCGAATGCCGCCGATGCCGGAGACATAGCGCAGCGCGGTGTAGATTCGCGCGCGCGTCAGTTCGTCGAGCAATTTCTTTTCCTGCGAGGCGCCGCCCGGCAAGCAGAACGTCACGATTCCCGCCGTGGTCTCCTCACGGAGTCCCGGTCCACCTAGAAGTTGGACGCCGAGCTCGCTCAATCCCCGGACGAAACGCTGACGGAGCGTTTGGATGCGTGCCCAGACGCGAGCCGGGCCTCGCTTCTGAAAGTATTCGATGGCGGCGTCGAGGGCCACGGCACCAAGCCAGTTCGGATAGCCGCCGGTTTCCATGAGCGCAGCGTCGCGGCGAGCGGGAAGAGGATCGAATGGCGTGCGGTCCGGCAACTCCATGTAGCGGTCCCAGCCGACTTCCGGTTCGGCGAGAGCCAGATAGCCCTGAAAGCTTGGGTCGAGAATGTCGAGCAGACGTGGGCTCAAGGACGCGAATCCCAGGCCGAAAGGGCTGCGCAACCATTTGTGGCCGCCGGCGCAGTAGGCGTCAACGCCGAGCTTGCGGAGATCCACCGGGCGCGCGCCGACTTCCTGGATGCCATCGGCGATGACAAATGCGCCGGATTTCGCGGCGACATCCGCGATGGCGTTCAGGTCTGCGCGAAAGCCGCTGACTTCCTGAACGGAGCTGACGATGATGGCGCGCGTATGGGAATTCGCGCACGCCGCAAAGTTTTCGGCGGCCAATGTGCCGCCGGACGTTTTCACGGGAACGAGCTCGACGCCGAGGCGGCGGGAAACGCCGCGCCAGACAATCGTCGCGCCCATAAATTCGATATCGGCGATGAGAATGTTGTCGCCGCGAGCGAGCGGCAGGGCCGTCGCGATCATTCCAAGAGCCTGGGTGGTGTTGCCAACTAAAAGGATGCTGGCGGGATCGGCGTGAATGAATCGAGCGATGCGCTGCCGCGCGCTTTCGACGGCGTCGAATTGACGAAGAGTTTCGTCAGTCCCGCCGGATCGGTACGCCGCTACGTCTGCCAACGCGGCGCGGAGACGCTTAAGCGTCCACTCGGTGGGACGACCCATCGAAGCGTGATCGAGATAGTGAATCTGGCGACGCGTTTTCATGAGAATGGGCCTTAACGCGATTCGTTTGCCAAATCGCTTTTGCCGCGCAAATTCGGTCGCGGAGCGCGCGTGACGATTGTTTTCGATGAGCTTGCAGGCGTCAATTGAATTCATGCGGCAATTCAAAACATTCTCGGGACGTGGCGGAAGCGGGCGCCCTTTTGGCTAACCGGTGTTGTGAAGGCCAGCGGCAATGCCGTTAATCGTTGCTGAAAGAGCGTAGCGGAGTTCGGGGGTATCCTCGCCAGCGCGTTTGCGGCGCAGCAGATCGACCTGGATGAGGCTCATCGGATCGACGTAGGGATTGCGAAGCTGAATCGAGCGCGCGAGGACGGAATTATCTTGTAGAAGCCCGGTGTGACCTGAGACCACAAGAAGGATGCGTTCGGTGCGCTGGAATTCCTCGGCGAGCATGCCGAAAACGCGCTCGCGCATGGAAGCATCCGGAACGAGCGACGCATAATGGCGCGCGATGCTGAGATCGGCCTTGGCCATGGCGATTTCGACGTTGCGGACGAGATCGGTGAAGAGCGGAAATTTCCGGATCATTTGCCGCAATAATTCGCGATTTGCGTCGCATCGCGCGTTGAATCGCTCGAGAGCGTATCCCACGCCGAACCATGCTGGAACGGCGTGGCGGCTTTGCATCCAGCCGAATACCCAGGGAATTGCCCGCAAGTCTTCGAGGCGCCGGCTTTCCGAGCGGCGCGCCGGGCGCGAGCCGATGCGGACGAGTTCGAGCTCGTTCACCGGTGTCGCGAGCTCGAAATATTCGAGGACTTCGGGATTCTCAGCGATGTTCCGGCGATAGAATTCGAAGGAGTCGTGCGACATCTCCTCCATCGCCGCGTCCCAGCGGTGATCTTCGCCCGGCTTCGGTCCATCGGGCCGCGTGAGAGCTTCCAAGGATGCGGCGATCATGACTTCGAGATTCCATTCTGCGAGCAACGGGTCGGCGTATTTCCAGTTGAGCACTTCACCCTGCTCGGTGATGCGGATGCGTCCCGTAAAATCGCCAGATGGCTGCGCCAGAATTGCGGAATGCGTTGGGCCTCCACCGCGTCCGACTGTGCCGCCGCGGCCGTGAAACAGGCGAAGTTTTACGTTGCAGGCGCGCGCGACGCGGTGCAGTTCGCGATGCGCTTTGTGCAGCTCCCAGGTACTGGCGAGCATGCCGCCGTCTTTATTCGAGTCGGAATATCCGAGCATGACTTCCTGCCAGCGTCCCCAGGAATCAAGAAGAGGTTGATAGCCGGGTGAATTCCAGACTTTTTCCATTACGGCGGCGGAATTTCGCAGCGCCTCAATCGATTCGAAAAGAGGCACGGGCATGAGGCCGGGATCGTCGCCCAAGGCCGCCATGCGCACGCCGGCAAGTCCCGCCAGATGCACGACGGCGCGGATGTCGCGCTCGGATTCGTTGCCGCTGATGATGTAGGAGCGAATGGATTGTGGAGGATAGGATTTTTTTAGTTGGGCAATGACGCGAAATGTGGCGAGGAGGTCCGCCACCTCGCCGGAGAGTCCTTGCGGCAATTCGGCCATGGATAGGTCGGAGATCTGCGCGGAACTGAGTTCCTCGAGAACATGTGCGTGGATGTGAGCGTGCTGGCGGATGTCGAGCGTATGAAGATGAAAACCGAATGTCCGCACGGTGCGCAGAAGCGGATCGACGTATGCAGCGGCAACTTGTTGGCCGGAATGCGCGGTGAGGCTGTTGCGAATCAAGTTTAGATCGTGCTCGAACTCGGCTGGGGCGCGATAGGCGTGGAGACTTGATGCATCACGACGCGCGTCGCGAAGCCTTCGGAGAACGCAGCGGAGAAACCGGCGATAGATTTCCGCGTCCGGCGGACGATACGTATCGATCCGTGCGTCGCGCATCTGGGATTCGTAGTGGTCGAGAGCGGCGAGGAGTTCCGAGGAGACACCGACCTGGTGATCGGATGCAGTGAGGCGGCGGGCAAGGTCGGTCGTCGCATCAACGTAGTGGAGGAAAATCAGGTCGCGCGCCATTTGGAGGGCTTCGCGGGTGCGGTCCGGCGTGACAAATGGATTGCCGTCGCGATCGCCGCCGATCCAGGAGCCGAATCGCAGAACTTCAGGGAGTTGCCCGGTGTCGAGCGTTTCTTCATATGTTGCTTGCAGCGCGTCGGCAAGCTCTGCATACAAGGCCGGGATCGCGCGAAAGACGGACATGGGATAGTAGTCGAGACCATTGCGAATTTCGTCGCTGACGCTTAGCTCCTGCAGACGGACTTCGTCGGTCTGCCACAGGGTGGTGACTTCCGCGAATATTTCGGACTCGTGATGGAGGGCGTCCGCATCCGAGAGCGGGAGACGGTCGAGGCTCTCGAGATGGGTCGAGATTCGCTGGCGCTTCGTGAGCACAGCGCGGCGCGCGACTTCTGTTGGGTGTGCGGTGAATACGGGCACGACCTCGATTTGGTGGAGCGCGGCGACGACATCGTCGAGTGTGAGTCCCGCGCGCTTCATGCGTTGAATCGTGCCGCGAAGCGATCCCGAGAGTGGGGGTTGGCCGGCGTGCAGCTTGGCCGCAAGGCGACGCCGTTTGCGGTGATTCGTTTCGGCGAGATTGGTGAGTTCGAAGTAAGTGGCGAAGGCTTTCGTGACGCGGTAGGCTTCTTCGAGGGAAAGAGTTGCGACGATGGCGCGGACTTCTTCCATCAGGTTGCCGGAAGCCGCGTTTGGAGTGGCGCTTGAGGACTGCTCTTCGCGGTGACGGATGAGTAGATGACGGAGCTGCTCGACAGTCGCGAGGAGCGGGGCGCCAGCCTGGGCGACGAGAACGCGGCCCAGGAGGATGCCCAGGAGGCGAACGTCGCGGCGGAGGGGCACGTCCTTGCGCGCATCGCCGGAGGCGGCGGTAAGTTCGGCGAGGCGATCTTGCTGATTGCCGGCGTACCAGAGTGGTTTCGTGTCGTGCATGACCCGCATTGATTCTACAAGGAGAGGAGGAAGAGGCTGTCTGGAAATTTCACATCAAAATTTCGGGAGGAACGATTCAAAACTTGATGCTTCGCGTGTGAGTGCGGCGCGCGAGCGGCGCGGGTGGCGCGCCTTGTCATCGACTGCGCCGTGCGTTACAGTACCCGCCTTCTTCGATTTTTGGGAGCAGCCAGAGATGGCGGAAAAGGGCCGGACGCACCTGAAAAAATTGATTCGACGAAGCGTGATACAGAAGCGCGTTCGGGAAGTGGCGCGAGAAATTTCGAAGGATTTCAAAGGCGAGAGGGTGCATCTGGTGGGCGTGCTGAAGGGCGCGTGCATTTTTTTGTCGGATCTCGTGCGTGAGATTGAGCTGGATACTTCACTCGATTTCATCGCCGTGTCGAGCTACGGAAAAGGGAAGGAAAGTTCGGGGCAAGTGCGAGTCAATAAGGACCTCGACAGCAGCATCGAGGGGCTCAACGTCATTCTCGTCGAAGACATCCTCGATACCGGGCTGACGCTGAGCTATCTTCGCCGGATACTGCTGCAGCGCAAGCCGCGTGTTCTGAAGATCGCCGCGTTGCTGGACAAGCCGTCACGGCGCATTATCAAGGACATCGAAGCGGATTACGTTGGATTCAAAATTCCGAATGAATTTGTGGTGGGGTATGGCCTCGATTATGCGGAACGATATCGTAATTTGAAAGATGTCTGCATCCTGTCGCTCCCGCCGGAATAATCGTGCCGCGACCTGTACTCACCGCGCGCGACCTGGAAGACATCCCCGATGGCGGAGAGATTGTTGCTACCCCGGATACGCTCATCACGGCCCTGGCTCGCGAAGAAGCCGAGCGGCGGAATATTCGGCTGCGGATCGAAAAGCCGGTGAAAGGCGGCTCGTCGTCGAAATTCGGGCGCGTAGTAGCGCTCGGCGCCGATCATGGCGGATTTGCGCTCAAGGAAGAATTCAAAGGCTATCTGCGCGACTGGGGATATGTGGCGCTGGATCTGGGAACGTCGAGCACGGATTCGGTGGACTATCCGGATTTTGCGGAGGCGGTGGCGAACGCGGTGGTGCGCGGCGACGCATGGCGCGGCGTCGTAATCGACAGCGCGGGAATCGGCTCGTCGATCGCGGCGAACAAGGTGCCCGGGGCGCGCGCGGCGCTATGCTATGATCGAGCCACGGCGCGCAACAGCAGGGAACACAACGATGCGAATATACTTTCGCTTGGCGCGCGTCTGATTGCGGCGGAAGTTGCGCGAGAAATTTTGGCCGTGTGGCTCCAAACGGAGTTTGGCGGCGGCCGGCATCAGAAGCGGATCGACAAGATCCGTGCGATCGAAGAGCGGTATCGCAAACCGTGACGGCTGACTACGGCGACTGGAGTTGCTGTTTTTGACGTCGCTTGAGGTCGAGGCAGCAGGCGCAGGCTGCAAAATGGATTCCTGAGGCATCGTTCCGTGGACTCGAAGCAGCTCGAGCAAGTCATCCAAGAAGTGACCGAAGAAATTCTGCTCTATCTTGGCGCCTCGCCGCAGGGGCCATTTCCGAACATCGAGATCGGCGACATCGTTTGCCCCGAGTGCAATGAGAGCTGCGCGCAGCTGTGCGTTCATAAGACGCAGAAGGTTGTCGATGCGGGAGCGGCGCGTATCTCCGCCGGAGCGGGTGTCCACTCCGTTGACAGGGAGATTGCTCACCTGATCGATCATACGCTGCTCAAGCCCGACGCGACGCGCGATCAAATCCACCAATTGTGCGAGGAGGCTGTGCGATTCGGTTTTGCGTCGGTGTGCATCAATCCATGGAATGTCGCGCAGGCCGCGGAGCTGGTTCGCGGAAGCGATGTGAAAGTTTGCACGGTGGTCGGATTTCCGCTGGGGGCCACGTTGCCGCAAGTGAAGATTTTCGAGACGGACGCCGTGGTGAAGCTTGGCGCGCAGGAAGTCGACATGGTCATCAACATCGGCGCGCTAAAATCCGGACTTGATGATGTGGTCGAAGCGGATATCCGGGGCGTTGTCGAGGCGAGCCATCGCGGCGGCGCGATCTGCAAGGTTATTCTCGAGACGGCGCTGCTGACGACGGAAGAGAAGGTTCGGGGCTCGCTCGCGGCCAAGAACGCGGGCGCGGATTTCGTCAAGACTTCGACGGGCTTTTCTTCCGGTGGTGCAACGGCGGAAGATGTGCGATTGATGCGCGCCGCTGTGGGCGGCGAACTGGGAATCAAGGCTGCAGGTGGTGTGCGGAGCCTCGAGGACGTGCAGAAGATGGTGGCGGCTGGAGCGACGCGCATCGGCGCCAGCGCGAGCGTCAAGATTCTCGAACAGGCTCGGAGCGCGGAGGCCGCGCAGGCTGCGCCGGTTCACCCCGCGACCGCGCCGTCCACCACGTACTGAAAGAGTCCCTTCCGATTCAAGTTTGTGTCCCGGCCAGATTGTCTTCCGAATGCCCAAAAATGGCCTATTGTTTCGCGTGGATGGATTCCGGCGCCTGATATAATGGGTCGTTAGCCCGATCAATTCAAAGGAATTGGCGCAAGCGGATTCGGCTTGTGCGGGCGCGCGGATTTCGGATGGACCCCGTCAAAATCAAAGCTCCCGAAAATGTTTCCGCCGAGACGCTGGCCACTCTCGCCGAGATTGGCCAGGAGATCAATTCGTCGCTGAATCTGGACGAAGTGTTGGCGAGAGCGGCGGAGCTCATCAAGAAGCTGATTGATTACGAGATTTTCGCCGTATTGCTACCGGACGAAAACACGAATGAGCTGTACTTCCGGTTTGCGATCGGGCACCGTCCGGAAGTGGTCGAGCATTGGCGCGTGCCATGGGGAGAAGGCATCACGGGCACGGCGGCGGCGACGGGGCGCGCGGTGCGAGTGAGCGACGTCACGACGGATCCACGCTATTTGAACGCGCTCGATTCGGTGCGTTCGGAGTTGGCTGTGCCGCTGATGGTCGCGGGCAAAGCGGTGGGCGTCCTCGATATCTCGAGCAACCAGCTCGACTATTTCACGCGAGAGCAACAATCGATCCTGACGCTGCTAGCGACGCGCCTCGCGAGCGCTATTGAGAATGCGCGCCTCTTCGAGCGCGTGCGCAACCAGGCCGATACGCTGCTGCTGCTGAACGAAGTGGGGCGCGAGGCCAGCTCGGTTCTGGATGTGGAGGAAATCCTGCGGCGTGCGGCGGAGCTCACGAAGCGCATCATTGACTATCAGATTTTTGCGATTCTGCTGTACGACGAAGCGGAAAATGTCTTCCGGCATCGCGTCACGGTGAAATTCGGCCAGCGCGTGCAGGAAAAGTTCGCGGTGCCGGCGCATGAGGGGATCGTCGGCGCGGCGGCGGCGCTCAAGCACCCCGTTGCGGTTCCCGACGTTTCGGTCGATCCGCGCTACCTGAACGTCAATCCGGAAACGCGGTCAGAACTTGCTGTGCCGATGCTCTACAAGAACCGCGTGGTCGGCGTGATGGATCTCGAGAGCCCGCAATTGAATTACTTCACGCCGGACCACGTGCAGGCGCTCTCGATTCTGGCGGCGAATCTGGCGGTGTCCATCGAAAACGCGCGGCTGTACGAGCAGGTGGCGCGCGATGAAGCGCGCATGGAGCGCGATTTAAATGCGGCGCGTAGGCTGCAGGGTGCGCTGCTTCCTCACGTGCCCGGCCCGGAGTTCGGGCTCGATATAGCGGCGCGCGTGGTCTCTTCGCGCGAATTGTGCGGAGATATATACGACTTTCTGCGGTATGGCCCGCAGGAGGTTGCGGTAGCGATGGGCGATGTCAGTGGAAAGGGCAGCGCCGCGGCGCTGTATGGCGCGGCAGCGATCGGGATTCTGCGGAGTCTCGGGCCGCAGAAGCTGGCGCCGGCGGAGATGCTTCGCAGCATGAACCAGCTGATCGTCGAGCGGCGCATTGAAGGCCGCTTCATGACCATGTGTTATATGACGTGGCACAAAGGGCGCCGAAAGCTTCGCATCGCGAACGCGGGGCAGGAGCAGCCGATTTTGCTTCATCAAGGGCGATGCGAAAAGATAAATCTCGATGGATTCCCGCTCGGCATGTTCGACGAGGTCAGCTACAGCGAATCCGGAATTACGCTCGATCCTGGCGACATTCTTTTGTTCTATTCGGATGGTTTGACCGACACGCGGAATTCAGAGGGCGAGTTTTTCGGGAGCGGCCGCTTGCAAGAGTTTGCTGTGGGACACGCCAAAGAATCGTCCGCCGAAATCGCGGATGGTATCCTCGATCAGGTTGAGCTTTTCTCCGGCATGGCTCACCCGTTCGACGACCGGACGCTCGTCGTGCTGAAGGTCCTCTGATTTCTCGCATGCCAACGAGCCGGCCGGAATACTCACCTACGCGACCGATCGATCCAAGCGAGTTCACGCCGTGTTTCTCGTGGCGCGACGGCCGGTTGATGTGCGAAGGTGTCGCGCTCGATGAGATCGCGGAGAAGCAGGGGACACCTGCTTACGTGTACAGCCGTGGCGCGATTGAGGCGGCTTACCGGCGGTACGAGCGTGCGTTTCGAAGCGTGCCGACGACGATTTGCTATTCGGTGAAGGCGAATTCGAACATTTCGCTGTTGCGCGTACTGGCGCGGCTCGGAAGCGGATTCGACATCGTTTCAAGCGGCGAGCTGTACCGCCTCCTGCGTGCGCGGATTTCGCCGCGCCTCGTCGTGTTTTCGGGAGTCGGGAAATCGCGTGAAGAAATTCGCGAAGCGCTCCGCGTCCGGATTCTTCTCTTCAACGTGGAGTCCGAGGAAGAGCTTGAAATTCTGATGAGCGAGGCGGGGAGGCTGGGCCGGCGCGCGCCTGCCGCGATTCGCGTCAATCCGGATGTAGAGGCGGGCGGCCACAGGCACATCGCCACCGGGCATCATCAGCACAAATTCGGGCTCGATTGGAACGATGCGCGGCGCATCTATCGGGCGTACCGCGACGCGCGCTGGTTGAACTGGACGGGAATCGGCGCTCACATCGGCTCGCAAATTCTGCAGCTCGAGCCGGTACGGAAAGCCATCACGCGGATGGCGGATTTTACGCGAGAATTGCGTCACGATGGCCTTCGCCTGTCACACATCGATTTTGGCGGAGGAGTCGGCGTCCGATACACGAGCGAACAGCCGCTGGACATCGCGGAATACGCGCGGGTCGTCGTTCGCGCGGTGAAGCCGTTCGGTTGCCATCTGCTACTTGAACCGGGACGCTCGATTGCAGCCGGGGCAGGCGTGCTGCTGATGCGAGTCCGCTACACAAAATCGAATCGCGGCAAACACTTCATCGTCGTGGATGCGGGAATCAACGACTTCATCCGTCCGGCTCTCTATGGCGCCGTGCATCCCGTGACGCCGGTGGTGCGAGAGACCCGAAGCCGCAAGATGATTCGCGCCGACATCGTCGGACCGGTTTGCGAATCAGGGGATTGTTTCCTGCGCGACTGGCCCATCGAGGAGGTCGGACCCGGGGACGTGTTGGCCCTTTGGGGCGCGGGCGCATATGGATTCGTACAGGCCAACAATTACAACTCGAGGACGCGCCCCGCAGAGATTCTCGTCGAAGGACGCAAGGCTCGAGTGATACGCCGTCGCGAATCACGAGCCGATCTTGTTCGCGGCGAGTGAGTGAACATATCGATCGCTGAGCCATTCATCGGACAGGGAAAAGCGCGTGGCTTAGCGTTCGCCCCACCGAAGCTTGCTGCGCAGCACTTCGAAATATTCCTTCTTGGCAGGCCGAACCAATAGAACGCGCTTGGGCGATTTGGTAATCGCGATGTGATCATCCGGTTCGAGGTGAAATCCAACCTGGCCGTCGAGCGTCAAATGCACCGGTTCGCCACCGTGCGAGAATTGAATCTGGATGCGCGACGCGTCCGGCACGACGAGAGGGCGATTCGTGAGCATATGTGGGCAAATCGGAGTAATCACAAAGGCGTGAATATCCGGATGAACGATCGGGCCGCCGGCGGCGAGGGAATAGGCGGTCGAGCCCGTGGGAGTCGCGACGATCAGGCCGTCGGCGCGATAGTGGCCGACGTGGCTCTCGTCGACGTGAACGTGAAAATCCATGAGGCGCGCCAGAGCTGCCTGATTCACGACGGCGTCGTTCAACGCGCGCTGGGCGTGGATCGTCGAGCCGTTCCGGAGGACTTTTGCGTCGAGCATCATACGCTCGCTGATGCGATGACTGCCGGCGAGCGTTTGCTCGAGAAGAGGATACATTTCGTCGAGAGTGACGCTGGTCAAGAATCCGAGAGAGCCGAGATTCACGGCCAGAATCGGGACTTCGCGATTCTGGAGGAGACGGGCTGTGGCAAGAAGAGTTCCGTCGCCGCCGAGAACGATGACGAGATCCGCGTCGGAGAGGATTCTTTCGGCTTGAGATGCGATGTCCAACGAACTGCAGGATTCCGCGGCACTTTGGTCGAGGAGGACTTCGATTTTCCGCTCGCGCAGCCACTCCACTAGCGGCGGTACGACCGAGCAGAGATCTTCTTTACGTGGTTTGCTGAGAATGCCGACGCAGCGAATCATTTAGGCCTGGCCGCGATTCTACTCTAGGCTCGGTGCCGCGCGTGGAGAAAAAATTCGAGATTGCCCTCGGCGCCGGGAACGCGACTGGGATGAACGCCGAGCAGCTCGAGGCCATGTTCGACGGCTGCGGCCTTGATACTTTCGACGGCGCGGTTATGCAACTTCGGATCACGGACGATGCCGCCTTTGCCGATATTCGAGCGTTCGAGCTCGAATTGCGGCTTGATCAAGATGAGGAAGTCTGCGCCGGGGCGCGCGACGGCGACCACGGCGGGCAGGACTTTGGCGACGGATATGAAAGAGAGATCCACTGTTACAAAATCAATTCGATCGGGAATTTGTTCGGGCTTGAGATATCGAACGTTGCATTCGAAGGCGATCACGCGAGGGTCTTTGGTGAGCTTCCAGTCGAGCTGGGCGATGTTGACGTCGACGGCGTAGACGCGAGAGGCGCCGTGCTGCAAGAGGCAATCGGTGAAGCCGCCGGTGGAGCTGCCCGCGTCGAGGCAGATTTTGTGTTCGGGCGAGAGATGGAAATCGGCGAGTGCGCCTTCGAGCTTCAGACCGCCGCGACTCGAGTAGCGAAGCGTTTCTCCGGCGAGCGTGATTTCAGAATCGGAAGGAACGAGAGAGCCTGCTTTGCTTGCAGGCTGGCCGTTGACGAGGACATTTCCGGCGAGAAGCATGGCCTGAGCGCGTTGGCGGGACGGCGCCAATCCGCGCTCGACGAGGAGCACATCGAGGCGCGTTTTGTTGGGATGAGGGGCCACGGCGTTACGCGCGGCGGGCGATGAGAAACTCGGCAAGTTGGCGAAGGCGATCGGCGCGCGGGCCGTAAGGTTTTAATTCGTTGATCGCTTTGCTCGCGAGGTCTATCGCGATCTCGCGCGATTTCTCGAGCCCGAGAAGTGAAGGGTACGTGGCCTTCTGCTGCGCTTGATCCTTGCCTGCGGTTTTGCCCAGAGCAGCCGAAGATTCTTCCACGTCGAGAATGTCGTCGACCACCTGAAATGCCAAGCCGATGCGCTCGCCGAAATTGCGCAAGCGCTCGACGTCGGGATCCTGCGCACCACCGGCAATCGCTCCAGCGACGATTGCCGCGCGGATGAGAGCGGCCGTTTTCGAGCGATGGATGTATTCGAGGGCGGCGAGATCCACGGGTTTGCGTTCGGCTTCGAGATCGGCGACCTGGCCGCCGACCATTCCGCGAACGGTGCCGGCCGCTCGCGCGACCTCGGAAACCAGGCGAACGCCGCGCGCCGGTTCGACGGGAGACTGTGCCAGCGTTTCGAAGGCGAGCGTGAGCAATGCGTCGCCGGCGAGAATCGCAATGGCCTCTCCGAACTTCTTGTGGCTCGTCGGCTTGCCGCGGCGCAGGTCGTCGTTATCGAGAGCGGGGAGATCGTCGTGGATTAAGGAGTAAGTGTGGATGAACTCGATGGCGCAGGCTGCCGGGATTGCTGCGGCGGGATCTTCCGAGAAAAGGCGAGCGGATTCGAGGCAAAGAACGGGCCGGATGCGCTTGCCGCCGGCGAAGACGCTATAACGCATAGCTTCGTGAATGGAAGGAGGCTGCGTGGTGGCGCGCGGAAGGAATTTCTCGAGAGCCACATCGATGGCTGAAAGGTCGGATTCGTAAAAGGAGGGGAGCGTCATTCGTTGGGGTGATGCGCTGGAAATTTCGGTTGCGCGAGCGTCGGCGACGGAATCACTCAGGATTTATCGTCCACTTCGAATGGCTCCGCGGCGATTTTGCCGTCGGCTTTCTTGAGCAGAATCTCGATACGGCCTTCGGCCTCTTCGAGCTGCTTCTGGCATTCTCGGGAAAGCGTCACGCCTTCTTCGAAGAGCTTCATGGCCTCGTCAAGCGAAAGGTCGGCGCTTTCAAGGCGCTTGACGACTTCTTCGAGCCGGCCGAGGGAGCGCTCGAAATCGCCCTTCTTCGGCGCTTCCGCTTTCTTGTCGACTGCTGCGCTCAAAGCCGCCTCTTTCTCTCGCTGAACGATTCACGCCAAACAGCGAAGACAATCGAGCCCATTAAAGCGTCAAGCCGTGTTGCGAAAAACGCGCGCCGGACGGACACAGCATTCTAGCGCACGACGGACAAAGTCAACAATGGCTACGGCGCCGGGAGGAGAGTCAAGCGATGGACGCGGGCGCGCTCTTCGGCAGCCACGGTGAACGGCGCGGGAATGCCGCGTCCCGCGAACCATTCGGGAAACTGATCGCGATAATAAGAGCTCGCATATTGCCCGGATTCGCCCACAGGAATTTCCATTAGCGATTGATCGAAATCCGAGAGGTCGGCGACGAAGCGCATCGCAGGGCCGTGCCGATAGCCCGTGGCGCGCACGGTATCGAGGGTGCCGCTCTGCGGGAGCGGTCCAATGCTGAGAACGCGTTTCAGGAGTCCCGACATGCCGAGCGGGTGATAGATCTCGAGTCGATGCATGCGCCCCCACGGTACTTGCGAAGCGCTGCCACCTTTGGCTGCCCAACCCAATAGTTGAACGGCTTCGTCAGCGCTGGTCATAAGAAGCTCGTCGTAGTCGTGATAACGGTCCGGCAGCCAAACGGTGGGGCGGTCGCGGAGGACGTTTTCAAGGAATATTTTATCGCGCCACCACACGTCGTTGTATTGGCTTTCGGGCTCCCAGAGTTCGTACTGATTGAACGCCTTGCCGAGGAATGGGCGAAGGATGTTGTGCATGAGGGCATGGCGCGTGTATTCAACAAACGCGGTCTCGACCGAGTCCGCGGTCGTGCGGGCGTCCCAGCCGTTCAGCTTTTCGAGGAGCAAGTGTGTTCGTGGGTCCTTCGGCTGGAATTTCTGTTCGGCGTCGAGGAGCTGCTTAGCGAGAAACTGATCCGGAAGACTGACGATGTCGTTCTGAACGGTATTCGCATCGGCGGGCCGCATATCCTTTTGGCTAGAAAGAAGTTCGTACATTCGCTCGGTCCGGTACGGACCTGCCCAGCGATCGCTGATGAAATATTTGTAAGCCGGGCCGACAATGCGGGCATTCGCCGTCGCGATTACGCCTCCAGGAGGATTGAAGGCCTGCGGTAATTCATCGAATGGAATGTAACCGGTCCATTCGGCGTTGTCCGTCGAGCCATCCACCGGCAGCGAGCCGTTGCCAGACTTCCGGATTGGAATACGCGCCGCCATGATGTAGCCGATATTTCCGTCCACGTCGGCATACACTGCGTTTTGGCCCGGCCCGGCGATCTTCCTCATCACGTGCAGAAAATCAGTCCAATTCTCCGCGCTGCCAACCAGCGGATAGGAGAAATCGAGGCCGCCGGGTTCGGTTGCGGTCCAGCGCACGGCGTACGCGCGGCCGCCCAGGTCAGGCGGATCGCGATACACGATTGGGCCGTGGCGCGTGAGGACAACTTCGGAAATGTCGTCGGACTCATCTTTGACGTGAATCACTTCCTGGCGCGTCTGCGCGGCAACCCAATTCCCATTCGCGAGGAATTCCCGCGGGTTCGACGAATTCGGCGTTTCGACATACAAGTCTTCGACGTCGGCATTGCTGTTCGTAAAGCCCCAGGCGATGCGATCGTTGTGGCCGACGATGATGAGCGGCGAGCCGGGGAACGTGAAGCCGGCGACGTTCCATCCCGGTGCGGTGAGATGCACGACGTACCAGATTCCCGGGATACGGAGCTCAAGATGCGTATCGTTCGCGAGGATTGGCTTGCCGGAGGCGGTGTGCTCGCCGTTCACGACGAAGTTGTTGCTGCCGATAATCTCCGAAGTTTGCGATTCGAATTTCGACAGAATTTCTCGAGCGGAGTTCCATGCCAACAGCGCGCCTGTGCCGGAGATGGCAGAAGCCGATCGAGAAGGCGGCGCGTGCTTCGGCGGTTTCGCCAATTTCGAACGCTTCGCGGCGGGTGCACCCGGCTCGACCTGCGGCAGCGCGCCGACGATGAAGTGATCGAGTGGCGAGTCGACGACAAAAAGATCGCGCGCTCGATCCGGACCAATCAAGGCCGTAATTCGTGCGCGATTCAACTTGGCTTTCCAGGTGGTCGTCAACGTCTTCCACATGTAGGCGCTGATGAGGTAGGTATCGGTGGGGGTCCAATGACGCGGTTTATAGCGCAGAACCGTGAACTCGATCGGCAAGCGGCCCTGCCGCTCGTCGATATAGCGATTCACGCCGCGCGCGTAGGCCTCGAGGATCTTTCGAGTGTCGGGGTCCATTCGGGATGCAGCGGCTTCCGCAGCGACACGGAGGCCCAAGGTGCGATTCTCGCGATCCACTTCGAGCGTTCTTCTCCCGAAGATCTCGGAAAGTTGGCCTGCCGCCGCGCGGCGAAGCAGATCCATCTGCCAGAGACGGTCCTGCGCGACCACATATCCCTGGGCGACCATCAAATCTTCGATTGAGTTGGCGCGAATCCAAGGCACGCCCCAGCGATCCCGGTCGACCGTAACGGGCTGAGAGAGCTCGGGGACGGTCACGGTGCCATCGAGCGTGGGCAAAGGCCGCCAGATCATCCACCAGGCGGCGAGACAGCAGGCGCCGAGGAGGAGAAGAAGAGCAGCGGCAATATTGCGCAGGGTATGAGAGCCGTGAGATGGGGTCATCTAGGGAATCCGGGCGCAGTCTAGCGTACCCGGCACGCCTCCGCAACCGAGACTACGCAGAGGCGGAATTGGCCTGAAGGGAAAACTCCTTTTTGGAGCGGCAACTTGCTAGAATTTTCCTCGATGCTATTCCTCCGGCTCTTTGGGGTCCTGGCGCTGGTGGGGATCAATGCGTTCTTCGCTGCCGCTGAGTTCTCGCTCGTCGCGGTGAGGATTTCGCGTGTTCGCCAGCTCGTGCAGGAAGGCGATCCACGCGCGCGCGTTGTCGAGGCTCTCCTCGCGGATCTAGGTCGTGTGATCTCCGGCGTGCAGGTAGGCATCACGCTAGCGAGCCTGGCGCTCGGGTATATCGGCGAGGTGACGCTGTCGGAAATGCTGCGGCCGCTGGTGGCGTCGATTCCGGAACGATGGATCGCCATCGCGGCCCATGGAGTAGCGCTGGTTCTGACGTTCGGCCTGCTTACGGTGGTGCAGGTCGTCCTCGGGGAGCTGGTGCCCAAGAGCATTAGCCTCGCCCAAGCCGAACGCGTCGCTCTGATCGTCGCGCGGCCGTTTCATTGGTTTCTGCACACGTTTCGAGGTGTGATCGATCTTCTGGACGGCGTCGCCGAGCGATTTGTGCGCAGCCTTGGTGTCAAAGATCCGCAGAGTCACACGCTGGTGCGTTCCGCCGAAGAGCTGCAGGTATTGATCGAGCAGGCGCGGGAACGCGGCCTGTTGCAAGCGAGCGAGCTGCAGTTCATTCAGGGAACGATGGAACTCGGGCGGGTGCAGGTGCGCGAGATCATGGTTCCGCGGCCGGACATTCACGCGCTGCCGGCCGATGCAAGCCTCGAAGATGCAATGCGGATGTTCGCGACGACGCAACGATCGCGCATTCCCGTCTATGAAGGTACGCTCGATCACGTCGCCGGATTTGTGCACATCAAGGATTTGATTTGGGTGTTGCTCGATCGCGCGCGCCGCACGGAGGAAGGGCAGCCGCGCGTGGAGTTTCAGCTCAAGCGCCACCTTCGCGAAGTTCTGATCGTTCCCGAGACCAAGCCCGCGAGCGAGCTGCTGGTCGAGTTCCGCGTGCGACGCACCGGGATGGCGATGATCGTCGACGAGTTCGGCAGCATTCTTGGGCTCGTCACGCTCGAGGACATTCTGGAGCAGATGGTCGGGGAAATTCACGACGAATTTGACGTTGTGGAACGACCTTTACGGCTGCCTGATGGCGCGATGGTGTTCGACGCCGCGCTCAAGGTTCGCGATCTCGATACGCAATACGGCATTTCGATTCCCGATGACTCGGCCTACGAAACGATCGGGGGCTTTGTCCTGAGCCGTCTCGGATTTCTTCCGCGAGGGGGAGAGAGCTTTGAAGCCAATGGATACCGCTTTACGGTGGTAGACATGGAGCGGCGCCGGGTCTCGCGCGTAAAGATCAAGGCGCTCGATGCCAATGCGACGCTGACCGCCGAACCTGAAAAACCCGCAAGCACGACGGCCCCGGCGTCGGCGGCTGCACAAGCAGCGCAAGGGCGGCGTCGCAGGTGAAAATGCTGCGTCACATCGCCGTGCGCCTTCTGCTTACGCTCCCGGCGATCTGGTTGATCGTCACCATGGTTTTTCTTCTCGCGCATATTGTTCCCGGCGATCCCGTCCAGCAAATGCTCGGTGAGGGAGCGAGAGCGCAAGATTTAAATCAGTTGCGGCATGCGCTCGGGCTTGACTTGCCGCTGCCCGTGCAATATTCGCGATATCTCGAGGGAGTTGTGCAGGGAAATCTCGGGGAGTCGTTCCGGTATCAACGGCCGGTGGCGAGCGTGATTTTGGAGCATTATCCCGCGACGCTCGAATTGGCGTTCGTGGCGTTGCTGGTCTGCGCGGCGATCGGAATTTCGGCGGGCATTCTTGCGGCGCACAAGCGCGGAGAGGCAGCGGACCGCGCGGTCAGCGTATTTACGCTGTTCGGGCTTTCGGTGCCAAATTTCGCTCTCGGTCCGGTGCTGATCCTGTTCTTTGCGGTCATTTTGGGCTGGCTGCCGGTGTCAGGCAGGGGCGGATTGTCCCATTTAATTTTACCTGCGGTCACGCTCGGCGCGGCGCTGGCGGCGATACTAACGCGCATGGTGCGGACGGCGGTGATCGAGGAACTTTCGAGCGATTATGTGCGAACGGCGCGCGCGAAGGGATTGTCCGAGTCGCGAGTGTTGTTCAGGCACGCGTTGCGCAACGCGCTGATTCCAATTCTGACGATTCTCGGATTGCAATTCGGAACGCTGCTTGCGGGAACGATCGTTACGGAATCGATTTTCTCCTGGCCGGGGATCGGGCGATTGGCGGTCACCGCAATCGAAGCGCGTGATTATCCGTTGCTCCAGGGTTGCATTCTGCTGATAGCGGTGTCGTATGTTCTCGTGAATCTTCTTACCGACTTCGTCTATGTTCTCGTCGATCCGAGGGTGAGATTCGAATGAGAGCGCTCGGAAAATTCTGGAAGCAAAGCATCCTGGGACGCTGGGGACTCGTGCTGACGGGAATCCTAATAGTGTGCGCCATCGGCGCGCCACGGCTCGCGCCCCATGGGCCGATCGCGCAAAACCTACCGGAGCGGTTGAGTCCACCAAGCGTGGGACACTGGATGGGAACCGACGAGCTCGGCCGCGACATTTTCGCGCGGATCTTGTACGGCTCACGCGTCTCAATGCTTGTGAGCATCTGCGTCGTGTTCGGCAGCGGAATCGTGGGTCTCTCGGTCGGATCGTTAGCGGGCTATTTCGGCGGATGGCTCGACCGGTTCGTGAATATCATGCTCATCAATGCGTTTTTGTCGTTCCCGGGAATTCTCCTGGCGATCGCTTTCGCGGCGTTCATGGGGCCGGGAATCGGAAAGGTAATTCTGGCGCTGACGATTACGGGTTGGGCCGGCTACGCACGTCTGGCGCGCGCCCAGATTCTGCAGGTGAAAGAGATGGAGTATGTGCTTGCCGCTCGTTCGCTCGGCGCGTCGCATTTGCGGATTCTCGTGCGGCATCTGATACCAAATATTCTGCAGCCTGTCTTGGTGCAGGCGACGATCGCAATGGCAGGAGCCATCCTGGCAGAGTCGACGTTGAGCTTTTTGGGGCTGGGCGTTCTGGCGCCGATGCCAAGCTGGGGTGCGATGCTAAACGATGCGCGGAGCCATCTGTTTGACGCGCCGCATCTGGTGATTTTCCCTGCGCTGGCGGTGATGATGGCCGTGCTTGCGTTCAATTTACTGGGAGACGCGCTGCGCGATTGGATGGATCCCCGGATGAGGGCGCATCTGGAGGTTGTGGAACTGGCGCGATGATGAGATGCGGAATCTGCGAGGGCTGAGACGGAACGAGCGAAATCGACGACGCTAAACGGCCGCGGGCTCGACGCTAGCCGAGCTGGATGGCTACTTCGGCGCCGCGATTAACGCCCAGCAAGCGCGCGGCGTTGCCTTTGTTCACGGAAACCTCAAGAAAGCCGCTCGAGCCAACGAGTGCGATCAGCTCTCCCGCAGCTCCATCGGAGAAAGTCTGCGCGAGCTTGCTGATTTCCTTGTTGCCAACGACCAGTTTGAACTTGGCATCGGCCGAGGCCAGCGCCGGAACGTCCTCGAGCTTCAGGTTCGTCAGCAGATTTCCGAACGCATCGACGCGCAGAATGATTCCACGGATGACATTGTCGACGGCCTTCGGCTTCGGAAAGCTGAACCGCATGTAATTATCGATTTCCTCGCCGAAGCTTGCGGTTTGCCATGATTTCGAAAGCCATCCCGCGGCGGGCGCGAAGACATCGCGGCCATGAAAGGTCTTGCTGAGCGGCTGCAGGAAATAATGCTCGGAGGTAATGTTGCGCACGGTCAGTGAATCTTTTTCGCGTTCGTAGACGAGCGACAGAATGCCATTATCGGGGGCGATGTAATACTGCGTGCCCGCGCTCACGAGGAGCGGACGCCGCTCCGTGCCCACGCCAGGATCAACGACGGCAACGTGAATGGTGCGGCTCGGGAAATAGCGCGAGGCTTCGTTCAGGACCAGCGCGCAGTCGAGTACGTCGTACGGCATCACCGAATGCGTGATGTCCACGATTTCGGCTTCGGGATTGATGTTGAGAATCACGCCTTTCATTGTGCCAACGAGATGGTCGGAGGTGCCGTAATCAGTGGTTAGCGTGATGATCGGTCGAGACAAGTCGCGCTCCTATGCCGAAGCGGGCAAAACCCTCCCGCCAATTCCAGCTGCTTGGGACGCTAGCGGACGGTGCGCGGCGTTGTCAAGGAAACCGGCGGCGAGTGTTCGGAGTTAGAAAACCCGGGAGTCTGGCAGACGATCGACTCGGGCGGAGCTTGCAGCTTGACCCCTTCGGATGCCACGGTTATTCTGAAAGGGAAGAACGCCTAGAACGCAAGTGTAGAGCGGCTATTTCAGCGATGCGCGTATACCTTGACTACAATGCGACGACGCCAGTGGCTGCGGAAGTCCTCGAAGCGATGATGCCGTATTTTGCGGGCACGTATGGCAATGCCAACTCGATCCATTCGGACGGGCAGCGAGCGCGGATGGCGGTTGAGGAGGCGCGCGAGTCTGTGGCCGCGCTGATCGGCGCAAAGCCGGCGGAGATCGTGTTCACGAGCGGCGGCACGGAGGCCGACAACCTCGCGATATTTGGTGTGGTTGGCGCCGCAAATGGCCGGCGGCACGTGATTACATCGACGATCGAGCACCACGCCGTGCTGCATGCCTGCCAGAAGCTCGAGAGGGATGGCGTCGACGTCTCCTTTGTGCCGGTCGGCTCGGACGGGATCGTCGATCCCGAGGATGTGCGGCGCGCGTTGCGACCTGGGACCAAGCTCATCAGTGTGATGCATTCGAACAACGAGCTCGGGACGATTCAACCGATCGAGGAGATCAGCCGCATCGCTCGTGAAGCGGATGTTTATTTCCATGCCGACGCGGTGCAGGCGGCGGGGAAGTTGCCGCTCGACGTGAATCGCCTCGGCGTCGATTTGCTTTCGCTCTCCGCGCACAAGTTCTATGGACCGAAGGGAACCGGTGCACTTTTCGTGAAGAGCGGAACGGCGCTCGAGCCGATTCTCTTTGGCGGGCACCACGAGCGTGATCGGCGTCCGGGTACGGAAAATGTTGCGGGGATCGTCGGGATGGGGCGAGCGGCGGAAATCGCGCGGCAACGATTGTCCGAGGATTCCCCGCGGGTTACAGTGCTCCGCGATCGTTTCGAGGAAACGCTCCTCGCGCGGGTGCCAAATTGCCACGTGAACGGGGAGCGAGCGAGGCGCGTGCCAAATACGTCGAATATCACCTTCCGGAATGCCGAAGGCGAGTCATTGGTGATCGCGCTCGATCTACGCGGTTTGGCATGCTCGACGGGAGCCGCGTGTTCTTCGGGTGCCATCGAACCGTCTCACGTTCTGACCGCGATTGGATTACCGGCTGATGAAGGCCGCTCAAGCATTCGATTTAGCCTGGGGCGCGAGACAACCGCCCAGCAAATCGATTTCGCGCTCGATATCATTCCCGATACGGTCGATCGATTGAGGGAGCTCTCGCCATCGTACAAGAGGCCCGCGACAGTCTGATGGTACAGGAATTTACAACTTTGAATGATGTGAATGCGCTCGTAACTGAGAGCGAGGCGCCACGGACGACGGCCGCAGCGACGACCATTGCCGTGGCGATGAGTGGTGGCGTGGATAGCTCGACAGCCGCGGCGATTTTGCGCCAGCGCGGATATGCGGTCGTCGGTCTTACGATGCAGCTCTGGAATCAGCGGCGTCTGCCTGAACTGCAGGGCGATGGGCCGGTGGCACATCGCTGCTGCTCGCAGGATGACGTGTATGACGCGCGGCGCGTGGCGCAGCATCTGGAATTTCCATTTTATGTCATCAATTTCGAGCGGCAATTCGAAGAGAGTGTCGTGCGCCCGTTCGTCGAGGAATATTTGAGCGGGCGCACGCCGATTCCGTGCACGAGCTGCAACAGCCATGTGAAGTTTGATGAGCTGCTTGTTACGGCGCGACAGATTGGCGCCGAGCGGCTGGCGACGGGGCATTACGCTCGCGTCCGGCATAATGCCGAGACGAAGCGCTGGGAGCTATGGCGCGCGATCGATCAATCGAAAGACCAGTCGTATTTTCTCTTCGGGTTGAAGCAGGAGCAGCTCGCACGAACTGATTTTCCCCTCGGGGATATGACGAAGGCCGAAGTGCGCGAAATCGCGCGCGCATCGCGCTTGCCGGTAGCGGAAAAGCCGGAAAGCCAGGAAATTTGTTTCGTTCCGACGGGGAACTACGTTCGCTTTATTGAGAGCTATTTGCACGAACAGGGCCGCGTGATGCCGTCGGAGGCGGGCGATATTGTCAGCACGGATGGCGAAGTGATCGGGCGGCACGAAGGGCTGCATCGCTTCACGATCGGTCAACGGCGCGGACTTGGCATTGCGGCTGGACGACCGCTCTACGTCGTCGCGCTCGATCGCGAACACAATCGCGTCATCGTTGGCGAGGACATGGAATTGCGGCAGTCGGCATGCGACATTCGCGATGTGAATTGGATTCCGTTCGAGTCGTCTGTCGAGCCGCTTCGCGCCGACGTGAAAATCCGCAACCGGCACGAGGCTGCTGCGGCGATGGTCACCGCAATCGGTCCTGACGCCGCACATGTCGTGTTCGATGAACCGCAGCGCGCGATCACCGCGGGACAGGCCGCCGTGTTTTATTTGGGCGAGCAGGTTCTCGGCGGCGGATGGATCCGGTAGTCCTGCGTTCCTACCCATCTAACGTGAGCTGATTGTTATTCTGTGCGTGCTGTATGGCACAACGGCGTCGGGGCCTGTTCCAGCGGTACCGGACTGCCGGCAATCGCGTCGGCACTACCAGACGAGCCCGAGCTTCCGGTCGTTCCTGTGCGTTTGCGTGCGGTCGAATAGGTTGGCCGCGAAAGCGAATGAGCCCGCGAGCGCGGGCTCAGATGAAAAGCTCTTCGTCGGCGGCGGGATCCGGAACGCGCCGATGTTGCTGCTGGCCACGAATAAAATCCAGGCCAACCTTGATACCCCTCAAAACTGCGGACACCTGCATAACCGGGCCAGTGACAGTCTTGCGGACGCGCGCGCTGGTATCTTCGATTACTTCGAGGGCTCCGGTGAGAATGTGGTCGGCGCGAATGACCTGCGAACGCAGCCGCTCGACGGCATCACTGAAAACGCGATCGACCCGTTGCGCCTGGCCACGCGCGATGCGGGTAATTTCGGCGGCATCACCCACGATGCTGGAGATGCGGTCCTCCGAATCATCGAGAATGCGATTGACGCGGAGAAGAATCGGACTCACGCGCGAATCCAGATCCTGCAACATTCGCATGACTTGACGATTGCTCTGCCTGAACTGAAGAAAGAGCCCCAGCATAATTAGCGACTGCGTAACAATCGCCACTGCCGCGACGACTATAAACGCTGCGATCCAACCTGACATTCAGTTACTCGCCTTTCGTTATTGCGCTTTCGCTTTCTCGCGATAGGCTTCCTTACCCGCTTCGACAGCGCTGGTAACAGATTCCTTTTGGCGGGCCATGATTTCCTTGCTGCGCTCGATCAGGTCGTCGGCGCGATCGCGCAACTCGCGAGCTTTCCGCTGAGCGTACTCGCGGCCTTCGTCCGCTTTGGACGCCAGATATTCACGGGTTTCTTCGCCGGATTTCGGAGCGAAAAGAATGCCGAGGAGTGTGCCGACACCAAGGCCCACGAGGAAGAAGCTCACCTTCGAACCTACATTGTCACTCATAGCTACCTCCATTCCGACACTAACATAGCCTTTTCACGCAGGCAAGGAATCCGGAGCGCCCGCCTCAATCACGCGCGGCGGGAGCCGGAAGGTCACCGGCTTCTTTCTGAAAATGCTCGACGACGCGCTGCGCCTGGCGGCGATTGACGACGCGGGAGATTTCGTCGACGTCAAGCTTGCGGAGCTGCGCAACGCTACCGAATTCGCGAAGGAGTTTCTGCGCGGTGAGCTTCCCGATTCCGGGGATGTCGGCGAGCGCGGTGCGGAGCCGCGTCCCGGAGCGCCGCTGGCGGTGGAAGGTCACCGCGAATCGATGCGTCTCGTCGCGGATCTGCTGGATGAGATGCAGGATAGGCGAGTGGCGTTCGAGGACGATGGGCTCATCTTCGCGGCCGTAGACATACAGAATTTCTTCCTTCTTCGCGATGCTAGCGAGCGGCTGATTGATGATTTCGAGATGGTCGAGGGCCGCGGCGGCAGCGCGCAATTGGCCAATGCCGCCGTCGATGAGAATCAGGCTGGGCAGTGGTTTTTTCTCCTCCTGCAGCCGGCGGTAGCGCCGCTCGACGGCTTCGCGCATGCTAGCGAAATCGTCACGCAAAAGTCCGGCGACGTCGGTTCCCGCTGCCGCGTCACCTCGGATGATGAACTTGCGGTAGTCCGACTTTTTCATCTTTCCATCCTGCCAGACGACCATCGAGGCCACGGTGTCTGATCCCTGGATATGGGAAATGTCGAAGCTCTCAATCCGTTTCGGCGGTTCAGGCACAGTGAGGGCCGACTGGAGGGCTTCGACGATGGCCTTCGAAGAGGGCTTGAGAACGCGAAAACGCTGAACGAATGAATGCTGCGCGTTCTTTTCGACCAGCTCGAGAAATGCGTGCTTCGGTCCACGCTGCGGAGTCATGATTTCGACGCGATGTCCCGCGGTCTCGGTCAGAAC
Source organism: uncultured Acidobacteriota bacterium (assembly GCA_963771905.1). Classification (GTDB taxonomy): domain Bacteria; phylum Acidobacteriota; class Terriglobia; order Acidiferrales; family UBA7541; genus Palsa-147. Next base: position 62,662 of record CAVYVI010000001.1, read on the forward strand.
TTCGTCGAGAAGCTGGCGGTCGTCGAAATCGAGCGGGACGTGAATGTAGCGCGGGAGATACCGCGAACCGAGATAGATTTGCTTGAGGAGGGAAGGCACGAATTCGGCGGGATCAAATTCATCCTGGTCTTCCCAGTAAAAATCGCGGCGATCGACGACGCGGCCTCCACGCAGATGGAAAAGATTCACAGCGACTTGCGGAGGCTCCGCGTACCACGCGAGAACGTCCGTATCATCCCCCGCCGCGGCGGCCATCTTTTGCCGCTCTTCCATTTCGCGCACTGTTCGCAAAAGGTCGCGATAGCCGGCTGCTTCTTCAAAGCGCTCCTCGGTCGACGCGCGCGCCATGCGTTCTTCAAGAGTCTGGCTGAGATCTTTGTGACGGCCATCTAGAAACAGGCGAACGTCGGCGGCCGCTTCGGAATAGCGCGCGCCGGTCGTGAGTCCCGGAACGCATGGGCCGAGACAGCGGTGAATATAGAATTGCAGACAAGGACGCGGATGGGCGCGCGTGAGATCGACCGTGCAGGACGGCACGAGAAAATGTTTGTGGATCAGATGCACCAGACGATAGGCGAGGCCGGCGGGGAAATACGGCCCAAAGTATTGCGAACCATCATTTATCAACCGGCGTGTGACGTACACGCGCGGATATTTTTCGAAGGCCGTGAAGCGAATGTACGGATACGTCTTGTCATCGCGCAGCAGGACGTTGAATTTCGGCTTGTGCTGCTTAATGAGATTGTTTTCGAGCGCCAGCGCTTCCTTCTCGTTGTCGACCACGATGTAGTCGAGGTCGGCGATTTCCCGCACGAGCGAACCAGTCTTGGCATCCTGCCAGCGCGATTCCAGGAAATACGACTTGACGCGGCTGCGCAGCGAGCGCGCTTTGCCGACGTAGAGAATCGTTCCGGAAGCGTCCTGAAAGAGATAAACGCCCGGCTGCGTCGGGAGGGTGTCGGCTTTTTCGCGGGGGTCCATGAACGCGCTAGAATGGATTCTGGGCCGCCGGGAACGCCTCGAGGCCTCCGGCGGTACAACTGCGATGATAGCAAACGCCATCAAAACGTCTCTAGTTAGGAGAAAAATCTTGAAGGCGATCGCCCGACTCGCGGTTGCGCTTGTCATTGCGGGTGGAACATTCCTGACGGCGCCGGTGCACGCGCAGAATCCGCCCGCGCCGGAGCCGCCGCACGACTCGAAGCCACCGGCCGCGCAGAAGCCCGATCGATCCGTGCCGGAGTCAACTCCGGCGCCTTCTCCGACGAAAGATTCAGCGCCGCCGTCCGCGACGAAGGATCAGCCGCAAACGTACGATCCTTATCACGCCGCAAAGAGCGTCGAAATCGGATTGTACTATGAGCGCAAGGGTGATCTCGACGCGGCGATTGACCGATTCAAAGACGCCATCCGCTACAAGCCCGACTACGCGAAGCCTCGCCTGCTGCTCGCCGAAATCTATGAGAAGCGGCACGACGACAGCGATGCCATTCAGTACTACACGGAATATTTGAAAGTCTTGCCGACGGCCCCCGATGCGAAGCGAGTGAAGGGACGCATCGAGAAACTCTCCAAGCGCCTCAACGCCAAGAACTAGGGATCGAGCGAGTTCGAGGCGGTGTTTCCCTGGCGCGCGTTCCCAGGCTGTCCGGGCACGGCGATCGATTAAAATCTGTGCCTCGCAAATGCATTCAGGAGAAGCGAGCGAGGAATTTGCGGGCCTGCTCGTAATGCGCGTAGCGCTTTTCTTCGACGCGGAACGTGGGCGAATGAGATTCGAGGCGGCACCGAGCAAACTTCAGCGGATGCTTCAGGTGCAGCATTTCGTGGTAGAGGACATATTCGACCACGTACCCCGGCACATGCTTCCGATCGAGGTCGCGGTTCAGCACAATTTGGTCGAGTGCCGGATCGAAGCATCCCAGCATGCTGCGCCACGCGCGCTTGCTCCAACCGAGGCGCGGGCGTGGAAGCGCGCCATCGAAATATTCTCCGTTCAGGCGATCGAAGAACGGCGCGAGATCGTGCGTCTCGCCGGCAGGCCGCTCCGCGATGCGGCGGCCGCGATCGCGACGCAGCTCCAGCATGCGCTGCCTTGTGCCACGCTCGTAGGAGAATTCGCGGTAGGCATCGCGAAACTGTCGCGGCACGCGCCGGCGATACAGCCGCCCAAGTAAGATCGCCGCAACCGCTTCGAACACGGGCATAGGTGCGTCGTGCAAAAGGTCCGAGATACGCGCGATGACCACATCCTGGCGAATTCGGATTGTGTGCGTCAATCCGGCGTAGGGATGAAACTCCACCACAAAGTATGGGGGACGGCCCTGGCATCCCAGGCGGGTAAACATTCGCTGGAAGATCGGAACGCCCCCGGGTACGCCGGCAGTCCGGCGCGAAGAGGACTTCAAGGCTGCCTCCGAACGGGCGGAGGCGACATCTCCTTCTCGGCTTTCTGCGCGTCCTGAATGGCGTCCTGTGTTCCCTCGATCGCATCGTCAAGAGTATCCTTGTATGCGTCGATGTCGGTGCCCTTTTCTTGGATCTTCTGAAGGGTCGCGAGAAATTCCTTCCCCTTGCTCTGCATTTCCTTGACGCCGGCTCGAATGTCCTGCCGCTTCTCGACGCCGAGACTAATGATGTCGGCCGCATCGTCGACACATCCTTCATATGCATTCAGGAGTCCGTTCAACGCGTCGCCGCGGTGGCTTTCGGGCATCGTGCGGTCCAGCTCGTACTGGAATTTCTTGAGCCGATCGGCAGCGAACGAAAGGAATAGCTTCACGCGCAGGTTGGGCGTTTCAGCGTCCCGAATCTTGTCGGCCTCTTCTTCGGAAAGGTAGTCCTTCTGCGGCGGGTTCGGCATTGGCATAGCGGCGTTCCGCGAACTTACGACCGCGCGTCCGATCCCGGGAGCAAAAAGGCTCAGAGCGATCGCGAGAAGGAGGGCCGTTCGGAAGCGCATTTCGAATGACCTCCTAAGGTTTCGAGTTGTCCTTGGCGTTTGATCGAGGCTGGCGCGGGAAAAGGTCACGAATCAGCTGGCCATCCAGGCCCTCGAGTTGGTTTTGAATCTCTGCGAACGGCCTTTGCTCATCACTAGGCAGGCCCGCAAGGATTTCCGTGAGGCGATTCAGACTCTCGCGGAGCGAAATTTGAAATTGCTTGAATCCCGCGGGCTTTTGCTCCGGGTCCGCGCCGGTGGCTTTCAATGACTGATACGTCGAGACGCATTCGTCTCGGTATGTACCGAGCTGGTCGAGTGCTTCATCGAGATTTCCCGCCTGTACTTGCCGCCGGATGGCTTCGAACTCAGGGGCGCCGAGCTTGGCGATGATCTTGGCCTTGCGAACCGGATCTTTTTCATGCTCGAACTGTGTCTTGTATTGCGCCAAGCGATCTTGCGGAAGCGTCTGAGGCAGGAGCAGGGTCGCGGCCAATCCCAACTGCATGACTCGCATTCCAAGGCTCATCATTGTTACACCTAATGTTTCTTTTCCTTCAACTCGCGCTCAAGAATTCGGACGCGCTCGGATGCCGCAAAATACTGATCGTTCGTTTGACCGCCGTTTAGATCGAGGAATTTCCGGTACCCGTCAATCGCCTCTTGTTTCCGCCCCAGTTTATCGTAGCAAGTGGCCCGGATATACCACGAGCCGTTCGAAAGTGACTCGCGCTTCGCCAGCGCGTCGAGCAGATCCAATGCCGCGGGGTAATTTCCACCGAGGTACTGCGCGGCGAGGAGGTCGCGCAGTACGTCTTCTTGCGACGGATCAGCGCGAAACGCGATCGCGAGCTCTTTCACCGCGCCAGGATAGTCCTTTTTCTCGAGATAGATATGGCCGATGCGTGCGTGCAGGTCGCGGTCATCGGGAGCGGTGGATTCAATCTTTTGCAACGCTACGAGAGCGTCGTCGTATTTCTTCAGCCGCACATCAATCACCGAGCGAAGTCCGAGCGTCTCTTTGGTATCGGCTCGAATCGAGGCGGCGCGGTCGAGTTCGCCGAGAGCGTCGGCGTTCTTGTCGAGATCGCCAAGGATCGACGCGCGCTGCACGCGCGCGTCAAAATCATTTGGCTGCGACTGCAAATATGTCCCGAGTTCGGTCGCAGCTTCAGTCATCTTTTTCTCTTGGACCAGGGTCTGCGCGAGGCCGAGATGTGCCGCGCTGGCGCCTGGTTGAATCTCGAGCGCAGCGCGAAATTCCCGCTCGGCATCTGCGGGATTCTTCGCGCGCAAGAGAGCGCGCGCGAGCTCGAGCTGAGTGTTGAAGTCCTTCTTGTCGAGGTCCCTCGCCGCCCTAAACTCATCGATCGCGGAGGAGAAGTCTCCGGTCTGCTCGAGCGCGATGCCGAGAAGAAATTTCGGCCGAAGCTGGTCCGGCATAAGCTCGGTGGCCTGGCGCAAAGGCGCGATCGCCTCAGCTGGACGCCGGTCGAGCAGCGTGAGGCCTAGGTTCAAATACGCCGGCCCCATCTTTGGGTCGATCGCTGTTGCCTTCCTGTACTCGCTCTCCGCTTCAGGCGCGTTGCCGAGAGCCGTGTGTGCGTATCCGAGTTCGAAGTGCACCGCTGCGTCATCGGGATTCTTTTCGAGATATTCGGAGCAGATTTGCACCGCACCTGCGAAATCCGTTTTGTCCATTGCCGCCTGGGCCTTAGCGAGCGTCTCGCGTGATTCGGCTTCGGCAGGATCCTCGGCGTGACGAATCACCTCGCGGCTCGGAGTCTGTGCCACCGCCCTGGGCGCGACGCCGCCGAAGAACAAGAATACGCACACGCCCATCCACGCTCGGAATTTCATTTTGAAGGCGTCGAAGGATTGCGCGCCGATCCGTTGCCGCCGGCCGGCACGGACTGATTCCCGTGATTCGGCTCGTGATGATTGTTGTTCAAAACGGCCGCCAAAAATTTTGCCGTATGCGACTGATTGTTGCGCGCCACTTGTTCGGGTGTTCCGGTCGCGATCACGCGTCCGCCGGCTTCACCGCCTTCGGGGCCAAGGTCGATCACCCAGTCCGCCGACTTGATGATATCGAGATTGTGCTCGATGATGAGCACGGACGCGCCACCTTCCACCAGCTTCCGGAACGACGCCAGGAGTTTCTGAATATCGTCGAAATGAAGGCCGGTTGAGGGCTCATCGAAAATATAGAGCACCCCGACGTTCGTCTGCCGAGTAAGATGCGCCGCCAATTTCAAACGTTGCGCCTCGCCGCCGGAGAGCGTCGTCGCCGACTGGCCGAGACGCAGATAGCCCAGACCGACCTCCTCGAGTACCTTCAGCCGCGAAACCACCTTGGGGACCGGCGCGAAAAACGTGAGCGCTTCGCGCACGGTCATCTGCAAGATATCGCAAATGTTCTTATCGCGATAACGAACTTCGCGGACGCTGCTCTTATAGCGCGTACCGCGGCATTCTTCGCAGACGAGTTCGACGTCGGCCAGGAATCGCATTTCGACGGTCACCGTTCCGTCGCCCTCGCAGGCATCGCAACGGCCGCCGGGAATATTGAAGGAAAAGTGGCCCGGGGTGAATCCGCGCTTCTTCGCGTCGGGCGTCGCGGCAAACACTTCGCGAATCGGATCGAAGGCTTTCATATAGGTCGCGGGATTCGAGCGTGGCGTTCGCCCGATCGGCGATTGGTCGACCATCTCGATTTCCGTGACGGCGGCGTCTCCTTCGATCCGTTCGCAAGCATCCTTCCAATTTCCGCCCGAGCGTTTTGCCTGCAGCGCTTTGTAGAGCACGTCGTAAACGAGTGTCGATTTGCCGGAGCCCGATACTCCAGTGACCACCGTTATCATTCCGAGGGGAATCATCACGTCGATGTTCTTGAGGTTGTGGCTGCGCGCGCCGGTAATTTTAAGGAATTTCCCTCGCGGTTTGTGGCGTAGCGCCGGAACCGGAATCCGCAGTTCGCCGTTGAGATAGCGGGCCGTCAGTGAGTGCGAGTCGCGAAGCAGTGCATCCCGCGTTCCCGCGAAGACGATCTTGCCGCCGTGCTCCCCGGCGCCGGGACCCAGATCGAGTACGTAGTCCGCGGCCAAAATCGTGTCGGGATCGTGCTCGACGACAATCAGCGTGTTGCCGAGGTCGCGAAGGCTCTTCAAGATTTGAATCAGCCTATGCGTATCGCGCGGATGCAGGCCGATTGATGGCTCGTCGAGCACATACATGGCGCCAACGAGATGCGAACCGAGCGACGCCGCCAGCTGAATTCTTTGCGCCTCGCCTCCGGAAAGCGTGGACGTCAGCCGGTCCAGTGTCAGGAATTCCAGACCCACTTCATCGAGGAACTGGAGTCGCTCCTCGATTTCCTCAAGAATCTTCGCTGCGATTTCCGACTGCGCTGGGCTAAGCGGCGTCGTCCGGAAGAAATCTAGCGCTTCCGTGACCGTCATCTTTCCGACGTCGGTGATCGACTTGCCTTCGATGCGCACGGCACGAGCCTCCTGACGCAGCCTGGTGCCATTGCATTCGGGGCATGTGGCATAGCCGCGATAGCGGCTCAGAAAGACGCGGACGTGCAGCTTGTACTTTTTTCGTTCGAGCCACTGGAAGAAACCTTTTACGCCGTCGAAGCCTTCCGATGGGTCGCCTTCAATGACGCGCTCTTGCTGCGCGGTAGTCAGTTCACGGAACGGGACGTCGAGCGGAATTCCCTTTGTCCGGGCGTAACGCTTCAATTCAACAACAGCTTGCCTGTACCGCGGCTTGGTCCACGGCTCGATCGCTCCTTCGTTCAGCGATTTGCCCTTGTCCGGAATCACGCGATCAATGTCGAAATCGATCGTATTGCCGAAACCCTGGCATCGCGGGCATGCGCCGTACGGACTGTTGAAGGAAAAGAGTCGCGGCTCCGGTTCCTGATACAAAGTGCCGTCGTTCTTGCACTCGAAGCGCTCGTTGAACATAAGCCGCTCGGGACTTTGACCGGGAGCGTCGGCAGGGAACTCGAGGATGGCTTCACCGCGCCCTTCGCGATAGCAGATTTCGATCGAGTCCATTAAGCGGGAGCGAATGGCGGGATCGAGCACCAGGCGATCCACGGCAACATAGGCGGGTTGCGAAAAATCGAGATCGAGAAGCGATTCCGGCGAAGAAAACTCGTAAACGCGGCCGGCTTGGTACAGGCGATTGAAACCGCGCTTCTGCAAACCCGATAGTGCCTCACGGACCATATCACTCGAGGGCTTTGGGGATTTGCGTCCCTTTGGAGCGCGCGTGGCTGTGTCTTCGTTGAACTGGAGACGATAGAGGACCAGAAATTTTCGCCCGGCGGGCATCTGCAGGATGCGTTCCGCGATTTCGTCGATCGTGTCCCTGCGCACCTCGCTGCCGCAGCGGACGCAGAACGTTTGACCTATCCGCGCGTAGAGCAAGCGGAGATAGTCGTAGATCTCCGTGGCCGTCGCTACGGTCGATCGCGGATTGCGCGTCGTATTCTTCTGCCGAATGGCAATGGCCGGCGCTATACCGGTGATCTCATCGACGTCGGGCTTCTCGATACGGTCCAGAAACTGGCGCGCATACGCCGAAAGCGATTCAATGTAGCGCCGCTGGCCTTCGGCGTAGAGCGTGTCGAAGGCGAGGCTCGACTTGCCCGAGCCCGACACTCCCGTCACGATGGTGATGGTGTTGTGCGGGATATCGAAGTTGAGATTTTTCAGATTATGAACACGCGCGCCGCGCACACGAATGGCTTCTTGCGCCGTCGCAATTTGCGCGGCCGCCGTAGGAGTATCTCGGGTCGGCTCTAGTGGGTTCGTCGCCATACGTTTAAACCTAAAATTATACGCCGCCGCGCAAATCGCAGCAAACCAGAGCACGTGGATCGAGGGAGCACGGCCTCCGCGGAATCGGGTTAGAATGCCGGGCGCGGAAGGGTTTTGCGCTTGGAGAATCGCATGGGGGAAGCAGAACGTCGATTCAATCGGGTGATTTGGATTGTGCTGGACAGCGTGGGGATCGGGGAGTTGCCCGATGCAGCGGATTACGGCGACGTCGGCCGGGACACGCTCGGCCATGTTGCCAGGTCGCGACAGCTCCAACTCCCGAATCTAGTTCGCCTCGGCCTCGGAAATATCAAGCCGCTGGCGCATCTAACTCCGCCGGCGAAGCCGGAAGGGAATTTTGGAAAGGGCGCAACCCGTTCTCCGGGCAAAGACACGACCACGGGCCACTGGGAGATGGCCGGGATATGGCTGGATCAGGCGTTTCCCGTATATCCCCACGGATTTCCGGCGGAACTCATCGCGGAGTTCGAGCGCCAGATCGGACGCCGGACGCTGGGCAATAAGCCCGCGTCCGGAACCGAAATCATCAAGGAACTCGGCGAGGAGCACGTTCGCACGGGATTCCCAATCGTCTATACGTCGGGCGACAGCGTATTTCAGATCGCGACGCATGAAGACGTGATACCGGTGCCGGAGCTCTATCGAATGTGCGAAGTCGCCCGAAAGCTGCTGGATGGACGGCATCGCGTTGGCCGTGTGATTGCGCGCCCATTCACTGGCCCATCCGGGAATTATCGTCGCACCGAACGCCGCCACGATTATGCGGTCGAACCGCCCAGGCCGATGCTGATGGACGTGCTGACCGAACGAAAAGTGCCGGTCTTCGGCGTAGGCAAAATTCACGACATCTATAACGGCCGCGGCGTGGACGATTACCTTACGACGAAAAGTAACGCGGACGGCATGGTGAAGCTGACAGACTCACTGGCATCGCGAAGCGAGGGCCTGCTGTTTGCCAATCTCGTCGACTTCGACATGCTTTACGGTCACCGCAAAGATGTCGAAGGTTTTGCACGATCGCTGGAGGAATTCGATAGGTTGCTGGGCGCGTTCTTGCCGAAGCTCGGGCGCGCGGATCTTTTGATGATTACGGCGGATCACGGTTGCGATCCGGATCCCGTGAATCCCACGACGGATCACTCGCGCGAGTACGTTCCGATTGTTGCATATGGTTCTGGCGCGGCGGCCGGAACGAATCTGGGCATTCGGTCAACCTTGGCGGACATGGGGCAGACAATTGCTGAGAATTTCGGCGCGCGGATTCCACACGGGGTCAGTTTTCTAAATCAGATCGCAGCGGCCTGAGGTGCTTGCTCCCGCAGAAGAACGAATGCTGTTATTGCGCGTTCGAAGTTGTTGAGGACTTGGCATAGTAACCGGTGCGCGTACGGATGGTGAGCTTGCCGCGACCGCGCTCGCTCACTTCAACCTTCACGGTTCGGAACGTTCCGTCCTTCGAAGTATTGGACGGGTAGTAACCGAGGGTGTACTGATTTCGGATATCGTGGGCGATCTGGGTGCAAACCGGCTCGACCTGATCCAAATTCGCGGGGAAGTAAGCTTCACCACCGGTGGCTTCGGCGAGTTCCGTCAAAATTTTCTTGGAGCGGCGGACCATCTTCTTGTCGTGACTTTCGTCTTCTTCGCTGAACACGCCAATCGTGTAAATCAGAGCATTCGAGTTTTGCGCCGCCTTCACCGTGTATTCAAAACTTTTGCGGCTGGCATCATCATCGCCGTCGGTAATCACGAGCAACACTTTCTTGTCTTTGTGACCTTTCTTCAAGTGGTCGAGCGATCCTATGATCGCGTCGTACAGCGCGGTGCTGCCGCGTGAATCAATCCGCTCGAGCGCCTCCTGCAACTCCTTCGAATCGTTGGTGAAATCCGTGTCGAGATCGAGGTAGTACTCGTCGTTGAAGTTCACGACGAAGACCTCATCTTGCGGATTGCTGGTTTTTACGAATGTGAGCGCCGCTGCGTTCACCTGCGCTCGCTTCTCGCGCATGCTGCCGCTGTTGTCCACGACGAGCCCCATAGTTACGGGGACATCCTCGCGCAGAAACAGATCGAGCTTTTGCTCAACCTTGTCTTCAAACACCCGAAAATTTTGCTGCTTCAAGTCGGGGACGAACGCTCCTTTGGCATCCTCGACTGTGGCGTGCAACACAACCAGATCCACGTCTTTCTTCAGCGTGTAACCCCCCTGTGGCGAAGGAGGCGGCGGAGGATTCTGCGCGCGCAGCATGGGCGCGGCTAGAATTACGACGAATGCAAGGAGCAGAAACCGGCGTCCGATCGAAAAGAAGGGTCGATCCCTAGTGACCTGGCGCAAAATAGCCAGTGCGGGCGTAAATTTGAAGTGGAGGTAACCCCTTCGGCGGACGCAGGCGCACTTTGATCTTGCGCCATTTGCCATCGCGCGCTCGATTGCTTGGCCGGTAACCCAGGACATATTGATTCCGCAACTCCATACTGATCTTAGATGCGATGTCGGGCAGATCGGATAGGTTGTCGACCCGGAACGTCCGGCCGCCCGTCGCTTCAGTCATGTCGGTGAGAAGCGCCGGTCCATTCTTCTCTTCGATCGTGGGTGCTTCGCCCTGTTCGTATATGCCGATTGCGTAGAGCTGAACATCCGCTTCCTTCAAAAAGCGGCGAACGTCGAATTCAGTATAGCGACTATGATTATCGCCTCCATCCGATATGATGAGCAAAGCCTTCTTTGAGTTACGGGCCCCCTTCATCTGGCTCAATCCAAGATAGATGCCGTCGAACAGAGCCGTTTGGCCGCGTGCGGATGTGTACAGGAGCCGATCCTGCAATTCTTCAACACTGGCGGTGAAAGGGCTCGCGAGTTGCGCCCGGTCGTTGAAATTCACAAGACAAAATTCATCCTGCGGATTTGCGGTTTTGAAAAACTGTACGGCGGCGAGCCGCGACTTCTCGAATTTGTCGGCCATGCTTCCGCTCATGTCGAAGATCACGCCGATCGAGATCGGAACGTCCTCGCTCGAAAAGCGCACGATTTCCTGCTCGGCGTTATCTTCGTAGACGCGGAAATTGTCCTGTTCGAGGCCGGTGACCAGACGTCCGTAGGGATCGGTGACCGTCACGTTGACGAGGGCCATGTCCACGTCAACCTTCAGGCCCTTTCCGCCGACCTTCTTAGTGGCCCGACCAGGAGCGGGTGCTATCGGAGCGGAGGATTGGCCGAAGGAGGGAGAAGCCGCAAAAATCCCGAGAAGGAGAACGCACAGGACACGCGCCAACACGCGAATTCGTTTCGCGGCAGGCGGTGTGGCGTAACCGCTCAAGGAGCCCCCGGGGATGCGGCACCTCCAGGCTGCGGTGCGCCATCCCGATTCACTACGCAGGATTCTACCACTCGCGAATCGCAAAGCAAGAAAGTCGTGCACCCAAAATGCAGATGTCTCAACCATCAAAATCTCTCACTTTCGTCAGGTGTAAGGGCCGCGTGCTATCATCCCGCTGCAACGGCGAGCGCTAACGACGATTCTCTCATCGGCCGTAACGACGCCAACCTGAGGCGATTCGTTTATTGCTGCGCAGTACGCACTCAAAGCGTTAGTCGTGTGGCGCATGGAGCGCGACGTTCGTTGTGACTACGATGCCGACAGAACCCTCAAATGCGACCGTAATTGTTGTCATACCAGCGCGGTATGATTCGACTCGCTTTCCCGGCAAGCCGCTGGCCGAAATCGCGGGCCGATCCATGATCCAACGAGTGTATGAACGCGCGAAGGAGGCGTCGCGGATCGCGCGCGTGGTAGTCGCCACGGACGACGACCGAATCTTGAGTGCGGTGAAGGCATTCGGAGGTAATGCCGCGATGACGCGCCGCGACCATTCTTCGGGCACCGAGCGCGCCGCCGAGGTCGCCGTGCACATTCCAGCCGACATTTACGTCAACGTGCAAGGCGACGAGCCGCTGGTCGATCCTGGAGTGATCGACGCGATCGTCACCGCGATGGAGGAAGACTCATCGATCCAGATAGCCACGCCCGCAACCATCATCAAGCAAAAGTCGGAAATCATGGATCCCAACGTCGCGAAAGTAGTTTTGGATTTCGACGGCAATGGCCTCTATTTCTCTCGCGCACCCATACCGTGGGTGCGGGACACGCAAACGCGGGTGGCCGCGCGCCATTTGAAGCATATCGGGCTCTACGGTTGTCGCCGCGACGCGCTTCTCGAATTCCCGACGCTGCCGCCGGGCGATCTCGAGCGCTTGGAACAACTCGAACAATTGCGTTGGCTCGAAAACGGCTACAAGATTCGGGTGGTCGAGTGCGATTACGATGCCGTTAGTGTGGACGTGCCCGGCGATGTGGCCCGCGTCGAAGAAATTCTCCGCGAGCGCGGCGAAAAATAAATTTCGCTCCACACGAATCGTGATTTGACACGCGACGCGATTGCCAGCATAATTCCCTGTACGCAGATCTGACCGGAGGAAATTCGCAGACCTTGCGCAGCGGCCCGAAGTACATCTTCGTTACGGGCGGCGTGGTTTCTTCTCTCGGAAAAGGCGTTGCAGCGGCTTCGATGGGTTGTCTCCTGGAAAGCCGAGGCCTCAAAGTCACCCTCCAGAAGTGTGATCCGTACCTGAACGTTGATCCCGGTACGATGAGTCCATACCAACACGGTGAAGTATTCGTCACGGACGATGGCGCGGAGACCGATCTCGACCTCGGCCATTACGAGCGCTTCACTTCGGCGAAGCTGACGCGCGATCACAATTGGACCACGGGAAGAATCTATGAGTCCATTCTGACCAAAGAGCGGCGCGGTGATTATCTGGGGAAGACCGTGCAGGTAATCCCGCACGTCACCGACGAAATCAAGGCGGCATTCCGCAAGGTGGCCGATTCGGTGGATGTTGTGATCGTCGAAATCGGAGGAACGGTTGGGGATATCGAATCGCTGCCATTCCTCGAAGCCATCCGGCAGATGCGGCTCGAGCTCGGCGCGGAGAACACACTCTTCGTTCATCTGACGCTCGTTCCCTACATTCCGACCGCGGGTGAGCTGAAGACCAAGCCGACGCAACATAGCGTCAAGGAACTTCTCAGCATCGGAATCCAACCGGACATTTTGCTCTGCCGCAGCGACCGGCGGCTGGAGCAGGAATTGAAGTCGAAGATCGCACTGTTTTGCAACGTGGCCGAGGCTTGCGTGATTTCCGCGCCCGACGTCGGCAATATTTACGAAGTGCCGATGTCGCTCGCGTCCGAAGGTCTCGACGAACAGGTGTTGCGGCTACTGCGTCTCGAAGCGCCGTCGTGCGATCTTAGCAAGTGGATAGCGATGTTGGAGCGGCTAGAGCATCCTGAGGGCGAAGTGCGCATCGGCGTGGCGGGGAAGTACGTAGCACTCGAGGACGCTTATAAGAGTTTGCGCGAGGCGCTCATGCACGGCGGCCTTGCGAATCATCAGCGGACGGTCATCGAGTGGATCGAGGCTGAAGAGATTGATTCCGCGGCGACGGCCGAGCGGCGGCTGCGACACGTCGACGGCATTCTCGTTCCTGGGGGCTTCGGCAAACGGGGAATTTCCGGGATGGTTCACGCCATTACGTACGCGCGCGAGAAGAAAGTCCCGTTCTTTGGAATCTGCCTGGGAATGCAGTGCGCCACGATTGAATACGCGCGCGAGGCCGCCGGAATCGATCGCGCCGACAGCACGGAATTTGACTCCACGACGCCGAATCGCGTGATTTATAAGCTGCGCGAGTTGCTTGGCGTTGACGAGATGGGCGGCACGATGCGGCTCGGTGCATGGCCGTGCAAGCTCGAGCCCGGCTCGTTTGTGCAGCGCGCATACGGCCAACTTGAAATCTCGGAGCGGCACCGGCACCGGTACGAATTCAATCGCGAATACGAACCGACCCTGGTTGCCGCGGGCTTTCGCATCACGGGGCGCACGCCGGACGGTGCATACGTCGAGGTGGTTGAAGTCGCGGATCATCCGTGGTTCGTGGGTGTACAGTTTCATCCTGAGTTGAAGTCCAAGCCGCTTGCGCCGCATCCTTTGTTTGCCGCGTTCATTCGCGCGAGTCACGAGCATCGCCGAAGCCGGCATAGCCCGGTCGAGACGCGCGTCCGAACCGCGGAACCCGCCGATTGAGAGTCTTGCGCTCCCGCCGGTTGCAATCTGTCGCGTTCCCGCATAGGCTTTTCCGACAAACGTCGCGTCACCACCCTCGATGAACACGGTGCGCCAATTTTCGGTCGGCAACATTCCGGTCGGCGGCAATACGCCGCTGTTTCTGATTGCGGGCCCGTGCGTGATCGAGAGCGAGGCACATGCGATGGGCATGGCGGAGCGCCTCGCGGAGGTGTGCCGCGCGCTCGACGTGCCATTGATTTTCAAATCTTCGTTTGACAAGGCGAATCGCACATCCGTTTCGTCCTATCGAGGGCCTGGATTGAAAGAGGGCATGCGGATTCTGGCCGGAATCGGCAAGCGAACCGGGTTACCCATTCTCACCGACGTTCATGATGTCTCTCAGGTTCAGACAGCGGCGGAGGTTTGCGATGTCGTGCAGATTCCTGCGTTTCTCTGCCGTCAGACGGATTTGCTTGTAGCATCGGGGCGCTCGGGTCGCGTCGTGAATCTCAAGAAGGGTCAATTCGTGTCGCCATGGGACATGGGAAACGCGGCGGAGAAAGTCGCGAGCACGGGAAATGAGAAAATTATTTTGACCGAGCGCGGCGCCTCATTTGGCTATAACAACCTTGTCGTGGACATGCGTTCGTTTCCGATATTGCGCGGGTTCGGCTATCCGGTGGTGTTCGATGCGACTCATTCGGTTCAGCTTCCTGGCGGCGAAGGCAAGTCGAGCGGCGGCCAACCGGAGTTCATCGAGCCGCTGGCGCGTGCGAGTACGGCCGCCGGGATCGACGGGATATTTATTGAGGTCCACGACAATCCCGCGGAGGCGCTGTCGGATGGATCGAATGCGTTGCCGCTTGAGCAATTCCGTCCGCTAGTGAAGAGATTGCTCGAGATTTCGAAACTCGTGCGCAGTTGGAATTCCGCGCCGGCGAGTGGTGTCCGATGAGTTCCAGATGAGTCTCGAAATCGCAAAACGCGTTCTCCGAATTGAGTCCGAAGCCATTGCAGGGCTCATCGATCGACTCGATGCACGCTTCGACCAAGCCGTGGGACTTCTGTTTCGCTGCAAGGGCCGTGTTGTCGTGACTGGGATGGGGAAATCAGGGCTGATCGGCCGAAAACTTGCGGCGACGTTTGCGAGCACGGGCACGCCTTCTCTTTTTTTGCACGCCGCCGAAGCCGCGCATGGCGATTTGGGAATGCTCGTGGCTGAAGACGTGGCCGTGGCCATTTCCACGAGCGGCGAAACACAGGAACTCCTGGACCTGCTCGAGACGCTGAAACGGCTCGGAATTCCGCTAATCACACTTACGGCGAATCCGCGTTCGACGCTCGGTACCTCGAGCGACATTGTGATCGATATCGCCGTGAAGGAAGAGGCCTGCTCGCTCAATCTCGCTCCGACGGCCTCGACCGCGGCCGCACTTGCGATGGGCGACGCTCTCGCGATGGCCCTTCTCGATCGCCGCGGATTCAAGGAGGATGATTTCGCCGCACTCCATCCGGGAGGAAAACTCGGCAAGCGGCTTCGACGGCTCGAAAGTTTGATGCACGCTGGCGACGATCTACCATGCGTCGTGCCGACGTCGAAAATGCCCGACGTGATTTATGAGATGAGCCGCAAAGGGCTGGGTCTAACGGCGGTCGTCGATGAAAACCGAAAGCTGCTCGGACTGATCACCGACGGCGATCTCCGGCGCGTGATGCAACAGCGGCGAAAGGATGCTCTCGATCTCACGGCGATTGAATGCATGACGAAGAATCCCGTGACGCTGGCGCGATCGGAACTGGCGGCTAGCGCGCTGCGGATCATGGAAGAGAAGAAAATTACATCCGTGCTCGTCGTTGATGACGAGCACCGCCTCGAAGGCGTCGTCCACTTGCACGACCTCTGGACTCTTCAGTTGTTCTGACTCGGGCTCAATGCAAGGAGAAGAGATTTGACGCAAAAAGCGAAGCGCGTTGCGGCGAGGATTCTCAAGCGCGCGAAGAAAATTCAACTCCTTTTAATGGATGTGGACGGCACGCTTACCGACGGACAAGTCTGCCTGATTTCGAACATGGCCACGGGCGAATTGAGCGAACTCAAGATTTTCGATGCGCATGATGGCGCAGGCCTGACTCTTGCGCACATCATGGGCATCAAGACGGGATTGATCACGGGCCGAAATTCTGGAGCGACGGCCCAGCGAGCCAAAGAGATGAAGATTGATTACGTCTACCAGGGCCGTGCGAGGAAGGTGGAGTCCTACGAGGAGTGCCAGAAGTTGAGCGGCGTGAGCGACGACGCCACAGCATATCTTGGCGACGATCTACCGGACATCCCACTTCTCAAACGCGCGGGTTTGGCCGTGGCTACCGCGAATGCGGTGCCCGAAGTAAAGAAGGTCGCGCACATTGTTACGCGTGCGTCGGGGGGACGCGGCGCGGCCCGAGAAGTCGTGGAATTAATCCTGCGCGCGCAGGGAAGATGGAATCGAGCAATTCCCAACGCGTTGGCGTAAGTCTGGAGCGGGAGAAGGGAATCGAACCCTCATCTCAAGCTTGGGAAGCTCGCGTTCTGCCACTGAACCACTCCCGCCCTATCCACCAAGCACATTCAGCATAGCATTCGCGCGAATCGCGTCGCAAGAGTGGCGCGCAGGGCTCGCATGGAGCAATGGGGCGGCTCCATGTTAGAGTGAACCGTTTGCGACGAAGTGAGTTTTTGCGCACGGCGGGAGGGGTGGCAGTGGCGTATCGCGATTTGAGAGAGTTTGTGGCTCGACTTGAAAAAGAGGGCGAGCTGCGACGGATCGACGTCGAGGTCGATCCCGTGCTCGAAATCACGGACATCACGGACCGGGTGACGAAAGCCGGTGGGCCGGCGCTGCTCTTCGAGCGGCCGAAGGGATCGAAGCATCCTCTACTGATCAACGCGGTCGGCAGCGAACGGCGAATGAATCTCGCGCTCGAGGTGAACGGTCTGGATGAGATCGCCGCGCGCATCCGCGGATATCTGAACTTGCAGTCACCGCAGGGACTCTTCGACAAGCTGAAAATGATTCCCAAGCTTGCCGAGCTCGGATCTTTTTTTCCGAAATCTGTGAAGTCGGGTCCGTGCAAAGAGGTCATTCGCAAAGATGGATTTTCGCTGTTTGAATTTCCGATTCTGAAGTGCTGGCCGCAAGACGGCGGGCGCTACATTACCTGGCCAATGGTGATTACGAAAAATCCGGAAACCGGGAAGCGCAACGTCGGTTGCTATCGGATGCAGGTTTTCGACGAACGCACGACGGGAATGCATTGGCAGACGCAGAAGCATGGTGCGGAGCACTATCGCAGCGCTCGCGGAAGAAACGCGATGGGGAAACTCGAAGTTGCGGTCGCGATTGGGGCCGATCCGGCGACGGCTCTCGCCGGTATTTTACCGGTGCCGCCCGACATGGACGAATTCATGTTCTCGGGCTTCTTACGCCGCGAGCCCGTTGAAATGGTTTCGTGCGAGACGCTTGATCTCGAGGTTCCAGCGAATGCGGAGATTATTCTCGAAGGTTACGTAGACCTGGGAGAGATGAGAACCGAAGGACCGTTCGGCGACCACACCGGCTTCTATTCGCTCGAAGGGCAGTACCCCGTATTCCATGTCACGTGCGTTACGCATCGCAAGGATCCTATCTACCTCACAACAATTGTAGGGCCTCCGCCCCAGGAAGATTACTGGATGGGGCACGCCATCGAGCGCATTTTCCTTCCGGTCATGAAGATGCAGTATCCGGAAATTGTGGACGTCGCGATGCCGGCCGAAGGAATCTTTCAAAATTTAATGATTGTCGCGATTCGAAAATCATATCCCGGCCACGCACGGAAGATTATGAATGCCATCTGGTCGCTTGGCCAGGCCATGTTTACAAAGGTTGTTGTCGTGGTGGATCAGGACGTGGACGTCCAAAACTCGCGCGAAGTGGTCTGGAAGGCGTTATGCGCCATTGACCCCGAACGCGACGTGCAATTCGTGATGGGGCCTGTTGATACGCTGGATCACGCGGCACGAATCCAGGACTACGGTTCAAAAATGGGGATCGACGCGACGCGAAAATTGGCGAGTGAAGGCTACGCCGGACTCTGGCCCGACGAAATCCGCATGGACGCGGCCACAAAATCGCGCGTCACTGAACTCTGGAAACGGCTTGAGCTCGATAAAGCGAAAGAAAAGTAAATTCCTCCCGCCACGCCCGATATCTACAGATGGTGGGACAGGTGCCACCTGTCCCCAAGCGGTTGGGGCCCCTCCGGCGGGCCCCGGTCTCTGCTTCTAGTTTGCTCTTAACCAACAGCACACCGGAAGAACACCCCGCTTGACACTCTGCGGCGGGGATGTAATAAACACAAAAAGCAGGGTGTACCGGAGCGTTCAGTACTCATGGACGCGGCGGACGAAAATTGGCCTGAGGGGTGAGGGCCGGTGTGAGGGACGGGGAGTCGGTCATCTTGGGTTTGACGCACCGCATTCTCCCGATTCGCAACTGGAAAGCAGGCCGCAGCGATTGCGGAACAGGGAGTGAGGGGCCGCGCGATGTTTAACCTTGGAAAGACAAAGTCACTGATCGGGCTCGATATCGGGTCAAGCTCCGTGAAGGCCGTCGAACTGAAGAAGACTAAGCAGGGCTTTGAGCTTGTCAGCTTCGGGCTCGAACCCCTGGCGCAAGATACGGTAGTGGACGGCGCGATAATGGACGCACCCTCGGTCGCGGAAAAGATCAGCTCGATCTTCGAGGCACAAAAAACGAAATCCAAGGACGTCGCGACTTCCGTTTCGGGCCACTCGGTAATTGTGAAGCGGGTTCCGATGCCGTTAATGACTGAAGACGAGCTCTACGATCGTATACAAGCCGAGGCGAGCCAGCATATTCCCTTCGACATCGCCGATGTGAATCTGAGCCATCAGCTCCTTGAGGCGACCGAGAACCAGATGGACGTTCTTCTGGTGGCCGTGAAGAAGGACAAGATTCTGAACCACACAAACGTTCTGGCGCAGTCCGGGAAGACGCCGGTCATCGTGGATATTGATGCGTTCGCGTTACAGAACTGCTTCGAGGTGAACTACGATCCTGATCCCAGCCAGGTGGTAGCTCTGTTAAATATCGGCGCGAGCGTTA
Organism: uncultured Acidobacteriota bacterium; assembly: GCA_963771905.1. Lineage (GTDB taxonomy): Bacteria > Acidobacteriota > Terriglobia > Acidiferrales > UBA7541 > Palsa-147. Next base: position 81,735 of record CAVYVI010000001.1, read on the forward strand.
TGAATATCAACATCGTTCGCGGATGGACGCCGCTGTTCACACGCGACGTTTCGGTCGGCGGCAACCAGTACACCGATGCTTTGCAGAAGGAACTCGACCTGAGCTTCGAAGACGCCGAAAAACTTAAAATGGGCGGCACTCATGCTGGTGTCACCGAAGACCAGCGGACCGCCATATTGCGCTCTGTATCCGACATCTTGATTCTCGAAATCCAAAAGACATTCGACTTTTTCCGCGCCACGGCGAGTGGAGAAAACATCCGTCGCATTGTGGTCGCTGGTGGAACGGCGCGCGTCCCGGGCTTGCTCGACTTGCTGCGCGAGGAATTTGCGATGCCGGTCGAAGAACTGTATCCGTTCCGCAAGATTGCCGTGAATCCGGGCCGTTACGACGAGAACCAGCTCCGGGAGATGGCGCCTCGACTGGCCATCGCCGTCGGTCTGGCTCTGAGGAGCTTCGATACGCCATGATTCGGATTAACCTACTCGGCCAGACGCGTCCGAGGGCCGCGAAGAAAGCCGTTCCGCTCGACGCAACCATCCGCGTCCTGATGATCGTCGCCTCCATCGCGATCGCCGTCATCATTCTGTTCGTGACTTACCTTTCGCAAAGCAGGCAGCTCGATGCCACGACCGACCAGATTCATAGACTTCAAGCCGAAAGGGCTCGGCTGCAAGTAGTAAAGAGCCAAGTTCAGCAGTTCGAGAGCGAGAAGTCGGTGCTCCAGCAACGCATTAACGTGATCGAGCTCCTCCAAAAGGGTCGCGCCGGAGGCCAGGAGTTGCTTCAGGCCGTGGCTAACACCGTGTCGCGAACCGACGGCATTTGGCTGACCTCCATGACCAAAACGGGCAATAGCATCAGCCTGGAAGGGGAGGCGAGTTCGGTGAACGCGGTCGCGAACTTCCTGACTCAGATGAAGCGCTCGGGATATTTCGACGCGATCGAAATTAAGGAAGCACGGGAGAACGACCTCCTGAAATCGGTGGAGACGTTCTCGTTTTCAATGACTGCGAATATCGCCACTCCGCAGAGCGTCCAGGCTTCTACCACGGCATCGACGCCGGCAGCTCCCGCGGCGCGGGGCAGGAGTTAGACTCATGGCAACGGCATTCCGCGACTGGCCCTGGCCCTTACAGGCCCTCTTCTATCTGGCGCTGACGATTGTGCTCGTGCTCGCTGGCTTCTGGCTTCCATATTCGCCGGTTCAAAAGGTTCGCGCGGACCTGGAAAGTGCCAAGGCGCAGCTCAAGCCGCTACAGACGGAGGTTGATGGTCTCCGCGTCTATCAGCAACGCCGCGTCGAACTGCAGGGTGAAATGGACGCCTTGGAGAAACAGCTTGCGACACTCCAAACGATCGTTCCGGCGGACAAGTCCGTAGACCAATTCATCATAATGCTCCAGACGGCTGCCAGCACTTCGGGCGTTTCGATTCGACGCATTACTCCGAAGCCGGTGGCTTCGAAGGACGAATATTTCGAAATGCCTTTTGAGATCGAAGCCGATGGGCCGTATTTTGCGGTGATTGACTTTTTCGGAAAGCTGAGCCGACTTTCGCGAATCATCAATGTCGGGGATATAAAGCTCCATGGACTCGGTGAGGGAAATCAGGGAGCACCGCGCTTTCCTGTAACCGCCGGGACGTCGGTAACAGGCACGATGACGGTGACGACATTCTTTACGCAGTCCACCGCAGAACAGCCGGCGGCAGCGACCAAGCCGGCGAAGCGATAGGGGAGCAGGACGAGAGCCATGACACTCGCAAAAACAATTGCCAGCACCCTCGCGGTCGCCGCTCTGGCCTTTAGCCTGGTGCCGACGGCGGGTGCGCAAACGCAAGCCCCGGCGCAGACCCCACCGCCGGCAAAAACTTCGCAGAAGAGAACGCATAAGGCGAAGCCGATGGCGAAGGGTGAGAAGAAGCCGGCCACGGCAGCAGCGGCACCCGCCGCCGCGGTCCCCAAAGATGCTCCGAGCGAAGCTGCAGAAGTAATTGCGCGGCGCGATCCGTTTGTATCCCTAATCAACGCCTCGAAGGGAGAGGCCGCGAATCTTCCGCCGGGGAAGGCGGGCCTGGTGATTGCAACAGTTCGAATCGACGGCACAGTCAAAGCACAGCGCGGAATGATCGCCGTGGTCTCGAATCCCCAAAAGCGTGTTTACTTCCTCCATGAAGGGGACAGAGTTTACGACGGTGAAGTGGAAAAAATTAATTTGGACGGCGTTGTTTTTCGGGAATCGACCAAGGACGCGTTTGGTAAGCCGGTCGAGCGCGAAGTTACAAAGCGACTCTATGCGAGCGCGGGAGAGCAGCAATGAGGATCATACGGCAACCGTGGGGATTCGCCCTTCTTTTCGCGGCGAGTCTGATTCTGATACAGGGGACTCTGGGGGCCGAGTCCGGACCCGTCGTTCGACTCGACAGCCGAGTTCAGGACGGCGTGGTGCGCTTGGTCGCACAAGCCACCGGGCCGTTTGAGTACACCACGAGCCGCCCGAATCGCTCTCTGTTGGTGCTGGATTTGAGCGGCGTGTCGGCGCCCGAGACGAGCGCGGCGCGGACCATCGATTCGAGCCTTGTGAAAGGTTACCGCGTGCTCTCTTATGCGAACGGCCCGAAGCCGGTTGTGCGGATTGAGGTTCGTTTGAATCCCAACGCCGAGCCTACCGTTGTCCGCGATTCGCCATCGCAACTCACGGTCGTGGTGGCAGGGAGCGCGGCAGTGGCTGCCACTTCGGATACCGCTGCCAAGAATTTGGCGCCCCCCTCCGTGGCCCCTTCAGCGGCGGGTGCGGCTATCGAACATGTGCGCTTGGAGCAGAGCGGTTCCGATACTCAGGTGAGTGTAACGGGCAACGGTCCCCTCAGCTATCACGTGCTGCGTCTGACGAACCCTGATCGTGTTGTACTCGATTTCTCGGGCTCCCACGTAAAGACGGCGGAGCGAACAATCGCGAGCAACCTCGATCCGGTCCGCGAAATCCGTCTGGCCCAATTCGCCCCACAGGTAGCGCGCGTGGTCATCGACTTGCGCGAATCCGCGCCCTACACGGTGAACGCGAAGGGCAACACCGTCACCGTGCAGTTTGTCGCCGGAAGCTCGTCCAAGGGGGCTGCGAAACCGGTGCCGGGTGCGGATGCGACTCCCGTAACCACGACCCAGGTTCCTGCTCCTCCAGTAGTATTGTCTCCAGCAGTTGTCCTGCCGGCCAGCCTCACGCAGCCGAGTGCGGCTCTGGCGTCGGCGTCAGAGCCCAAGATCGCTCTGGCATCGAGCACAACTGCCGCTGCGAACCCTTCGGACATTACGCGACCAGGGGCGACCGTCGCGCAGGCGGCGGCGACGCCCGCGCCGGCGGCCAAGTATTCCGGGGAGCCGATTTCGGTAAACCTGAAAGACGTGGATCTTCGCGACTTCTTTCGTCTGATTCACGAGATCAGCGGCCTCAACATTGTCCTGGACCCGAGCGTAAAGGGTAACTTGACGATCGTTCTGGATGACGTTCCGTGGGATCAAGCATTGGACATCGTTTTGAAGAACAACGATCTCGAGAAGCAGCTCGACGGGAACGTATTGCGCATCGCTACTCAGGACACCATCAAGAAAGAGGCCGAGGAGACGCGCGACCTGGCGAAAGCTCAGGCCGAGTCTGCCGACATCGTGACGACGACACGCGTTTTGAGTTATGCGAAGTCGGACGACATGGTCAGCACGCTTAAGAAGTTCTTGTCATCTCGCGGCGATGTGATTTCTGATCCGCGATCAAATACTGTGATCATCCGCGACATCCCGAGCGTACTGCCGGTGATGGATAATCTAATCCGGCAACTTGACAGAAAATCGCAACAAGTGGAAATCGAAGCGCGTGTGGTGGCCGCCAACCGGTCCTTCACACGCCAACTCGGAACCGAGCTCGCGTTTTCTGCCGGCACCGCCAGCCGGAACAACGTCGTGGGTGGCGATACCACGGTCGGTACCAGCCCCATCAGCCGGCCCGCGCCATTGCCGTCACCGCCGTTGATCGTGACCGGAGGCGGAGGCAACACCTCGCCGTCGATGCCGCTCTCGACCTCTCTCAGTTCGGTGACTCCGACGTCCGGCATTAGCTACCTGTTTTCGTCGCGCAATTTCGCACTCGACATGGTGATCAACGCCGCGGAGAACAAAGGCGTCGGCAAACTGCTCTCCAAACCGCGAGTGATCACTCAGAACAACCAGAAGGCCACGGTGAAGCAGGGCGTGAAGATCCCGGTGCAGACCATCGTCAACAACACGATTTCGGTGCAGTTCGTCGACGCTGTGCTGCAGCTGGACGTCACACCGCAGATTACCGCGGAAGGCACGGTCTTCATGGACGTCAAGGTCACCAACGACCAGATCGATCCGTCCATACCTCGTGTCGAGGGCATTCCGGCCATCGATACGCAGGAGGAGGACACGCGGGTTACGATCACGGATGGTGGCACCGTCGTGATCGGCGGCATCATCGTGTCAAACCAGCAGACGTCGATTGACCAGGTGCCGATCCTTGGAAGTCTGCCTGCGATCGGGAATCTCTTCAAGCACACGACCGTCAGCTCGAGCTCGTCGGAACTGCTGTTCTTTCTGACGCCGCGGATCCTTCCGGACTAGCGAGCGGGATTAGAACTTGAGCTCGGCAAGTTGACCCAATCGCGTCGAACGGACAATGAACTCCGGAGCCGCATAGACCGGCTCCGGATTCGTCTTTCTGGACGTCCAGCGGACGCAATCTTAGTCTCCCATCTTCCTGACGTTCGATATCTTTGCGGTTTCACTGGCAGCAACGCGGTTCTGCTGGTGACCGCGAATTCGGCAACCCTCTTTACCGACGGCCGATACACGATCCAAGCCAAAGACGAGGTCGTGGACGCGCGTGTGCAGATCGGGCGCGGATCGATCCTCGCGCAGGCAGGTGTACAGCTAGCGCGCGGTCGGGGGCGGCAGCGGGTTCTCTATTCTCCGGGTCAGTTTAGTGTTGCCCAGTTTGAACAGGTTCGAAAGGCCGCCGGCGGCAAGGTGCGATGGCAGGCGTCACAAGGTCTTGTTGATGAGATGCGCGCCGTCAAGGACGCTGGTGAGCTCGCGGAAATGCGCCTTGCGGCGCGCCTCGTGAGCGAGGTCTTCAACGAGGTTCTGCCTATAATCCATCCGGGAATGATGGAAAGCGAGCTGGCCGCCGAGGTTGAGTACCGAATGCGGCGAAAGGGCGCAAGCGGCGCTGCGTTTGAAACCATCGTGGCGTCCGGGCCTCGCTCGGCTCTGCCCCACGCGCGTCCAACCGGCAAGCCCATAGCCAAAAACGAGTTGGTCGTCCTGGACCTGGGTGCTATACTCCGCGGATATTGCAGCGATATGACGCGGACCGTTTTTGTGGGGCGGGCACCTCACCGGATTCGCGAGTGGTACCACGCAGTTCTTGAAGCGCAGGCAGCGGCGATCGAGAGTCTGTCGCCCGGTGTAAAAGCTGGTGACGTGGATTCCGCGGCTCGGCGCGTCTTGCGCCGCCACCATCTGGCGCGGTTCTTCACTCACAGCACAGGGCACGGGTTAGGCTTGGAAGTTCACGAGAGTCCGCGTCTCGGGCATGGCGAGGCAGCACGGCTTGCAGCCGGCAGCGTTGTTACGATTGAGCCCGGTGTCTATATCGAGAGTACCGGCGGAATTCGCATCGAAGACGAAGTCGCGGTTGGCGAAACAGGCGCTGAAGTTTTGACCAACGCGCCAAAGGACTTTCTCGAGATCTGAATGGCGGAATCAAAGAAGTCACGGTCGAGCGCACCCTCCGATATCGCACGTGTCGATTTGCGGGAAGTGGAGCGCCTCCTCGAATTCATGGGTCAGCACGGCCTCGAAGAATTTGAGTACGAGCGCGAGAATTTCCGCGTTCGCCTGAAGAAAGCGTCGCACGGCACAATTGCTAGTCCGCGGTCTGCCTTAGCGCCGGAAATCGTCGTGGCTGGGGCGTCGCAGGCCTCGGCGGCTCATGTCTCGGCGTCCCGTGAAGTCACCGGGGATGCTGGCCGAACCGAGGATTTGCACGTCATCAAGTCGCCGATTGTGGGCACGTATTACCAGTCAGCGAATCCGGGTTCGGAGCCATTCGTTCGTCCGGGCGATCACGTGAAGTCCGGCCAGGTTCTCTGCATCATAGAGGCCATGAAGCTGATGAACGAGATCGAGTCGGACATCGACGGGGAAGTGATGCGCATCTTCGTTGAAAACGGCCAGCCCGTCGAATACGGCGAGCTGCTGTTTGGTATCCATCCCCACCGCAAGAAGTGACCGACCGAAAATGGTTTCGCGCCGAGCGAGATGTTTCGAAAAATTCTGATTGCCAACCGGGGCGAAATCGCCCTCCGCATCCTCTCGGCATGTAAGGAGCTGGGACTCCGCACCGTTGCCGTTTACTCCGAGGCTGACCGCAACTCGCTTCATGTGCGTTTCGCCGATGAAGCGGTGTGCATAGGTCCGCCGCGCAGCAGCGAAAGCTATCTCAATATTCCGCAAGTAATCAGCGCGGCGGAGATCACCAACGTCGACGCGATTCATCCGGGGTACGGCTTCCTTTCTGAGAACGCAAACTTCGCGGAGGTTTGCGAGGCCTCCCACATCACCTTCATCGGTCCGTCTTCCGATGCTATTCGCTTGATGGGCGAGAAGGACAAGGCGCGGCAAGCTATGGCTGCCCAGGGAATGCCGGTGATTCCCGGGAGCCAAGGCGTAGTGCCCGATGAGGACGCCGCGCGTACGACGGCCGAAGAGATCGGCTACCCCATCATGATTAAAGCGGCCGAGGGTGGCGGCGGGCGTGGTATGCGGGTGGTTGTAAAGCCTTCGGAGCTGTCTGCCGCGTTTCTGACGGCGCGCTCGGAGGCAGAACAGGCATTCGGCTGCGGCGATGTTTATTTCGAGAAGCTGATCGAGCGGCCGCGGCACATTGAATTCCAGGTTCTGGGCGACCGCCACGGCAATGTAATGCATCTCGGGGAACGTGAATGCTCGATCCAGCGGCGACATCAAAAGGTCATCGAGGAGTCGCCGTCTCCTATTCTCGATCCGAAGACGCGGCGCGAGATCGGTGACAAGGTTGTCGCCGCATTGAAGAACCTGAAGTATTCAAGCGCGGGAACAGTCGAGTTTTTGCGCGAGGAGTCCGGCAAGCTGTATTTCATCGAGATGAACGCGCGGATTCAGGTCGAACATCCCGTCACCGAGATGGTCACCGGCGTGGATATTGTGAAATCACAAATCCGCCTCGCTGCCGGCGAAAAGCTGGCCGATGTTGTCGGCCAAATCGAATTCCGCGGTCACGCGATCGAGTGCCGGATTAACGCCGAGGATCCGGAGACGTTCGCGCCATCCGCGGGGCGCATCACGGCATTTCGCGTTCCAGGCGGTCCGGGGGTGCGCGTAGATACGGGTGCGTACTCGGATGCCATCGTTCCGCCATATTACGATTCGCTGGTGGCCAAGCTCATTGCGCACGGGCATGACCGCACCGAAGCAATGGCGCGGATGCGGCGCGCTCTGGAAGGATTTGTCATCGAAGGCATCAAGACGACGATTCCACTGCATCGGCGGATCTTGTCCGAGCCCGAGTTCATTGCTGGAAACTTCGATACGCATTTTCTCGATCGCTCTCCGGAGATGGCCTCAAAGTAGATCAAAGTCATGTTTCCGACTCTCTACGCCATTCTCGACGCAGGAATCGTGGGCGACCGGACCACTGAACTCGCCGGCGAATTGGCGGGCGTCGGCGTGGAGCTGATTCAATACCGCAATAAGACGGGATCTTCACGCACGGTTTTCGACGCGTGCCGCAACCTCGCACGGCGCCTTCACGGACACGCGCGGTTCATTGTTAACGACCGAGCGGATATCGCGGCTCTTTGCGGCGCGGATGGAGTGCACACGGGCCAGGAAGACGCGGGCGTCGAAGAAGTGCGGGCCGTCTGCGGCCGCGAGCTTTGGGTCGGCGTTTCGACCCACAATCTCGCGCAGGTACTCGCAGCAGATCGCACGTCGGCGGATTACGTCGCGGTTGGGCCCATTTTCTCGACAGCGACGAAAGAGAATCCGGATCCGGTGGTCGGGCTGGAATTCATCCATCAGGCGCGTCGGTTGACGCAGAAGGCGATTGTGGCGATCGGCGGTATCACGCTCGCGAACGCCGAGAATGCATTCCAAGCAGGTGCCGATTCAGTGGCGGTGATTCGCGATTTGAGCGCAGCGGAGGATCCTGGAAACCGCGCTGCGGCATATCTGAAAATTGCGGAGCAAATTCGAACGGCTCGCAATTAGTGACGGAACCGAATGTCAGATCGCGCTGAGACAATGACCGCCATCGCGAGGCCGGGACAGACCGAGCTCGTTAAAGGGCTTGGACTGTTCGATTCGACGATGATTGTCGTTGGCTCGATGATCGGCTCGGGTATCTTCCTTGTGTCCGCGGACATCGCCGGTCAGGTCCAGAGCCCCGGTTTGCTTCTGACGGTGTGGATAGTTTCGGGCGTAATGACCATGATCGGCGCGCTGAGTTACGGAGAGCTGGCCGCAGCGATGCCGCGCGCGGGCGGTCAGTACATCTATCTCCGCGAATCGCTGGGCCCGCTCTGGGGATTTCTCTACGGCTGGACAATGTTACTTGTGATTCAAACGGCCACAATTGCCGCGGTTGCGATTTCGTTCGCAAAGTTCACCGGCGTGATGGTTCCGTGGTTTTCGGCGTCGGCGTGGATCTGGAAATTCGGCACATTCGGGCCGTGGAAGCTTTGGTTCGGAACACTTGGTCCGTATAACGTCGGATTAAACACGCAGAATCTTCTGGCCATTGCCTCCATCGTGTTTCTTACATGGCTCAATACCCGCGGCCTGCAAGTCGGAAAGATTGTTCAAAACATCTTTACGCTGGCCAAGACCGGTGCGCTGGCGGCGCTCGTGCTCCTGGGAATTATTTTTTCAACTCAGGCCGCGCGGGATGCAAACTTCACGCATTTCTGGCGCAATGCGGGACTTTCGACGCTGCACCCCTATCCGCCAGGACAAGGCACGTGGATGATTGGAACGCTGACGCTAATTGCCGTGGCGATGGTCGGATCGCTATTTGCGTCGGATGCGTGGAACAACATTACGTTCACCGCGGCGGAAGTAAAGAATCCGAGCCGCAATCTTCCGCTGTCCCTTGCTTTGGGCACGGGCATCGTTACCGCGCTCTACGTCCTCGCAAACGTCGCCTACCTGCGTGTCCTACCCCTCACCGGCGACCCGGCGGGACACACAGCACTCGCTCGCGGCATTCAGTATGCTGCGGAAAGCCGAGTCGGCACGGCCACTGCCGAAGTGATCTTTGGCCCCGTCGGAGCCGTGGTTATGGCGATCGCAATCTTGATCTCGGGGTTCGGTTGCAACAACGGACTCATCCTCGCCGGGGCGCGAATTTACTACGCAATGGCGAAGGACGGAGTTTTTTTCAAAGGCGTCGGCAAGGTGAATCGCTTCCACGCGCCGGGCGCGGCGCTCGTCGTTCAGTGCGTTTGGGCGTCGTTTTTGTGCCTCTCGGGAACTTACAGCCAGTTGCTCGATTTCTTGATCTTTGCCGTCTTGATTTTTTACATTCTCACGCTGACTGGGCTGTTTGTACTTCGCCGGGCGCGTCCAGAGATGAAGCGCCCGTATCGCGCTTTCGGTTATCCATACTTGCCCGGGCTTTACCTCGTAATGGCTCTGTTTATCGAGGTTCAGTTGCTTAGATATAAGCCGCAATACACCTGGCCGGGACTCATCATCGTCCTGCTGGGTTTGCCCGTATATGCGATATGGCGGTTCCGTGCGGGGGCAGCGCGCGAGACATCATGACGGCGCACCGCAAGGTGCAGCCGAACTTGTTGTGCGGAGGCGATCGATGTCGACTCAGTTGTTTGCCACTAAGCCGCTGAAGCTGATTATGGAAGAGTCGGCGGAAACGGGCGAGCATTCCCTGAAACGCGCGCTGGGTCCGACGAACCTCATTTCGTTGGGGATCGGCGCGATCATTGGCACGGGAATATTCGTCCTGACCGGCGCGGCCGCGGCTCAGTATGCCGGGCCGGCCATCGTCCTGGCGTTCATTTTGGCCGGAATCGCCTGTGTTTTCGCGGGACTCTGCTATGCCGAATTCGCGGCGATGATTCCCGTCGCTGGCTCCGCCTACACTTACGGCTATGCAACGCTCGGCGAAATCATCGCATGGATCATCGGTTGGGACCTCATTCTCGAATACGCCTTCGGCGCCGCGACCGTGGCCTCGGGCTGGAGCGGCTATGTGATCAGCTTCCTGCAGGATTTCGGGATTCACATCCCACCGGCGATTGCGGGCACACCCGGAACTGAATTCGTCCTCTATCACAATCGGTGGGAGCTGCTGTCGCGGATCGGGATGACCTTGAAGCAAGCCGGCGTTGACCCGGCATCGCTGCGACATGCCACGGGCATTTTCAATTTCGTGGCCTTTGCGGGCATCGCGCTTGTGACGGCGGTACTCGTCATCGGCATCAAGGAATCCGCGAACTTCAACTCGTTCATCGTCATCGTGAAGGTGTGCGTTTTGCTTGTTTTCCTGGGCTTGGGCGCAAATTACTTGTCGCACCACGCCGCTCAGGCATCCGCGAATTGGCATCCGTTCATTCCTCCCAATGAGGGCAAATTCGGTGCGTTCGGAATCTCGGGAATCGTTCGCGCGGCGGGAGTGATCTTCTTCGCATACATCGGCTTCGACGCGGTGTCGACAGCGGCGCAGGAGGCCAAGAATCCAAAGCGCGACATGCCCATCGGCATTCTCGGCTCGCTGGTCATTTGCACAATTCTTTACATTCTCGTCGCGGGAGTCCTTACGGGCCTGGTGAAGTACACCACGTTGAATGTGCCCGATCCGATCGCCATTGGAATCGACATGACCGGCGTGCGTTGGGGCAGCTTCCTGGTGAAACTCGGCGCCATCTGTGGACTCAGTAGCACGATGGTGGTCATGCTTCTCGGCCAATCACGCGTGTTCTTCTCGATGTCTTGTGACGGCCTACTTCCCAAGTGGGCCAGCACCATCCATCCGCGATTCCGGACGCCGTACCTTTCGTCGATTTTCGTGGGAATCTTTGTCGCGTTCTTTGCCTCGGTGATACCGATCGCAATCCTGGGCGAGTTGGTGAGCATCGGGACGCTGCTCGCATTCGTGATCGTTTGCGCGGGTGTTTGGGTTCTTCGGAGGCGGAGTCCGGAGCTGGCCCGGCCATTCCGGACGCCTTGGGTGCCGTTTGTTCCGATCATGGGTATGGGCGTCTCCCTACTCATGATGTTGGGACTTCCGGGCGACACCTGGATCCGGCTTGTCGTGTGGCTCATCATCGGCATGGTGTTGTATTACTTCTACGGACGGCATCACAGTCGCGTGCAAAGAGCGCTGAATCGCTGAAATCGGCGGCCTGACACGATTCGGACGTTGAGCGCGGGCGCCCGTCTGCGTCACAATGGGCGTGGATGTCGCGCTTTTCCATTTTGCGGCTGCGGGCGTTCTGGCGGCGTGTGTCGCCGCTGGACATCGTCGTGCTCGGAATTATTGTGGCCTACGCGCTCGCGCGCGTCGCCCGCTCGATCGGTATCAGTTTTCCTTTCTCCGGCCTCCTGGGTTTGCTCTTCGTTCTGGCGCTGGCCTATTTTGTCTTTCGCCTCACGCCTTGGGTTCGCAATAAGCTGCTTTGGAGCCTTCGCAACCGCCTAATCGTCGCGTACATTTTTATTGCCGTTGTGCCTGTGGTTCTACTGCTCACGATGGCTGGGGTCGCTTCCTATCTTTTGTACATGCAATTGGGTGCGCACATGCTCCGCGATGATGTGCAGGGGCAGATCAGCGCGCTTGAGGCGGCGTCGCAGGCCGTGAAGGTCTCCGTCGTGGACGAAGCGGCGGGAAAGTCTGTGACCGATCCAAGTTTGATTCTCACCCGGCCGAGCGTCGTTGCCGTCATCGCAGAAGAGTCGAGAGAATTGCCAGGCCTGAGCGTGCACGCGGATTCCACCCGCCGACTCCTTGAACGATCCGGTGGAGCTGGCGCCCGGAAATTCACGGGCATGGTGGAGTCGAGCGGGCAGCTATGGCTGCGTTGCACCACGCTGGTCGATGCCGGCCATTCGACATTTCCCCTGTCTCTATCGGTGCCGATCAGCTCGGACACGCTGGACGCGCTCAGCTCGGAGCTAGGTCCGATACATCTTACGATCCTTCGGCCGGGAGGCGCTGCTCCAGCCCAGAGCCTGATGCTCGAGATCGATGGTCGCGATTATGTTCCCGCGGAAGAGATCGCGAGCCGACGCCGCTCTATTGGGCCGCGCGCGAACTGGGTTGACGCGGCGGTTACAGGAGGGCTTACGTGGGAGGCCATTCTTCTCAATTCCGAAACAGATGATCCGCAAACTGTGCCGGTCCTCGCTGCGTTTTCAGTGCGGCCTTCATCGCTCAATCGTCGGCTTTTTTCGTCGCTCGGCGCGATCGGTCCGCTTCTGACGTTTACGCTCGTTGTGACCGGCATTATCTTCCTCCTTCTCGAAGCCGCTGCGCTGGCAACCGGCGTTGTCCTCACGCGACGCATCACGAGCGCCGTTTCCGAGCTGTATCTCGCGACCCACTATGTTCGCCGCGGCGATTTCTCGCATCGCGTTCGCGTTCAGAAACGCGATCAGCTGGGCGTCCTCGGCGAATCGTTCAATGAGATGACAAGCTCCGTCGGCGAGCTGATCGAAGAGCAAAAGAAACGTCAGAAGCTCGAGAACGAGATCTCGATTGCGCAGGAAGTGCAGGCGCAACTCTTTCCGCAAACGATACCGAAGGTCGAAGGCGTTGAAGTGGCGGCGATCTGCCGCGCCGCTCGCGTCGTCAGCGGCGACTACTACGATTTCATTCGGCTCGGTCCCCGGCGACTCGGGATTGCGGTCGCGGACATCAGCGGGAAGGGAATTTCAGCCGCGTTGCTAATGGCCAGCCTGCAAGCTGCGCTTCGAAGCCAGGCGGTACTGGATGGAACGGGCGGCACGGCGAATCTCGTCGCCCGTTTGAACACACACCTCTTCTACAACACTCTGGACGACCGCTACGCGACGTTTTTCTATGGGATCTATGATTCGTTTACGCAGACGCTCGAATATACCAACGCAGGTCATTGCGCTCCATTTTTCGTAGTTGGGGACAAGATCACGAAGCTCGAGGTAGGAGGAACCGTCGTAGGACTGTTCGCCGATGCGTCCTACGTTTCCGATACGATCAAGGCGACTCCCGACAGTCTCCTGGTGGCGTTCAGTGATGGTTTGATCGAGCCCGAGAATGTCTATGGCGAGGAATTCGGTACGCAGCGGATGATGGACGAGGTCCTGCGACACCGCAATGCACCGCTCGACAAGTTGGCCGCGAATCTCATCGATGCCGCCGAGCAATGGAGCGGAACGGCGGAGCAAGCGGACGACATGACGGTCGTCGTGGCGCGGCTGGATATCGCGGGCGCCGGGCAATCGAGCTAGGGCGGACTCCCTGTTTCACTTATACTTGCGGATTCACTTTTCTCGGGAGGATGCAGCGTGCCTCTTCGGCAGCGGACGGCTCTGATCACAGGCGGCAGCCGAGGTATCGGCAAAGGCGTGGCCCTTGGACTCGCGCAGGCTGGCGTTCGCGTGGCAATATCCTATCGCTCGAACAAGGCTGCAGCGCAAAATACACTACGGCAGCTGCAATCTCTAGGTGCGGAATGCTTCGCCGTGGAAGCCGACGTAACCGACTCGTCGAAGGTGCAGTTCCTTGTCGACTCCGTGGTGGAGCGCTTCGGCCGGCTCGAGATTTTGGTAAACAACGTCGGAATGTTCAATTGGAAGCCGGTGATTGAGACGACGCACGCTGAATGGTATCAGGTCCTTTCATCGAATCTTCTAAGCGCGTTTTATATGAGCAAGGCGGTTCTCTCGGTCATGCGCCGCCAGCATTGGGGCCGAATCATCAACATGGGCGCCGTAGGCGCGGAGCGCGCCTTCGGCCAGGCCACGATTTCCGCGTACGCTGCCGCCAAGGCCGCTGTCGTCGCTTTCTCGCGCTCTCTCGCTGTCGAAGAAGCCCGGCACGGTATCACGGTGAATGTCATCAATCCATCGAACGTCGACGAGAAAGAACTGACGCTCGACGAGGCGCGCAAGATCCGCGACACGCGGTCGCCGATCGGGCGCCCGCCATCCGCGGAAGATGTTTCGGCAGCCGTGAAATTCTTCGCGAGCGATGAAGCCGATTACATTACCGGGCAAGTCCTCAGCGTCAGCGGCGGATGGATGCTGTGACGGCTTGGCTTTGCGTCGTGCCCGTTCTCCCGATTTCTTCGCGCGTATCGTTGGTTTGACTTTATGAGTCTGAGTTCATGAAAGTCCTCACAGCGGCGCAGATGCGAGAAGTCGACCGCCTCTCAACCGAGCGTTTCGGAATCCCAGGTTTGCAGCTTATGGAAAACGCCGGTAACCGTGTGGTTGAGTTTCTCGAGCAGAACTTCCGCGAGCCACGGCGGAGCTGCGTCTTCGTCGTCAGCGGAAAGGGAAATAATGGCGGGGATGGACTGGTGGTTGCGCGACTTCTTCAGGAACGCGGCGTCCGGCCGGTCGCGGTACTCTGCGGCGATCCCAACGAGGTACGCGGCGACGCCTCGGCGAATCTGGACCGCTATCGGCGTTCAGGCGGGGAGCTAATCCTCGCGACGAATGCAAGCGAGTGGGCACCGATGAAGACGCGACTCGCTCAAGCGGATATCATCGTCGATGCGCTTCTGGGGACCGGTTTGCGGGGTCCTGTCGAGGGTTGGCTCGCTGATGTCGTCGCCGATCTGAACGCGGTTGGGAAAAAGTCCAGGATCATTGCGGTCGATATTCCTTCGGGTCTTTCGGCGGATTCCGGCGAGGTTGCGGGGCCCGCGGTGGACGCAGAGGCCACCGTCACGTTTACGGCGCCCAAGATCGGCGAACTGTTGTATCCGGCGTCGTCCAGGGTTGGACATCTGGAGGTCGTTTCCATCGGATCTCCACGTGCGCTAATCGACGAATGCTCGGATTCCAATTTGCGTTGGCTCGAGCCGGCGGAATTCTTGGGGCTCCGCTTTCGTCGAAAGGCGGATGCAAACAAGGGAAACTTTGGGCACGCGTTGGTTACTGCGGGCTCGGTCGGTAAGTCAGGTGCGGCCGTGATGGCGGGCTGGGCCGCGTTACGCGCGGGCGCCGGACTCGTTACCGTCGCTGCGCCGGATGACTGCGTTCCGGTCATCGGCGCCCACACGCCCGAGATGATGACGGAGCCATTAGCGTCAACCGAAGCTGGGACGCTGGGCCTGCGAAGTCTCGAATACAATGTGTTCACAAACGTTTTGCGCGGTAAATCGATTCTCGCGATGGGGCCGGGCCTGACGACGTATGCGGAGACGCAGCAATTTGTCCGCAACGTCGTACGTGATTCCGGGATTCCACTGGTTCTCGATGCGGACGGGTTGAATGCGTTCGCAGGTCGGAGCGCCGAACTCGCGGGGCACTCGGCGCCTGAAATGGTCATCACGCCACATCCGGGCGAAATGGCTCGTCTGCTTGGAACTTCGATTTCCCAGGTTCAGGCAAATCGACTCGAAGTAGCTCGCAAAGGGGCAGTCGATTGGAAGACGGCTGTCGTGCTTAAAGGGCATCAGACCGTTATCGCGTCACCCGACGGCCGTGCTTGGATCAATTCGACAGGCAATCCGGGCATGGCGAAGGCGGGGAGCGGCGATGTGCTGACCGGGATGCTCGCGGGAATTCTTGCGCAGCATGGTTCATCCAATTGGTATGACGGGATATGCCTCGCGGTCTACCTGCACGGTCTCGCAGGCGATATTGCGGCGCGGGAAATCGGCGAAATATCGATGATGGCGACGGACTTGATCAGCGCGATCCCGCGCGCCTACGCGCACCTCCTCGCTGAGCTGGATCATGTCGAGCGTTGATTGGATCACTCGTTCGGCAGAGGAGACGATTCGCCACGGGAGCGAACTGGGAACTCGACTTGCGCCGCCGGTATTAATATTGCTTTCAGGTGAGCTCGGCGCTGGAAAAACGACACTGACGAAGGGACTTGTCACCGGCCTCGGCGCCGCGCGAGAAGAGGATGTCACCAGCCCGACGTTTACGCTCGTCCACAATTATCACAACGGCGTCCGCGTCTATCACATCGATCTCTACCGAGTCGGAGATTTTCACGATTTCGAAACGTTGGGTGTCGAAGACCTTTTCGCCGAGCCCGCGATCGTCATCATCGAATGGCCGGACAAAATGACGATACGCACGGACTGGCCTGTCTTGCGCATCGCGCTCGAGCACGTGGATGAAAGCACGCGGCGCATTCACATCTCCGATCCATCTGACATCCTGCCTGTCATTTGAGCCAGCGTGATACTTCGCCGACGAGTTCCGCCACCAGTGGCCAGAGGAACGCGGTAAGCACGACCACGGCTACTGCGAGCCGAGCTAGCGGCAGTGTTGGCCGGATGGTTCTCTCGGAAGCGTGGCGCTGGCAAAGTCCCTCAGTTAAGGCCGAACGAGTGCGGCGCTTGCCGTTGCGTCCCAGGTAGAGACATATCCCGGTGTACCTCGCGGGAGATGACTCGCCATTAACCGGTTGGACTCTCACGGTTGCGCCTCCCCCTCATTCTGCTACATTGAAAATTCAGCTTCCAGATCAACGAAAATGGCAGACGTGCCGATTACGCTCTCTCCAACCCATCCGGCCCGGATGAAGCTCGAGCCATATTTGGTCGAAATTCGGATTCAATCGCTCAGTCTGGGCGTCGACAACATCCATTACGACGTATTCCTCAGTCCGAAATTCGTCGAATTCGCCCGGAAATACCTGCTCGACGCCGTCCGCCAGGCAGCAAACCTGAATCTTTTCTGGGGGCAGGGCCGCAAGTCGTCGATGCCGGAGACAGCAGCGTTTCGCAAGCAGCTCTCCGCACTGCTCCAAATCTCGTTGACGCGTGCCAAGTTCGCGCAAAATATCGAGGTCGATCTCCTGAACCGTCTGGCAGTCCTCAAATTTCTTGTCACCGAGATCGGCAATCAGCTTTCAAGCCTCGTTGTGGAGTGCAAGGATTGGATTCACTCCCGCGGGGTGCATTTCGAGCACAGTGAGCAGGCTCACGTGATGCGCGCGCGGATTGCCGAGTTGCAGGCTGATCGTAAGAGCATTTATCGCCAGGTCAGCCAATCGCTATTCCAGATTCTCCGCGATCTCGACGAGAACACGCTCTCGAAGTCACGCCGGGCGCTGTTCGGTGATGAATTCACGGAACTCTACGATTTCTTTAAGAATCGGCTGCTGTTTGTCGAGGGAGGAAACGACGAATACCTCTTTCTTGAACACTATGTCCTTCTGGGCAATTTCATTCACGATCCCGACCGTTTCGAGATCTTTGATGAACTCCTGATCGATTTCGTCCGCGATTTCGTTCTCGCCGATGACAACGCGGGAGAGCTAAGCCGCAGTCAGAAGACTTACGAGCGCCTCGTCGAGCAAGCCCGGTCGTTGCGATCGGAATTGTTGCGCTTGGACGAAGAGCAGGAGGAATTGCGGCGGAAGACCGGTAGCGCTGACGATTTGTTCAGCTGGCCCTGGAAGCGCCGCGGCGGCGTGGCCGAAAATCAGGGCGAGGCGGCCGATCTAAAGAATCGTGCTGCGGCACTCGAAAATAATCTCGAAGAACTCGGACCAACCATCGAGGCTGCCAAGCAAAGGGCGGAGTTTCTGACCGATGAATATCGGGGGCGAATCGGCAATTGCTTGAACGAGCCCGAGAACGTCCGGCGCCTTTTTGATTCGCAATCGCCGGGCGGCGAAGGAGAAGCGCCGCCGGAAATCCGTGGCCGCCTGTTGCAGGAGTGGGTCAACCGGCTCGAGGAGCGCGATCTTCTCGTACACGTGCTCGCGGGCTATGAACTGCGGAAGATTTATCGCGACTATTGCCCGCCCGTACACTTGCAGCAGCTGAAGAAGGCGCTCGTAGTGCGCGAAGATACCAAGCGTGTCGAGCAGATTCTGGAACAATTTCCCGCACGAAAGTTCTCGCTGAAACGGCTCGACGATGCCGCGCGCGCCATTCGCAGGTTCACGCCGGAGGAAACCCGGGTCATCGCCCTTCAATTTGCCGAGGATCTTTCGCGTCTACGCCGCGATCGACACAATTATCAGCATGTGTCCGCTTGGATGGAGCGCGTCAATCTGGTGCGTTCCGACCACTCGCGCGAACTCTCGCGCGTCAATAACAGCCTATACGACCTCGTTTTTACCGAGGAGGCGCGGAAGGAAGATGATCCAGTAATCTCCCACGCAGTCATCAAGGCCGACGTGCGCGGCTCGACCGGAATCACAAAGGATCTGCTCGCGCGCGGCTTGAATCCCGCGTCGCACTTCAGCATGAATCTCCACGAACCGGTGAAGAAGCTTCTGGATCGTCACGGCGCTGCGAGAGTCTTTATCGAAGGCGACGCCATTATTCTCGCTATCTATGAGACGGAGGCGACGCGCGCCACCCAGCGAGCCGTTGCAAAGGCCTGCGTCCTCGCGCGGGAGATCCTGGCGACGACCCAGGCCTATAACTCCCGCGCTGAATCCACCGACTTGCCGCGGCTGGAACTCGGTATTGGCGTTGCATTCCAGAATTCCGCCCCGTCACTTTGGATGGATGGCGATTCGCGCATCATGATTTCGAAGGCGCTGAATCTTTCGGATCGCTTGTCGAGCTGTTCAAAAATGGCGCGTCGCCTCTTCGCGCAAAATCCCTCTCCCTTCAATGTTTTTCTGTTGCAAACGTTGATGGAAGATGCCGCCGAAGATGAAGGTGAGGAGCTCTTAGTGCGCTTCAACATGAACGGCATCGAGTTGAATGAAGAGGGTTTTCAAAAGCTCTCCGAGGAAATCTCGCTGACGCCTTTGGGAGGAACGTTTCCGTTACCGTGGGGTAAGGAGCGAGTGCAGCTCTATTTCGGCGAGTTGCCGCTCGACAACGCGCTCGAGCCAATTGTCATTCGCAAAGGTTCCGTGCGGCAGTTGCTCCCCGGCGCGCAGATTGGCAATCCCGGGCCGCGGTCCTACTACGAAGTTTGTACCCATCCCAAGCTGCTCGAAATCGCTCGCAAAAAAATGGCCGAGATGTCGCCGAAGAGTTGAATCGCCGTTCGCCAGCCGCCTATACTCCTGAACGGAGGCGAAAGGGGTCCGGTGATCCTCCCGGCCTTCAAAGCCGGCGACGCGGCCCTTCGCGGGTCGAGTGGTGGGTTCGACTCCCACACGCTTCCGCCAACTCTCATTGGTGGCTCTTCTCGTGTGCTTCTCGAGTTAACTGACTAGATTTCTGGGCGACGCCGAAATACCGGGCTTTGGATTGCCGGCCCGGTCCTGGTCGCCAGGCGACTGCGAAAACCAGAGCGAGGCTTCGCGCATCGTGACTGCGGTAAGCAAGAGGATGACAGGATCGATCGGATGACGATAGCGCGGCTGCGCGAGGGTGAAGTAGTACACGCAGGGAAAGATAATCGGGAAGACGGGGACGGGAAAGGCGTAAGCGGAGCGCGTTCGAAACAGCAGCACGATCCCCGCCGCCGCGCCGATTGCCACGAAAAGATTGAAGATCAGCACGGTGCGAAACCACAGCGAGCGATATTTCAGAAAATCCGCCAACGGATGCGGAGTACCGCCTGCCCAGATGGCGACAAATCTCCGCCCAGCCAACTGCGCTACTCGCAGCGGATGGCTGCGCATGTATTGAATGGCGGCATGCTGCTTCTCCGCCATGTACGCGATCTCACCCTCTTGTGTGTAATGGTTGCGTTCGGCGGAGTCATGGATCGGGTGCAGGTCGCCGAGCCATACGTCGCGTGCTTCGGGATTGTTTCCGAGCCATAGCTGCAGGCCTAGACCAGAGCGCAGCGGAATGAACGCGTGGAATTCAACATAGTTGCGAACCGTCCACGGCGCGCAGCACAGAACGGCGATTGCCGCCGCCAGCGCCGGCCTTGCCAGCCATCCGCGGCCGTCACGCCGCGAGCGGTATGCGAGCCAGCCAAGCAAGAACGGAAGCAGCGCCGCGAGCGTCGCGGTGGTCATCAGCGCGAATCCCCAAAGCAGCCCGTAAACGCACCAAGCGCGGAACCGCTTCGAATCCGCCAGCGAGAGTGTGGCCCAGAGAATCGTCGCGGCGAGCAGCGCTGCGAGTGACGCATCCCATATCGACTCGAATGGAATCAGAATCGCGTTTGGAAACAGAGCCCAGAGCCACGCAGCGGTCGCTGCGAGGCCCGGGCCTCCCACGCGTCGGCCAGCGAAGAAAATCGGCACGCAGGTCAGCGTCGAAAAAGCGATGTTTAGGAGCACAGCCGCGATGTACGACCGGAAAGTGTAGCTACCGAAGACGTGAAGGATTCCCGCGAGCAGTAGGGGATACACAGGCGAGAGCCAAGCCGTCGGTCCGGTATCCACGCGAAATGGCGAGCTGAATCCATTTCCAGTGGCGACGGAATGCGCGATGTTGCCGGCTTCGAGCAGAAAAGGGATCACGCTGAGCGCTTGCTTCGGGTTCTGGCGCGTGTAATCCCACGCGAAGCCCACGCGCACAGCACAAGCAACGATAAGGATGATCGTGAGCGATGTCGCCGCGACTCGGAGTCGTCTCTTCATCGATCACGTGGGACGCGGATATGGGGCACGTGGTTACGGCTCAGGTGACTGTGACAGGATGCCCTCGGTGTCATTCGCTTGCAATCGAAACCACGATTAATTGCTACCAGCCAGCTAAGGATCGGCTTCCCACGCGGCGAAAGTTTCCGAAGGATCTTCTCGACCCGAAAGAAACCTGAATCAACGCGTATGCCCTCACTCGTCCCGTTATAATCAACGCGTTGCCGCAACCGCACAAGTAAAAGATTCCCTTCGATCATTCCGTTGACTAGCCCCAATTGAGGGGCAACGCCTAGAAACACGAAGCGGATCACGAGGCCACCGCGGGAACCGCGGACTGAAATGTGATAAGTTTTCTTTGAGTAGGTTCTGATGCCGCCGAAGAAGAAGCAGCAACGCTCACGCGTGGTGAAAGAGGTCAAATTTCGCGCCCGGTTGGGAATCGGATCGCCGCCCGCCGCGCGCACAATCCCGGACAAACGCCTCAAACCGCCAAAACATAAGAAAAAACTGATTGAGGACTCGTTGTTGTGATGCATCCGCTGGGGCGCCGCAAAGGTCTGCGCGGGGCTTTCGTGGGTATGATTTCTGAGGTTCCGCCGGAACCTAGTTTTTCGAGCCTCAACCAGGTTTGTAGTCGGGGACAATCTCACTCGGTTTGAATAAAGGACCCGCGAGTTCGCCGCTGGCCGCGGCCAATTTTGCCGCGATTTCCTCGAGGTCTTTTTTCGAAAATCCCGTCTGGCTAATGCTGATCGTTCCGTCCGGCTCAATCAGAAACAAACTTGGGACATTCGTAATCTGATACCGATTCGAGACCGAATATCCGTTGTCATCGCCCAGCGTCGGAAACTTGATTTCAAATTCGCTGCAAAAATCCTTTGTGTCAGCCGCGTCGTCCTGTGAAATGCCCCAGATGGTCAATTTCTCATCGCCGTATCGTTCGTGAAGGCGCTCGATAAATGGAAATGTGAACTGGCAGATCGGGCAGGAAATCTTGAAAAATGCCGCGAGCACGGGCCCTTTCTTCAGCGCCTCGGCGAGCGCGAGGGGTTTGCCGCCTGATCTCGTGAGTGTAAACAACGGCGCTGCCTTACCAGCTTCAAGCATGGCCATCCTTCGATATCTCGTGTCGAGCGGCGCGTGGCGTGCTCGAACTGTCCCTTCAAATTTTAGCCCGATTCAATTCGATGCCGATGCGCGAACGAGGATGCAAGGTTCCTGATCCGCACTTCGCGGGCGCCCCCGCATTGCGACGAGCCATTCTTGAGTTTCAGTGGATCTGGCGGGTCTTCTTCTGCACGTAATCCATGAGCAAGTACTGACCAAGAGTGTAGGGCGTCGTGAAGTACGCTTTGCCCCGGCAAAGCTCCGTTACTTTTTGCACGAAATGCACAAGGCTGTAATCGCTTGCGAGCATGAATGTGTTGATCAAGATTCCAGCGCGACGGCATTTCGATACTTCTTCGAGTGTCTGCGTAACCACGAGCGGATCGAGACCGAAGGCATTCTTGTAAATGCGCCCGTCCTCGAGCGTCAGCGCGGAGGGCTTTCCGTCGGTGATCATTACGATCTGGCGCATATCCTTCTTCTGGCGGTTCAGGATGCGCTGCGCCATCCGCAGTCCCTCGCGCGTGTTCGTATAATAAGGTCCAACCTGCACGCGCGCCAGCTTTCCAATCGGAATTTCCTCCGCACTGTCGTGAAAGAGAACGCAGTGCAGGGAATCGCCCGGGTATTGCGTGCGAATGAGGTGAGAGAGTGCGAGTGCGACGCGCTTCGCGGGTGTGAAACGGTCCTCGCCGTAGAGGATCATGCTGTGACTGCAATCCAGCATGAGCACGGTCGCACACGAGCTTTGATACTCGCACTGGTGCACCATCAGATCGGAGTATTCGATCTCGATCGGCACCCGCGCACCGTTTCGCCGTACGGCCCGAAAAAGCGTTTCGCCGATATCGAGGTTGATCGTATCGCCAAATTCGTATGGTTTTGAAGCGCCGCTGGTTTCCACCCCTGTGGCTAAATCGCGGGTGTCATGGCGTCCAAAACTCGATTTACCCAGCGAAGCGAGCAAATCTTTGAGCGTCTTAAACCCGAGAAAATCGATTGCCTTGTCCGTGATTTCGAAGCGGGCATGCGCATTGGGTTGTTCGCTGCCCGCCTGCCCGCCAGGAGTTTCGCTCGGCGGCGGAGTCACTTGCGGTGGCTGCTGAGAAATCATCCCTTCCTGCTCGAGTCTTTCGATCAATTTGTCGACCAGGTCGCGAAGCTCCTGGTTCCCCGACAAATCGGGATTCTCCATGAGCTTTTCCATCAGCTCGGGCGGCAGCAAATCGCCCTCTTCGAGCGCGCGGAGAATCGCGTTGCGCAGCTCGTCCATCATCCGCTCGCGAGACCCCTGCGGATCCATCTCGTAGATTCCGTATTGCGATTCATATCCGCTTTGCAGGAAAAAATCCGCGAGACGATTCATCAACTCCTGGAGGTCGATGTCGTTTGCGGCCTCGCCGACGTAGCGCGAATAGCGGACAAATTTCATGCGTGAGTCACGATTTCCTAGTTGAACTGCCGGCGCGGCATCCGGCCCGGCTGTTGCGGTTCGCGTGGTTCCTGCGTTTTCCGCGGCTCTGCGTAGAAGCCTCGCTCCTCGCTCCGATTGATCCGCTTGTGCGCCCAGAGGCCCTCGAGAATGAACTCGCCAGCCGCAGCGGCCAGGGCGGGATCATTCTTTGGGTTTACGTCCAGAGGCGCGAGGTTGTCGAGCAAGCCCTGAATGTTTTTGAGCTGAGCAAAATGTTCCGCCGCAGGGGCATTCACGGCCACTTTCAAATCGCCACCGATTTCAAACCATTGCACCACCGATTGAAGGTTTACCTCGGAGAAATACCGCGTGTAAACCTTGCCCACAGCCGCGCGGATCAATTCGCGCGCAATGTTATCGGCGCCGCGAAGCTCTCCCTCGTACTCGAGCTCGAATTTGCCGGTCATCGCGGGGATGGCCGCGTAGATGTCCGCGACGCGCGCGACTCCGATACGTTCCTTGTTTCGCACGGCGCGCTGTTCGGCGCTGCTGGTCACGTTTTCGACCGCGCTGATCGGAAGCCGCTGGCTCACGCCTGAGCGCCGGTCAATTCGCTTGTCCTCACGCGCAAGGAACGCGATTTCCTCGATGATCTCGGAGACGTAGTTCGGGATTTCGATGCGCCGCCCCGCGTCGCGTGCCGTCCAGGATTCCTGTGCGGTGATCGACATCCCCTCCTGCACGCTCGCCGGATAGTGCGTTCGAATTTCCGAGCCGATGCGATCCTTCAGCGGAGTAATGATTTTTCCGCGTGCGGTGTAGTCCTCGGGATTCGCCGTAAATACCAAAAGGACGTCGAGCGGCAGGCGGATCGGGTAACCCTTAATCTGAATGTCGCCTTCTTGCATGATATTGAACAAACCCACCTGAATTTTCCCGGCGAGGTCCGGCAATTCATTGATCGCGAAGATGCCACGATTGGCGCGCGGCAGGAGTCCGTAGTGGACCGTCAGTTCGTCCGAGAGGTCGCGGCCGCCTCGCGCCGCTTTGATCGGGTCGACGTCGCCGATCATGTCGGCGATCGTGACGTCCGGCGTCGCGAGTTTTTCGACGTAGCGCCGCTCGCGCCCAAGCCAGACAATCGGAGTCGCATCGCCTTCAGCCTGGATTCGCTCGCGGCAAGCGCGGCAGATCGGATGGTAAGGGTTGTCGTTGATTTCGCAGCCGGCGACGGCGGGAACTTCGGCATCGAGAAACGAGGACAGACCGCGCAGAATGCGGCTCTTCGCCTGGCCACGCAGTCCCAGCAGTATGAAATGATGCCGCGAGAGCAGTGCGTTCACGATTTGCGGTGTTACCGTGTCATCGTAGCCGTGGATGCCATGGAACAGGGGCTTGCCAGCTTCCAGCCGCGCGACGAGATTCTCACGAAGCTCTTGCTTCACACCGCGCTTTCCAATTTTCTCTTCCGACCAGGCGCTGCGGCGAAGCTCACCGAGATTTCTGGGAAGAGTGCTCATGAAGCCCCCGTGTAAATCGACCGGGCAAAAGCCGTGTGTCCGGCGCGACCGTCTTCCATTATAGATGATGCGGCCCGGCGCCGATAGTTGCCTCAAAACTCAAGCGTGAGCGTGCCCGTTTCCGCTGGCTTTCTGTCGCGCCCGATAGCGCGACTCGGCGCGGGGGAGGAGCTGCTCGATCATGGGAAGAAGCCGGGCGAGGCGCTCGTTTTCGTCCCGCAGCATGAGAAGGGTCTGTTTGTCTTCGAGTTCGAGGGGTAGTTCATTCGCGATCAAGAAGGCGATCGATTCAATTTCCTGACGATCGATTTCGTCGGGAGGTCCACCGAAGAGTAGCGTGTGGCAACGAGCGTACGTTTCGAGGAGCCGGGCGGGAGTGACAGCCGACTTCGGGTCGCCTTCGTCGCTGAGGTAGCGCACGGCGGCCTCGAAGTAAGTCTTTTCCTGAAAGATCTCGACGACCTCGAAAGCGGAGCGGCCCTGAACCATGATGTCCATCCGTCCATCCGGGTATTCCCGGGTTGTCTCGATCACTTCGGCCGCGCAGCCGATCTTCGCGACGCCCTGTTCTCGCGCCAAAACAACTCCGAATTCCGTTTGTGCCACGATACATTCGTGAACCATCTGCTTGTAGCGCGGTTCAAAAATATGCAGCGGCAGATCGGCGTTCGGAAAGAGAACTAGCGGCAAAGGAAAGAGCGGAATGCGAATCGCGTCCATTGGATTTTCTCCTGCCGTGGCCGCTCGCTGGAGGAGCTCAGGCCAGCGCCGCGAGCGCCGCTTCCATCTCGCCGCGCGCGTGCGCGTCGCCAGCAGTTTCGGCTGCTGTGATTCCGGCGGAGAGAGTTTGCCGGGCCGCGGCCAAATTGCCGAGGCGCGCGAGGAGCTGGCCAAATTGGAAGTAACCGGCGACGTATCCGGGATGCGCTACTAGGAGCTGACGGAAATGCTCCTGGGCGGTCGCGTCATCGCCGAGCTTCGCGCATTCCAGCGCCAGGCCGTAACGCGCGAACGCGTCGTTCGGGTTGGCCTGCACGAATCCTTCGAGAATCTCGCGGCGCGACTTCGTTGCCTGAGTCATGGTGGTGGAAACGCCATTATAATGGCGGACAGCGCGGGAGCCAAGATAACTCAGCGGAATTCTCGCGGCGAATTCGATCGACAGGAGATTCGATGACAAATGGCAAACTAAACAAAACCTCGAAGCCGATGCCCGAAGAGATTTCCGCCACGCAAGTTGGGGGATGCCCGGTGAGCTATTCGCGGTCGGAGATGCTCGAGGTGGTTTTGCCGAACGACGCCAACCAGCTCGGCTACATTCTCGGTGGCCGCGTCATGCACCTAATTGACATCGCCGGCGCGATCGCCGCGCACAGGCACTGCCACAGTCACGTCGTCACCGCTTCCGTGGATTATCTAGATTTTCGCCATTCGATCCGGGTGGGAGAGCTCATCGTACTGAAATCGAGCGTCAACCGCGTGTTCAATACATCCATGGAAGTTGGCGTGAAAGTTTTCTCGGAAAATTACATCACGGACGAGCGCGTGCATACTAGCAGCGCCTATCTGACGTTCGTAACCATCGATGAAAACCACCGGCCGCGGCCTATTCCGCCGCTGATTCTGGAGACCGACGAAGATCGCAGAAGATATCGCGAAGCGGATGCACGTCGCCAAATTCGCCTCGCGCAGCGCTACAAGCGGCGCCCGGACGGATCCTAACTAGTCGCCCTCGTTCCGGCATTGAGGCCCGCTTCGCCTCTGTCCCCCGCCAGGAAACTCCGCACAGCCCCGGCCGTTCGGTTGCTCAAATCGATGCAATCTCCAATGGATGGACCGTCGAGATAATTTCCCACGAGAAATAGACCCGGCAATTTCGCGGCCTCGGCGCGGACGCCTTCGACAATTTTTCCGTGCCCGAGATTGTATTGCGGCAGCGCTTTTCCGTAGCGCCATATGTGCCGTTCGACCGGTGCGCCGCTAATCTGAAGAACCTTTCCAATTTCCTCTTCGACAATCTCGCCCATGAAATCGGCGTTCTTCTCGACAATCTCAGGATCGGTTGCGCCGCCAACGAAGCTTGTTACGAGGACCGAACCGTTCGGCGCGCAGCAGGGGAACAGCGACGAGTTCCACACCGTGCCGAGAGTGCGGATTCCTTCTTTTCGGGGTATGAGCACGCCGAAACCAGCCAGGGAATTGCCCACCTGAAGCCGGTTGAAGCCCATTCCCACGACGGCGACGGGCGCATAGGGCACGCCCGAGAGAGTTCGTGCGAGATGCGGGGATATTCCATCGAGGAAATGTCCCGCGGCATAGGCCGGAGCCGCGACGACGATCGCTGTGACTGACACGGTCTCGCGCTGCAAGCCGTGCAAAAGTTGCAGCGTGAAACCCGAGGTAGCGTCGCCATCGTTCCGCTCGATCGTTTCCACACGCGTATTCGGCACTAGCGAAGCGCCAAGCGCGCTCGTGAATCCGTCAAGCAGTGATCTGAATCCGCCGCTGAAGGAGCACAGCCCGGGCCGCGGATCAGCCTGTCCTTTTCGCGCTCCCATCGCCCCGCGAATGACGCTGCCGTATTGCCGCTCCCATTGGTCGAGAGACGGAAACGCACTCTTGAGGCTCAGCATTTCAGGGTCGCCAGCGTAGACGCCCGAAACGAACGGCGCGACGAGATACTCGAGGATCTCGTGCCCAAATTTTCGCCGGACAAAATCGGCCACCGATTCCTCGAGATTCGGCGGCTGACTCCGGTGCAACGCTTCAGTCAGGATCCTATATCGCGAGCTAATGCTGAGAAGCGAACTCGTCAGAATGGCGGGCGGGGACATCGGTACGGCGCGCAGTCGGCCGCGGACGAGTACGTAACGAGGCGCTCGCGGGTCTGCCTTGAGAAGTTTGCCTTCGAGCCCGAGGTCGCGCACGAGTTCGAGAACCTGCGGTGCGCCCAGAAAGCTTTGCGGTCCTGATTCGAATCGAAAGCCATTCTTTTCGACCGTGCCGATGAGTCCGCCCGCGCGATCATGCGTTTCGAGCAGGAGCACGGACGCACCGAGTTTCTGCAATCGATAGGCGCACGAAAGTCCGGAGATCCCTCCTCCGATGACGGCGACTTGGGGCGGCGTGGACATTCTCAGTGCGGAGGCTTACAGCGTCTTCGAAAACAGCGGCCGGCTGTCCATCTGCTGCTCGCGAAGATACCGGTCGAAAATCATTCCCACGTTGCGGATGAAAACGCGTCCCAGCGGCGTAACGCGAATTTCATCGGCATCCGTGACGACGAGCCCGTCTTGGCGAAACTCCTCGATCTGCGCAAGTTCCGGTGCGAAATATTCGTCGAACAAAATCGTGAACTTATTTTCGATCTCGCGTTTGCGAATCACCGTATGGCACAGCAGCCGGCCAATCACCGCGCGACGCAGCCGGTCATCGTCGGTGAGCCGGTAGCCGCGCATCGTTGCAATTCCGTGGCGCGATGCGGCATCTGCGTAAGCCGGCAATTCACGGAAATTCTGTGCGTACGCCGCGTCGAATCCGCTGATGGCGCTCACGCCCATGCCGTAAAGATCCGCGCCCGCTTTCGTCGTGTAACCTTGAAAATTTCGATGCAGGGTGCGATTCCGCTGCGCCACGGCGAGCTCGTCCGTCGGCCGCGCAAAATGATCCATGCCAATATATTCGTAGCCCGCGCCGACAAATTTCTCGAGTCCAACCTGGAAAATGCGGAACTTTTCCATACCTTCGGGCAAATGCCCCTGAAACGATCCCTGCTGCTTCTTGAGCCAGGGGACATGCGCGTAGCTGAACATCGCCACGCGGTCGGGCGAAAGCGTAAACACCTGATCAATCGTCGCGGCGAAGCTATCCACTGTCTGATATGGCAAGCCGTAGATCAGATCGACATTCATGCTGTCGAAGCCCAGCGCTCGTGCGGCTTCGATGAGCTCTCGCGTCATTTCGTACGGCTGCACGCGGTGGACCGTTTCCTGCACCTTGGGATTGAAATCCTGCAGGCCCATGCTCAGCCGGTTGAATCCAAGCCGGCGCAACGATTCGAGATGCTCTCGGCTCGTGACGCGCGGATCGACCTCGATTCCGATTTCAGCCTCGGGCGCGAACGCAAATCTTTCGCGGGTGTAGCCGAATAAATCCTCCATCTGCGCCGGAGAGAGGTACGTCGGCGTCCCGCCTCCCCAATGGAACTGCACGACAGGCCGATTCCGCGAAACGAATCGGCTGACGTGTTCGATTTCATGCTTGAGGGTCGTCAGATAGGGAACGGAGACGCTTTTGTCTTTCTGAATCGAGACGGTACACGCGCAGAACAAGCACAGACTTTCGCAAAATGGGAGATGCATGTAAAGCGAGACGGGCGTTCCCGCGACATCGGCTGCGGCGTACGTTCTTTCAAGATCGTCTGGCCCGAAATCTTCTTTCCAGACGGGAGCTGTGGGATAGCTCGTGTAGCGTGGGCCCGGACGATTGTATTTTGCGAGGAATTCCTCGGACACCTGCGAAACAGTCCGCGCGTCGTGCGAGTTCAAACTCAGTTCAGCCATTTGGAATTCGCTTATCTTGCAGCGATTTGACCGGTCTCGCTTCGCAAGTTTTCGTCTGGCACCGCCGCGCGGAACTCCTGGCCCGCGCGGACAAACGCCCGAGCATTTTCGACGGGCGTGTTAGGCAAAATGCCGTGACCGAGATTCAAAATGTGCCCAAAGCCGCGGGTCTTCCGGACCGCCGCTCGCGCGGCGACCGCTACGATGTCTTCACGCGTCAGAAGCACGCGCGGGTCGATATTACCCTGCAACGCGACGCGGCCGCCCAGGCGGTCCCGCGCCTCTTCGAGATCGACGCGCCAATCTACGCTCACCACATCCGCGTCCGATCGACCGAGTAAATCGAGAAGATGCGCGGTTCCTTTGGAATACAGAATCAAGGGCGCCTTCGCCGATCGCAAGTGTTCGATCACGCTCTTCGTGGCCGGCAGCGCAAACGCCTCGTATTCTTCGCGGCTAAGTTCTCCCGCCCACGTATCGAACAACTGCACAGCGGTAGCTCCAGCTTCAATTTGTGCCCGGAGATAGGGGGCTGTCGCTCTCGCAATCTTATCGAGAAGCGCGCGAAGCAGTTCGGGCTCCAAGTACAGCATCTGCTTGATGGTAGAAAGCTCGCCGCGCGTCTGCCCCTCGACCATATAACAGGCCAACGTCCACGGCGCCGCGGCAAATCCAAGGATGGGAACCGTCGGCCCGGCTTCACGGCAGATTTCGCGGATGGCATCGCCGACAAAACGTGTCACCTCGTTCGGATCGAACAGGCGCAGTTGCTCGACGCCGGCGGCGTCGCGAATCGGGTTTCCAAGAATTGGCCCAGCGTCCGGAACATCCAGCGGCAGACCCATCGCCTCGGCCACGATAAGAATGTCCGAGAAAACGATAATCGCATCAACGCCAATGGTACGAAAAGGCTGCAGAGAGACTTCGGCAGCCAGTTCCGGTGTCTTGCAGACTTCCAGAAACGTATGCTTTTCTCGGAGCGCACGATATTCGGAGAGGTATCGCCCGGCTTGGCGCATGATCCATACCGGCACGCGCTCGACTGGCTCACAGCGGCAGGCTCTCAAAAACAGATCTTTTCGATCCCTTATCTCGGTGTTCATATGCGATTCGGCGTCACGGCCATGATAGCAGATGGCGAGCGATGCCGGGATGACACTCCTGCCGCTGAGCTCGGCAGCCAAGAAGGCGAGCGTCGATGCGCGCGCGCAGCTTGTTTCGGGTTTATAATACGAGGTTTACAGGGTCAGTGTCCCTGGGGCCGTCGATGCAATCCGTCCAGAGGTTCGCGCGCAGAATGACGAGCGTATGAATTCGATCCCTGAATACGCCTGCCTCACGTTCTATGCCGTAAGCTTCTTTTGCTATGCGCGATACCTTTACACCAACGACCGCTGGCTTGGCCGCGCCGCCACGCTGTGTCTCGCCGCCGGAATCGCAGCTCATTATTTTGCTTTGCTCGAACGCTCGCGAGCCATGCACGCCGTGCCTTACGACGATCTCTACGGCTCCATGTCGTTGTTCGCATGGCTCCTCGGCGCGACCTATCTCGGCCTCGAGCTTCTTCACGGGCGACGCTCGGTCGGGGCCTTCGTCACGCCGATTCTTCTGATTTGCACCGCATGCGTCACTTTGCTTGCTCCGAAGACTGCTCCGCCTCCTCCTCCGGCGCGTGGCCCGCTCTTCGCGTTGCATGTAACGCTGAACACCCTGGCGTACTCCGCTTTCGCTTTATCGTTTGTCCTGAGTCTCATCTATCTGATTCAGAGTCGCGTGCTGAAGGAGCGGCGTCCGGGTCGCATCTTCTGGCGATTTCCGGCACTCGATGTTCTCGAAGGCATGAGCCGCAGCAGCGTTTGGGTCGGACTGGCGTCGCTCGCGTTAGGTGTGGCCTTCGGCTTCGTCTGGGAGCATCGGCTAACGGGACGTTACTCCGCCGCCGATCCCAAGGTCATTATCACGCTGGCCATCTTCGCGCTCTACATCGCATACTTATGGCTCGCGGGGAGCGCTGGGTGGCGCGGCGCGCGCGCCGCACGGATCTGCGCCTGTAATTTTGTAATCGTATTGTTTAGCTATACGTTTGTGAATTTGTATCTGACCAGTTTTCATAGGTACCTTTGATGGCCTCGATTTCCGACCCGACGAAAGCCGCTGCGGGCCGCGTGAGGATCGCGCTGATCGGGTGCAATCACCGGACCGCGCCGGTTGAGTTGCGCGAGCGAATCACGTTCACGCCGGAGCAGGCTCTGCGCGCCGCCGATGAATTGCGCCTTAGGGGAGTGCTCGAAGAGGCCGTGGTGCTCTCGACCTGCAATCGGAGCGAGCTGTACGGCGTTACGCCCGATCCCACGGCCGATGCTCAGGGCGCGATGGAAAATTTCCTGACGGACTTTCACGGGGTTTCGTCCATCGATCTGAGCGGACGGCTCTACCGCCAGACCAACAGCGAGGCTGTTCGACATCTTTTCCGCGTTGCCTCGGGACTCGATTCCATGCTCCTCGGCGAAGCGGAGATTCTGGGTCAAGTGCGCGATGCATATGGCCGAGCCCTCGAGCATGGCTCGACGGGACCCGTCCTGAATCGTCTCTTCCAGGGCGCGCTCGAAGTTGGTAAGCGCGTACGTTCGGAAACCGAGGTCGGCGCGCGGCCGATGTCGGTTGCATGGGCCGGTGTCAAATTGGCGGAGCGCGTGTTTGGCGATCTCGAAGGCCACGAGGCCATCATCGTCGGCGCCGGTGCCGTTGCGGAACAAGTCGTTCAACATTTGCGTGATCGCGGAATCGGCCGGTTGCTCGTGGTGAACCGCACGCGCGAAAGAGCCGATAATCTCGCCGAGCGAGTCGGAGGCGAGACAGTCGACTGGACGGCACTCGAGTCATCCCTCGCCTCACCCGATATCATCGTCACGTCGGTCGGCAGCTCCGAGCCCATCTTGACCAGGGCTCTGCTTGAGCGCGTTCATGCCGCCCGGCAGGGCCGCGCATTGTTCGTCGTGGATCTTGGTGTGCCGCGCAACGTCGAGGCGGATGCCGCAAACCTATACAATCTGTATCTCTACAATATCGACGACCTCGACGACATTGTCGAACAGAACCGGAAGACGCGCGAAGCCGAGATCCCCCGCGCTGAGGCGCTGATCACCGAGCATATTGCTAAATTCGAGACGTGGTGCGCGAGCGTCGAAGCCATCTCCATGACGGCGCGTCTCCGCGAACGCCTCTTGAAAGAACGTGCGGCGCTGCTGCAGGAACGTGCTCCCGAGCTCGCGAGTCTTCCGGAAGAGGATCGCGAACGCATCCTTCGTCTAACGGAGGAATTGATCGAGCGGGTCGTCCAGACGCCGAGCGATCGATTGCGACGCACGCGAGAATTGCGCCGGCGGCTGGCGGGAATCGAAGCATTGCGCGATCTCTTCGGGTTGGACGGCGAGGATTCGTGAGGCCACTCCGTATCGGCACGCGGGGCAGCAAGCTCGCACTCTGGCAGGCAAATCATATTCGCGATCTCTTGGCCGGATTCCGTTCCACCGTCCCTGAAATAATCGTCGTCAAAACTTCTGGTGACCGTTTTCCAGAGTCGGCGATCGGCCAGATGAACGTAAAGGGTGTTTTCATTAAAGAACTCGAGGATGCGCTTCTCGATGGCCGGATCGATCTGGCCGTCCATAGCATGAAGGATGTTCCGACAGTGTTGCCAACAGGACTCCAGATAAGCGCCCTAACAAAGCGCGAGGATGTTCGTGATTGCCTTGTGTCCCGAAACGGCGAGGTGCTTGCCAGGCTTCGGGCCGGTGCGCGCGTCGGCACAAGCAGCTTACGGCGGCAATCGCAATTGCGGCATTACAGACGCGATCTCGATGTGCGGGACCTTCGCGGAAATGTCGACACACGCCTTCGAAAGCTTGATGCCGGAGATTTTGACGCCATCGTGCTCGCGAAAGCCGGGCTCGATCGACTCGGGTTTGCCGAACGCGCGACGCAAGTCATGAATCCGGAAGTGATGATGCCCGCCGTCGGCCAAGGCGCGTTGGGGGTCGAAACGCAAACGAACGATTCCGAAACGATTGCGATCGTCAAGAATTTAGATGACGCCGAAACGCGCGCCTGCGTGAACGCCGAACGCGCCTTACTCGCCGAGCTTCAAGGCGGATGTCAGGTTCCGCTTGGAGCGTGGTGCAGAATTGAGCGCGGCCAATTGCATCTCGATGCCGCTGTTCTAAGCGCCGACGGCGTGGAGTGCATCCGGGGCAATTCGTGCGGCGAGGTGAGCGACGCGGAATCCGTCGGACGCGATCTCGGTCGGAAACTTCTCGAGGGCGGCGCTGATAAGATTCTGCGCGTTGTCGAACGCGTCGCGCGCGGAAAATTCTCGTGATTGGCGAGAACAAACCTCTGGCGGGGAAGCGCGTTGTGGTGACGCGAGCGAGCGAGCAGGCGCATGATTTCGTTGCGCGCCTGCAGACTCTCGGCGCGGAAGTCCTTCTGCTGCCGACGGTCGGATTCGCCGATCCCGTCGACACGGTCTTGCTCGACGCGGCGCTCCGAGCGTTCGATCGCTTCGATTGGATCGTATTCACAAGCGAGAACGCCGTGCGATTTGTGAAGCGCCGCCTGGAGTCGCTGCATATCGATCTGACGACTCTGCATCCATTGCCGAAATGCGCCGCCGTCGGACCGATGACCGCGAGTGCGGCCGCATCATTGGGATTCGCAGTGGACCGTGTCGCTGGCCGTCACAGTGGCGAATCGCTCGCCGCGGAGCTGCGTGCCGAACTCGCCGGCAAGCGCGTGTTGCTCCCTCGCAGCGATCTGGCAAACGATGATCTTCCGCGTGCGTTGCGCGAAACCGCGGGACAGGTGATCGACATTGTGGCGTACCGTACCGTCTCGCCGGGTGTTGAGATGGCGGCGCCGGTTGGCCGCATCCAAGGCGTCGAAGAACCCGCCGCCGATGTCGACGTCGCCGGCCGGATTGGCCGGGGCGAAGTCGACGTTGTAACCTTTGCAAGTCCATCGGCATTCCGTCAGTTCGCCGAACTGTTCGATGCCGCGACGTTACATTTACTCGCCGGGTCCGCGCGGTTCGCCGCCATTGGGCCGACGACGGCTGGGGCAATTCGTGAAGCAGGCTGGCCCGTCGCAATCGAGGCGGAGGAAGCCACGTCCAAGGGGCTTGCGGACGCCATCGCGGCCCATTTTGAGCATGAATCATTGGGAGCTAAGCGCTCATGACGTTCCCCGTCCAACGCCCGCGCCGCCTGCGGCGCACCGAAGCCCTTCGCGGCCTCGTTCGCGAGACGCGTCTTGGCACGCACGGCTTAATCTATCCCATGTTCGTCTGTCCGGGAACGAATGTGCGGACCGAAGTCAGCTCGATGTCCGGCGTCTATCAGCAATCCGTTGACGAGCTCGTCGAGGAGTGCCGCGAAGTCGCCGATCTCGGCATTCCCGGAATCATTTTGTTTGGTCTGCCGGAGCGCAAGGACGAAACGGGATCGGAAGCCTCGGCGGAAGACGGTTCGGTTCAGAGAGCGATCGAAGCGATCCGAAAAGCGAAGCTCAATCTTCTGGTCATGACCGACGTTTGCCTTTGTGAGTACACGAGTCACGGGCACTGCGGCGTCGTCAAAGACGGAGAAATTCTGAACGATCCGACGCTCGAATTACTGGCCGAAGAAGCCTTGTCGCACGCGCGCGCGGGGGCGGACATCGTTGCACCTTCGGACATGATGGACGGACGCGTCGCGGCGATTCGCCGGAGGCTGGACGAAAACGGGTTCGCCGATCTTCCGATTCTTTCGTACGCTGCAAAGTATTGCTCGGGCTTTTACGGCCCATTTCGCGAAGCCGCGCAATCGGCACCGCAATTTGGCGACCGCCGCGGCTACCAGATGGATCCGGCGAACGCGCGCGAGGCGTTGCGGGAGGTCGCGCTCGATCTCGACGAAGGCGCCGACATGGTGATGGTCAAGCCCGCGCTTTCGTATCTCGATATTGTGCAACGCGTGCGACAGGAATTTCAGGTGCCCGTGGGCGCATACAACGTCAGCGGCGAATATGCGATGGTGAAAGCCGCAGCGCAAAACGGATGGATCGATGAAAAACGCGTCGTGCTCGAGATTTTGACAAGTATCTATCGCGCGGGTGCGGAAATTATCCTAACGTATCATGCCAAGGACGCCGCGCGCTGGCTCAGCACGGGCTGACGTCTACTGCGAGTGCGAACTTGCAATCTATCGTTGAGCTCTCTTCGTGGAGTTTGCTCGTTCTAATGCATCAATTCTCGCTGCAACCAGAAAGGTCACACCGGATGTCTTTCAAATCGAGGCCGCGGTCAGCCGAAATCTTTCATCGCGGCGAGAAAATTCTCGTCGGCGGCGTCGATAGTCCCGTGCGCGCTTTTCGCGCTGTCGGGGGCAATCCGTTAATCATCGAGCAATCCGAAGCGGCGCGGCTATACGACGTAGACGGCAATGAATACCTGGATTACGTCTGCTCCTGGGGCGCCATGATTTTGGGTCACGCGCATCCCTCGGTCACGAAAGCGGTGCAGGAGCAGGCCGCGCGCGGCACGAGCTACGGCATGACATCGCCCCTCGAAATCGATCTGGCTGAAGAAATTGTGCGAGCGATGCCCTCCATTGAAATGCTTCGCTTCGTCAGCTCCGGCACGGAAGCGACCATGTCCGCCGTCCGCCTCGCTCGCGGATTTACGAAGCGCGATCTCATTCTGAAATTCGAAGGTTGCTACCACGGGCACTCGGACAGTTTTCTCTCCCAAGCCGGCTCGGGTCTCGCAACCCTGGGCATTTCTTCGAGCCCCGGCGTTCCCGAAAGCTTCGCAAAACTCACGCTCAACGTTCCATATAACGATCTGAGTGCTGTCGAGAAGACATTCCAGGCGCATCCCCGGCAGATCGCCGCGATCATCGTTGAGCCCGTCGCCGCGAACATGGGCGTTGTCGCGCCGGCCTCGGGATTTCTTGACGGTTTGCGCAAAATCACCCGCAGTGACGGTGCCCTCCTGATTTGCGACGAAGTGATCAGCGGATTCCGGACCTCCCTTGGTGGAGCGCAGGGCGCTTATCACATTCACCCGGATCTGACGACGCTCGGAAAAATCATTGGTGGCGGACTTCCGGTTGCCGCGTACGGCGGCCGTCGTGACGTCATGCAGATGATTGCGCCGCTTGGTCCGGTCTATCAGGCGGGCACGCTATCCGGTAATCCGCTGGCGATGCGCGCGGGCTTGGCCACGCTGCCGCACCTGCGCGTCCAGGGCTTTTACGATGAATTGAATCGCAAGACGGGCCGCTTGGAAGAAGGCTTCCGCGCTGCGGCGCACGAGGTCGGCATCCCCGCGCAAATCAATGCCGTCGGCTCACTCCTTACGATTTTCTTCTGCGAAGGGCCTGTGCGTAATTACGACGACGCGAAGAAATCGGATACCGTCCGCTTCGCGGCATTCTTCACCGAGATGCTCGATCGCGGAATCTTTCTCCCGCCGTCGCAGTACGAAGCGCTCTTCGTTTCTGCGGCCCACACCGATGCAGACATTGATCGAACGATCACCGCCTGCCGCGACAGCCTGAAGGCCGTAACTGCCGTTGCTCGCGCGACCTAAGTCTTGCAGCCTGGGAACCGTCGTTCGCGCGCCCGTTCGGCTATGCGTCGTCGCATTGAGTTGAATTGGCCTGATTGCATTTCCCTCATTGCGGGACCGCTCTATCCCTGTCAGCCGAGTCACTTGACGCGCGGGGCCTGGCGTGCTTTCACGAGCCTCGCTGTGCGACGCGCGGCTCGCGGCTGGGTGGGGCTTACGAGAAGCCGCTGAAGGCCCCACAAATGGCGTATATCCACGTATGGAGCTGGTTCTAGCCCCGGAAGGCCCGTGGAGACGTCCTACCATTAGGCCGACTCAATCGCGCTTGTCGGTACAAGGAATTGTGATATCTGGAGACATTGTGGTACGCCTTGTGGAAATCTTTTTCCACGGACACAAAGCGAGGCTCACTTCCGTCAGCACCTTGCATCGTACTTTGACGGCTAAGTAGCTCTATTTCAGCAACTTCCGAAAGTCCTATCGCTCTGGTACGTCTGGTCTCTGGCGTGCGTCTCATCTTGACATTAGGCTTGAGATAGACAGGAGAACCTCTCAATGCTCTTGGCGACGATGCTGGTGCTGTTCCAGATGCCTATCGCGCCTCCAACGAGTAACGTCGCGACTCCAAATCCCGCGGCACATGTCCTGTTGGCGGAGAATCTCCCCGCCGTTCTTCCATTGCCCGCGCCGGCGACGCCCGCGTCCGCGGCGAGCACCCCGACATCGTCGCTATTCGACCAGGACAACATCCGTCTCGTGAACTTCAGTGATGATGACACGCGAGCCGCGGCGTCTGCGGAACCGTTGGCGGTGACGCCACAAAACTCTCAACTCCTCGCGTCGGTGCACGTCCCGACACACACCGAGCCGCTGCCCCCGCTCCGGGAGAGAAAAGCCACTGCCGTTCGGGAGCGCCGCTCATGGCTCCTTCTCGGAATTGCCGAGCACGGCGCGGCGACATTCGACGCGTGGACGACCAATCGCGCCGTCGCAGAGGGACACTCCGAAGACAACCCGCTCTTGCGCCCGTTCGCGGGCTCGGCTTCGATGTACGCGGCGATACAAGTCGGCCCGGTTCTGTTCGATTACATCGGCAGGAGGATGCAGCGCAGCGAAACAGGATTTGTGCGGCGGATTTGGTGGTTGCCACAGACGCTCAGCTTGAGCGCTTCGATTTTCGCGGGCGCCCACAACCTCGCCGTTACAAAGTAGTCCCAGCCATGCTGCATTCGACTCGCTCATCGCGAGCCTGAGTCGCTGATTCTATCCGGCCAGACCTACCGCCAACTTCGCCTGTTGTGCGGAGGCTCCCGAGAGACGCTTCTCAACCCATTCTGCGCCCTTCTGCGCTGCGGAAACGCCGCCGGTCGCGAGCGATTCCGGTCCTTCCGAATCTGCATTAGCGAAGAACACGCGATCGAGAGGAGTGCGCGCTGCGGGGATAGTTCTCGTATAGTTGCCCGGAGTGGCCATAAACATCGGATGGCCGCGCCGATACATGTGAATTTCAATGGGATCGACATTGAATTCCGGCAAGAGACGGTTGAAATCGCGGAGCGCGTTCATGGCGATGCGCTGACACCCCTCGATCGACAGCAGTTTGTGCCGATCGTCCTCGTCGAGCGGGGTATAGAACGAGAGGATATTGTTTTTTTGCTTGTAGCCAAGCTGGTTCCGTACGGTCCAATCGGCGACGATGAAATCAGTAAAGGTATTTCCGGGACACCAAGTATCGTAGCCACGATTGTAGACGGGCTTGTCAAAGATCATATTGATGACAGGATACGGAGCGTAGCGGATGGATTGCATCGCCTTGACTTGCGCGCTCGGGATGCCGGCAACAAGTCTTGAAGAGATCAATTTCGGCGTGGCCATAATCACGGCCTTCGCCGCAGCCGTTTCGAGTTTGCCTTGATGGAGGTACGTGACATCCACAGAGTTCTGCTGTGGTTCGACAGAGACCGTAGTGGCGCCGGCCAGCATACGGTCGGCGAATTTCGCGAGAAGTGTCTGCGAGAGCTTCTGCGTGATCGCGCCATTCCCGCCGGGAAGTGTGATCCGGGAATCTTCGAATTTGTCCGCCGCGAAATCCGCGAAGTCCTCCATCGCTACGTAGAAGGATGTGTCCTCGGACTTGGCGCCCCAATTCGACAGTCCGTAGCCGTCCCACCACTGTTTGAGCTCGGCAGGATAGCCTTGCAGATATTTTGTCAAAGGCTCGTTGTCGTACTGCGCGGGATTCGAGTCGACATTGATCTTGAGCATTTCTGAACGGAATTTCTTGAAGGCGTCGCGGACGCTATGCGGATACGGAAGTTCGTCGAGCCCGGCGCGCCATGTGTCCGCGATCCATTTTCCATTTACGATGGTGGGATCGGGACAATTGACCGGGAGCTGTTCGAGGCCAATCTCCTTCGCCAGCGCCGCGCTTTGTGAACCGACAAAATCGTACGCCGAGCCCGTGGCAAAGCCCTCGCCTTCGTAGTCCTCGCGATACGCATTGCCGCCCCAGTGGTCTTCCTTCTCGACGAGAAGAAAATTCTTGGAGCGCAAAAAATACGCGGCGCTCAAACCGCTGATTCCGCCGCCAACGATGACGACGTCGTAGTTCTTTGAAACTGCAGTCTTGGAAAATGCTTCACCGTCGCGAATCTTGTGGCAAATCTCAAAGTGCTCTCCGTCAACGTCAGGGTTTGGAGCGTCGGGGGCGGCGAGGAGTGAAAGGTCAATCGGGCAGCCCGCCGCGATCGAGCCCGTCACGATGAACTTGAGAATGTCCCTGCGAGTCGATGTCATGCTTGGTCTCCCTAGATATCAGGCGCCAAAACCGCGGTCGCGCCCTCTTCGATTCTTTCGCCGCGCGTGCGCAGTCGGTACCACACGAGAATCAGCGCAATCGAAAACAGCAAGATGACGGTTGAGATGGCATTGATTTCCGGCGTGATGCCCCGGCGCAACCGCGACCAGATTTCGAGCGGCAATGTGTTGCTGCGTCCAATCAGAAAGAAACTAACCGCGATCTCGTCGAGAGAAAGCGTGAAAATCAAAAGCGCCGCCGCGATCAAGGATACGCGCAGGTTTGGCAGCGTCACACGCCAAAAGGTGATCCAGTGATTTGCGCCGAGATCGAGCGACGCTTCTTCCTGCGCTCGATCGAGCTTTTGCAGTCCGGCAAAGATTTCCGTAGTGGCCACGGAGATTAGCGCGGTGCCATGACCCAGAGTGATGGTAATGAGGCTCAGCTTGATCCCGGCCGCCACGAAGAGCATCAAGAGCGAAAGCCCGGTAATGATTCCAGGCAAAATTAGTGGAAGCAGCACAAGCCGTCGGAAGAGCGCCTTGCCGGGGAAATTCGCGCGATCCAGTGCCAATGCCGCGAGCAAGCCGAGGAGAATCGCGATCGCAACTGCAACCATCGCCACGATCGCGCTGTTCAGGACAGTGTCCCAGATCACTTCATCGCGAAAAAGTCCTGCGTACCATGAAAAAGTGAGATTGCGCGGCGGAAATCCGCCGACGCCGGCGCCGTTAAACGAATAGACGGCGAGTACGGCGATCGGGAAATACAAAAACGCGAAGACCAGGGCGGCGTAAACTCCGAGCCACCACGACCGCGAACCGGTCATGGGTGCGCTCTTCACGAAAAGCTCAACTTTCCGCTCCAGGCGTTCTACCAGAAATAGCAGCGTCACAACCAGGATGAGCATGCACAACGATATTGCTGCGCCAAGCGGCCAGTTGTAGGCGGCGCCAAACAGGCTCACCACGATGTTCGAAATCATGATTCCGCTCGGGCCTCCCACGAGCAGTGGCGCGAGAAAGTCGCCGAGCGACAGAACAAATGCGAAGGTAGCTCCGGCAAGGACCCCTGGTAGTGAAAGTGGAACAATGACGCGCCAAAATGTCACCAAAGGCGAAGCGCCGAGGTCCTGCGAGGACTCGACAAGATTGCGCGGCACGTGCTCGAGCGACGCATAGATCGGTAGAAACGTGAACGGCGTGTAGATGTGCGTCAGCGTCAAAATGACCGCGAAAGGGCTGTAAAGCAGAAACTCGACCGGATGCGACGTGATATGCAGGTACTGAAGCAAACCATTCAAAACGCCGTCACTTCCGAGAATGGTTTTCCATGCATAACCGCGCACCAGATAGCTGACCCACAGCGGAATTATGACAAGCTGATAGAGCACTTCTTTGCGTCGCGTCGCGCGAAACGACAGGAAATATGCGAGTGGATAGCCGAGGAGAAGAGCGAGAAGCGTTACAGCGCCAGCAATGCGCATTGAACGGAACAGTACGCCGACATAAATCGAGTTGCGAACGAGCTCACGATAGTTGTCGAGCGTCCACGTGTGCACGATCACCCGCATCGCCGAGATCTGCCAGAAGCTGTAGCAAAAAAGAATGGAGTACGGAACGAGCAGGAACAGCGTCACCCAGAGAAGGGGAGGAATCGAAACCGCCGCTTTGTATCCTCGCGTGTACATTTCTAGCGTGGCTCTGAACCCTGTACGAGGACGGCGTCAGTGGGCGCGAACTCGAATTCGGATTCACCTTGCAGAACTCCACAACTCGGAACGCGCACTCGCAGCGTCCGCGAATCGGCAAGCAAGATTTCGAGCATGTCCGTCGAGCCGCCGAACGTCTGATTGATGATGCGCGCGCGGAATCGAATTGGGCCGCCGTCGGCCATTCGCATGCCGGGAGCGAACGAGCCGAGAAGCCGGATCGACTCCGGGCGTAGAGAAAACGTCGCTGTTCCGCCGCTGACGCCGGACGCATCTGTTAGACGCCAGGAGATACCGCTCGTACTGGCAATGCCATCGCGAACGTCCGCTCGGAGTAAATTCGTCTGCCCGATAAATTGGGCTGTGTACCCGGTCGCAGGGTGGGCATAAATCTCGCGCGGGCTCGCCACCTGCTCCAGATTCCCGGCACGCAGAAGCGCAACACGATCCGACAGAGCCATCGCCTCTTCCTGATCGTGCGTCACGAAAACGAAAGTGATGCCAACTTCTCGCTGAAGCGATTTCAGCTCCGTTTGCATTTGCCGTCGCAGATTGGCATCGAGAGCAGAGAGCGGTTCATCGAGCAGCAAGACCTGCGGCCGGTTCACCAGCGCGCGAGCCAACGCAACGCGTTGCTGCTGTCCGCCACTCAATCGCGAAGGCGCTGAACGCGCGAATTCGCGAATCTTCACCATCTCGAGCGCCTGCTCGACGCGGCTGGGGATTTCCGGTTTCGCGACCCCATGGACGCGCAGACCGTACGCAACGTTCTCGAAGACCGATAAATGGGGAAACAGGGCGTAACTCTGAAATACTGTGTTCACATGTCGCCGGTACGGAGGCAGTGTGTCGAGTCTTTGGTCCGCCATCCAGAGTTCGCCGCTGTCGGGCTGCTCGAAGCCGGCGACCAATCGCAGCAGCGTCGTCTTTCCCGAGCCACTCTCTCCGAGAATCGTCAGGAATTCGCCCGAGGCAACGTCCAGCGTGATGCCGCGCAGGACCGCTCGGTTCTGAAATTGTTTCGCGACATTCCGGATCGAGAGAATCGGCGTCACTGCGCAGCCTTAACCTCGTTCCAAATTTCCGTGTATTTCGCGCGGCGCGGAACCTGCTGCCAGAAATAAATCCGCGTCATGTAATCGTCGACGTCGTCGAGATGCAGACTCTTCTTTTGCTCCTCCGTCATGTACTCCGCCGCAACCGGATTGGCCGGATCGTAGCCCGTAACGTCAGCGACCTTCTTTTGGGTTTGCGCCTCGATCATGTACTCGAGGAATTGGGTGGCCAATTCCTTGTGGTCGCTCGCGGCGGTAATCATCAAATGGTCGATCCAGCCCGTGGTGTTCTCCTTGGGAATTGTTTCGCCGATTGGGAAATTAGCCTGACGGAGCTGGTTCGTCATCAACGGCCAGCCCATCGCAGCGACGATCTCGTGATTTTCGAAAAGGTTCGTCAATTCACCGCCCGTAGCCCACATCTTGCGGATGTTGGGCTTGAGTTCGAGCAATTTCTTTTTCACATTTTCGAGTTCGTCGTCGCTCAAGTTATAGAGATGGCTGGGGTCGGGCTTGTCGTAACCGAGAAGCTGCGCCGCCATGTAGAGGGTGGAGAGTTCGTCCCAGACCGAGATCTTACCTTTGTACTTGGGGTCCCAGAGAACGGCCCAGCTATCCGGAGGCTCCTTAAAAGCAGTCGTGTCATAGAGCAGCGGATTCGGGCCCCAGGTAAATGGCACGCCATATACGTTGCCGTTCATACGCACGAGCGGAAGCGCACGGAGCCGCTGAGATAACTGTGGATAGGCGGAAAGCAGCGAGGTGTCGAGCGGCGCTGCAAGGCCAGAGGAGGCGATCATGGTCGCCACGTCGCTCGACGGAGAGATCACGTCGTAATTGCTCGCGCTGCCGCCGCGCAATTTCGCGACCAACTCGTCGCTCGACCCCATGTAGGAGGCGCTGATCTTGCAGTTGTGCAAGACTTCGAACTCATGCACGAAGGAAGGGTCGGCGTAACCTTCCCAGACGAGGAGGCTCAGTGTTGGCTCTTTGCTGCCGCAGGACGTCGCGCAGATGGCCACGAGAAGCGCGATCAACACGCTAGGATGTCTCGCTCTCGTCATTGAGTTATCGCTCCTCGGCGCGACTTTGCGAGAAAGGTCTCAGAACGTCGGCGGCGTATTCACCCAGAGGACCAGCGCCTC
This sequence comes from uncultured Acidobacteriota bacterium, assembly GCA_963771905.1. GTDB lineage: Bacteria > Acidobacteriota > Terriglobia > Acidiferrales > UBA7541 > Palsa-147. Next base: position 125,414 of record CAVYVI010000001.1, read on the forward strand.
CTGCTTTCCCGGGTTATTCCAACGATGCCGCATATCGCTTTCGAAATAGAAGCTGTCGCCTTCCCGCAGACGAGTCGGTTCGCCATCGCCCAGGGTAATCTCCAAATTACCCCGGAGAATATAAAGAAATTCCTCGCCCTCATGCTCGTAAGAATCGCCGCTGCCCCCTCCCGGCGCGACGCGGAAGAGATGCGGTTCCATGACGGCGTCTCCCCACGCGAGCAATTCCATGCGCACGCCCGGGCCTGCTTCGAGGATTTTTCTTTCTTCGGGCCGCACGTGCCGGGGATTCGCCTCCGAAGCATTGAAGAGCGAGAGGATGTTCATATGATAGAAGTGCGCGAGCCGGCGCAAAGTCGATATCGAGGCACTCATGTGCCCGCGTTCGAGAGCGCTGAGGAATCCGACGGAAACTCCGACGGCGCGGGCGACCTGTGAAAGAGAAGAGCCTTTCTTCAGGCGCAGCCGCCGCAGGCGCGGTCCAACCGGTTTCTGCTTCGCCGCGCCGCCGTTTGAGAGCAAGCCCTCGGAACGAAGCAAGTGGACGATGGCTGGAGCGTTCATGCCGCGCGCGCGGCGCAGGAATTGCGCGCGCTTCAAAAGTCGAACGTCGCGCGGCGTGAAAAGGCGATAGCGGCTGTCGGTGCGCGCCGGTGAAACCAGCCCGACAAGCTCCCACGTTCGCAAAACGGACGGCGAAACGCCGACCAGGCGTGCGACATCGCTGATGCGCAAATATCCATGCGTCCGATTCATTCTTTGCGGATTGCGACGCCCTCCAGCCACGCGAATTCCCTTGACAAGCCCCAGGCCTTCCACTAAGGTTCGCGGATTATAGTAAGGTTTTGTCTCGGGGCGCAATCGAAATCTCGGGGGCCAAAATAATTCTCCAGCGGGTGGAATCGACTCGCAGAGGAGTGGGTATGAAAACACGGTTAAGCATCTGGGTGTGCCTTTTCGCGTTTCTGACGTTTCTGTTCGCGAGCGGCAGCGTGTGGGCCCAAACCAATGGCGAAATTCGAGGAACTGTCTCCGATCCTTCCGGCGCCGTCATTCCCGACGCAACCATCAGCGTCACTCTCACCGGCACGCAGAGTACTCGCACCGCTACGTCCGGAAAAGACGGCAGCTTCGAAATTCCCGAGCTTCCGATTGGCGATTACGACCTCACCGCAGACGCCCAGGGCTTCAAGAAATTCGTCGCGAAAAACATAGTCGTCTCCATCGGGCACGTTAGCTTTCTTGCTGTCGCGCTCCAGATCGGCGGTTCCTCCGATACAGTCACCGTCGAGGCCAACGCCGTTCAAGTCGAGACCACCAGCACCCAGATCGGCGCTGTAATGACCGACTTATCCATTCGCGAGCTTCCTCTGAGTACGCGGAACGCGTATGAGCTTCTTCAGTTACAACCGGGCGTGCAATCCCAGGTGGGCGCCGACCTCTTCTTGGGGAGCAGCAACCCGGGCGTCGTCTCGGTCAACGGCGGGCGCGGCCGTTCGAACAACTATATGGTCAACGGTGGTGATGCCAACGACATCTTCATCAACGCTCCCGCCATTCAGCCGTCTCCGGACGCCATCGAGGAATTTCGCGTCATTACCAATACCTTCGACGCCGAATACGGCCGCAACTCTGGTTCCATCGTTAACGTCGTCACCAAGTCCGGCACCAACGAAGTGCACGGCGACATGTACGAATTTCTACGCAATAACATTTTCAACGACCGCGGCTATTTCGATCCGTCCGTTGCGGACTATCATCAGAATCAGTTCGGCGGCACTTTGGGCGGACCCATCAGGAAAGACAAGACTTTCATCTTCGTTTCTTATGAAGGCGATCGTCGCATTCAGGGTACCGATTCCGGTACCGTCCAACTTCCGACCGCGAGCGAGGCCGCGGGCGACTTTTCTGGAGGTGGCAGCCCTTTTGTCGGAACGCTTTCAGATGCGGCGTTCGCCAGCCAGCTCGCAGCTCGTGCGACCGGAAGTAGCGGCCAGACGTGCGCTCAGGCAGTCTCGGCCGAAGGTGGCGCCTCTATCACTCCTGGGAACCAATTCGGTGATATTTTCCCGAACAATCAAGTTCCGGTTGCGTGTTTCGATCCTACAGCCCTGGCTTTGTACAATAAATATGTGTCCCCGTTTGGTACCGGCACGATCAGTTTGGTCCCGAACGAAACGGAATACGCCAATCAATTCACGGTTCGCTTTGACCACAAACTTACCGACACTCAGCAGCTAAGCGTCTACTACTATTTCAACAACGACAGCGACACCGTCCCGTTTTCAACATTCCAGGCGGCCGGCGCGGACCTCCCCGGTTATCCCGCTCTGACAACTACGCGCGGCCAGCAGTGGAACATCGCGCACACTTGGACTCTCGGTACCAGCGCGGTCAACGAGTTCCGGTTTACTTATTTTCGAGAGGGTCAGAAGAATCTGAACCATCCCACCAACACGTTGCCGAGCGTTCAGGATTCCTGCGGATCTGCTATACCCTCCTCGAGTTGCTTCAGCGATACAGCCAATCCATCATTGGGAATCACGACCAATCTCCCGGGACACGTGGGCCTCCCCTTTATTAGCGTTTCCGGTGGCTTCGCCATCGGCAACAACTTCGAGGGCGAGCTTCCCCAGGTCGGCAATTCTTTCCAATGGTCCGATACGTACACCAAGACTTTTTCGAATCACTCGGTGAAGTTCGGCGGAGACGTCCGCCGTGCCCGTTTCGACCAGTTCCTGTACTACAACGTCAACGGTGATTTCACGTTCATCACCGACTCGAACCTTTGCTCCACGTATAACCCTAACCTTGCTCCTAACTGCGACATCCCCGTCACGAACGACGTGGGCTACGTCGATGGCTATCCTGACTACTTTCTCGGTTCGGCGAACGAGTATTCGCAGGGCGCTGCTCAGGGCGAAGACATTCGCAACACCGCTCTCTACCTCTTCGCGCAGGATAGCTGGAAGATTAAATCCAATCTCACTCTGAACTACGGAATCCGCTGGGAGCTGAACACACCCTACTACGATACCGGCAACCGTTTGCAGACGTTCCGTCCCGGACAAGCCACCACCCAATATCCTTGTTGGATTCATACGGCAGGCTCGGAAGCCGCCGGATTTCCGGCCGGCGACTGTGGAGAGAGCAGCGCCAATAATTCCGTATTCCCGCTTGGTTTGGTTTTCCCCGGCGACAAAGGGATCCCGCGCGGATTAACGACTACGTATTACAAAGCCGTTGCTCCCCGCATCGGAATGGCGTGGGCTCCCGGCGCCACGGACGGCTGGCTGTCCAAGATTACTGGCGGCCCAGGAAATATGAGCATCCGCGCTGGCTTCGGTCTTTTTTATAACCCCATGGAGCAACTCGTTCTCGAGCAGTTCAGCGCAGAGCCTCCCTTTGGCGGGAGCTCCTTCGCCAGCTACCCCAATTTCAATCTGCCTTTCCTTCCGCAATCGAGCGATCCATCCACGGGACCCTTCACACCGAACCCGTTCCAGGGAGTCATTCAACAAACGCCAAAGACTCCGTGTCCTGACTCATCGGGCCCTGCGGGTTGCGTCGACTGGGCGGCGTTCCGGCCGATCCTGCTCTATGGCGAATTCGCGCCGAACCTTCGCACGCAGTATGCGGAGCAGTACAACCTCACAATCGAGCGACAGGTCCGTAAAGACATGGTTTTCCGCGTGGCCTACGTCGGCACCCAGGCCCACCGGCTCCTTGCTTCACACGATCTCAATTACGGCAATCCCGAGACCTGCCTCCAGCTGAACAATATCCTCGGCGCCGGGACCTGTGGCCCGTTCGGTGCCGATAGCGAGTATATCGTCCCGGGCGGCACCACGATTCCTCTCTACACACCGCCTCCCGGCGTTTCCGTGGTAACCGGCTGCAACGGTTTGTACCTGCCCTACAATGCCGGTTCCGGCGGGAATTGCCTGTCGGCGAACACGGTCGTCGGGAACGAAGGTGTGACACTCGTCGGTCTGCGGAAATACTCCTCGCCCAACTGCCAGCCGCTCACGGGAACAGGCTGCCCAGTAGACGGTGTCCCTGTGTTCAGCAACATTTTCCAAGAGGGCACCATGGCCAATTCGAACTACAACGGCCTCCAGTTCTCGCTCGACAAGGCCTATTCCCACGGTCTGACTTTCCAGGCGTCATACACTTTCAGCAAAGCGATCGATCAGGGCGCGTCATTCGAAAACGAACTCAACCCCATCAACTTCGAAGCCACACGAGGAGTTTCTCTCCTCTCCGCGAAGAATCGCTTCGTCTTCAGTCCTGTCTGGGACCTGCCGGTGCCCAAGTACTCCGGTTTCAAGGGCAAGGTGCTTGACGGCTGGGGCACCTCGGCCATCATCATTTACCAGAGCGGCTTCCCGATTCGCATGCAGACCGCCGACGACTCCGAGCTGATGAGCAGTTTCTTTTTCGAGGATGCGAATACGCCACAAGTCACCGGCAACATTAAGTTCGTGAACCCGAAGTCGAACGGTGGCGTCTGGTTCAACCCCTCGAATTTCGCGGATCCCAACCCCGGGGCATTCGGCAATGTTCCCCACGCCCTTTGCTGCGGTCCTGCGATCAGCAATACCGACCTTGTGATAACGAAGAAGACTTCTATCTCGGAACGCTGGGATACAGAGTTCAGAGCAGAGTTTTATAATACCTGGAACCACACTCAGTTCGCGAACCCTGATGGCGACTTTTCGGACGGCGCAGCGAACGTCGTGGATGGCGTGAACACAGGCGGTACCTTCGGATTGATTCAGAAGGTTCGCGAAGATCCTCGCGTCATACAATTTGCTCTGAAGCTGATGTTCTAAAAAACTGCATTCAAAAGCGAGGAGTCTCGCGGGAGGCTTCCCGCTTTCCTGCGTTAGAGAGAGAATTCTCAGGTCCGGTAAGGGTCCCGAGGGACGGAATGAAAATCACGGTTCTGGGCGCCGGTTTGATGGGTCGGGCAGTGGTCTGGGATCTCGCCGGTGCAACCGAGGTGAAACAAATTCTCGTCGCTGATTTCGATCGTGCCCGCGCCCGCCAAGTCGCCGCAGAATTCGGCCGCGGCAAAGCGAGCTCCGCTTTCGCCGACGTGCGTGAAATCTTGCACTTGGCAAAGCTCCTCAAGGGCTCGCACATAGTGGTTAATTGCACGCAGTACAATTGGAATCTCGACGTCATGCACGCGGCGCTCGCCGCGCGCATCCACTATCTCGATCTCGGCGGGCTCTACCACATGACGCGTCGGCAATTCTCGCTGGACGAGGATTTTCGCCGCATCGGAAAAATCGCCATTGTCGGAATGGGAGGCGCGCCGGGCACCACGAACATCATGGCGCGCCATCTGAGCGATCCCATGGATCGCGTCGACTCCATAATCGTCTACAACGCGTCCACCGACCTGCGCTGCTATGACAGCCCCATCGCGTATTCGTTCTCGATCGCGACAATTCTCGACGAGCTCACCATGCCGCCGGTCGTCTTCCGGAATCGCCGCTTCGAAGAGCGGCCGATGCTTTCCGATCCAGTGGTCGATACCTTTCCGAAACCGATTGGAAAAGTGACCCTGCGAAATTCGATTCACTCGGAATTGGGAACGATCCCGCTCAGCTTCCGCGACAAGGGCGTGCGCGAGGTCTATTTCAAAATCAATTACGATCCTGCGCTGGTCCATTTGGTTCGCAATCTCGACGATGTAGGCTTCACGAGCGGTGACGCTGTTGCGGTTAACGGCTCGCGCGTCGTGCCGCGCCAGGTTTTGCTGGCCTTGCTGAATCTGAAGGCCCCCAAACAAACGCCGAGAGACGTCGAGGCTGTTCGCGTTGTCGTGCGAGGACATAAGAACGGCCGCCGCAAAGCGGCCGCGGCGGAATCAACCTCAAAGTACACGGACAAGCCGTCCTTTTCTGCTGTCGCCCGCGACACCGGTTTTCCTGCCGCCATCGTCGCGCTTATGCTCGCCCGCGGACAGTTCACCGGCGTGGGAGTTCAGGCTCCGGAAAACTGCGTGCCCCCCGAGCCATTTTTCCGTGAATTGGCGAAGCGGGGCATGCCCGTTCGCGAATGGACGCCACGCGCAGGCGGGAGCGCGTAGGAATTGGCCATTAAGCGCTCAACTTCCGCGCATTTGTGAGATTCTAGATTCGTAGAAATTCGGAGATTTTGGGGAGGAGCCGTATGCACGAAGGACTCAAGAAAGAGCTCGAATCGTATCAGCGGCGTACACCGAAATCGGCCGCGGCGCATGCAAAAGCGTCCAAGAGGCTTCCACTCGGAGTCGCCAGCAATTACCGCGCTTACGATCCCTACCCGCTTTTCGTGCGCGACGGCAAGGGCGGCCACATCCACGACATTGACGGCAACGAGTATATCGATTTTAACTTGTGCTTCGGCGCCCTCATGGCGGGACATTGCAATCCTGCGGTGATCAAAGCCGTTCAAGAAAAATTGCAAACCGGCACGATGTTCGGCATGCCTCACGACGCCGAAAACGCGCTCGCCGAGGAGATCTGTGCGCGCTTCCCGGTGGACATGGTGCGTTTCAGCAACAGCGGCACCGAATGCACGATGCACGCCGTTCGCCTGGCGCGTGCCGCGACTGGCCGCGACCTCATTATCAAAATGGAAGGCGGTTATCACGGACTTCATGACTCGGCGCTGGTTTCGGTGAAGCCGAAAATTACCGAGGTAGGCAACCCTGATTTTCCGACCTCTGTGCCGGGTGGCGAAGGCGTCACCAAAGCCACGCTTGCCAATACGGTCGTCGCGCAATTCAATGATCTCGCGGGCGTTGAGCGGCTCTTCGCCAAATATCCCGGCGAAATTGCCGCCGTCATCGTCGAGCCGATCATGATGAATGTCGGCATTCTCATGCCCGATCCTGGATATCACCAGGGTCTCCTCGAAATCACGAAAAAGAACGGCGCGCTTCTGATATTTGACGAGGTCAAAACCGGCGCGAAGCTCGCACGCGGCGGCGCTTGCGAATATTTCAAAATCAAACCGGACATTGTGTGTCTCGCGAAATCGATCGGCGGCGGTTTTTCGCTCGCGGCGTTCGCGGCGCGCCGCGAAATCATGAATCTGATTTCGGATCACCGCGTCTTCCACGGCGGCACTTACAATACAAATCCTGTCGCCATGGCCGCGGGCCTGGCGACATTCCGCGAAGTGCTAACGCCCGCGGCCTACGAGCATGTGACGAAGCTGAATACGGGGCTTCTGGACGGGTATCAGAAACAGCTCGATAAAACCGGCCTCAAGGCTTACGTCGTCGGAGCAGGTTCCAACGGAGCGCTCATGTTTTTTCCGGAGCCAATCCGCAATTATCGCGACTGGCTCAACGCGGACTCCGATCTGTGGCGGCACTATTGGTTCGCGATGACGAATCGCGGGGTGATGCCGCAGCCCTACTGGTGGGACGAGCAATGGACAATTTCCGTGGCGCACACGGAAGCCGATATCAATCGACATCTCGAGGTGTTCGCCGAAGTGGCGCCCGCGTTGGCTTCCGCCCAACGCGATCGTACAGCCGTCGCGGCCCGCTAGCGTTCGGCTCGTAATCGCCCGCGCCGCCTCTCGCGATCGCCACTGTGGGGCAGCGCAAAGGAGCATCTCTTGTCCTCTGAGGCACAGGCGCTGAGCCAGCCTCATCTAAAACGCGCACTGGGTCGTTGGGACCTGGTCGCGCTCTTCGTGGTTGCGGTTTTCAATCTCAACGTGGTTCCCAGCATCGCGGCCAATGGCGGCGTCACGATCTGGCTCTGGCTCATATCGCTCCTGCTGTTCTTTTGGCCGCAGGGCATCGCCGTCCTCGAATTGGCACATCGTTATCCCGGCGAAGGCGGCGTCTATTTGTGGGCCAAAGAAGTTTTCGGGGATTTTCACGGCTTCCTATCCGGCTGGTGCTATTGGACGAACAACATGATGTACGTCCCGACCGTGATGCTCTACTTCGTCGGCGTATCCGTGTTCGTTCTCGGTCCGGGCCACGAATCGCTGGCGGATAACAAGGCGTTCACGGTCGTCGCGTCGATTGTTCTGATGTCGATTCTCGTAATTCTAAACATTGTCGGCTTGGGTGTGGGGAAGTGGATTAACAACATCGGCGGCATCGGCACCGGAATCGCCGCGGCGGTGCTGGTTGGATTGGGCATCATCGTATGGTTTCGATTCGGAACCACCGTGACCGCCGCGGACTTCCGCATCCCTACGAATCCTCGCTTCGTATTGAATTCTTTCGGCGTGATTTGCTTCGGCCTTGTCGGTTTGGAACTCGCGTCGGTGATGGGCGACGAGATTCGGGAGCCTGAAAAGACTTTGCCCGGCGCCGTTGTTTGGGGAGGTGCGCTGTCAGGTTTGTTTTATATCGCCGCGACGCTCACCCTCATCATCGCGGTGAGCAAGAGCGACATCAGCGTCCTTCAGGGTATCGTACAGGCTGTCAGCCACATGGCGGCTCGGGTTGGCGTCGGCTGGATCGTTATTCCCTTCGCGCTGATGCTGAGCATCTCCATTGCGGGCATCGGCTCCGCATGGCTGGCTGGCTCGGCGCGCATTCCGTTTGTGGCGGGACTCGATTCCTACATGCCGTCGTGGCTCGGGAGAATCCACCCGCGTTACGCGACGCCCTACGCGGCGCTGATCGTGGAAGCCTCCGTTTCAATGATCCTGGTTCTCGTCAACGCGCTGGGCTCGGGCGTGCAAGAGATCTTTCAGAAGCTTCTGTCACTCGCGGTGGTGCTGCAATTGGTCCCGTTTCTGTATATGTTCGCGGCGCTGCTCAAGTTTTCGTTCGAGCGTCGCACGGGCAGGGAGCGTTACAGCAAGATCGTACTTTTTCTGTCCGGAGCAAGCGGCTTGGTCACGACGATTCTTGGAATCGTTCTTGTGTTTTTCCCGGCGCAGCAGATCCGGTCACTGGCTGCCTACGAAGTGTGGATGTTCGGCGGCACCGCGTTTTTCATCGGCTTCGCTGCATTTTTCTTCTTTGTGTATGGCCGCCGCAAGGCGCCGCAGCCTGCGGCGACTTCGGTGTAATAGGATTGTCCTGTCGGAGGTCTTGATGGCCAGCGAAGCGAAAGTCGCCGTTCGAAGATACCGGAATTACATCAACGGGGAATGGACAGAATCCGAAAGCGGCTCTGTATTTCCGGTAATCGATCCGTCCACCGAAGAAACCATCGCCGAGGTTCCCAACGCAAATGAGAAGGACGTGAACCGGGCCGTGGCGGCGGCTCGCGCAGCATTCGATTCCGGCGGCTGGCCCCAGACCACCGCGCAGGAACGCGGGCGCATCCTGTTTCGTCTGGCCGAGCGCATCCGCAAGGAAGCGGCGATGCTGGCGGTGCTCGAATCGCGCAATTGCGGAAAACCGATCGTCGAAGCGGAATATGACATCGCCGACTGTGCGACCTGCTTTGAATATTATGGAGGTCTAGCCACAAAGGTTCTCGGCCACGTTAACCCGGTGCCCGACAACGCGCTCAGTCTTTCGCTGCGCGAGCCCATCGGCGTCGCCGCACAGATAATTCCCTGGAATTACCCGATCCTCATGGCAGCATGGAAGCTGGCGCCGGCGATTGCCGCGGGCTGCACCTGCATTTTGAAGCCTGCCGAGCAAACGCCGCTGACCGCGCTCGAAATGGCGAATTGGCTATCCGAAGTCGGTCTGCCGCCCGGCGTCGTCAATATCATCACCGGCTTCGGTGAGACCTGCGGCGCGCCACTCGTTCGCCATCCTGACGTGAACAAAATTGCGTTTACGGGCAGCGCTTCCGTCGGCAAACAGATCGTCAAGATGGCTGCGGACACGGTCAAGCGAGTGACTCTTGAACTCGGCGGCAAATCACCGAACATTTTCTTCGCGGACGCCGATTTCGAAGCGGCGATCGACGGTGCTCTTTTTGGGGTATTCATCAATCAAGGTGAGGTTTGCTCTGCGGGGAGCCGAATTCTCGTCCAGCGCTCGATTTATCCGAAATTCGTCGAGGCCATGTCTGCCAAAGCGAAGACGATTCGCCTCGGGCCGCCTCTGGAGCGCGAGACGAAAATGGGCCCGCTCGTGAGCAAAGATCAATACGATCGCGTGACATCGTATCTGGAAATCGGGAAGAGAGAAGCGAAGCTTGGCGCGGGCGGCGGCCGAGCGATGAAATTCTCGAAAGGCTATTACGTCGAGCCGACGATTTTCTATGATGTGGATAATTCCGCGCGGATCGCGCAAGAGGAAATCTTTGGTCCGGTTGCGGCCGTGATCCCGTTCGCCGATGAAGCCGAAGCGATTCGAGTCGCCAATGCCACACCCTATGGCCTCGCCGCGGCCGTATGGTCACGCGATATTTTCAAGGCTTTTCGCGTCGTGAAAGCGCTTCGGGCCGGCATCGTCTGGGTGAATCACATGCAGCCGACCTACGTCGAAGCTCCCTGGGGCGGTTACAAGCAATCTGGTTTCGGGCGCGAGCTCGGGCCCTGGGGCATAGAAGAATATCTTGAGACCAAGCAGGTTTACGTCAACCTGAACGAACAACCAATCGGATGGTACTAATATGCCCGCGATCCAATTGCGCACTTCCGTCCCCGGACCAAAATCGCAGGAGTTGATGCGGCGCCGCACGAACGCTGTAGCGCGCGGCGTTCATCACTCGACTCCCGTTTTTGCGGCCCGAGCCGAAGGCGCCATCGTTGAAGATGTGGACGGGAATCGTTTCATCGATTTCGCCGGAGGAATCGGCTGCACCAATGTCGGGCATCGCGCCGACCGCGTAGTCGCGGCGATTCGGAATCAGGTCGATCGCTTCCTGCATACGTGCTTTGCCGTTGCTCCGTATGCCGATTACGTTGCGGTCGCGGAAAAGTTAAATGCACTGACCCCCGGCGACTTCCCTAAGAAGACGCTGCTCGTCAATACCGGCGCCGAAGCGATTGAGAATGCGGTGAAGATCGCGCGGTGCCACACTCGTCGTCCGGCAATCATCTGCTTTGAGGATGCCTTCCACGGCCGGACGATGCTAACGATGTCTCTGACCAGCAAAACGGATCCCTACAAGGCGGGTTTTGCTCCGTTTGCCAGCGATATCTATCGCATCCCATATGCCTACTGCTATCGATGTTCCTACTCGCTGAATTATCCCTCGTGCGAGATGTTTTGCGCGCATCACCTTGAGGATACGTTCAAACGCGTTGTGGCGGCCGAGGCCGTCGCTGCGGTGGTCGTCGAGCCCGTTCTCGGCGAAGGCGGATTCGTCGCACCGCCCAAGGAATTCTTCACCATCCTGCAGGAGACTTGCCGCAAGCACGGCATTCTCTTCATCGCCGACGAAGTGCAGTCGGGCTTCGGCCGCGCGGGCCGCCTCTTCGCGTGCGAGCGGTACGGCATCGTGCCGGACATGATCGTCACGGCCAAGTCGCTCGGCGGCGGGCTGCCCCTGGCTGCCGTTACCGGCCGCGCGGAAATCATGGACGCGCCCGGCCCTGGCGGCTTGGGTGGTACGTTTGGCGGGAATCCTGTTTCGTGTGCGGCAGCTCTCGCGGTGATCGAAACGATGGAGAAGGACAATCTGAGCGCGCGCGCGGAACTCCTCGGCGAGCGTTTCGTTGCGCAAGCCACGCAATGGCAGCGCCGTTGGCCGCTCATCGGCGAAGTTCGCGGACTCGGCGCGATGCAGGCCCTGGAGCTCGTTCGTTCGCGCGAGACCCGCGAACCGGCGAAGCAGGAAGCGGAGGAAATCGCTCGTTATTGCTACGAGCACGGCTTGTTGGCCATCACTGCAGGTACATACGGAAACGTGATTCGCATCCTCGTTCCGCTCACGATTCCAGATGAGCAATTCGACGAAGGGCTCGGTGTTCTCGAAGCCGCTCTTGCTGCCGTGAGCGAATCGCACGCGCATGCCGAAACACGCCACGCCTGACGCCGCCGGAAAATCCCGGGAGGTAGCGATGCCGGTTTCTACAAAAAGCCCCGCGAAGGTGTTTCCATTTCTACTGGATGGCAAATGGGTCTCCGAAGGCCGCCTTCTCGAGATTGAGTCTCCTTACGATGGCGAACCTGTTGGAACAACCTACTGGGCGACACCTGAAAATCTTGAGGCTGCCACTCGCGCGGCCGTTCGCACATTCGAAATCACGCGCCGTATGCCCGTGTATGGACGCAAGAGGATTCTGCAGGCCATTTCCGACGAGATCGCGATCCGGCAGGAGGAATTTGCGCGCCTCATAGCGCTCGAAGCGGGGAAGCCGATAAAGACCGCGCGCGCCGAAGTTGCGCGATCTGTATTTGTGTTTGCGATTGCGGCCGAAGAAAGTGGCCGCATCGGCGGTGAGTGGCTGCCGATGGATCTGCAGCCGTCGTCAGCGGGAATGTCCGCGATCGTCCGGCGTTTTCCCCTCGGCCCCATCGCGGCGATCACGCCCTTTAACTTTCCGCTGAATCTCGTCGCGCACAAAGTCGCGCCGGCGATTGCCGCCGGCTGCACGATGGTGCTGAAATCGGCGCCAAAAACGCCTCTCACGGCGTTACTTCTCGCGGAGGTGGTGGAAAAGGCGGGATGGCCTGCGGGCGCGCTGAACGTCTTGTCGCTGTCGAACGATGACGCGGCGCGCATGGTGGCGGATGATCGGTCCAAATTGCTCACATTCACAGGCAGCGGCGCGGTTGGCTGGGCGCTCAAGCAGAAAGCAGGGAAGAAGAAGGTCGCGCTCGAACTTGGCGGGAACGCAGCGGTTGTGATTCATAGTGATGCCGACATCGATTTTGCGGCCGAGCGCTGCACACTGGGCGGTTTTTCCTACGCCGGGCAAAGCTGCATCTCCGTCCAGCGAATTTATGTGCAGCGGAGCGTCGAAGACAAATTCATCGACGCGCTCTTGCCGCGAGTTGCGAAATTGAAGCTCGGCGACCCTCTGGATGAATCCACCGACGTGGGGCCGATGATCAACGAGGACGCCGCGAAGCGTGCCGCTGCCTGGGTTGAGGAAGCGACTTCCTCGGGCGCGAAGACTCTGATCGGCGGCAAGCGGCAGGGCGCACTCATGGAACCAACGGTGCTAGCGCACACCAAACCGAACATGCGCGTGAATTGCGAAGAAGTATTCGCGCCCATCGTGGTGGTCGAGCCGTACGACGACTTCGCGGAGGCGCTCCGCCGCGTCAACGATTCGCCATTCGGTCTCCAGGCAGGCCTCTTCACGCGAGACGCTAAGCTGATTTTTCAGGCTTACGATGAGCTCGAAGTCGGCGGCGTGATCGTCGGCGATATGCCCTCGCTTCGTATCGACCACATGCCTTACGGCGGCGTGAAGAAATCGGGACTGGGGCGGGAAGGGCTGCGCTACGCAATCGAAGAAATGACCGAACCGAAAATTCTGGTTCTCAATCTTCGCTAGCCGGCGTCTGTGGGTGCGCGGTCGATAAAATTGCGGCAATCGTGAGGATACCGCAGATTGCCGCCAAAGACGCCCAACTGGGAATCCGATAGAAATCTGACAGCAGCATCTTCGCTCCGACAAGCATCAGAATTGCGGCCAGGCCTTGATGCAAATAACGGAACTTCGGCAAAATTCCGGCCAGCGCAAAATAGAGGGACCGCAGGCCGAGAATCGCGAAGACGTTGGATGTATACGCGATGAACGTGTCCCGCGTGATGGCGAGAACAGCGGGCACTGAATCGACCGCGAACAAGATGTCGCTGATCTCGACGGCGATGAGTGCCAAAAGCAACGGCGTGCCGAGCCATTGCCCCGAGCGACGGACGAAGAGCTTTGCGCCCGAGAAATCCTGAGTCACCGGAAACCACTTCTGCGCGAGACGCACGACGCGGCCTTGATCGGGCTGAGGCAGTTTTTGTTGTTGGAAGAGCAGCCGCCCGCCCGCCGCAAGCAGAAATCCGCCGAAGATGTAAACGACCGGGTGAAAATGCTCGATCAGGGCCACGCCACCGAAAATGAACGCGGCACGCAGGAGCAGGGCGCCGAGAACGCCGTAATAAAGGACGCGGTGCTGCGATTCCGCAGGGATTTGAAACGCGCGAAAAATCACCACAAAGAGCATCACGTTGTCGATGCTCAGTGATTTTTCGACGAGATACGCTGTTAAGAAGTCGACTGCTGTGACGCCGCCGCGGTCGAAGTAGATCCAAAGATTGAAGAGCAACGCGAGCGATATCCATCCTGCACTCGCGACGAGCGCTTCGCGCAGCCGGACCTCGTGCGGTTTGCGATGTAATACAAAGAGGTCGACGGCAAGCAGCGCGAGCGTTCCACCCAGGAAAATCAGCCAGATGTGAAGGGGCTCTGTCATTTTGCGCGCGTGTGCATGAATCGGATACGCTACCCGTGATTGCGAACTCGAGCAAGACCTTCCGTCAGAAACTGAACGTTCGCTCGCGAAGAAGCGAAGGCGGCGTCGAGTTTCACCTTGGGCCACGCTTGCCGTTGAGTTAAATTAGAAGTTGCAGAGCTCTTCGACCCCGGAGGAATTACCCCAATCATGCGACTTGTGACATTTGAAGCGGCGCCGAATCAGGAGCGCATCGGCGCGATGGCGTTCGATAGTGAAATCGTCGATTTGAATTTTGCCTACGCGTTGTATTTGCGCGATTCGGAAGGAGACCCGGCGTTCTATCGCGTCGCGGACGCGCGCGTCCCAGCCGACATGCGCAAGCTTTTCGAGGGAGGGGATAAGAGTCTCGATGCGGCTCGTGCAGCGCTCAAGTATGTTCTCGGCCGCGGCGCGCACCCGAAGGGTCCATCCGGCGAGACGATTGTCTACAAGACCACGGATGTAAAGATTAAGGCGCCCATCTGTCCGAAGAAATTCTTTCACACAGCTGGAAATTTCCGCGAGCATCACGAGGAAGCGCAAAAGGCCGGTTTCTCCCATCCCGTGATGCCGTGGATCGTCTTCTTCCAAAATGTCGACGCCATCATCGGTCCTGGCGCCCCGGTCATTTATCCCGAGCATCTCACCGAGGAGCTCGACTACGAGCTCGAGCTGGCGGTCGTCCTCAAGAAATCGGGCCGGCATTTTTCAGCCGAAGACGCGAAGGACTATATCGGTGGGTACGTCATTTTCAACGACATCACGGCGCGCGACATCCAGCGCCGCGAAATGAAATCGGGTGTATTCAGCTTTTGCAAAGGCATCGATTCTTTCTGTCCTCTAGGGCCCTGGATCGTCACCGCGGATGAAATTCCCGATCCGCACAATCTGGCGATGGAGCTGCGCGTGAATGGGAAAATGCGCCAGCAATCGCACTCGAAGAAAATGTCGGTGAAGATCCCCGAAATCATTTCTCATTATTCCGCGATGGGCTATAGCGCGGGCGATGTTCTGTCTACCGGAACGGTGTCTGGCGTCGCGGCCTTCAGCGACGACCCCAAGTCGCTCTTCCTCAAACCGGGCGACGTCATCGAATGCGAGATCGAGAAGATTGGAGTGCTGCGCAACCCCGTCATTTCCTGGGAGCAGGCCTACGGTAAGAAGGCCGCGCGCGCGAGCTAGTTCGAGGCGAACATGGCGACTGAAAGCAACAACGGAAAATACTGGGTGAGTAAATTGAACGCGCCGGCGAAAATCGCTCCGGGAACGGCGCGAAAAGGGCCGGTGCGCTTCTACGACACGACCTTGCGCGACGGCGAACAGACCGTCGGCGTCGCGCTCAATCCACAGGAAAAGCTCGAGATCGCGCGCCTCCTGGACGGACTCGGAATCGGCCGCATTGAAGCGGGCTTCCCGCGCGTTTCGGCCGACGACGCCGAAGCCTTTGGCCTGATCTGCAAGGTGGGCCTGCGTGCCGAAGTTTGGGGCTTCGCCCGCGCCGTGCAGGCCGATCTCGACGAAGTGATTCGTCTCGGCGCGCGCGCCTCCGTCATCGAGATTCCCGCGAGCGAGATCAAGCTTCGCGCCTACGGGATTACCCCCGAAGAATCGATCCGCCGCGCCGTCGATGCGGTGAAGCACGCGAAAAAGCATGGCCTGACCGTGGCGTTTTTCCCGGTGGACGGCACGCGCGCTGAATTGACTCATCTCGAAACTCTGTACAAGGCTGCTCGGGATGCGGGCGCGGATGAAGCCGTCGTCGTTGACACCATCGGTGCGTGCGGCCCCGAAGCGGTGGAATATTTGGTCGGTGAAGTGCGTCGCTGGCTCGACGATTCGGTTCCGCTTCATTTTCACGGCCACAATGATTTCGGCCTCGCCACAGCTTGCGCCATTGCAGCGGTTCGCGCCGGCGCGACGTGGATTCAGGGGACGATTAACGGCATGGGTGAACGGGCGGGCAACGCGGATCTAGGCGAAGTAGCGATGGCGCTTGAAGGCCTCTACGGCGTCTCTACGGAATTGAATCTCAAAAAGATCCGGGATGTGTCGCAACATGTCCGTCGTGTATCCCGGTACGAACTCGAGCCCTGGAAGCCCGTCGTCGGCGAAAATCTATTCGTCCGTGAAAGCGGCGCCGTCGCGAGCCAGTTTCATATTCCTGAGGCCATTGAACCGTTCTCGGCCGAGATCGTTCACGCGCGCCGCGAAATTGTTCTCGGCAAGAAAAGCGGGCTCGACAGCATCGCCATCAAGACGCGCGAGCTCGGTCTCGATGTGCCCGAATCGCAGCGGGCCGCCGTCCTTGCGGCCGTGAAGGACAAAGGTATCGAAAAGCGGGGCTCGCTGACGGACGCGGAATTTCGCGCCATCGTCGCTCAAGTCTGTTCCCGCTGACCCCTTCGTTACGGCGCTCTCAATTGGCTCGCTGGACGGGCGCCATCGCGATATCCGACCCGAAGATTTGCGCTATCATGAGATGACACACCCAAAATTGCCGGAGATTACGCGCAACAATTTCGTAACGCGAGGAGACACGCATGGATCGTGAGCACTTCTACGCCACCATGAACGGCGAGGGAACTCTGGATTACGAGCTGTATCTGAATACCAAATCGCTTCTCGCGTGCCAGAAGGACTTCAAGGATTTATGCAATGCCGACGAATTGCAGTTTCAGATCGTTCATCAGGTCGAAGAGCTCTGGATGAAGTTGATCGGTTACACGCTTCTCGATATTGATGACTATATTCAGAAGGAGGATACCAATCGCGTCATCACGCTGTTTCGGCGCGTCCATTCGGCGCTACGAATGATGATCGTCCAACTCGATCTCTTGGAAACGATGTCGCCCAAGGAATATCAGGAAATCCGCCTGCAGCTCGGCAATGGAAGCGGGCAGGAATCGCCCGGATTCCGTACGATTCTGAAAATGCCCCAGCCGCTATGGCAATCGTTCAAGACGCATTACCTCGACGCCCACGATTTGAACGTCGAGAAGATTTACGATTCGGAATATTCGCACTCGGATGCGTACGTCATCGCCGAGGCGCTCGCGGAGTTCGACGAGCTATTTCAGCGCTTCCGCTTCTGCCATATCCAGCTGATCCACCGCACAATCGGACTCGGCGCAAAATCTTTAAAGGGCCGCTCCGTCGATCTTCTCAATGAAGGGCAGCGCGTCAGATTTTTCCCGGAGCTATGGGAAATTCGCAACCACATGACCGACGCCTGGGGCGGGAAGTACGGCGTCGTTCGTGACGCCATCGGCGGGCATTAGCCGCTTCTTATCGATGAAAATGCGGCAGAACTGCCTCGCCGAAGAGCTTCGCCTGTTCTAACCGGTCGTCGCCCCAGACTTCGAGGAGAATATGCGTGCATCCGGCATCGCGATATTTTTCAATCGCACGAATGCATTCGTCGGGCGTTCCGGCGATCGGGCACACTTTGGTGAGAACTTCGTCCGTAACCGCTTTCGCGGCTGCCTTTCTCCCTCCGCTTTCCATCGCTTCGGCAATGGGGCGGATTTCGTCGAACGTAAGTCCCGCTTTCTGCAGTAACACGTCGGCTGAACCGCGAATATTCTGTACCTTGTTCGCGAGATACATCGCGGCCATCTCGCGCGCACCCTCTTTGGCGCGTTTCGGATCCTTGCCAACGCTTCCGACGATCACCCCACCGAGGTCATGATTCGCCGGGTCGTGTCCCGCTTTCTTGGCACCCTCTTCCATGAACGCGCGCGAGTAGCGGATGAAGTCGGGCGTTGTGATGCTTGCCGTGAGCAACCCGTCCGCCATGCTCCCACCCATGCGCTGCAGGACTGGGCCCGTTGCCCCGATGTAAATCGGCGGACAACCCCGCGGCGAGTGAGCGTCGGGCCTCATCGCCGGAACGTGTGCATTGAAAACTTTTCCTTCGTAATCGAACGCTTCGCCGCCCAGCACGCCGCGAACGATGTCGATGCACTCCTTCATCACCGTCGCCGGGCCGGCGGTCTTGCCGGATTCTCCTTCGCCGACTTCTTTCATAAAAATCTTCGACGCTCCAAGACCCAGGAAGAATCGTCCCGGCCCTGCGACGTCCTGCATCACTCGCGCTTCCATCGCAATCTGCACGGGATTGCGCGTGTAGGGCGAAATGATGCCCCAGCCAACGGGAATGCGCTTCGTCTCTCTCGCGACGATCGCCGTGATCGCGGTAGATGACCGCGCCTCCATTGAATGCTTGCGCCACCACGGATACGCCTCGGCTAGCCAGAACGCGTCAAATCCCGCGCGCTCGCATGCCTGTGCCATCTGCACGGTCTCCGCGACCGGCTCCATACTCAACTGCAACACTCCAATACGAAAAGGAACTGCCATAATTCTCTAATCCCCCAGATGATTTGTCGCTAAGATGTCTAAGGATTCGTCCAGGAATGCTCGAGCCCTTTGATCAACGCCCACATCGTCTTATTCAACGGCGTCGCGACGCCAAACTGCTCGCCCCACTTCACGATCGCGCCATTCATGAAATCGACTTCGGTGACGCGCTTCGCGAGAACGTCCTGCAGCATACTCGCGTTGTGTTTTCCTGGCGCATTTGCGCCCTTTTGCACCATCGCTCGCGGATCGCCGTGCAGCGTGATGCCCATGGCTTTGGCCACTGCTTCGCCTTCGGCGATCAAATCGTCAAACAGTTGGCCGGTTGCCGGGAGCCGCGTTGCCGCGCCGTGATGGAGCAGCGTGAGCGCGCCCACCGGATTCGTCGACGCATTGAAAATTAATTTGGTCCATTGCGCGCCGCGCGCATCTTCGAGCGCAATGATGTTCAGCCCGGATTTCGTCAGCAGCGCCGCAAGCTCATTCACGCGGGACATTGGCGTGTTTGTCGGCTCGAACGGCCCGATCCAGGTATCGCCCTTGATGTCGAAGCCGACGTGCCCCGGTTCGACGATGTGGCCGGCAGGGAACGTGGTTCCGCGAATTGCGAACTTTACGTGCTCGGCGATGATTTCTTCGTTGCCGACGCCATTTTGTACCGAACAGACGGCGCCGTTCTCTTTAAAGACGTGCGCCGTTTGCGCAATCGCCTGGCGCGTGTGCGTGCTCTTCGTCGCCACGATGCCGTACTCGCACACCGGAATTTCCTTCGCATTCGTCGTCGCGTGCAGCCGCGCCGTAAAATCCGCTGCGCCGGAAATCCGCAGTCCGTTGCGATTGATCGCATCCACGTGGTCTTTCGACACGTCGTAGGCGTGCACCTCGACGCCTTCGACCCGCGCCAGATGCGCGCCGAAGATGCTTCCGATCGCGCCGCAGCCGACGATGCAGATCTTCATAGCTCTCTCACCTCGGCCTCTCCGCGCCGGTATAGAACTTCCACTCCACGTTCGCGAAATTCTCACCTTCCTTTTTCCCGACGCGGTAGGTGTCCTGCGTGTAGAGGCAAACCTTGCCATCCTGGTCGACGACCTGCGGATGAAACGAGAAAATCATGTTCTCCCGTAGCAGAGTTTCGCTCGACGCCCCAATTGCCGGATATTCGATCATGGTCATTCCGATCGAATGCCCGGAGAGATGGCCGAGGCTGAATCCTTGTGTCTTGAAAATGTCGGCTGAGGCCTTATGAACGTTCTTGATTGGTTCGCCTTCACGCATCAGCGCCCGCGAGGCCTCGAGCGCTTCGGGATAAACGTCGGCCATTTTCTTTGTCCGCGCGCTGATTTGTCCTTGAATCAGTGGCCGCGAAAATTCAACCCAGTAGCCCTCCGGCCCGGCAATTTCGAGGGAATACAGCAACAAGTCGTCCGCATTCACCTTTCGCTCGCGCGGAACCTTGAACTGCGCATCGGCTTCGCCGTTGGTCCCCGACAAAACGATATTCATCATTTGTAAGCCCGCGCCGCCGGCGAAAAAAGTTTCGACCGCGGGGGCCATCACCTCCGCTTCGGTTTTTCCGGGCCGATATTTTTCGAGCATGGCCCAGAATCCGTCCTCAATAATTTTCATGCTGTGCCGGATCCCGTGGATTTCTTCGTCGCTCTTGATCGCGCGGGCCATGTCGAACCCGCGGTCAAACGGCACGATCTCGAACGAGCCTTTCGTCAGCTCCCGGTAATCGCGCACGGCCATGACCGCGTCGAGGCCATACACTCCCACTCGCTTCCAATGATTCGATTCCGCGTGCTCGCGAATCCACTTGCCGGGAATTTCGGCCCAGACATGTTCGCGTATCCAGGGCTTGCCTTTGTCACCGATCCAGCGGGCTTCGCTCGGGAAGATCAAGTGCGCGTCACCTTCGAGCGGCAGCAGCGCATAAACGTAGCGGTGCACGATCTCAAATCCCGAAACGTACCGGATCGCGCCTTCGAAACCCGTATACTCGTTCCCGCAGACGATCAGCGCGTCCAGATTCTCCTGCGCCATCGCCTCGCGAATGCTCTTGTAACGCCTTTGGATCTCCGCCTGGCTAACCATCGACTCTCCTGAAGTGTTCTCGTTTAAACTCTCAGCGCCGCAGTCCTAAGCTTGCCCGGCGAGGATGGGCGAAGAATGCTAGCGTAAACCGGATCCTCCGCGTCGGCGATGCTGCTATTCGCGTACGCCGCAAATTTCGGCAATCGCGAGCGCGTAGATCTTGGTAATGTTCACAAACGTTTCAACCGCAACCTTCTCGCCTTCGGCATCGCGCGGGCCGCTCGATGGCCCATAATTCAGAGTTTCTATCCCAAATCGCGTCATTACCGAGGCATCGGAGCACCAGAGCACGGTGTCGCGCTTCGGCGGCGCGCCCATGATTTGCGTATGCGCCGCGTCAATCGTCTTCACGAGCTCGTGATCGCCATCAATTTGCGCGCCGGGAACGGAAACGTACGTCTCGAAATCGATTCCGTAATCGGGGAATCGTTTCTGCAAATCGAGATACAACTTCTTCGCCGCGCGCCGTGCTTCGGCCAGCGCCATCGTCGGCGGAACGCGCAGGTCGAGAAACACATCCGTCCGTTCCGGCGTGCGGCTCACGCGCCATGGGTAACCGCCGCGAACGCAGCCGACGTTCACGATTCCTTTTTTCCCTTCGTGCGAGGTCTGCGCTTCGAAACTCGGAATCCACGCATAAATCGCGTCCATCACCTCGTGCATCCGCCGGATCGAGCTTTGCTTCTCGCGGCCGGCCGCAAATGCCGAGTGAACGTAATGGCCGCGCGTTCCGATCCTCACCCACACGGAGCCGTAGTGCGACAACACGATCTGCATGTCGGTCGGCTCGCCAAGAATGCACATGTCGGGCAGTACGCCGTGATTCACCATGTAGTGCGTGCCCGCGCCGTATCCGCGGTATTCCTTGCCGACAAATTCGTCGCTCCACTGAGTCTTTTCGATTTCCCCAACCACCGCGGCAATCAGCACATCTCCATCGAGCTTCACACCCGCGCGTTGCAGCGCCTTCACGGCTTGCGTGTAGCAAACCAGCGCGCCCTTCATGTTGTAAATTCCGAGGCCGTAAATCATTCCATTCTTCAGGGTGGCGTTCGGCTTGTATCCAATCCCGGTAAGGTACGTTTCGCGGCCCGTGTTCGACGTATCCATGTGGCCGTTGAACATTAAGTTTTTGCCGGTGCCTGCGCCTTCCCAGCGTCCAATCACGTTCGCGCGACCTTCCTCCACTTGTTGCCAGGTGACCTGAAGACCGATGCCTTCCAGCGCGCCGCGCATGTACTTCGCCATCGCGAGCTCTTCGCCCGTGGGGCTCGGAATGTTCACGACGTCGAACGCCATCGACACGATCTCGTCCTCGCGAACCTGCGCCAGAATTTTCTTCTTCAGGTCTTCCCGAATCGCCAAAATGCCCTCCCGCTACATCCGGAAATCATCCGGATCGGTGCAGAGTTTTTCGCTGCCGCTATCCGTCACCAGAAAATTATCCTCGAGCCGCAATCCGCCTCCGCCTTCCCAGTAAATCCCCGGCTCAATTGCCAGGACCATATTCCTCTTCATCGTGCCCGGAGCGGCCCTGTGCGAGTACGGGGCTTCGTGCGCGCGCGCTCCCACGCCATGTGCCACCGGATGCGACGGTTGGCCAGGGTATCCGGCCTCATCGATCCGCGCGCGAATTACTTTATCGATGTCGCCCATAGGCGCGCCGTCTCTCACTATACCGATCGCCTCATTGAATATTTTCAACAGCAAATCGAGCAAACGATTGTATTCCGGCGTCAGCGTGCTCGGAGCAATGTTCTTCGTCAGGTCGGTCCAATATCCGTCGGCGCACACCCAGATTTCGACCAGCGTCGGTTCGTGCTCCTGCACGGGCCGATTGCTCGTCGCGGTAAATGTCGCGATCCCCTTGCCGGACCACACGAGCGTGAACGCGCGCGCCATTGCCACTTTGTCTTTGTAGCCGACTCCAACGGAGTGGATGTGGCCTTCAATCATCGCGGCCACTTCACTTTCTTTCATGCCCGGTCGAACATTCGCGCGGGCATAGGCCATGCCAATCGCCGCGAGTTCATTCGCGAGTCGCATCCGCTCGATTTCCTGCGGCGTCTTGATCATTCGCAGGTCGGAGAGAACTACCGCGCCGTCAACAACTTCCTTCCCAACTCCGCGAAAGGCATCGAAATACCCTTGGGTAGAGACCGTCGGCTCCCCTACCATGCGATCGCAAATTTGCGATCCTTGCGACAACTCGACGCCGATCCGACCCGTCAGTTTCCTTTCGCGCAGCACCTCCAAGCACAAATCGAGCGACCGCGCAGTCGGCGGCCGCGGATCTTTCGGATGATAGAAATTGAAGTAGCGGACGTCCTTATTCCACGCCGTTCGCTGGGCCTCCCGGAATTGCGGTTCGACGACAACCAGCGTCGGATCGCCCTCCTGCGGAAACACGACGATGTCGTACCCCTTCATCGTCCAGTAATTCGTGAGGTAGAGAACATTGTCCGGCGCACGCGCCACCAGCGCGTCAATGTTCTTCTCCTTCATCGCGCGGCGAACCCGCTCCCACTTTTCCTGGTCGACCGGATACGACATCGAACTCCTCAAATTTCCGGCTAACGCCGAACTTACTTCGTCGCGTGCGCTGCCGGCTTCCACGTCCACGACGCTTCTTTGCCCCGAATCAAGCGATAGAGCGCCGTGTGAAGCGGAGCAGGGAAGCCGATGCGCGCGGCCTCTCGAGCAATCGCGCCGCCGAGAAAATCCACTTCTGTCGGTAGATGATGCCGCACGTCGTACAGCATTGAAGTCGGATGATCCGTTCGCGCGCCAATCTTGTTCATTTCCCATGGATCTTCATGCAGCGTGATCCCTAGCGCTCTTGCCACCTGTTTGCCTTCTTCAATCAGCGCGTGAAGCAAATGGCCCAGATCGTCGAACTTTTCTTCCTTTGCAAAATGCTCGCTGTGCGGAAGCTCGGTAAGCGCCGAGACCGAATTCACCGACGCATTGAATATCAGCTTCGACCACTGCGCCGGGCGCGCGTCTTCGAGCGCCACGGCCCTCAGCCCCGACGCCACGATCCAATCCGCGGCCTTCTTCACCGTCGAGTATGGCGTGCCCGTCGGCTCAAACGGCCCCATCCACGTTTCCGTATCCAGTTCGTATTGCACGTGGGTGTCGCTGTGCCGCGTGCCGCTCATGAACGTCGTTCCGCGAATGACGCGGCTTTTCGTCATGTCGGCGATGATTTCCTCGCAGCCCAGGCCGTTCTGCGCGGAAAGAATCGCGCCGCTGTGAAACTTGTGAGCGACGGGTCCCAGCGCCTCGGCCGTTTGCGTTGCTTTGCAGCTCACGATTCCTAGGTCGCACTCGGGAATTTCAGCCGGATCGGTGGAAGCCCGCAGCGTCGCCGAGAAATTGTGCGTTCCGGTAACTCGCAGACCCTGCTCGTTCAATGCCCGCGCATGTTCCGGCCGCCGTACAAACGCAAATACATCGGCGACGCGCGCCAGATGCGCTGCGTACAGGCTGCCAATCGATCCGCATCCGATGATGCATATCTTGCTTGTCAAAAGGCGCCATCCTGGCCTTCACTCAAATAAGATCGAGATCTGCTGGTTGAAGGTGCTTGGGAGAACGCGGTGGGGAAGCAAGCTCATCGCGCGGCGGCACGACTTTCCACTCGGACGGGAATGCCCGCATCGCGGCCCCGGAGCGACTGGAAAATGGTTTCCGCATTATTGTGCGAATCGGAAATTACGATTCCCGCGGGTTGAAGCGCGTCCTGGATCGCCGCGCACACGGTGTGCACCGGAGCGGCGCCGCCTTCCCCCATTCCCTTGGCGCCATTGTAGCTGAAAGGCGATGGCGACTCGATATGACCATATAGCAGGTCCGGCATGTTCATCGCGGTAATGGGAGTGTAATCGCTGTAAGTGCTGGTCATCATCGTGCCTTCGGCGTCATACACGCAGTTCTCCATCAATGCCGCGCCGATCCCGTGCGCTGTGGCACCGTGCACTTGCCCTTCGACGATCATCGGATTGATCGTTCGGCCGCAGTCGTCGACCGTGGCGTACGCGAGAATTTTCGGCTGAAACGTCTCGCGATCGATTTCGATCACGGCAATGTGCAGTTGCGCCGCATAGGTGAGCGTGAGATTACCGTACTTCTTTACGATGTCCGGCACTTTGAACGGCGCGCGATACACGTAACGGCAATTCAGCGTAATGTTCGCAAAATCTGCCGGCAGCACGGCGTTGTTCACATAGATCAGATTCGCGATGCCCCAGTAATTGATCGACTGTTTCGTCCCGCGAATGCGAATCTCCGGTCCTTGTTCGCCGACGCCGAATTCGAGATTCTTCTCTTTCGTCTTCAACGCAAACGCGGCCACACGCGCCATTTCGCCTTTCAGTTTTTCGGCAGCGCCGTGAATCGCACCGACTCCTGTGACCGCGAATTGACTCGCATACGTGCCTGTATGGCCCGTATAAACATTCTGATCGCTGTCAAAGCCCGGCCGGACTTTGATCATGTCGGGCGGGATGTCCAACGATTCGGCTACCACCTGCGAGGCAATGGTTTCGTGCCCCTGACCTTGCGGCACAGAACCCAGGCTGACAACCACTTCGCCGTAAATGTCTAGCTTGACGAGCGCCGCCTTCGATTGTCCCGAGAACGGCGCATGTGGATTGATGATGCGGGCCTGCCCGAAATTATTTGTCCCCGAATCGAGCGTGGTGCCAATTCCGATGCCGAGGTAACGGCCCTCCGCGCGCGCTTTTTTCTGGTCGGCTTTCCACTTGTCCCAGCCGATCAGCTTCTTCGCCACGTCGAGCATCCGCGCGTAGTCGCCGGAGTCGTAGATGCAGCCATTCGGTGTCGTGTACGGGAATTCGTCCTTGCGAATATAGTTCCGCACGCGCATCTCATCCGGAGGGAAGCCCAGTTGATGCGCGCAAATGTCGATGACGCGCTCGATGAACCAGAGATGCTGCATCCGCGAGTACCCGCGGTTCGGGCCCACGGGGCACTTGTTCGATACGATCTGCGAGAAATCGAATCGCGCGTTCCGAAACCGGTACGCTCCCGGCAGCACTTGGGCCCAGATCACACAGCCAAGAGGTTCATACCGCGGAAAGGCACCGCAATCGTCCACGTGTCGCGAATCAATTGCGGTGATGACGCCGTTCTTGTCGAGTCCCACCCTGGTATCGAAAAACGTGCGTTCGTTTCCGTGCGCGCTCGCCAGCAGATGCTCCGAGCGTGTTTCAGTCCATTTCACCGGGCGCCCGCCCATCTTCCGCGACGCCAATGCGCACAGTGCCATGTATGGATAGTTCGTGATCTTGATCCCAAATCCGCCGCCGATGTCGATGCTCTGCATGTGAATCTGATCGATGCCGACGCCCAGGGCCGGCGACAAAAACTGCGCCGCGAACGCGGGGAACGAATTGTTCGACCAGAAATTAATCCGGTTTTCTTTTGGATCCCACTCGCCAATCACGGCGTTATTTTCGAGAGGCGCGCTCGTAAATCTGTGGAAGTGCATCCGCCCGATGTGCACGACATGGGCCGCCTTCTTGAATGCCTTTTCCACGTCTCCGTATTCGAAGACGCCCTTCCATATGACATTCGTCCCGGCAACCTCGTGCAGAATCGATTTGTTCGCCAAGCCATCTTCCGCGCTCAAGACCGGCGGCAAGATCTCGTAATCAACCTCGACGAGATCGCCGGCGTCCTCCGCGGCCAGCCGCGTTTCGGCCACAACCACCGCGACCGGCTCACCCTGAAAGAGAACCTTGTTTATCGCGAGCGGATAATCCTTGATCTCCTGGCCGGGCCCCGGGCCGATCTCGATAAACGGCTGCACCATCCCCGCCACTTCTTTGCCAGTGAGCGTGCAAACCACGCCGGACGCCTTTTCCGCGCGAGAAACGTCCAGCCGCGTAATCCGCGCGTGCGCGTAAGGCGAGCGCACGATCTTCATGTAGAGCATTCCGAGAAACTTCTTGTCGTCGACGAAGCTTCCTTTGCCCTGCACCAAGCGAATTTCTTCGCGCCGACGAATGGGCTTACCTACCCACTTGCCCTCGGGAGCGCGTTCGTTCGGCGAGGCCTTCGCTTTCGAGTGGGCTGCACTTCGTGACTTTGTTCTCGACGTTTTCTTCACGCGAAAACTACCTCTCCGTCCTTCGAGAAAATTGACTCGCTAGGAAAGCGCTTTCTGCAAAGCATCAATCAATTTCTGAACATTCTTCTTTGCCAGCGGCTCGAGCAATCCTCCCGCGAGGGAAGGGAGGCGTCCGGCGATCTGCGCTTCGCCCTTCCATTTCACTTTTGTGCCTCCGCCATTCGGCTCGAGATCGAACCCGGCCCGCAACGTCGTCGTTCCGCCCGGAACATCGCCTTTTCCCTCATATACCGCATGATCCGTCGGCTTCTCTTCCGCGAGGGTCATCTTCACCACAGCCGTGCCGCGAATGTGCGAAATTCCCACGCTCAGCTTCACGCTGAAGTTTTTATCATCGTGTTTTTGCATGCTCTGGTAATCCGGCAGAAGCGGGCAAAATCGCTCCGGATCGACGAGGAATTTGTAGACATCCTCGGCCTTGCGCGGAACAACAAAATCGCCTCCGAATTCAATCTTCATTCGAGATCACCTGGGTCCGCTCGATTCCGCCGCGGCGCGAATCGCCTTCAGCACGTTCTGATAGCCCGTGCATCGGCAGGTATTTCCCGCGATCGCCTTGCGGATTTCTTTTTCGGTGGGCTTCGATTTCTGCGAGAGAAGGTACACGGTCGACATCAGCAATCCCGGCGTGCAATACCCGCATTGCAGCCCGTGATTTTCCGCGAATGCCTTCTGCACGGGATGAAGCTCATCGCCCTTTGCAAGTCCTTCGACCGTCGTAATCTCCGCCTGGTGCGCCTGCACCGCGAACACCGTGCACGACTTGATATTTGCGCCGTTCATGAGCACCGTGCAAGCACCGCAATACGTCGTATCGCAACCGATATGCGTGCCCGTCAGATTCAGTTCTTCACGGATGAAGTCCACCAGCAGCATTCGCGGCTCGATGGTTCGCTCGTAGAGCGTTCCGTTGACGCGGATTTCGACCGGTACGCGATCAAATCCTTCCGACATATTCGTGACTCGCCTCCACGTTTTCACCGCGAGCGCGCCGCGCGGCCAAATGAATCGCGCGCTTCACGAGCGCTCGCGCCAGCGTCCGTTTATAGTCCGCCGACCCACGCATGTCACCCTGCGGATCGGTCGCCGCCATGGCCGCATCCGCCGCGGCTTCGATCACCTTCGGTGTCAGCTTCTGCCCTCGCAGCGCGGCTTCCGCTTTCGCCGGCTGTATCGTCATCAATCCAACGCAGCCCAGCGCGATGCGCGCATCTTTGCATGTATCGCCCTCGCCGAGCGTCAACGTCACGGCCGCGCTCGCCGTTGCGTAGACCGGCGCGCAGCGCTTGAACGCGACGTAAGCGCCGCCGCTATCCATCGCCGGCATCTTCACCGCAATCTCCTGCACCAATTCGTCCGGCTTGAGCGCCGTCGTATAGGCATCGAGAAAAAACTCAGGGAGGGGAATCGTGCGCGGCCCGTTTGGACCAATGACATGAACCTTGGTCTCGAGCGTCAGCAGCACGGCGCCCCAGTCGCCGCTTGGGTCCGCTTCCGCAATCGATCCGCCAATCGTCCCGCGATTCCGCACCTGCGAATCCGCAATCCCGGCCGCGCAATCATGCAGGATCGGGACGCGGCTCGCGGCCTCGGATCGCTCGATATCGGCATGTCGCGCCATGGCCCCGAAGTGCAGCGTGCCGTTTTGACGCTTCACGTAAGAAATCCCGGGAATGAAATTCAAATCCACAAGCGACGACGGCGCCGAAAGTCGCAACTTCATCAAGGGAATCAAGCTCTGGCCGCCGGCTAGCGCCTTGGCGTCTTCTCCGAGCTCTGAAAGTATCGCGGATGCTTCTTCGAGCGTGCTGGGCCTATAGTATCGAAAGGGATGTGGATACACGGTTTATCGATTGCCCTCGCTGACGTCACCGGTATACCATTGATATACCGATGGCGCAAGCTCTTGCATTCAACCCACGCCGATTCTAATTCCTTCGCCTCGCGGCTTCAACTGCCATTCCTGCGATTTCGAGGCTCGCTGTCTCGCGTGCCGCGCTCGCTTTTCGTAAAGGTTGCGCCGGAGCCCGCTTTTACATTGGCTTCCGCCCGACGCTCGTTTATAGTCGCTGAGCTTTCTCGATGAAACGCACTCGAATTTTTCCCGTCATCTTGGCCGCCGGCGATTCCAGCCATCTCGGGTATCCAAAAGCCTTGGCCTCATTCGACGGAAAGACCGCCATCGCGATCGCGGTTGAAAACTGCGCGACCCTCGAACCGCCCATCGTCGTCCTGGGCCATCGCGCCGCGCGGATTCGTCGCGCCGTACCGGCGGGCGCGCGCGTCATCGTGAATCGCGCGTGGCGAAAAGGCCAGCTGAGTTCCCTGCTCGCAGGATTGCGCCTTGTCCCTCGCGGCGCTCCTTTTCTTCTCTATCCAGTCGACCAGCCGCTGCTCGACGCCAAACTGATGGTGCGCTTGGTTAAAGCCTACGCCACTCGTTCGCTACGCCAGCGGATTGTCATGCCGCGCTTCCGCCGCCGTGCAGGGCATCCCATCTTGTGTTCGGGCATTCTCCGAAGAGAACTGCAAGCGGCTCGCACGGCACGCGAAGTCGTCTATCGTGATGAGCGCCGAATTCGCTTCGTGACCGTTCGCAGCGAGGCGATTTGGGCCGACTTCGACTCGCCGTCATCGTACCGGCGCTGCTTGAAGTTGTACCGGCACCTGAAAAATTAAGCTCTCCCCGCCTTCTCACGCACCCTTAGCGCCACGACCAAAGCCCACAGCGATTCCGGCGAGCGACGCAATCACCAGTGCGGAACCCAGGACCGCAAGACCCTTCGGCGCCGCACTGCGATTAACCGTCTCGAGGAGCACGGCCGCAGGGAAGAGCGCCGCTCCCGCAAGAAGCGCGATGGCCAGCCACCGCCGCGCCGCTTCCGCGAATCCCACCCGCTCGAACGCGAGCCCCAGGACGATCAACAGCATCCCGAGGCCAATCCAATGCCCGTGCGCATCCACCTGTCGGACGTACGCGAAATTCGCGTCGGCGTAATTTTGCATCGCGGTTTGCGATGCGCCCATATTAGTCTCCGACGCATGAACGAATGCATTTGTCAGCGACTCGCCGATCGCGTCGAGCGTCTGGTGCTCAACGAACACCGCATAATATAAGCCGTAGCTCATGCCCAACACCGCGAGAAGCAGCCCGCCGACGATCAGAATACGCCCTGATCGAGTCATTGAACGCCTCCGGCCCCGGCGTCCAGCGAACCTGTGTAACGCACAACGCCGGTGAGCATTCCCGCGAGCGCGATCACGACGAGTAATCCGCCGGCGTCCGCGATTCCTCCCGCCGGCAATCCGACCTCCAATTCCAGAAGCACAAAGACGGGAAGCACCACCGAGCCCAGCAGCAACGCGACCACCCAGTTTCGTTTCCAACGCTCGCTCAAAAACACATACGGCTGAAAAAACGCCATCAAAATCGCGAGCATTCCGAATTCGATAATGTGCGCGTGCGCCGCGACATTCACGGCCTTTTCGCCCTGGAGCGCCGCATAATTCTGCACCGCCTGATCCGCGTCAGCGGAATTACCGGCGGAAGCTTGCGCCGTCATTTGCGTCAGCAGCGAAGTGTCACGCGCTTCGTTCTCGAACAAATGAAACGCCGCGTAGTACGACCCGTGAAAAAATCCCACGAGCACGAGCAGCGTGCCCCACACCAGCAGCGTGCGCCCGGCCCAGCTCCGATCCGCAAGCAGCGCATCGGCGGGTTTCGCTTCCGCCGCCATCCGCCGGTATCTCCACAGGCCCCACATTTCGACCGCGGCGACCGCTAGCACCAGAGATCCGCCAAAGTCTGCGAAGATGCTCGCCCAGCCAATCGATTCGAGCGGGCTATACATCAGTCCCGCATAATGGATCAGGAAAACGCCGACCGGCAGCAGCACCGCGCCAAATATCAGGATCCACGCCAAGCGTTTCCTCGCCGCTTCGCTGAATGCCACGAATGGCTGCAGTAACGCCAGAAGCAGTGCCAGGTAGCCGAAATCGATCATGTGGACATGCGCGTCCACTTTCGTGCCGCGGTTTTCCAGAAACCCGCCAATATTCATGAAATGAAGCGGCACGTCGCTTGGGCGATGCGCGGCTACGGCCTGCGTCGCGGCGAGAAGGTTCTCGCTGATGCGCGAAGCGTTCTGGTGAAGCACGAATACCGCGAAGAGGTCGCCAAGAAGCATGCCCACAAGGATCAGCGCGATTCCGCCCGTCACCAGCAGCCGCCGCGCGCTGCATGCCGCAAAACCGCCGGCCACGCCGCGCGCGGACTCGGCCCCAATCTTCGTCGCGTCTTGATGGGAAGCCATTACCGTAATCCCTGGAATACCACGCGGAGCACCGCCCGCGGCATCACGCCACGGTGGTCTTCGTCCGCCGGAATGCAGGCATCACATGTTTCGCGAAAAGTTCCTGCGTCTTGATCGTCTTCCAATGCTCGAGACCGCCGAAGTTCGAGACAATCGCCAGTTCTGCGATACCGCCCTTTTCCTGTAACGCTTGAATCTGCCGGATTACTTTTTGCGGCGTGCCGATAAAGGCGATCTCCTGCCCGACGATTTCGTCGTAGCTCAGCTTCGTCAAAGATTCCAGCGCGCCACTCGCATAGAATCCATAGCCCTTGGCGCGCAGCTCCGCTTTCTTGGTCTCATCCTGCAGCGATTCCACCGGCGAAGCGTTGAACGCGAGAAAATTGTACAGCGCCTGTTCCACTTCCTTCCGAATCAGCTTCTCGTCGTCATCCATATAGACCGGCCGGATATAAACGATGTTCGGCTCGTGCCCGTGCTCGGCGCACGCCTTCTTGTAAATATTCAAGGGCGGTTCGAGAACCTTCCATGGGAGTAACGGCGGTACAAAAATCCCCCAGCCCCGCTCGCCGGCCATTTGATACGTGATGTCGCTCGTTCCGCCCGTGAATAGCGGCGGATGCGGCTTCTGCACCGGTTTCGGCACTACTGACACATCCTTCACTTTGTAACATACGCCGTCGAATGAGAATTTCTCCTGCGTCCACGCCCGAATCAGAATCTCGATGCCTTCATCGTAGCGCGGCCGGCTTTCTTCGAGCGGCATGCACGATGGGCCGTAGAGCCAGCCATGGCCGCGCCCCAGTCCGCACTCCAGCCGTCCGCCCGTCAAAATATCGACTTCGGCAATTTCTCCCGCGAGCCGCATCGGATTCTCAAGCGGCACAGTGTGCAGCGCTGTGCGGAACCGGATGTTTTTCGTCAGCTGCGCCGCCGCGGCAAACATCGCCAGCGGATTCGCCGAGATCGAAAACTTCTGAAAGAAATGATGGTCAATCGTCGAGTACACGTCGAATCCTACGCTGTCGGCATGCTGGATTTGGCGCATGATCTCCCAGATCATCTCCGAGTGGGATTTTCCCGGCGGAGTCTGGATCTCGGCATAAATTCCGAATCGCATGGCCTGTTCCTTTCGCTTTCGCGGCGGGGCGACGCAGTATTCCGCGCCACGCGTCGCTCGAATTATTCGTTCTGGGGTAGTCGTTGGTATTGGCCCGCGTGAAACAGGAGCGGGCGTCCCACCCGCATCTCCATGCTGTGCACTTCACCGACGAAGATCGAATGGTCTCCTGCCTCAATGGCCGAAATGAGCCTGCAATCAATCTGCACCAGGCTGCCTTCGAGAAGCGGCGTGCCGCGGTCGCTCGCGCGGAACCGCACGCCCAATCGTTGGCCCGTCTCCGCATCCTGCTCCGGCGCCGTGAAATAGCGCGCCAGCGCTTCCTGGTTCTCGGCCAGGATATTAATGCCGAAAAACCTGTGTGCCAATACCAGCGGATGCGTCCTGGCTCGCCGATCGACGCACACCAGAACCTGCATTGGTTCGAGCGACACTGACGTAAACGAATTCGCCGTCATCCCATGAATGCGCCCGGGCTCGCGCGTCACGGTCACCACCGTGACTCCCGTTACGTATTGCCCAAGCGCCTTGCGAAATTCCGCTGTGGTGACCGGCATAGACCCTGAAGAACCAAACCGTCTTCGGTACAACCGAAGTACAAACGCGGCTGGCTCGCGAACGAGCCAGCCTCCCTGCGGAGATCAGAACGACAGCCGCGCCGCGAATTGCAATTGGCGCGGGTTGAAGACAGCGCTCGGCGTTCCATACAATGGATTCGGAGAGCCCTCTAGGCCAGTATCCAGCGCACCCGCACATCCCGGAGCGCCGGGAGCCGTCGTGCAGAAGTCCGCCGCGCCGTAGCTCGTGTTGTAGTAATGCACGTTCACGGTATTTGCCACGTTGAACGCTTCGGCAATGAGCTGCAGGTTTAGCCGTTCTCTCAGGGGAAACGTGCGGCTCAGACGAATGTCCAGCGTCGCCAGCTTGTCGCCTTTGAAAGTGTTCCGCCCTTCAAGTCCCACGCGATCGTTGTTGCCGAAGACGTCACCGTTCACATCGAAGCCCGCGTATTTGGTGAAGTACTGTGGCGTTTGCAGTGTAAGGATCGTGCTGAAGGCAAAATCACGCAGCATAACATTCCAATCTTTGGGTGCTGAAACGGTCCCATTCGCTACGAACCGATGCCGCACGTCGTCCGCCGAACTCGCTCGTTCGTCGCGGAGGTTACCGGTGTCCTGCGGAATCAGCACGAAACTCGGATTCGGCCCATCGTCAATCGAATGCGCGTACGTGTAGCTGATCTCCGCCATGAAATTGTGACTTAGCCGCTTCCTCATATTGACCAGTAGACCGTCGTAAACGGAATCCCACCGCGAAGTCGCTTCAAAGAACACGCTGTACTGATCATCGCGGAAGCCCGGGATCGCGTTTACGTGCGGCACATTGGGAATCACGAACCCCGCAGGATACGGCGTGCAATCCGTCGGAGCGACGCCCGAGGCTGGAAAATCGAAATAAACGTTCTTGCAGCCGCTCGCTCCGCCGGAATCATGGACCAGCACCGTGCCCGATGGATCGGGTTGGTTCACATTGTCAAAGCTTCCGAGATGTACCCCGCGCAGATGGATGCCTGAAACACTCACGTCGGTATCCTTGAATGGCTGAAATTCCACCGCCAAGGTCGCCTGCAGCCCATAGGGAGTCTTGCTGTTTTGATCGAAGCGCACGATCGTCGCATCCTGCAGGAAGCCGCACGAAGCCAGCGTGCCGTCCGGGCAGAAACTTTCCGGTGTGCCGTTCGGATAGGTCCCGGCAGTCAGCAAGGCATTCAGGCCCAAATAGTTGATCGCTGGAGAGCTCGCGAAGCTAAACAGCCCCGTCTTTGCGTTGAGTGTGTCCTCGTTCGGGCGGCCTGGGTATTGCGAGAGGCCTCCGCACGACGGTTCCTGGCACATCAGCAAAGGAGAGGGAAGGATCCCGTGGAAAAGGCCAAAACCTGCGCGAACGACAACGTTCTTGGACGTCCCGAGGTTGTATGCCACACCTACCCTTGGATCGAAGTCCTTATACCGTGTATTCAACACGCCTGACGGCCACGTTTCGAATTCCCAGCGGACTCCGATATTTAACGTCAGCCTCTTGGTGGCCCGCCACTTGTCCATGGCGTAGAATCCATCGTAGGTGTGATCGAGCGTTCCCGATGCCTGGTTTCGGATCGCCTGCGAGATCGCCCCACCCTGGTAAACAGCCGTCCCTCCCTGGATCGACGTCTCGTTGAACTCCGGAGTCGTCGTCGTGCTGAATCGCTCGAAGAAAATCACGAAGGGATCTGGGCACGATACTCCGGTGGGACAGCCGGCGGCGCCGTCGGTCCCGAGAAACGCGGGCAGATTGGCGAAATCCGCTTCAAACGGATAGAACAACGGAAAGGATTCGTACGTGCGAACCCAGTCAAAGTTTCCGCCGAAACTAAGAGTGTGGTTCGCCCAGTAACGCGTCATGTTATCCACAACCTCAAACCGTTTTTCGTTATATATGTCCGGATTACCCCGGTTCACTCCCACCGCAAATACGTTGGACACCTCGAGGTGCGGCTGCGTCGAGACCACCGGAAAATCAAATGTGCGGTCCGCATATTGGGCCCGAAACTCGTTCGCCCACGCGGACGAAAATGTCGTCGTCAGGCCGCCGGCCAACGTCTGATCCGTAATGTAATTATTTTTAAACGCGGACGGAAGGTCGAATCCGTTGTTCAACGGCGATTGATTCGTCAGGCGGTCATCGTTGATGATGTAGCGGACGAAAAGATAATTCTTATCGTTGATCGTTCGGTCGAGCCGCACGAATCCGTCGTCGGTGTTCGCCGTTCGCAGTACGTGCAGATTTTCCGCGGGCAAATCGAAGACCGTCGTCTTCACCGTGTTGATCGCATCAATATTGTCCAGCACCGCCGAGTTATACGTCGGCGATTCGCCCCGGCGTTGCCCTTCGTAATTCGCGAAGAAAAACGTCTTGTCCTTTTGAATTGGGCCGCCTATGGACGCCCCGTATTGATTTTGACGCAGGATGTTGAACCCGGGTGCGGACAGAATGCTCTTGGCATCCAGCACATTGTTTCGGAAATATTCGTACAGCGTTCCATGGAATTCGTTCGTTCCGCTCTTGGTGATGATGTTCACGATCCCCGCCACCGCGCGGCCGAATTCCGTCGTGTAATCCGAGTTGATCACCCGGAATTCCTGCACTGACTCTTGCGGCGGTGTTCCTCGCTGTATGCCGGACGCTGTCGAGATGTCGTCCGCGCCATCCACCGCGATGAAGTTAAAATGAATGTTCTGCCCGGCGAACGAAAGTTTCGTCACCGGCTCGACGATCACGTCCGTGCTTCCTGACGTTGTATTCCCGATCTGTACACCCGGCGCCAGCAATGCAAAATCAATAAACTCGCGGCCGTTCACCGGCAGGTCGCTGATCTGATTTTCCGTAATCACCGAACTGACTTGCGTACGCGTCGGCTCGGTCACTTCCGAGGTTGCCGTCACCACCACTTTTTCCTGTGCGGTGCCGACCGCGAGCGTAAAATCCAGCGCCGCTGTTTCTCCGACTTGCAGCGTCAGCACTTTCTCGGCGCGCGTGAAGCCGGTGTGATCAACCGAAATTTTGTAGTCGCCGACAGGTAGCGCGGCGATCTCGTACCGCCCCGCATCCGATGTCTGGACGGTCCGCGACAACCCCGTCCCGGCATTTATCGCCGTCACCGTCGCCTTCGGCAGAACCCCTCCGCTGCTGTCCGTCACGACTCCCGATAATTCCGCCGTGACCGTTTGTGCTCGTGCATCGATTCCGATTGCCAGGCAAGTCGCCAGAACAAACAGCACACCCCACAGTCGTCCCATTTTCATGGTTACTGTCCCCCCTCGAATTCCAGAATCTCCCTCAGGCACGCGTACAGTGAAGATGATGGACACGTTGTCGCGTTTATAATACGCGCCAAAATTTTGTCAAGCGCTTTTGGCCTCGGCGAGTCCTCTTGGCAACAATTCTCGCCGGATGTTTCCGGTCTATTATCTGCGTACTTCCGGAATACGGAATTGTACGGATAGAAAATACCCCGGCGGATCGAGGACTTGCGGTGATTGGTCCCAGAGGTTGCAGCAGTTCTCGGCGTGTTTCGCGTCGGGTCGGTGCTGGCTCGCAAGGCGCGCTACTTAGAGTGCGCGCACGCGATGCGCCGCCGCATGCCCCAGCGGAGCGCAAGCAACGCGGTGCACATGGCCAGCAGGATCCAGACGTTCGGCGCCGGGTTCGCGGCGAACGCAAGAATCGGAGGGAATCCCGAGCCGCCGCTCGGCAGGAAGAAAATCGGCACGATCGGGATGAACCCAAACGGGCGATGGCTCAACCTTACGGTTTCGAGCGAACCCTTCGGTGGACGCACCACCGCCGCGACGTCCATTTCCTCAGCCGCCGGCTCGAGCCTGGTAATCGGCAGCAGCGGAACTGCCGACAGGCGATTTCCGCAGCGGCTTCGCGCCAAATTCGCGCCGTCCGTCATGATCCGCTCTCCGCGATGGATCATCAAGCGCTCTGTCGTCCAGTAGACGCCCGAACGGAGACGGTAGGAGACGTAGAACGGTGTGTCTCGATCCAGGGTGATGAATTTCACCTGGTCGTACGTGAAGTCCGAATAGTGTTGCGCCACCACCGGATCTGCCAGAATCGCCTCGCGCAGCTCGTCGGCCGAACGGATACCCCCGGGGATCACCGAATATTGGAACGAATAGCGGAGGCTGTCGGAAGCGCGCGCCGGACGGGTCCCGGGTTGCACGTGCATTGCCGCAGAGTACGCATCGCCGGGCTCGCGCACGAGATCCTGGTGTCCGCGCACCGTACTCGCAACGATCAACCCCCCGAAAATTCCCACGCAAAGCAGAGTGACGCCGGACCTCTCGATCCAACTGAGAAGCCGCGAAAACTCGCGCACCGCTCGCGGTGAGTTGTGGGGAAGTCTTCGGTTTCGAGGTGTGTGGATCTGGCCCATGGTGTCAAATCGCCAACGAGGCTCCCAAGCCTTGAGAGGTCTCGAGGTCTGCTTCTACTGGCAATACCTTGCACCTCTCGTGCCAAGAGACAGTGAAGGTATTAAACGTCGCCAGCGCCGCGAGGGTGGGAAAACGACGTGGTGACCTGCATTCCCCCGGCAGCAGCATACACAAAAAAGCCCCCCTAAGAAACTGATTTTGAGCGATATCCCCGCGGCCGGGCGAGAAGCACCATTCCTTTTTTCGGAACGTCGCCAAAGTGAATTTTCGTCCTAAGTGCCATACGTAATGTCATTACTAGAACCTGCTCGAGCGACACCCGACGACAACCCCTGCGAGCGTTGGGGAAAATATATGCACTCTTTTGCGGCACGAATCGGGAGCGATTACGCAGCACCGTGCCCATTCCCTGCGGTCACACGCGCGCCAATTTGATGCTCACGGCTTGCATCGACGGCCCATCGATTTGACGCTGCCTCCTGCTTCCGCTATCATGCATTCGCGGGGTGGAGCAGCCTGGTAGCTCGTCGGGCTCATAACGCTCTAACAACTAACCGGCTCTGCCGGATTCAAACGACTTGGCCCTTCTGCTCGGCACTAGAAACCTCTCAACACCGAATATTCTGGGCACTTAACAGGCACTTGGGAACCAGGTGCTGCCGCTTACGCTGGATTACAGCAGTACGCCCGACCCCCTCCTAGAAGGTAAACACGGATGCCGTTATGCGGTGCTCGGAGGACCGGGATCTATTTTGATAAATCAGGAGCGCCGCAAAGACACAAATTTTGAATCCCTGCATTCGATGGGCTTAACGTTTATGGGATTTCTTTTCGACGGCCTCGACCGCTGAATGCTTCCGGGCTAAATGCGGTTCGCGGCGCAAGCCACCTGACTGCATGACACAACGCTTTCCGGCAGCCACACCACACGTAGGACAGGGGATAGAGCTATCCCCAATGCACTGAAAACGTTGGATTCTTGCACAGTTGGTGCACAGTCGCATCCACATTGGCTGCGTGACACAATAGTCGTTGCACGCCGACTCACTCAGGCGAGCGCAGCCCGCTTGACATCAACAACCTTGCGGGTCTTTTTCTTCGCCATCGTAGCGCCCCTCCTATTGGGCTGGGCGCTACTATACTCAGAGAGAACGCGGGACAAATAGTACGACGGTGGCTTTTCGCTGGGTACTGAAGTTCAAAGGCGTGGCACGTTCACTTAAAGGATTGAAGAAATAGATTGTCGTCTCGGTCATACAACCACACTTCGCTGTCCTCCCAGCAAGTTGCCCTTATATCTCCGTGATCCAGCGTTGAATGGCACCCTTTGTTTGAGAAACGTTCGTAGCTCCCGGACGCATCATCCTTGGACTTCAGTTCGCCCACCGACAATATTGTGACGTCGGGATTCATGGCCTTCACCGATTCCATGTGATAGCCACTTTTGCGACCATGGTGGGAGGCCTTTAAGAGATGAATTTTAGGGAATTGCCCTTTGCGCCTCTCGTAAATTTCCTTCCAGGTTGCCTCTGTCGCGTCGCCGCCAAGAAGAATGTTGCATGCTCCTACTCGGATCAGCAGCACATAACTTAACGCATTTGGGTCAGAGTTGGGATCGTTGTAATACTTATGATCGAAGGGTGCCCAAATTTCTATGCCGTCCGTCGTCCAGAAGTTATTTGTGTCACCAGCCTTCAGGCGCAGCACAGTTGGATTAGTACCCGTGCTCCTGCGCAGTGTCAAATACGTATGCCAGTCCTGAATATCGTGGTTCACTTGACCTGTTCGCAGTGCGTCCAAATCCTTTTCGATGCAATGATGCGTGTCCCAGAAATTTGCGATTCCGATGCCTTCTTCAAGAAGCCTGTGGATACCAGCCATATGGTCCATATCAGGATGGCTTTGAATGTATCGGAAAATTGAGCGCCCCGGGAAACGGGCTTTAAGGTAATCAATCGGATTAGTGAGCTTGTCTTTTGCTTCTTGGAGCTTTCTTTCCGACTCCGCTTGTTCCGCGAGGATGCGGAAATAATTTGGCGACGGTGGTGGCGGACTACCAAGGGCAGATAGCCCAGCCAACAACGGATTTGGAGCGGGCGGCAAGCTGGGGCGCTGGCTCGCCGGGGAGCCAAGCGCAGATAACCCGGCCAGAAACGGATTTGGGGCGGGTGGTTTGAATTTATTCTTGAGTTCTGACTCGCTTTCTTTCGCGAGTGTTCGGCAGTTGTTGATGTCAATGACTGTGAAGTGCTCGGGAAAGTCAACTATCGTACAGTCGCCATGACCAACATCCAGAAAGTGAATGTTCAATGACATCATTCAATGCCCACCTTCCATGCTCATGCCTTTTACACCTGTGCCTTAATCCTCTTGGTTATGTAGGCCGTTTGCTTCCGATACGAAAACAGGAACATGATC
The DNA here is from genome assembly GCA_963771905.1 of uncultured Acidobacteriota bacterium. GTDB lineage: Bacteria > Acidobacteriota > Terriglobia > Acidiferrales > UBA7541 > Palsa-147. The sequence goes on from CAVYVI010000001.1 coordinate 165,189, forward strand.
AACAGCAGACCCGCCATGATCGTGATGTCCCAATCTTTGAGACCGGGGAATCTGGCTTCAAGTTTCATGTACAGCTTGAGCAGCAACAGAAGACTGAACAGAGCTGCCAATGTTCGGTAGGTGTTGTTGACTTCCGAAAGCACATCAAGTTTCGGATCTTTCTGAGACACCAGAACGAAATCTTTGTAGTCTGCGAACTTCACGAAGCGGAGCCATTTGAGGATCGGTTCAATTGTCAGCGAACCGAACCTGCTCACCACAAGGCCCAGGAAGTAGTACAAAAACGCCCCCGTGAGAATGTCTCGCTGGACGAGGGGATGGTGAATAATCTCCCCCGCGAAGATCGCGAAGAGGATGCCTGGCAGCAGGTAATTGAATATGTTGTACGAGGACAGTTTATTGAACAACTCATTCATATCGTGATCCCAATACGACTAAGAATGGCCCAAAGATAGCCGATTTCCCTTTTTTACGCCATTTGCAAACGGCTGACGCGACGGATTCTTCCGGCATGGCCGGTACGTCGCGCTGAACTCCGACCGGGCACACTAACGTGATAGAATCCGCCCACGGAGGACCAGCCCCCGATGAAAAAGACAGCCTGGAAGCTCCTATTCACAACCATATTGGCGAGCGTAATGATGTTTGGTGGAGCGCAAGCACAGACCACCACTCGTCACAGGATCGGCGCGACGTGTAAAGACGGCACGAGCAGCAAAGCAACAGGCAGCGGCGCGTGTTCCCATCACGGCGGGGTCAGTTGTTGGCAATATAGTGACGGCACCTGTACGAAGCCATAGAGGAGACGAAAATGAAGTTCGCAATTTTCGGCTTGATTCTCGTGTGCGCTGTTCCTGCGTCAGCGCAGAAACTCGCAGTGAAGATAATTGATCGCCAGGAGCACGACAGCAACTACACCTACTTCGTGCCTGGGCATTCCTACTCAAACACAAATGCCAATGCAAATTGCAACGGAGACGAAACGAACGTCAACTGTTCCGGGACAAGCACAACCAACACGACCATCACGCCTGCGCAGCACGGGTCATTCAGTGTGCGCGGCGCGACGATTTCGCTGTTGTTGCCCGACGGTCGCATTGCCGTTGTGAATTGCGACATCAAATTCGCAGAACACTTCGCAGGTGCGGCGGGTAACCACAGGAGTTGCCGGCAGCCCATAGTGGACAATGTTCAAGCTGACTTTCACGGTGGCAATGCGAAATTGGAATGGGTAGTGAGTCTTGACGGCAAGAAGACACAATCGGAAACATACAAGGTGTTGGGCATTCTGGACAAGCCCACGCCTGCGAGCAACTAAACGGGCCGGACGCTAAGGGCGCGGTTGGATTATATTGACCAGTCGCTGTTTCAAGTCTCTCCTGGCATCTTTGCGACTTTAATAGACCTAAAGGCTGACTCCAAAGGTCACACCAGCCACCTGATTATTACGAAGGAAGAGAGGGCCAAGCTGGTTGACACCCTCAATACCGACTTTGGACCTAATATGGATGCGAAGGGCCAAAACTACACTGTCACCGCTGCGAGCGTCTTAAAGGCGTACCTGCTCAAAGATTTCAAGTCCTCAGACGAACCTTGGGAATGACGTGCCAATAAAGTTTCCTGTTTACTTCTCTCCCCGACGCGCTATCTTACGGCCACGGGTTACGAATTTTGTCCGCAACCCGACTGAGAAAAGCCCGGTAAAACCCTGGCAAAGTTTTGAGGCAATTTGTAGTAGCGGCCCCCACCGCCCCTACCAATCTTCCCTTCAACCATCCCACCCTTTGCTCCGCAAAGGATGGGCCACCCCGAAATTCCTGCGAGCAAAAGGCCTGCCACCCGCCACACGATAAGACCCCAAAAAGCTGTAACCGATGCGACAATAATGCTGGTTGCTATAGGCCACCTCCGCCCGCTGGTGTACCACGACCACGAATCCTAACGTGGTAGAATCCGCGTCATGCAAACGCCTCAACCTGCCCCAGCGCCGAATGTGGGTATGCTCGTTTTGTTGGGGCTATGCCTTTGGGCCGCGATGAAGGACCGCGCTTACAAGAAAGCGGGCGGCGTTAGGCCGGACAAATTTGAGAAAATTGTACTGGCGGCAACGGTTGTTGGTTGCATTCTGGTCATATCTCTTATCGCTCTTCGTTCACCGGGAGCCGCTGGCACGTTAACGCCCATACTGGTTGTGACGGTTCTTGGAGTCTGGGAGATACAACGCTGGCGTATACGAAAGAAGAGTCCAGCCGGAAGGACGCTAAAATGAAGGCTCCGGTTAGCTTGCTACTACTCCTCTTCATTGGCACACCAGCATCTTCCACACTCGCTCAGGACAGCGTCAGTCTGAAGGATACGTTGGCGTGGATGCAGAACACACTTGATTCTGGCGCTGGAAGTCTGTACATGAGCCAAAAAGATGGGTCCACTGAAAAACGTGAAGTGACGCTGCCAGGATGCGAAATCTTGTGAAGTCAGTTTTCAATATCAAACCGGGCTACTTGCAAATTACAGCTATGGCATCATCACGAAGCCGACTTTCAAAGTGGTTGAAAAGTTCAATTTCAAGGACATTGATCCGACTACGATTCAGTCCGGCAAACCAACAAAAGACGGCAAGCCCGCCGACACCATAGGACCCTATGTGATTTTCTTCGCCACGACAAGGGACAACGCAAAACTCATTTCAAATGTTAGGGATCTCCTTCCAACGCCACAAATATTCACTTCTGATTCGTTGACGTTTGAACTCCCCTATCCATATGCTGACCGTTTTACCAAGGCGTTCAAACACGCCGTAGCTCTGTGCGGTGGGAAAGCATCAAGTTTTTAGGAGAGGTGAGATGCAAGGAACACCTTTGAAGAAAATCCAACGCAGGAAAGGCACCTTCGGCGGCTATATTGTACTCGGGCTTCAATATGCTGGACCGAGTGGTCCCGGCTGGTGGTATGTGACTATATTGCAGCCGGGGCGCGACCCCGTGCACGACTATTGGGTTGATGACGCGGCGGTCATAAGAGAAGCAAGTTGCCGCATGGATTATGGAGGACAACTGCTATTTGAGAGATCGCTTGATCCCATTGTGGTGATTCCCGAGGAAGGCCAGGCAATTCTTGACGCCATTCAATATTGGAATTCCGCTCCTTAAAGCGAAAACTCGCTGAAAAGTATTGATTGACCCGGTTTAATCAATACTTCCGGGGAGCGGTGAAGACCTAATCCCTTTGCGACAAGGCGTTTAGAGAATTACGGTCGTGGGTTCGATCCCCACCGCCCCTACCAACCATCTTCCTGATTGGTCGGGATTTAACAAATTCACGAGGGGGCAAAAGGGGGCAGATAAGCCCATTGATCCGGTTCTGGTGCGTTAATCTTCAGCGGCACGGATGACAACCGGATTCGTGAGCCTTCATCGCCGACGAGGAAATATCATGCGAACGGGTTAGGACGCAGATTTGATCCCTGTAACGTGAATAGTCTTTGTCGAGTTATCGAGAGTGCCGGTCACAACAACTTTCGCACCGGCAAACTGCTCTGGCTTCTTTTGGTCATCTAGTTGGTAGACTGTTTTTGCCGCAGCATTGAATAGAATGAGCTTTGCGCCCGGCGGTTATTGTTCCCACATTGTTCCCAACTTAAGGTATGACCAAGGCCGACCATCGCACTGGAGATCAGGAGAACGCTCCCGAGCCCCTAGGTATAATCGGCATTCGGAGGACGCTTGCCCGTGGCCGGGATTCCGCTCGCATCCCCAAGAGCAACGACCGAGGGAAACAAACATTCGGAGTGACAACTACCAAACTGGGGCTCCTCCATGAAACCGCCAACAAAATGATAGAGCTGGCCACCAGGATTCGGTTGGTCGAGGGGCGCGAGCACTAGCGCGAGCATTTGCAGAGTCTGGAGGGACGCACAGGACATCGAGAACGCGAAATACGTTCTGACGCGCCTTCAATGGGTGATCCCCAGGCAGGCCATCGATGTATCTAGGATCGTCCAGCAAACCTTCGCGCTCCAACTGTACATGGCCGGGATCGTACTGCCCGAGGCACTGCAGACAAGGTCGTCCAATAGTTGCAGTGTGGGCTCGCCAATCGGCAGCAACGAGCTTCCCTAACCGATTGCAGCGCGCGCGAATTCCGCCATCAATCACCGGAATGAGGTGACTGTACGCGATTAAATTCAGCACATACCGGCCCCAAGGCCTATCGACGCACGAGAACAACAAGTCACACTCCAAAGCTGCACGGTAACCCTCTTCTTCGTATACGGCCGTCGCTACCGTTGATACATTGAACGTCTCGGCGGTCGCTCTGGTTCGCAGATGATCTGCCAGCACATCCACCTTGAAGCGCCCTATATCATCCCGCGTCGCATAGTTGCACCTTATCAAGATTATGTTTCTTAACCCGGTCAAAATCGATGAGCACTATATCTTCGAACCCGGTTCGGGCCAGGGACTCGGCGATCATCCCGCCGACGCTGCCCGCACCTACGATTCCGGCCCGCAGCCGTGCAAGATTCGCCTGACTTTCTTCGCCCCAGGCTGACACCGTACGACTCTGCTCTTCTGTTGACCGTGGAACCGGGGCGAGCTTTTCCATGAATGCGACTACGAGCTGGTCCCCTACGACGCGCACCGTCGCACACCATCCTCCGGGGTACGTGCGTGGCGCGGTGCGCTCCCAGAATCGGCCGCTCCACACTC
>CAVYVI010000002.1:0-181205 GCA_963771905.1 uncultured Acidobacteriota bacterium
GCGAATTACCGCAATCGTTCCGTACCTCGCGCTTGTTTTCGCGCTACTCGCCCTGGCCACACCTTCACGGGCACAGTTGACTTCGGGCTCCCTATCCGGAACCGTGATTGATCCAACCGGGGCTGCAGTACCGGGAGCTACGGTCGAGGCGACCCACATCGCGACTCACGCGACCGCCACTGCGCAAACGGATGAATCGGGGTTCTTCAAGTTTTCGTTCCTGCCGGTCGGAGAATACAACGTTCAGGTATTGAAGGCGGGATTCCGCAAGGAGGAAATTGGCCACGCGCTGGTTGTGGTCAACGCGGACAACAACCTCGGCGGCATCAAGCTCGAGATCGGCTCCGCGACCGCGACCGTTGAGGTTACGGCGGCTCCGCCATTGATTGAGGCAAGTACGTCGCAAATCACGAACACCTTTACCGATCAGGACGTTCTGGGTTTCGCGGGTGTGTCCGAGAACGAAGGGCTGGACTATTTGGCACTGCAGGTTCCCGGCGTGGTCAGCACTCGTGATCTCCAGTTTTCGAACACCAACGGCCCCGGCCTGAGTGTCAACGGACTTCGCGGAGAGAACAACGATGAGCAAGTGGACGGTCAGAACAACAACGACAACTCGATTGGCGGCCCGGCGCTGTTCCTAGAGAACGCCGACTGGGTCAGCGAATATCAGATCGTTACCAACAATTTTGGTGCGGAATACGGCCGAAACGCCGGGTCAGTCATCAATGAACTCACGAAGTCCGGAACCAACACTTGGCATGGAACGATATCGGACGTTGAAACGAACTCGGTTCTCGATACGCTCACGAACCAGCAGAAATATTTCGAGGGCCTGACGAAAGTTCCGCACTCGAACTACAACTCGCCGAGCACGACCATCGGCGGGCCTCTCTGGAAGGACCACGTTTTCGTGTTTGGCGGATTCGATGTGCAGGTGTCGCCGTCTGTATCCAACGAGGCAACGGGCGCCTTGACGCCGACTCCAACGGGAGTCGGGGAGCTGGCAGGCTGCTACCCGACAAGCGCGGCGGTCACCGCGCTTCAGGCGTATGGCCCTTACGCGATCGGCGGCGGCAGCCCTCAAGTCCTTCCCGGAACCACGCAGGTAGTCGATTATGCCGGGGCAACCGTGCCGAATGATGGCGGAACCGGCTGCAACGTGGAACTGGGTGGCGTCGAAAGACTCTTGAACACCAGCTACCGCGAATACGATTGGACGTACAAGATGGACCTGGTAATCAGCAACTCCGATCGTTTGTTCGGCCGATACATCTACCAGAAGTCCACCTACTTCAACGTCGATGAAGGCGCCGGGGCGGCGGGATACCCGATCAATGTTCCATCGCTTTCGCAATTGCTGCTAGTCGACTGGACGCACACGTTTTCAGCGCGGGCTTTTAACCAGTTTCGCGCAAGTTGGGGCCGTGAAAATGTGGAATTCGGCGGCAACACACTCGGTACTGTGCCGAGTCAGGGAAACATCGGTGACGCGGTGGCGTCCATCACTTTCGAGAATACAAGCCTGCTCGGCTTCGGCGTGCAGAGCGGTTTTCCACAGGGCCGCATCGTCAACACCTATCAATATCAAGACAACTACAGCATCACAATCGGGAAACATCAGATCAAGGCGGGCGGCAGCTTCACCCGACAGTATTCACCGAACGTGTTCCTGCCGAATTACAACGGCGTTTACACATTCTCCGACTGGGGTGGCATAGGCACGAATACTCCGGCCTATGACGCCATCACCAACGGAAATCCGAACCTGAACTTTCTCGAACACGACACGTTCCTCTACGTTGGCGACGACTGGAAAGTCAAGGACAACCTGACGGTGAATCTCGGCTTGACGTGGTCTTTCTACGGCCAGCCTTTCAATTTGATTCACGAACAAAGTGTCAAGGACCAAACCGGCTCGGCTCCGTTTTGGAATCCAAGCCTGCCGACGTCCGTGACGGAACTGCCGTCGCTTCCCTCGATCAAGAACCTCTTCGGTCCGAATATTGGATTTGCCTACACGCCCCATTTCTGGGAGGGCGTATTCGGTCACGACAAGACGGTCATCCGCGGCGGCTACCGCAGAGCGTTTGATCCGCCTTTCTACAATATCTACATTTTGTTCCCGTACTTCGCCCCTCTATCGTTTTCGCAAACCATCAATCCCGGTCCGGCTCTGATTGCCAATCCGACGGGGGCGAACGTCCGAAGCAACCTTGCCAGCTATCTGACTCCGGGAGTTTTCGATCCGCGCAACTTCGCGCAATTCGCTCTGACTCCCAACTTTGGCCCGGATCACGTACAGAGCTGGAGCCTCGGTATTCAAAGGGAGATCAGCACGAATTTGGCAGTCGAGGCGCGGTATGTGGGCAACCATGCGACGAATCTGTTTCAGTCGATCAACGAAAACCCGGAGGTGGATGGAATTTCTGCGCTATATCCGAGCGATATTCCGTCGGGTGTGACGGGCTGCGCTACCCCCGCGATAGCCGCCGCCGCGGGGCGTGTGAATTGCAATCAGGGGATCGTCGCGCAGATCGGCAACTATGGGTATTCCGATTACAACGCTCTTCAGACGGAGTTGCGCGCTACGAACCTGTGGAGACAACTCACGATGAGGACCGCGTACACGTGGAGCAAGACGACCGACAATGCCTCGTCGGCGTTCATGACGACTGTGGGCGGCGGCAGCAGCCTGGCTTTCGCGCAGAATCCGTTTAACTACGAGGGCGGCGAGCATGGCTTATCGGGACTGAACTTTCCACAAAGCTGGACCGTCAGCTTCGACGAGCATCTTCCGATGTTCCGGAACCAGCACGGTTTCCTCGGCCATGTCTTCGGTGGATGGGCCGTGGCCGGCAACTATGCCCTCACGTCCGGACAGGGATATACGCCAATTCAATTTTACTTGCAGAGCCTCAGCTACTTCGCCTACGGAGAAAATCCTCCGAACGATTACGCGTTCAACTCCAACATCGTCGGGCTGTACGACTTCGCTCGCCCGTTCGTGGGCAACCCATCGGCGCCGGCGAACACGGTCGGTGTGTACGCTGGGGATGAATGCGGGGAGCAACTCGAGTTCGGCGCATCATCGACCATTCCGGTCTGCGCGGCGAGCCCGACCGAACTTATCTCGCTGAACGCACTCAATGCGACCGGAGCCGTTACGCCTACTACCAAGAGTTCGGTGCGATACATTGGCAATGGAATCGTGTCCGATTCTATTTTCGGAACTCCGTTTGGCACAGTGGGCCGGAATATCGGCACTGAGGCTATTACCAACTCGGGCAACTTTTCGCTCTACAAGAACATTCGATTCAACGATCGTGCATGGCTGCAGTGGCACATGACGATGCTCAATGTCTTCAACCACCCCAACTTCGGAGCCACACCGAACGGTGTTGACGCAAACATCGAAGATGCAGGGTTGCTGGCACAAGGCGTGGGCTTCGGAACTCCCTATTTGGAGAACGGTGGGAGCCGGACCATCTACTTCGGCCTGAAGGTGATCTTCTGAGGCCGAAATAAAAACCCAGCGATAAAAGACCGGGCGACCCGAAGATGGGCCGCCCGATTTTTTTGAGCTTAGTTGCAAGCCGCGCCCGCGTCAGTTCCCTCGTTCTGCAGCCACTCCGAGCCTGTTCAGGGCTCTTTCCTCCTTGCAAGGACGGTGTTGCGACGCAACTTGCGGCGCGATGCGGAGCTGCGACAAGCGCCGAGGAAGAAGTATTTGACTTCCCTACGGCGATAAAGGGAACGGTCAAGCTTTGCCTAGTCGGTGGCGGAAGATTTTGCCGAGTCGCTCTTGCGTGAACGGAGTGTCCGCCGCAGCGATCGGCTAAGTCTTGGCGATTGTGTGTGGTTGACTCTTTCCTTAGGCAGGCCCGTTTGGCAGAAGACCTGCCGTCCTCAATGAGACGAAGCGGGCTCTACAGTCCGTCGGGAAAGTGCCGATAGGACTCCAGGAGCAAGAGTTCCGCTTGGATTTAGAGGAGGCAGCGATGTCCGTGTCGGGAATTTCCAGCAGCAATTTTTTTGGATCCAACGCCCAGAGCGTCCAGAGCCAAATGCAGCAGTTTCAGCAAGAATTCCAACAGCTCGGCGAAGATCTGCAGTCGGGGAATCTCTCTGCGGCACAGTCGGATTTTGTAACCCTTCAGCAGTATGGGCCGCAGAGCAATTCGGCTTCAGCCTCTCAAAGCAACGATCCGATCGCCCAGGCGTTCAGCCAGCTTTCGCAGGCTCTGCAGTCGGGGAACCTGTCGGCTGCCCAGCAGGACTACTCGACGATTCAATCCGACTTTCAAAATGCATTGCCGCAAGGGCACCGCCATCACCATCACGGTGGCGGCAGGAATGGGAGCGGAGCGAATGGTGTAAGCCAGTTGATGAATCAACTGGGCCAGGCGCTACAATCCGGCAATCTCTCGACCGCTCAGCAGGCATACAGCGCGTTGCAACAGGACTTCCAGCAATTCAGTGAAAATAGCGGAACGCAGACACAGACCTCGTCACCGTCGGGTTCGAATGGCGTCTCTGTAAACGCCTAATTGCCCAGGTATTTCGGTAAGGGCGCCACTCGGTCGGTCCTGCGAGGGGACGCCCCGGCCGCCCGATGCTCACTATGAGTGCATCCGAGGTCGAGCCTTTCCGCGCTGCCGCGTCAGGGCGCTTCAAAACGCCTCAAGGTGCGACGACGCCGTGGCGAATCGCGTAGCGCACCAATTCGCTGAAGGCCGCTAAATTCAGCTTGCGCATGATGTTGTTGCGATGCGACTCGACGGTGCGGGTGCTGATGCCCACGGAGGACGCGACTTCTTTATTGCTCATGCCCTCGCACAGCATTTTCGCGACTTCCTTTTCGCGCGGGGTCAAACGGTCGAGCGGAATTTCGCCGTCCGAACCCAGCGGCCCTTTCGGATTTGCCGAATCCATGTACCCGTTGTAATACATGTTGGCAATTTGCGGCGTGAAGAACGGCCGCTCATCGCGAACGGCGCGGACGGCGGCGAGCAAATCCGTGTCGGCGTCGGATTTGAGCACGTAAGCCCGCGCGCCGGCGCGGAGGCACTCGCGCGCCACTTCTTCAGCGAAGTGCATGGTCAGAATCAAGACTCGGACTTCGGGCATTTCGCGGCGCAGCAGGCGCGTCACATCGAGGCCGTTGTGTTCGGGCATCGAGATATCGAGCACGACGATGTCCGGCTTCAATTTCTTCGCTTGCTCGATGGTTTCGGCGCCGTCCGAGGCTTCGCCGACCACACGCAACGAAGGATCGGCCTCGAGAAGCGAACGCAGCCCGCGGCGCACCACCGGATGATCGTCCGCGAGAAGAATGCGGACGGGCTCGGACGAGGGCGTGTACTCAAATGGAAGAGTGGAGCCCGAACGCCGCTGAGGTCTCGAGCGCGAGCGACGTCGCGGCATTCGAACGACGCGTTGCGGAAAAAGGAAAGGCACGGACGTGGCGGCTTGCGCTTGCGTTGATCGAGTCATGTTTCTCTCCCTTCTTCCCCGAAAGTATCCTTCGTCACCAAGAAATCCCAAACGCGATGGCCGGGGCGCTCCGTGGCGAGATTCGCCCCAACGATTACGAACCACCCGCCGTAGCAGAAATGGATTTCTCCGCCGCCGGAAGAGGCAAAGTAGCGCGCACGGTCATCCCCGCGTCTCCAATCGAGGAGATCGAGAAAACGCCACCGAGCTGCTTTACGCGCTCGCGCATCCCCGCGATTCCGACTCCCAAGGAAGCATTGCCGCCCGCCTCCGCCGCCGATTTTGCAGCCAGGCCTTTGCCGTAATCGCGCACCTCGAGAATCACGAGAGAGCTCTGGCGCTCCATGCGGATGGTCGCACTGATGCTTCCGGAGTGGCGGTGGACGTTGGTGAGCGCTTCCTGCACGATGCGGAATAGGGTAATTTCAACCTCGCTGGGCAACCGGCCGAAATCATCGGCGACCTCGACGTGCACGTAAATGCCGCTTCGCTCTGAGAATCCCTTGGCGTACCAGCGCAGCGCCGAAGCGAGGCCAGCCTCGTCGAGCACGGGAGGGTGGAGCACATAGGAAAGCGTACGGATTTCCTGCATCGAACTTTCAACGAGATCGAGGCTGTCGTTGAGCAAATCCTGGAGAGGAGCGTCATTGGGATGGGATTCGCGGGCGGCGCGCGCCAGATTCATTTTCAGGAGGAGAAGACTCTGCCCCGTGGTTTCATGGAGGAATTGCGCGGTACGGCGGCGCTCTTCATCCTGGGACTGCAGGAGCTGAGTGGAAAGATGGCGCAAATGTTCTTCTGCGAGCTGAATTTTGCGGTACGCCAGCGCGTTTTGAAACGCGATCGAAGCAATCAGGCCGACGGCAACCGCCTTCGAGAGGTCGTCGTCGTTGAAATCCGAGCCGTCGCGTTTGTCGTAGAGGGCAATGAACGCGATCATCATACCGGTCGAATCGAACAACGGCACGTACGCCGCGGTTCGCGCACCCAGCATCTCTCGAAATCGCTGGATGAGCAGTGGATCGCGCGCCGCATGGTTGGTGACGTAGGGCCGCTTGTGTTTCATCATCCAAGCCGGGCAGCCGGCATTCGCGGGCCAGGAATGCTCGAACGGCTCCCGATGGGCGTCCCGGTAGATCTCTTGAGCTGCGAATCCATTCGGTGTGCGCAGGGCGGCAAGGCACGAGCGAACTCCGACCAGGTCCTTCGTTTCGATGACCAGGGTATCGAGAACGGCGTCAACGTCGAGAGTGGCGTTCAGGGCTTTGGCGCTGATGGAGAACAGCGCGCGGATCGTCGCTTCTTTCCGCTGCAGCTCCTCCTCTGCGTGTTTGGTTTCGGTAATGTCGCGCACCAGCATGCAGAACGACCGCGCTTGTCCGCGCGACGAAGGGATCGGACCGATGCGGCCGACGAACCATCGCTTGCCGGCGCGGACATCGAGTGGGTACTCGATTTCCTCGGGTCTTCCCGTTTCGGTGACGCGCCGGAAGGTTTCGCGGAATTGGCCAAACAATTCCTCGCCGAGAACATCGCCGACGCGCTTTCCCAGCAGTTCCTCGCGCGGGCAGATCAGCAAATCTTCGTTGGCAGTCCACGCATTCAGGCAGGTGCCGTCGGAGTCGAATTCGAATACGATGTCGTCGATGGAAGTCAGCAGGGCTTGCATGCGCGCGTCCGCTTTACGCGAACTGCGTTCCGTGCGGACGCGCTCGGTGACATCGCGGGCCATGCCGCTCACAGTTTCAAACGGCAGGCCATCGGTGCCCAGCGTGTTGTCATATTCCCAGATGCGCCGCTCGCCGCTTTTGGTCTGCACGGCGAGCAGTCCGGAGGCGCGACCGTCTCGCAAGAGCCTGGCGATGTAGTCGTTGTATTGGTCGCGATATTCCGGGGCGAGTTCGTCGACGATGCGGCGGCCAATGAGTTCCTCCCGCGTGTAGCCCAGTATCCGCGCAGGCTCCTCGTTCATCGAGAGCAGACGGCCCTCGAGATCGTGGGTGCAAATTAAGTCGAGACTGTTCTCAACCAGGGCACTTTTTATTCTCCACCAGCCTTTGGTGAGTGATGAAACTAAAGACCCGGTGCGTCGAATGGCCTGGGAATGAGTTCAGCGCGCGACGCCGGGCCAGTCAAGCGCGCACGCACTAAACCGCCAAGAGCAGGAGCCACCGGTGTGCCGTAAGGCAAGAGGCCCCAGTCCGTCTCGCGTGCCCCCAAAGCGCCTCGACGACCGGGGTGGGATCGCGAGGCTCGCGATTAAGCGACACGGTACTGCGTCATTACTAAAGTGTCAAGTACCGATGGGGGAATTTCCGAGGAGAGGCGAAAGAGTTACGATAGAGTACTCACCCGTTCGGGAAACTACGTAGGTACTCGGAGTGGAAGTCCCTTAGGTATTCATCCGACTTGTCAGCCTTTCCCTTTCCCGCTAACTTCTCCCGCCTAATCGGAGGTTACAACCTGTATCTCATTGTACGGCCGGTCCTCCGTCTCCCAAGCCCGGAATCCGGCGCCGATCGTTCGCCCTTTCGAGCACCTTCATCCTTGGGTCTCACGGCGCACGCTGCGACTAACTGCCGACCCAATGGCCCGCGAGGGCGAACGATTGATCAAGCCGAGGCACTCGGCCTCGGCCGCTATCCGAGCTGCGGAGCTACTCGAGGTTCCCGGTCGACGCGCCGCACCCCGTTGAACGCGCATTCTAGCCCTGGGACTGTAGGTCAGCCGGATGGTAAGGGTTTCGAGGGTTTTGGGCGCCGCAAGTAGACAAGCCCAGCGTCTGCTTCCACGGAGTGAGTCCCCGAACGAGGCGACAGCGACATGATACAAGCCAATGCGATCTCCGTTCTGCTTGTCGGTTCGCCACGCCATTCCGAGGGAATTCTCGACTTCGCCGCGCGTCACGGGTGCGTAAGGGCCGCGTCGTGCGGCGAGGCCGCGGCGCTGTTCCGGTGGTTCCGCACCCCCGTCGTTCTAGCCGAGGAACGGTTGCCCGATGGGCCGGCGTATGAGCTGATGCCCTGCCTCGCGGGACTCCCGGCAAGCCTATTCGTCGCGCTGCCGCTTCGGGGATCGAATGTATGGCTGCCAGCGATTTATAGGGGTGAGCGATGCCTCGGCACGTGTGGCGTGAGTTCGATCTCGCTCATCGAAATCATGCGCCGGCTGCATCCGCGAGAATCGGTGCAAAACTGGGAAATGTGTCTCCCGGCCGAGCCAGCTCGCGAAACTGTGGAGCTTAGCCGTGTGTGAGCGGAGACGCTGGCACCCGCCAAGCCCCGCCCTTTCGACGGTCCGTCCCGTGTGAATCCGGGGTCAGGGGAGCGACCGCTGGAGTCGGCCGACGCCTTGAGCCAATCGGGTCTGCCTCGTGGCCATGAAACTGCCTTGCTCATTGAGCATCAATTCGATGTCGGGGGAACGGGGTCTCTGGTGAATTCCCCTTAAGGCTTCGCAGGCCGATGCCGATTGAACCATGGGAGCGGAAGGCCGGACAGGTTTCGTCGAATGAAATCATTTGAACGGATTGCGCGAGCAGTTGCAGATTCGCAGACCTCCGCGCCGCGGGCCGAGGGCGGCTGCGAGTTGGTGGCGTTACGAGACTTCAGCGACTGTATTCTTGACGCCTACGACGCCATCGCCACCCACGCTGCTCTCCAAGCGCGCGACACCGATGGCCACATCCGCCGTGGGCCGTGCAACGAAGACTGGCGGCGAGCCGAGCGCGACCTCCTGCGGCCGCTGGATGTTGACCTGCAACTCACTGATTCGTGCGTGACGGCGCTCATCAGCACCGCGGACTACACGGCGCGCGAAATCTCGCTGGGCGTCGAACCGCGCTGGATAATCCTGCTAGCCAGGCACGCTAAAACCGAGACTCATCCGGACGCCCCGGGTGATGCCTGTGGCTTCTGCTCGGTCGAGCTTCCCGTGGAGGTCGAGCCGGCGAAATGCTGCGCCGTGCTGCATGACGGCCTTCTCGGAGTGCGGATACTGCGGCGCCGGACGTAGCGGCAAGCGTGCGAGCAGGAATTTGCCGGAGCATGGCCGACTGATCCGATCTGGCACATTGCCCGGACCAATCCTGATTCCCGGCAAGAACAACCGCACGGGCTGCTAAAGGTTTATTTCGGCCTGCCGATGGGTGCATCAGGAGGAATTTCTGATGGCCAATCCTGTCACAGGCGTTACTAATGCTCCCGTTCAGCAAGTGAGTCCCGGCGCGCCGCAGAATGCGCAGGCGAAGAAATCGGGCAGCAACTCGAACACGGAAGACACCGTAACCCTTAGCAGCGCGTCGACAGCGCGTGTGCCGCAACGCGTCAACACTTCGACCCAATCCGCCAATTCAAACAGCAGCAATTCGCAGGGCAAATCCTCCGACTCCGACGGCGATAGCTCGTAGACGAATACCCGCCTCGGCTGCTCTGGCGGCCTCGACCGTTTGCCGTTCAGAGGGCGGTCACGTCGCCCTCACAACGCCGGCGAGGAATCGCACACTGGCTTTGTGGGGGCGAGGGACGGCGCTCCAGCAACCGACCTGGCATAAAATGAAGCGAATTCCGCGATCGCGCTCGTGGCGTCGCATCCCGCACATTACTGCGGCTTGTTGGGCCGCCAGAACGCGGGATCCTTCGCGGCGAAGGAATCGGTGACGCTGCTCAATTCGGGGTGAATGTTGTAGAGGCGTGTGGCCGGAGAATCGCCCAGCGCATGTGCAGCCGCGGGCGTTTCGATGGTGTAATCCTTTCCGAGTTCGAGAAATCTCTTTCGGCCGGCATCGTCGAGCGACTCCATCGTGTTTTTCATCTGATTCGGCCAATCATCCCAATCGCCAAGCCCGCGCAGGGGTTCGATGCGAATGTAAGTTCCCGGCGGCGCGCCCGCAACGATCTGATAGACGTACTCGTTGATCTTGGTGTGCGCGTCCGAGAACGCCTGCACGACGAATTTCATGTCGGATTCGTATTCATCGGATTGCCCGGCGCGGACAATTTGTTCGTTCATGAAAATGACGCGCGCGTGGGCCATTGCGTTGTGATCCACCTGGTAGCTGAGATCCGGGCGATAGACACCGACGAGGCCGCGATGGGATTCCAGCATCGCGTCTTCTTCGTTCGTTAACTGCTGATAACGCGTCAAGTCCTTGGGCGAACCGGCGAAATCGACGTTGGTCTGATCCATGGCATGAAACGTCTCGAAACCGACGAGGATCACGAATTCGTTTCCCGGCCCGGCGATGGAATCGAGCGCGATGGAATGCAAGGGCCATCCCGCGTGGCGATAGACGGCGAGCTGCGCGGCGAGATTGTCGAGATGCGCAGATGTCTGTCCGGGCGCGACTTCTTCAATTTGGAAATAGAGAAACGGCGGAGGATTGTCGGGAACCTCGATCGCCGGCGGCTTGTAATGCGCGGTTGGAGGCATCTGCACCGTGACGTCCGTCTTGCCGACGATGTGCTTGTTGGTCGGCTGCGGAGGAGTTGACTGCTGCGGCGGCGGGTCGCTTTGTTGCTGCGCGCCGGCCGGCGCAAACGGCGCGGCAGAGATACCGGCGAGGATCGCGGCGGCAGCCGGAATCATCGCGAAGTATCCGCGGGCGAATTTCGTAGCGGATTTCCTCATGACTCCTCCCGGCGCCAACTTTAGCACGAGTCTTCACGCCGGGCACAAACCGCGTGGGTGTTTGTCATGCGCTCGGGATATGACACAATGCCCCGCGACCTATGGGCTCAAATTCCGGATCGAACGCAACACTTCCCTATCTCGTCATCGGCGCGGGACCTTCAGGGCTCGCCGCCGGCCACGCATTTCAGCAGCGCGGCATCGGCTTTGACATCGTCGAGCGCCATTCCGATGCCGGCGGCATCTGGGATATCGCGAATCCCGGCTCGCCGATGTACGAATCGGCGCACTTCATTTCCTCGAAGACGCTCTCGGGATTCCCCGGGTTCCCGATGCCCGACGACTATCCCGACTATCCCAATCACCGGCAGATCCTGCAGTACGTTCGCGCGTACGCGAGGCATAGCGGGCTGTACGACCATATTCGTTTCCAAACGGCTGTCGAGTATCTCGCGCCGGTGGATGACAGTGCGGACGCGTTATGGGAAGCGCGGTTCGCGAATGGCGAAACGCGGCGCTATGCCGGCGCGGTGGTCGCGTCGGGCCATCAATGGGAGCCGAAGCTTCCGAGTTATCCGGGGAAATTCACGGGCGACGCGTATCATTCGCGCGATTATCATTCCGCCGACCAATTCAAAGGCCGGCGCGTCCTGATCATCGGCGGAGGAAATTCCGGCTGCGACATCGCGTGCGACGCGGCGCGCACCGCCGAATTCGCGGCGCTCAGCGTGCGGCGCGGGTATTACTACATCCCGAAGCACATTACGGGCAAGCCGGCGGACGTGTTCGCGCATGGTGGGCCGCAGCTCCCGACGCGCATTGCGCAGCCGGTGCTGACGGGACTCCTGAAAATTCTCGTCGGCGATCCAACGAAATTCGGCTTGCCGAAACCGGATCACAAGCTTTTCGAATCGCATCCGATCGTAAACACGCAGGTGCTGCATTTTCTGTCGCACGGCGATCTGGCGGCGCGGCGGGACGTCGAACGCTTCGACGGCGATTGCGTGCGCTTCGTCGACGGCCGCGAAGACCGGATCGACACGGTGGTTTTCGCGACGGGCTTCCAGGTGACGATGCCCTTCCTCGATCGCGCGATTTTCAAATGGGATGGCATGCGGCCCGACATGTTTCTGACGCTGTTTCATCCGCAGCGCGACAGCTTGTTCGTGCTCGGCTTGCTCGAGACCGACGGCGGCGGATATCCCATGATCTATCGCCAGGCGGAATTGATCGCGCAGGTGATTTGCGATCAGCGAACGAATCCGCGACAGGCCGAGGCTTTCCGCCGAGTGAAGCAGAGGAAACCGGATTTGACCGGCGGCGTGAAATATTTGAAAACCGACCGCAACGACATCTACGTGCAATATGCCGCGTACCACGCGTACACGGAGAAGCTCCTGAAGCAGCTCGCGGCGAATCGCCTGCGCGCGTGAAGATCGCCTGCGCTAATTATTGGTGGGATGTTATTTGTAGCTGACGACGGCCTGGCCATCGACGATCTGGATGTCGCTGATGCCGGCGGGGAGTTTCATCTTGTCGCGATTTTCGGGCGAATCGAGGATGTGTTCGGCGACGGATTGCAGCATGCTGGACGGCAGCGGCATCGAACCGATCGATCCGCTGACGGGATCGAATTTCAAGTAGCCATTTTCCGCGTGCAGATGCCCATCGAGTTCGAGCGATAAATCCTGGCCGTGAAAACCGAAGATGACGTAGGCCTTCACGAGATCGCCGACAATGTCGACCTTGACGTCTTTCACCGACGATTCCACTTCTTCCATTGTTGGCGCGGGACCATTCAGATTCGGCGCGCTTGCGGGCGATGCAGCGGGAACGCTTGAGGCCGAAGGAGTCTCGGCGAAGGACGGCGTAGCTGCGACCGCCGCCGTTCCCGGCTCGGTGCGGCCGTTGATGGCGAGATTTTCGTTGAGATAGGAGTTCAGCTCGGTGCCATTGAGCTGCAATTTATGCGGCTGGCCGACCGAGGATTCCGCCTCCGACTCGCGGATTTTTTCTTCGGCGCGCGCGGCGGCGTTGGGATCGACGGTTACGTGCGGCGGAGTTCCCTTGCGAAGAATCAGGACGATGACGACCACCGCAAGAGCGAGGGCGACCCAGCGCGCGCGGCGATAGAACGTGCGCAGTCCATCGAAAAAGCCGGGCTCTTCGACGACATCGGGCACATCCGTGCGGCCAGTGCCTTCGGTCACGCGTGGGACGTAGATGTTCCCTGCGCTCGTGACCTGCGGCGCGGAATCGAAGTAATACGCGAAAAGCGACGAGCACTTCGCGCATTTCTCGCCGCCATCCTGCTGGTAACCGCAATTCGGACAGACAGTCACACTTCCAATTTAGCAGACGGCGGGGCCTCGGCCGGGTTTGGCGCGCGCGGAGTTGCCAAGACGCGACCCGTCCGGAAGGACAGGTGTGGATCGACGTCGCCGGGATTAGCAATGACGCGAGCGGATTAAGGCGGGAGGCGGCGGATGCGGGCTTGGCGCGGCAGGCTGCTGGCGCGATACTCGCAGGATGTCGACGCGGCGCGATTGGAGAGCATGGCCGCTGGCGGTGTTGGTGGCCGCGCTGTTCGTGTATTCGGGATTGCGCAAGTTCGGCTGGAATCCGTGGCACGTCGCCGCGCCGGCGCTCACCCGCTTCGAGCGGCACGTGAGTTTGCTCCTTGGCAGTATACAACTTCTCGGTGGAATTGGCCTGCTTTTTCGCCGGGCGCGGAGCATTGCCGTGCCGGCGCTCGCCGCGACAATTCTCTTCGCGCTCGGAGGCCACCTTTCGATTTTCCGCGGGCACGTCACGGACTGGCTCAGCCAAATCGTGACGCCGCTCGTCGTTCTGATGGCGCTGGCGGCGATTTATCTTTCCGCCGCTCCGCCGCGTTCACACGAATAGCGCGCGCAAATTAAGAATTGGGCGCGACGGCGAGAGAGCGGCGAGCGGGCCGCGGCCCACGACCGGATCGCGCGCGGCGCCGCGGGCTAGAACGGGAAGCGGACGGAAAAGAGGCCGTTGTGATTGTTGGTGTGGAAACGCGTGGTGGCGATCTGGAAACCGCCGCCAATCGTAAGACCGACGCGGTTGAAGAGATGCAGCCGGCCAATGACCAGGCCCGGCGTCAGGAAATTCTGATACATCCCGTCGTGTTCCCCGTTGATGTAGTGGGTGAAATTGTCTTCCACTTCAGGCCAGAATTTCTTGAAGACGCGATACTGAAATGTATTGTTCCACGGCGTGGTGGTGCCGATGGTGTGTTCGTCGCCGGTGGGAAGAGCGATGCCGAACGTGCCTTGAATGTCGAAATTGCCCAAGCCTTTGCCGTACGCGATGGTGGGCGTGATGATTGGGTCGGGATTGCCATTGGAATATGAGCCGGTCGGAATGCTGACGCCGAGAAATGCGGTGAGGATGTAGTTACCGTGTTTTTCGTTCCCGGAGAGAATCCGGTACTTGATGAGAAATGCGAAATCGCCCCAGCCGTTGCGATCGGCCGGATTGTTGTGGTCGATATACGCAGGAATCTGGAGAATGATTTCGACGCGCCGGAACGGAATGAGTTCTAGGCCTTTGTTGCCATCATAATTGACGGTGGTGAGGCCCTCATTGTTCGTCTGCCAGAAATTATCGTAGCGGAATTCTTCTTCAAGGCGCGGCGTCGTTGTTGCGATGGGCGTAATCCAGTGCGGCTGCTCGGCCTGCGTGGCGTCGACGCGCTTGAACCAGTTCGAGAAATAGTTGCCGTCGCTTGCCGTCGTTGTTGTTGGGGCGGCTGCCGGGGTGGTTCCCTGGGCGCTGCTGGCCTGCGGGTTGGTCGCCTGGCCGCTTACGGCGCTTCCGCTGCCGCTTGAAGAATCATCGCCGGAAGAATTGCTGACCGAAGCGTCCTGGCTGAACGCGGGCTGGGCGAAGAGTAGAACTGCAAACGCCATCATGAACGAAAACCGGCCGAATCGCACGCGTGCTCCTCTACCCGTCGCCATCATTTCCAGTGGAATACCCAGGCAATCGGAGTGCGCGAATATATACGGGTCGTACCGCTATGTCAATGCGTATCGAGACGTTTGTGGGAATGCGCCGTGATGCGGATACGCGCCACGATGCCTGCGTGCCGGCGTTCACGCACCTGCAAAAGTCAAAAACGCCGGCAAGGGGCCCTTCGAAGCTCAGGGCGAGCCGGCCCTACGGGCGGACGATCATGACTTCGGTGGACTTGATGAGGGCGGCGGCGGTTTCGCCGACCTTCAGGCGCATTTCGCGGACCGCGTCGGCGGTGATTATGGATGTAATTCTCTGCCCGCCGATGGAAAGGGCCACTTGCGCCATGAGGCCGTCGATTTTGATTTCCGTGACCCGCCCGACCAGCTGATTGCGCCCGCTGATGCGGCGGAAATTGGCGCGCCGTTCGGCCACGGGGCGGCGCTGGGATTTGCTGTAGAGAAATTTATCGAGTTCGGATTCCGGAACGCGATGGTGGCCCCCGGCGGTTTTTATCGTGCGAATTTTTTTCTTGTAGATCCACTGCTTGAGGGTGGGATAACTGACGCCAAGAATCTTGGCGGCCTCGCGCGGCGAAAGCAGATTGGGCGTTTGCATGCAGTATCTCGCGCACTACTTCTACCTTTCCGCGCGCGTTCGGTCAAGATTATGTGCGCCTTCGTTCGGCATTGTGGGGGCCTTTGCGGCGGGCTCGAGGAAACAGCCGAATGTGGCGCGCGCGGTGTACAATGCCGCCGGTCCGTGGCCAAAGCGGGAAACCTGCCTGAAGCGCCGCCGGCTGCAAAGAATCTTTTCGGAGGTTCCAATGAAAATTGCGAGATGCGCCGCACTCTGTTTGCTCGTAATCGCCGCGGCATGGTTGGGCGCGAAACACGCGCGTTCGATTTTGGTTGCGGAGGCCGCTCCGGCGCCGCAGGGAGCGAAGAGTTTCGTCCTGGTGGCGCACGGCGGTGCGGGAGATTACAGCAAAGCGCCCGCCAAGATGATCGAAATGCGCCGCGACGCGATGGCCGAGGCGATTCGGAAAGGCTACGCGATTCTTTCGCACGGAGGCACGAGCCTCGATGCCGTGGAGGCGACGATTCGCGTGATGGAGGATTCCGGGCTGTTCGATTCGGGACGCGGCGCGTATTACACGCGCGCGGGCGTACCGGAAATGGACGCCGCGATCATGGACGGCCGCACGCTCGAGGCGGGCGCGGTTGCGTCGGTGAAGCACATCGCGAATCCGATCAGCCTGGCGCGGCTGGTGATGGAGAAAACGCCGCACGTGATGCTGGTGGGCGACGGCGCCGAGGAATTTGCGAAGTCGCAAGGCGTCGAGCTGGTCTCGCCGTTTTACTTTTACGACGAGCATCTGTGGAAGTCGTATCTGGACGCCAAGGCGGGCGAGGAGAACAAGAAATCATCGATCGTGCCCGCCGACGCGGAGCATGGAACGGTGGGCGTCGTGGCGCTCGACGAGGCAGGAAATCTGGCGGCCGGCACTTCGACGGGAGGAACGGTGATGAAAATGCCGGGACGCGTGGGCGATTCGCCCATCATCGGCGCGGGAACATACGCGAACAATGAAAGCTGCGCGGTTTCGGGGACCGGCACGGGCGAATTTTATATGCGCAATGTAGTGGCCGCGGATATTTGCGCGCGGGTGAAATATCTGCACGTGTCGCTGGAGCAGGCCGCGGATGACGTGGTGATGAAAGAGCTGGTGGCGCAGCACGGGGATGGCGGCGTGATCGCGCTCGATCCGCAAGGCCATGTCGCGATGCCATACAACACGACGGGAATGCAGACCGGAGAAGTGCATGCCGATGGAAAGATCGTGCTGAAAAACTCGAGCAAGACGGCGGAGCCCGTCATCGTGAACGCAGCGAACTAAACCGCGAGCTCCGCCGCGCAGATTGCGGCGCAGTGAGTGCTTACCAGCGCGCGCTAGCCGAGTTCCGCGCTGCTCAAGCAGACACCGGCGCCGTGGAGCACACAAGTCTCCGAAGGCTCGTGCGCGTCGCGGCGGACAGATTTCATTTTCATCAACGCGCCAGTGGTCATCGCCGTTCTGAGCAGCGGCTCGCGTTGCGGATCGCGCGCGCTCGCGCAGGAATAGATGGCCACCGACGAGACGATTTCTGCGGAAAAGCCGCTGCCGCGGCGAATGATTTTAGCCATGACACCGACGCCCACCGTCGGCTTCGTCGCCATCGTGAGCGGCACAACCAGACGTCCGCCGTCGCGGAGCCGATCGAGCCAGAGCGGGAGCGGATGCGTCGTGCCGGCGTTGATCATCATGGCGTCGCACGGGCCGGAATCGAACGTGGCGCCGTCGCCCGCAACGACCGTCACGTGCGAATACCCAGCCAGGTTCTCCTTGGCGCGAGCGGCCAGATTGGGGTTCACTTCGACGCCCGTGACGCTTCCCTCCGGTCCAACGACTTCCGCCATCATCGCCGTGTAGTATCCGACGCCGCAGCCGAGATGATAGGCGCGCTCGCCGCGCTTGAGATCCATCGCGTCAATCCAGCGCGCGAGAGCGCCAGGCTGGCCGTTGTTGATGTCGCCCGCTTTGTCGAGTACGACGACGACGTTGTGATAGAGGTCGCGCGGATTATCAACGAGCGTGTAGGCCATCTGGATCATTCCCATGGCCGACATTCCCCGGATGTCCGCGGAGGCAATCTCCCACGGGCCGGGACCCAGAAACTTTTCGCGGGGCACGCGCGCAAATGCTTCGACCAGGGCGGGCGAACTGACGTTGGCGGCAAGCCGGACTTCTTCGGCGTAGAAGCGCCGGCATTCCTCGAGGGTCATCACGTTGCGAGTATCGCACTGGCATCGGGAGCAGAACAACCTCACATGCGTTTCTGGAGGGAGTGTATTGCAGAATTAACGCGGAAGTTTCAAAGGTCCAGAGCGATTTTCAGGGCGTCACCGATTTGCGTGATGCTCGCGGGACTGAGATGGCCCATGGGCTTGACCAATCTGCTCGTGCTGATGGCGCGGACTTGCTCAGCTAATGCGACAGAATCCTTGGTAAGCCCTCCGTCGCCTGTTTTTAGGACGACCTGGCTCGGATAAATGCGCCTCTTGTGTTTTAGGTCCGTGACGGGAACAACGATGACGACGGGACTGTTTTGATTGATGGCATCGCGACTGACTACGATCACCGGACGCTGACCGGCTTGTTCTGAGCCCTCCCGAGGATCCAGCCGAGCCAAATAGACGTCGCCGCGTTTCGGCACGGCTACGCGCCCTTCTGAATGTTCTCGAACGCTTCCCAGTCGCTTTGCGTAAATTCCTCGGAGATCAACTTCGATTCCTTCTGATAGTCCGCGTCTTCCGCCATGGCGGCGAATTTGGCGTCAATCTGCTTGCGCTTGAGCAGCTTCAGGTACGCGACGATGGCTGTTACGAAGAAGCCGTTCATCGAGCCTCCCGGGCTCGCGGCTTGGTCAACTAAGGAGCGAGCCTCTTGGTAGATCGGCTTTGGCAGGGTGACGGTGGTTCGCACGTTTTTCCCTGCCTTCTCTTCGATGGGCATGGCCTCTCTCCTGTAGGGCTACAGCGCTTCGCGGCACGTCCCGTGCGTTGGCACGATTCTCTGCCGCATACGAAAATTAGCATCATTTCAGATGCGTGTCAAGATGCGTTACACGCATCATTCTACACATCGGAACAGAAACCAGCATGGACAGCGCAGCGGATCCGGCCGGGCGTATCCGCTCCGATGCGATCGCTTAGGCGCTGGGCTGCGCGCGGAGCGGCCCTAGCGCTATGTGGAGACACAGAGTCCGTCCAGTACCCCGGTACCACAGCCCCGAGGGCACCGAGTACCAGCAAAATGTGACTATTTCGCTAGGGATTCTGGCGGGCCTTGCCCGTAAATTGAATCTTGTGGAGGAGGTGTACTTCCCTCCCCGATTCGCCGCTTCTGAACCAGGCGCTGCTGAGGACGCTGACGAACATGAGGATCCCAAGATGAGTAAGGACATGCGGAAGTTGTCGTTCACAGAGATGATTTACGGGGATGCGCCGGCCGGCGCCGAGCGGAACGATGCTTCGGGCGATGCGGCGGAGCAATTGACTCCGCAAGCAGCCGAGGAAACAGCGCGCGAATACGCAGCTGATGCGGAGATGGCCGCGCAAGTGGAACGCATGACGACTGTGGCGACGATCGAACCGGTCGAGCCCGGCGTCGACGAATCCGCCCGGGAAACCAAGCGCCTATGCGCGGACGCTTCGGCCTCCGATGGATCGATGCCCGAAGTCATCGTGACAGAAGTTTCCGCAGGCGCCGCGAACGCGCCCGCTGCGAATGCTGCGGCTTGGCCTTCCGGCGCATACGGCGGCGAAAACGGTAACGGCCATCGCAACCACGACGGCATCGGCAGTGACGGAAATCGGGGGGATGCAGGGCACGGAAATCATGGGCACGCCGGTACGCCGAGCACGCACGGCCACAGCCAGGGGAACGAGCGACGCCGGCGCCGCCGCGCGCTGATTTCCGCGCCGGTGCGCATCCGCCCTGTGCACCTTACCGATGCGGGACCCATGGAAGTGACGACGACGCTGGATGTCTCCCGCGCCGGCATTTTCTTCGTCACCGATCTCAACACGTATGCGCGGGCGATGGATGTCGCAGTCGTGTTTCCGTATAGCGGAATTCCCGGCGAAGTGTACGCCGAGCAGATTGGCCGCGTGGTGCGCGTGGTGGAATACGAAGACGGGCGGCGCGGGATCGCGCTGTCGTTCGAGAAATCGGCGGCGAACGAAGAAGCGCTGATCGATTCCTCAGGGAGAAACGTCAAACTGGCCGGCGCAACGGGTCGCGCGGCAGATGCCGCTTCGCACAAGGACTACTCACACGTAAAGATTCTGGTGGTGGAATCGGACGAGCGCGCGCGCCAAACGATGTCCTCGTACCTGCAGGGAGAGGGCTACAACGCGCTCGGGCTGCCCTCGGGAACGATGGCACGCGAGGTTCTCGCCGTGCACGTGCCCGCGGTGGTGATTGCGGAAATCGAAGGCGACGGCATGATGGGTTATGAGCTCTGCGCATACATCAAGAGCGACGAGCGTTTGCGCCACGTACCGGTGATTTTGACGACGCGCTCGGCGTATCCCAGCGATTACGCGAACGCCCACGCTGTTGGCGCGATTATCTGCATGGCGAAGCCATTCAAACAGGAAAAGCTTGGCCACATGGTGCGCTTGCTCGCGCCGCCGAAGCGGAAGGAAACGGATTCCGACGCGCACCATCTGCTTCCGCGCAGCGGCAAAGGGCGCAAGGCGCTTCCAACGCGACAGTCCTACGGCATCGCGAAACAGCCGAACGAGTTCCACAAGCTCTGCAACGAAGCCGTCATCGAAAAGCGCCAGCGCGACAACGGCGACCGTTACGACGCGAGCGACACCGACACGTCAACCGAATCGTCGGCAAAAGAAAGCAAGAGCGCCGATCAGCCGCGCGGGTTCTCTGTGTTCCGGTCACTTTTCAAGAGGTAGCGCTCCAAGAGATAACCCGACGTCTTTCGCCGCAAGACTCGGGGGCGGCTCAATGCGGCCGCCGAGCTCTACTTCGCTGGCCTTAGCGGCGCCAGTCCCGATCGTCCGCGTTCATTTTCCGCGGACGCGAAAATAGTGCGACGGCGGAAACAGACCCGCGCGAGCGCACTCACGCCCGACCGCCTTCTTCACCTCTTTCGCGGTGTAATCGAAGCTGCCTTCCGAAATTCCCACCAGCCGGATCGCGCGCTTGTAATCCACGCCGCGCAGAAAATAAATGCGGAAGAGTTTGCGCCGGCCTTTCCATTCGGGCCGCCGCAACGCGCGTCCGGCCGCGGACTCGAAATCGGCGATATATTCGGCGCCGCGCGCGCCTTCCGGACGCCACGCGTAGCCGCTCGACGGCCGCTTCAAATCCACGGCTGAAACTTTGTCGCCGAGCCGCGAACGCAAACCGCGATACCTCCCGATGCATACATCGAAGATTTCTTGCGGCTTCAATGTGCCTCCTGTGCGGAGCGTGGAAAACAGAATGTAGAAGGCCGGGCACACCGAACGCGTTCAGTTCTCGCCGTCCGCCCATCCCCCGGCGTCGCCTTCGAGCGCCTGGACGCACGCATCGATGCACTCCTGCCATCCCGCGAGATATCCCGTCGCGTATTCCTCGGCGAGGCGCTGCCGTTCGCGGAACACTTGCTGGATCTCTTGGCTTTCATGCCGCTCGCGAGATTTCGCATGCCAGGCCATGCTCACGCGCCATGAAATTTCCCGCGCCAGCCGCATCACGCAATGCAGCCCGGCCGGGAAGTACACCGCTATCCGGCGACGCGGTTCGTACCACGCCATCCGCCAACCCCGCGGGACCCGCGAGCCGAATGTCAGTTCCCGCCCGATAATTGCGCGCCGCTTCATTTCGCAGGCCGCCGAACTCCAGGTCCCGCCCCTACATTCAACTCCCGCCGCAGCAATTCTTCCTTCATGCTGCGAATATCGCGCCACGAATCTGCCGGCGCTCGACACGGAGGCGCCGAGACTGGCGCTTCGACGCCTTTCAAGAATCTGTTTTCTGAACCGGAGCGGTTGTCTTTCTCTTCTCTCACTACAGATCCACTACCTATCGGCGGCGCAAACTTCCGCGAATCTTCGCAATCGGCGCGTTCGCGCTTGCGTATTTGAGGAGCCCCCGCCTCATTCTTGAGGCCGCTTCCCTCGAAATTGAGGTGCAGTGTCTCGGGAATGCGCTTCGTTACTTCCGCAGACTGCGTCGGCGTTGGCCGCGTGAATTTCTTAGCCTTCGTGATTCGCACGATCACGCCGGCCGGCGCCGTGCGCGTCTCGATGTAGCCGTTGAGCCTCAAGGCGCGCATCCAGCGCTCGAGCGTCTTCCGCTCGAAGCCGGTCTCTTCTTCAATTTCGCGGTAACTCATGGGCTTGCCGCCGAGAACCCAGCCGATGCCGGCTTCCTGTCGCGTTTGTCGCAGCACCAGCCAGCCATAGAGCCACACCGCCGCGCCCATGCGCTCGTAGTGCTTCGATTCGAAAAGCGTGCCGCGGAGTCCCGCGTTGAAGTCTTTGCTTCGAATGGCGATTCGGCCTCACATCTCCGATGACGAGACTCAAATTGTTCGCTTCGCCTTTTCGCCTGGCCGCAATCTTGTTATTTCAGATTTGAAACGCGTGCGTCAGCAGTCTCCGCAATACGGCAATATCACGCGCCTGAACCCAGTCTCCGTAGCCTTCAAACGCTCAATCATCATCACCGGCAATCGGTGACGGCAAAAGCCGCACGAGCGTCCACCGAACCGTCCCGCGCCCGGCTCCATTTTTCGCGTCGCACGACGTACCTTCCGCCCAAACCTCAACCGCGCCGCACGGCGCCTTTCTTCCGCCCGATGTGCCGGATCAGCTCTCCAGCGACGCATGTACTTGCGCTTGGCCTTACGCGCGCGCGCCGCACCGCGTCCATGCGCGGCGGGCCTGGTGAGGCGGCGTCTCCGTGCGGACCTGGTGTCTCGACATCGAGAAAGTCCTCGGGATGAGGCTGTTGCTTTCGCGGCCATTGTTCGCCTCCGAATCTGCCGAAACAGGCATCCGCGACCGTCCAGCTCTGCATTCATCAGCACCGAGTAGACACACCCCTTCGCCTTTCTGCCGCTCGCAGAAACACGTAGGGTACTCTTGCGGGACGTATCTAGAGCGTTACTATTCGCGCCTTACACCGATTCCCTCTTTCGCTCCGACAGGGTTTCGTCTTCATGGAGATGTCCAATGATGAGCCACGCGAAGCCGCCATTCCATTACCTCGGCACCTGTTCCAAGATCAGCCTCGAATCGTTCGAGCTCAGCCGGCTGAACCGCGTTGCCAATCTCCGCCGCGAACTCCAGGAAACCGCCGATGAATGGATCGAAGCCGAGGTCGAAGCACGATTAGCCCGTTGGCTCCTCGAACATCGGCGACGCGACCCGCGCGTTCGCTTCGATAACATCATCGCCATCAACGGAGCGCCAGAGCCCTCGAATTCACCCACGCGTTCTGGACGTAACGGTCGCGCTAAGCGGGAGCTCCCGGCGCCACCGAGTTCCGGCGCCACGCCTCTGACTCCCGCCGTAACATCTCTGTCACGCGCCACTGATGTTGTCCCTCCAGCATCGACTTGTGGAATCACCGCCACTTCTGGTAATCCGCGCGACAACCGATACCGCACGTCACGATTTACGCGACGCGGCATTCGCTCATTGTAGCGGCGGTCGCTGCCGCAGCGGGCGCCCCGAAATTCCGCGACGGGCTGGTTCCCCGCTCCGCTGTGACCTTGGCTCGCGCCGCAACCGATGTGCAAAGCCATCCGCGAACGATGTGAGATCGCTGGCCACTTCGCGGCTTTGACGATCGAGCTCCGCTTGCCGACGATACGTTGCTCGACGAACTATGCGCATTAACAGTAAGTACTTAACTACGTATCTTGTCTTCTATAATCCCGCGCGTGTCGCTGCTTCGCGTTCACGTGGCGCGCGCTCGTTGATCCAGCGGATCGCTGTAGTACGCCTTGTCTCCGATCAGTCTTGTGGGCGTTTCGGGAAGGAATCCGCGCTCGATCGTTAGCTCGACGAACCTTGGCTCATTTCTCGAAGCGCTGGTCACGTGCACGGCGGCAGAAAGACCGCGGCAATCTGTAATCACCATGATTGCACCGCGTGTTCCTCGGTGATTCGGGCCGACAGCAGAGCCACTCTTTTCGCCGACCTGAAGCTGGTGTCGATAAACGACTCGCTCGCATCGAGCTTCCCTCGGCCGCGGAAGGCTTCCGCCAGTTTCCGCAGCAGCGGTGTAAGCAGCCCGGAACGCTGCCACTGTTGGAATCGACGATGACAGATTCGATACGACGGATAGCGAGGAGGCGGTTCGTTCCATGAAACTCCTGTGCGTAAGATCCTCGAGACACCGTTCAACGCAGCTCGCGTGTTTTGCCGCGGCCTGCTTCGCCCGTCTTCCCGCCGCTTCGGTCGGAAATGCAGTGCCAGCGCCGCCCATTGGGGTTCGGTAAGCTCCATGCACTGGATTCACGTCATCTCGCATAACTTACAACCGAGCAATGCCTTAACCTTGTATATGAGATAGCTTCGAGTCTATCCAAATGACGTCCCGCGTTCTTCGAGCCTCGCCCATCTCGTTTCGCTCCTCGCTTCTCAGCCCGTCTTCTAACGCTTCACGCAGCTTCACCCTCGCCACACACGCAACTCGCGCATGTATTCCGCCACTGTCGCAACCATAATCTATACATTACCGGAAGAGAACTTAGGGAAGGCGCGCATTTGGACTTTGAGATCGTACGGACGATGGGGTGCAATTTGCTTGTTGGGCGTCTTACGTTACGAGTGAGCTGCAGAGCTTTGAGGGGAATGAGAATTGAGTATGGTGAAGCGAAGAGTCGCGGGATCAGATCACTTTCCAGTGCGAGCGAGGTGGCGTCGAACGCAAGTGTGAAGCGCGGAGCTACGCCCGCGTGGGGATCGGAGAAAGAGGAACCCGTGCAAATAGCGCGAGGGCGAACGGAAGGGCTTGGTGCAGCGAGAAGTAGATTGGACGCGGGCGCACGCATGCTAAAGAGGCTGACCGTGTTTTCCTTGGAGAGGCGCGGGGTAACGCGGGGTATGCAACCGAGATGAAGTTCATCGGCTAAAGGAATTAAATGCGCGGTCCAAAGGACTGCGACCCGTTTCTCGCAGGGAGCTCTCGCCCGCGCCGTGAAGGCAGTCCCGATGTGAACAAGCAAAAAGAGTGCGATCTCGCACAGAGACGCCACATCAGCGCCAGAGCCTTCGGCCCGCTAGTCGAGATCAGCATGCTGCATCATTAGGCAAGCGGCGGCGCGGTGATCTGCGAAAGAGACGTCATCGGGCGCAAAGGCGAACTGCCAACTCGGCCGCCCGGCAAACATGAGTACGCGTCGATCGGGAGAGAGAAATGGCCACACGCGTAGGTGATCAGTATGATAGGAAGTGTTGCAACACGATCAGATTCTGCGGTTTGCAACACATGTGATGAAGTCAGCGGCAGGGAAGATCATCCGGCGATTGCGACGCGAGTCAAAAGCTCATTTTCAGGGATACGGGTGCAATAAGTTCGCGGTTGGATCTCAAGATATGATCGAGGCGCGCTGAATATCCCGGCGCGAATTCATTAATCCCGAAACGCTAATGCCGAGTGGATACCGTCGCGGAGTTGGTTGGTGCATGCAATGCGGCACCGCCAAGATTCTTCGGCGTATCCGACTCGAGTAACTGTTCCTTGCGATAAACAAGTGCGTTGATGTTGTAGGGCGCGAGCTCAAAGCCGTGGCCATGGGTGATCGCGTCGGTTGGACATGCCTCAACGCAGTAGCCGCAAAAAATGCAGCGGGAATAATCGATATTGTAAACGCGAGCGTAACGCTCACCAGCGGAAATCCGTTCGGCGTCGGTGTTCTCCGCAGCCTCGATATAAATACAATTCGCTGGGCACGCCGCTGCGCACAGAAAGCAGCCGACGCATTTTTCCAAGCCGTTCTCATCGCGTTGCAGAACGTGAATCCCGCGATACCGAGATTCAAATTTGACCGGTCCGCCCGGATAGATTTCGGTGGTGGGCTTGCGAAACATCGTACGGAAAGTGACGCTGAAGCCCTTCACTAGCGTCGAAAACGTTTTTCCGACTTCACCGATGATCGATGGCATAGGAACTCACTTTAGCAGAGATGGCATCGACGGGCAAACGCGCGCCCAACGGTCGTTTTCGCGATTCGCCCGACCGCCGAATACATGATCGCAAATTGTAAATGAGCCGCATCTCTATTCTCCCGGGGGCGAAACGGGTGCAGGGCCGAGTGAACCGGCTTTTCCGGTCAGCGCCAAAATAATTTGCTTGCCGTGAAAGCGGCCGTTTTCGATGAAAATGTCGCCGGTATATTTTCCGCCGACAACGACCCCGGCGACGTAGATTCCGGGGACGTTGGTTTCGAGAGTCACGGGATCACAGACAGGCCTGCGCGTTTCAGGATCGAGTTGGATTCCCATTTTTTCGAGAAATTCAAAGTCAGGGTGGTAGCCGGTCATGGCGAAGACCTGCGTCGCGGGAATGGCGTGTTCGGATGAGCCGTTGCGAATCCACAGTTGATGGCGATCGATGCGCGTTACATGCGCGTTGAAGTGGGCGCGAATTTCACCCGCGCGAATGCGATTTTCGATGTCGGGACGAACCCAATATTTCAAGCTCGCGCCCAACGCCGGGCCGCGATGAACGAGTGTGACGCGCGCGCCCGTGCGAAAAAGCTCAAGCGCCGTCTCCGCCGCAGAATTTTTCGCTCCGATCACAGCGACATCCTCGCGCCAGTAGGGATGCGGCTCCGTGAAATAGTGCGAAACGTGCGGAAGATCTTCGCCGGGGATATGGAGCAAGTTGGGGCGGTCGTAATAACCCGTCGCGAAAATCAACTTGTGGCTGTGATGGGTGTGCGTTGCGCTTTCGGCATCACGCGCGTGAATGACGAACGCGCCGTCGTGCCCGGCGATGCGTTCGACAGTTTCGTAGAGGCGCAGCTCGATGTCATAGTGCTCGGTGGCGCGACGATAGTATTTGAGGGCTTCAGCGCGAGTCGGTTTGCCGGCAGCGGAGGTGAGCGGCAGATCTCCGATTTCGAGGCGCTCGGCAGTGGTGAAGAATTGCATGTTCGTCGGGTAATGGAAAATCGAATTGCAAAGGCAGCCCTTGTCGAGAACGAGCGGGCGCATGCCTGCGCGCTTGGCTTCGATGGCGCAGGCGAGGCCCGTGGGTCCGGCGCCAACGCAAATGATGTCGTATTGAGAGTTCATTTCTTATCCACTAAATTCCTCCCGCGCAACGGTCTAGCATTCCTATTTGACGCTTTCGACCGCCGCAGGGGAGCGGCTTCAGCCACAATCCTGAAGTGCTCCTAGTTTGCGTGCGACGCCCGCGGAATGCAAATCGTACCGTGCGAGCCATTCGGTGTAATATTAAAACGCGATCATGAGTTTCTCATCCCGAATTTCGCGCAGACGATTTATAAAAGCAGCATCGCTCGCTACCGCGGGCGCTACTATGGCGCCTACGCTCTGGCTTCCCCAAAAGTCTGATATCGCTTCGCCTCGAGTCGTTCAACCGCTCGAACAATTTGGATACGGCGACGTCGTGCTGACGAGCGAGGCGCACGAGAGACAACTGCGGGAAACGCATGACGTCCTCATGGCGCTCAGTGACGACAGTCTACTCAAACCATTTCGGCAGATGGCGGGACAGCCAGCGCCGGGCGAAGATCTGGGCGGATGGTATCACTACGATCCAGACTACGACGAACACCCTCATGATACAGGATTTGCTCCGGGGGCTCCCTTCGGGCAATGGGTTTCGGCGCTGGCACGCAACTATGCGATTACGGGCTCCGCGGAAACGCGCGAGAAGGTGCTGCGGCTGAATCGCTTGTACGCGCAGACTATATCGGGAGATTTCTACGAGAAGAACCGCTTTCCTGCGTATTGCTACGACAAACTGGTATGCGGATTGATCGATGCGCACCAGTTTGCGGGCGACCCGGACGCGTTCTCGATTCTCGAGCGCACGACCGAAACGGCACTGCCGCATTTGCCGGGGAAAGCGATCGAACACGGGCGAGTGTGGAGAGCGAATCCGCGAGTGGAATATACCTGGGATGAGTCGTACACAATTCCGGAAAATTTATTTCTCGCGTACCAACGAGGCGCGGGCGAGCGGTATCGCGCACTCGGCGCGCAGTATCTCTACGACGAATATTTCGATCCTCTGGCGGAAGGACATGACGTGCTCGCTGGGCGGCACGCCTACAGCTACGTCAATGCGTTGTCGTCGGCGATGCAGGCGTATCTCACGCTGGGAAGCGAGAAACATCTACGCGCGGCCAAGAACGGCTTTGAGATGCTCACGGCGCAAAGCTTCGCGACGGGAGGATGGGGGCCGGACGAGATGCTCCGCGCGCCAAACAGCGGCGAAGTGGGCGATAGCCTGACCAACACGCATAACAGCTTCGAAACGCCGTGCGGTTCGTACGCGCATTTCAAGCTGACGCGGTACCTGCTTCGCGTGACGCGCGATTCGCGCTATGGCGACAGCATGGAACGGCTGATGTACAACACGATATTGGGCGCGAAGCCGCTGCTCGAGGACGGCAGCACATTTTATTATTCGGACTACAATTTCAACGGACGCAAGTTCTACAAGGCTGCACATTGGCCGTGCTGCTCCGGCACAATGCCACAGGTTGCCGCAGACTATCGCATCAACACCTACTTTCGGGACCGCGACGGTGTATACGTCAATCTCTACATTCCATCGACGTTGCGATGGACGCAGGGCGATGCGGCGATTTCACTGACGCAGAAAAGCGATTATCCGCTCGAGAGTTCGTTGCAGTTTGAGGTTGGCGCGTCGAAAGCGACGAAGTTCGCGGTGAGCCTGCGGATTCCGGCTTGGGCAGACGGCGCGAAGATTGGCGTGAATGGCAAGCGCGTGGCAACGTCCGTGATCCCCGGAACGTTTGCGACGATTCGGCGCCATTGGAAGACCGGGGATCGAATTGAATTGGATTTGCCGATGAAGCTGCGGCTCGAGCCGGTTGACGCGCAGCATCCGCAAACAGCCGCGCTGCTATGCGGCCCACAGGTTTTGTTCGCCATCTCCGACGCGCAACCGTCCGTGACGATGCAGCAATTGCTGGCGGCGAAAAGGTCAGACCGCGAGAAATGGGAAGCCGCGACGGCGGCCGAACCCCTGACGCTGATGCCCTTCACCGCCATCACTGACCAGCAGTACTCAACTTACCTGCGCACTGCGTAGAGCCGCCAGCTCACCGGGTGTGCTGCGTCCGCGAGGCCTGGCGGTCGCAATCGTGGCCGATCGCGGAACGCGCTATCGCAAGGCCGCGTAGAGAGAATCCTTCCAGCGCTTCGTCGAAATGGACCAACATACTTTTGCGTTGGCCTGCTTCTCGACAAGTGCAGCCCATACCGGCCGATTGCGGTCATCGTCGGCGACGTTCAACCGGTCGACGACGGTCATTCCCCGAGTGAGTTCGCTGCGCGTTTCGACGTCGACATAATGCGCACTCCACTCAGTTCCAATCCCAGGATCGAGCGCGATTGACATAGCTATGGGATCGGGGAGAGAGATACCGTCCTCTCCCGTCTGCTCTCGATACGCTTCGCGGGCGCGGCTGTTGCACTCGATGGCGAAGTGGGCGCGCTCGTTCTTGAAACCTTGAACGCGCGCGATCTCACGCTCGCTGAGAACAGCACCGCCGCGGCAAAGCTGCCAGCCAATGAGCTCGACGGGAAGGCCGCTCAAGAGAACGATGCGAGCCGCTTCTGGATCGACCCAGATGTTGTATTCAGCGGCCGGCGTCACGTTGCCTTCGCAGCACGGCGCGCCTCCCATGACGACGCAGCGGCTAACTTTCAGAGCGATCTCCGGATCGCGCGCCAGAGCGAGAGCGACATTGGTGAGCGGCCCCAACGTGACGAGAACGAGGCCAGGGTTGGCCTCGATGGCGGCGATGATGGCATCAACGGCGTGCGACTCTCCGGGAGATCGTTGCGGGGGCGGATAACTGTGATCGCCGAGGCCATCGCGACCGTGAAACCATGAGGCGTTCTGATGAGCGCGCAGGAGCGGCTTCTCCGCTCCGGCATAGACGGGCACGCTCGCGCCGCACAGTTCGACGGTGTAGAGCGCATTGCGCGTGGCTTGCGGTACTTCGACATTTCCGGCGACGGTGGTGATGGCGACGACGCGCACGTCGGGAGCGCGAAGGGCCATGATCAGCGCCACGGCGTCATCAGAGGCGGTGTCGGTGTCAATCAGAAAGGCGCGAGGCATCGCGCGAGGATAGCAAAGTTGGCATGGTTGCGCGACCCCGGCACGAAATACGGGAAATGTGCCGCGGCTGGGATACAGCGGCGAAACGCGTCAGCGTTTGGACGCAGGTTCAGGACGAGCGTGGCGGCGAGGATTTGAGCCCGACGCATTCCAATTCTTCGGTGGCGAGGGCAGCCCCCAGAAATTCGGCGACGGCTTGATGAACTCGATGCCAACTTGCGACTTACCCATGAACGACGCACCAGTGGACGTGACGCGAGAGAGAAGCTCTTCACCCGATTGGATATTCTTGACCACGACAAGCTGATCCGTCTCAACTTCCATCGCGAGAAGTATCAGAGCCCCATGCGCGTTAACAATGAGAGTATTGGATTTTTCCAAGCGGATCGAGCGGGTCTGAGTGCGGACCTCGACGGCAATGCGTGCACGCACGCGTTGGCTGCGGCGGCGCAGCTCGGGGCGGAGATCTTCGGCAAATTGGTTGGACACTAAGAAATGGTAACAGGTTCGAAGGCGCGTTGCCGCGGCTTGTGCCGGATTGTAAACCCATAGGAACGACGGCCTCGGGCTGAAATGGGAGGGCCACACGCGCGGCCGATCCCGTCGAGGAGTGTCGTAATCTAATCCGTGCTTTGTTCCAAGGCCGCGGCGAGAGTCGCGGAAAAGGCGGCGAGCTCTGCGAGGCGGTCGGGCGTGGCCTCGACGCGCGACTTCTTCCAGACAAAGAATTGTCGCTCGGCATCCGTAATCTTCACGCTCAGATTGCCCTCAATGAGCCACGAGGGCTCCGAAAAAACATGGAAGCCGGCGGCGCCTTCGAGAGCGACCAGCGCGACGCAATTCGCGCGCTTCACTCCAATGTGGTTCGCGTACATCGGAAACGCGACAAAACTGAAACCCAACGAACGCAGCCGTTCCAGGATGGAGATTTGTGGCGGAGAGAGTTCGATCATGGAGTGAAGTGTTTACGGACCTAGGTGGAGAGTCAACGAACAACTTCCTAGCGAGACGCGCTCACGCCCCGCCTCAGGATAAACACGTGCCACCGCAACCGGATACACCACAAAGATTAGGCAGCGGACGATTCCAGCGACCCGGTTTCCAGCTCGCGGAGAATCGCGCGGAGCGCGGCGGCAAGCTCTTCGCGGCTCACCTGGCTCTTGCGAAATTGAACGCGCAGCCGGAAAGCTCCGTCGGGCGGCTGAAAATCGAAGAGGAACGGCTTCGGCCGCGGCTCGGGTGCGTTTTCTTCCTGGCGGGCGCGGCGCGCTTCGTCGCGCGAGAGACCGCCAGTCGCGATGCGCTCGACCATCTCGCGCATCTTTTTTTCATTTGGCTGGCGCGCGACCTGCAGCAGCAACGACTTCGTGAAGATTCCCTTTTCCAGACAAAGATTGCGAATCGCTTCCGGAATAATCCGAATAGAGAGCGTCTCGGTCACCGACGAGCGCGCCTTGCCGATTTTGCGAGCGATGTCGTCGTGCGTGTAATCGAATTGCTCGGCGAGGCGCGACAGTCCGTCTGCCTCTTCAAAGGCGGTCAAGTCCTTGCGTTGAAGATTCTCGATGAGCGCGAGCTCGAGCGTCTCGGCGTCGTCGGCGATTTTTTCGATGCACGGCAGCTCACGAAGGCCCGCGGCGCGCGAGGCGTGGTAACGGCGTTCACCGGAGATGATGTAATACGTGTCCTCGCGCGGGACGTAGCGGACCAGCAGCGGCTCAAGGACGCCTTTCTCGCGAATCGAATCCGCCAGCTCGCGAATGTCGCCGATCGACTTGCGCGGCTGATCCGGGTTGGGGCGGACCTTGTCGATGGGAATCATGCGCCCAATCGATGCGCCGCTGTAGCTGGCTAGCGTCTCGACGTAGTGCGCGTCATGCCGCATCTTGAGAGTGACGGGCAACCCGATCCTCTTGGACACGTTGCAATACCTCCTGAGCTAGCTTGCGATATTCTTCGGCGCCGGAAGATTTTGGCGCGAAATTGAAAATCGTTTCCTTATAGGCCGGGCTCTCTTCGAGACGCACATTCTTGCCGATGCGCGTCTTGAATAACGCGCTGCCAAATGTGGCGCGAATCTGCTCATGCGTGTCGCGCGAGATGTTGGTTCGTTTGTCAAACAAAGTGATGACCACTCCCAGAATCTTCAGTTCCGGATTCGGGCGGGAACGGATGCGGCCAAACGTTTCGAGAAGATCGTCGGTGCCTTCGATGGCAAAGTAAGCGGCCTGAATCGGCACCAATAGATGCGTTGCGGCGACGAGCGCGTTGACGGTGAGAATGCCGAGCGCCGGCGGCGTGTCCATCACGATGTATTCGAATTCATGCAGGATCGGCGTGAGCGCGTCTTTCAATTTGAACGGTGCGTCGAATTGCCCGGCGAGTTGCTGCTCGAGTTTGGCGAGCGCGAGGCGCGACGGCGCAACGAAGAGAAACGGATCCTTCGTCGGCCGGATGATTTTGGCCATCTCGGCGTGACTTTCGGAAAACACGTCGTACATCGACGCCTGAATGTCCGCGGCGTGGAAAAAAGCGATGGTGGCGTTCGATTGCGGATCGAGATCGATGAGAAGAGTCTTCTTCTTGCGAAGGGCGATCGCCGCTGCGAGATTGATGGCTGTCGTGGTCTTACCGACGCCGCCCTTTTGGTTGGTGATGGCCAAGACGCAGGTCAAGCGCGAACTCCACTCCTCTCTCCGGCAACAGCAGGCCTATATGTGGTTGGGGCCAGCCATTCCAGTACCACCGGTAGGCACACTCTACCGACTGCCCTCCCAGACTTCAAGCGAAATTATCCTGTGGCGGATGGAATCCCGATTCAGGAGAAAGGCCCCGGCGCGGAGCAGTGCGGGGCTACATTTTGTAGCGTCCGAGATCCTCGTCGTTCAGACCTTCGAGCCACTTGCGCAATTCCTCATTCGAGCTGCGCTCGGTGACCGCGCTGGCCATCTTCGAGCTCTTAATCACGTCCTCGTCGACGAAGATCGGGCAATCGAGCCGCAGCGCCAGAGCCAGCGCATCGCTCGGACGCGCGTCCATGGACATCATCTGCCCTTCGCGCTCCATCCAGATCAGAGCGTAGAATGTGTCGTCCTTCAAATCGCAGACGACAACCTTTTGGACATGGACGTTGAGACCGGTGAGGACATTCTTCAGAAGATCGTGGGTCATCGGGCGCGGCGTCTGAACTTTCTCGATCTCGAGCGCGATGGCGTTGGCTTCGTAGATGCCGACCCAGATCGGCAGGACTCCATTGCCCTGCGTTTCCTTGAGGACCACCACAGGCATGTTGGTCACTGGATCCATCATCAATCCGCGAATCTTGACCTCGAGTTCCATGGCAACCTCCCGGAGACTCAGACCAAGTGCTCCCCGACCAAACTATTCGGTCCCGAGCGCGTGACCTTGACTTGCAAGTATTCTCCCAGAAGATTCTCGCGCGGCGAAGTGAAATTAATGAGGCGATTTGCGGTGCTGCGGCCGCCCCATTGATTCCGTGACGCATGACGTCCGTCCACGAGCACTTCGAACACCTCGCCGACGAGCGTTTCGTTGCGCGCAATTTGAATTTGGCGCTGGCGATCCTGAACGATCGCGAGCCGTCTTCCCTTCTCTTCTTCCGGAATTGCGTCTGACATCGAAAGCGCGAGCGTGTTCGGGCGCGGCGAGTACTTGAAAGCGAAGACTCCGTCGTACTGAGCGCGCTCAAGAAGCGTGATGGATTCCTCGAAATCAGTTTCCGTCTCGCCGGGAAAGCCGACGATGACGTCCGAAGTGATGCTGATTGGGCGGCGAGCGCTGCGAATCCACTCGATCTTTTCGAGATACTCATCGCGCGTGTAGGTGCGCAGCATCGATTTCAAAATGCGCGTCGAGCCGGATTGTACTGGAAGATGGACGTGATCGCACAGCGCGGGCGTCGCATCGATGGCATCGACGATCTCGCGGCCGAAATCATTGGGATGCGAAGTCGTGAAACGAACGCGACGAATGCCCTGCACTTCGGCGACGGCCAAAAGCAATTCGACGAAGCGAAGCCGCCTCGGGCCCGGATCGCTATAGGAATTCACCGTCTGTCCCAGCAATTGAATCTCAGAATAGCCGAGATCGGCGAGCTGCCGGACGTCGGCAAGCACGGCCTCACTTCGCCGGCTGCGTTCGGGACCGCGGGTATGCGGAACAACGCAATACGAGCAGGCGTAGTTGCAGCCTTCAATGATGGTGAGATAGGCGCGAAAAGGATTATCGCGCCGCGTTATTTCGGTCTCGAAGGTCTCTTCGGTATCGAGATCGAGCCCCATGACCCGGCGTCCGCCGGATTCAAGCTTGGACAAAAGTTCCGGCAGCTTTCGATAGCTCGCGGAGCCGCAAACAAGGCTGACCCAGGGCGCGCGCTCGAAAATCTCTTCGCCCTCCTGCTGCGCGACGCAGCCGAGAACGCCGATGACTTTGTTCCTCCCTGCCTCGCCGCGAAACTCGCCGAGGCGCGAAAACACCTTGTGCGCGGCCTTTTCGCGGATGCTGCAGGTGTTATAGAAGACGAAATCGGCTTCGATAGGTGATGCGACTTGTCGATACCCGCGGCCTGCAAGGACGCCTGCGACCTTTTCCGAGTCGTGCACGTTCATCTGGCAGCCAAACGTCTCGAGATAGAAATTCTTGCCTATCGAAGACGCTTCGCCGGGCATCGAAATGGCTGCAGGCGAGGCGCTCAAACCGCTCTCTCCGTCCACGGACACGCCCGAAGCGCTACCGGGCGCCGGCAAAAGTGAATCGAGACGGACGTGAATCGTGTCGCTCATCGTCGAAGTGTTATTCTAGCACACCCCTTCACTGCGAAAGACCGCCACCGATGTGCCTCAAGAAGCATCTAACTTATAGCGATTGCGGCGGATTCGTTTGACCCAGCTATTTGCGTGTGCTAGTTTGAATTAGGTCGGATTACGATATTATTTTGGGGAGACTGAAAGGGGAGGTTCGCAATTCTCGATCTCGCAGCGCTCCTATATCAATCGCGCATCCAGACTCTGATCGAGCAAACAGGCTGGGTCGCCCGAGTCGTTCTGATCATTCTCCTCTTTCTCTCGCTTTTCTCCTGGGCCATCATCCTGGCCAAGTCCAGCGCCTTCAGCCGTATCGAGCCGCAGACGAAAAAATTCCTGCAAGTCTTCCGCGCCGGGCGCGGTCTGGCGGATCCGCGAACCTTGCGAGCGGCCGCGGACGGCTCCCCGCTCGCGAGCTTATATGACGCGGGTTTCCATGAATTGCAGGCGCAGCTCTCCAGCGCAAATCCGCCCGGAGGAAAGCTGAAAAACCTAAATGCCGTCGGAGTCGAGATGAAGCTCGCGGCGGCCGAGGAAATTCGCCGGCTCGAAAAATGGATGTCTTTTTTGGCAACGACGGGTTCCGTCTCTCCGTTTATCGGACTTTTCGGCACCGTCCTCGG
Source organism: uncultured Acidobacteriota bacterium (assembly GCA_963771905.1). Taxonomy (GTDB): domain Bacteria; phylum Acidobacteriota; class Terriglobia; order Acidiferrales; family UBA7541; genus Palsa-147. The sequence goes on from CAVYVI010000002.1 coordinate 35,475, forward strand.
CGTCATGGACGCGTTTGAAGGCCTCGGCAATGCCGGCGCCGCCAGTCTTCGCGTCGTCGCACCGGGCATTGCCGAAGCGCTGATCACCACCGCTGCGGGCCTCTTCGCGGCGATTCCAGCCGTCATCGCCTATAACCACTATCTGCAACGCATCCGCGCGCAGGCTACGCGCATGGACAATTTCACTATGGAATTCACCTCCAAGATCGAGACGCTGTACAGCTAACGACATGCCGCAACTCTCACGCGACACAGCCACGACGCTTTCGGAAATCAATATCGTTCCGTTCGTGGACGTTGTTCTCGTTCTGCTGCTCATCTTTATGATCACCGCGCCGGTTCTGCAATCCGGGATCGAAGTCGATCTGCCGAAAACGAAGACAGTTCGGGAAATCACCCAGGCACGGCTGGTTGTGACCATCGACCGGTCGCAGAGGATTTATCTTGGAGACACGCCGATCAACATTCACGATCTCGGCAACCAGATTCGCAAGCAATCAAGCGATCCGGCGCACCAACCCGTTTACTTGCGCAGCGATGAAACTGTTCCATTTGGCAGCGTCACGACGGTGCTCGATGCGTTGCAACAAGCGGGAATTCAGAACGTCAGCGTGGTGACGAAACCGTTGAGCGAACGCCAGGAAACACAGTGACATGTCCAGCTATGCAGCAGCTCGTCCCGAACCGAGCCTCAAGGGGTCATTTTGGCTGTCGCTGGTGTTTCACATTGTCCTCGTCACCGCTTTCGGCGTCTCGGCCGTATTCAATCATAACGGCGAGTCCTGGGGTGGGCCGGGGGGCTCGATGAGCGTGGGCCTCGTCGGAAGCGTACCCGCGATTCCATTGCCGAAACCCGACGTCGTAACGGAAAGCCGCGTGGTGGACGAAAGTAAGGGGCTCTATAAATCCGAGCCGCAGCCCAAACCAAAAGTGGAGGAGAACGCGACGCCGCTTCCGAAGTTCGAGAAGAACAAGCCTCCAAAGTACAACTCGCGGCCTTCGAAGCTACTCGAGAATCCCAAGCCACCCCCGCCGAACGCCGTTCCGTACGGCGGAGGGGGAACGCCATCCGTTCCCTATTCGTCAGCGACGACGATGACGCTCGGCAGTTCGACGACCGGCGGCATGTCCTTCAACGGCGCTGGCGGCGGAAATTTTGCGCAGCGATATTCATGGTACGTGGAGGCGGTGCAGCGCCGCGTCAGTTCGAACTGGCTGCAGGCCACCGTCGATCCATCTGTTCAATTCGCCCCTCGTGTCGTGGTTGACTTCGAAATCATGCGCGACGGCTCCGTGGCGGCTGTTCAAGTGGTGCGTTCAAGCGGAAACGCATCGGTGGACACATCGGCGATGCGCGCAGTTCAGGCATCGAGTCCGCTCCAGAGACTGCCGAATGATTACAGCGGTTCGTATGTGAACGTGGAGTTCTGGTTCGATTTTCAAAGGCACTAACCTGTGAAGCCCGTAGGCTGTGGAGAAAGCTGAGACCCGAGGAATGAAAAATAGAATGAGATTTCGCATCGCGCTTGTGGCCGCGTTTCTCACTGCCGCGGCGTTAGGCACAGCCGTTCCGGCGCGTGCGCAAGACTGGTTCAAGACCGGCACCGGGCTTGGCGTATCAAAGGCGCGCGTCGCCGTGCCGGAATTCGGTGCGACGGCACCGCCGGCGCAGCCGCTCGAGAAGGAATTTCACGAGGTTCTCTGGAACGACCTCGAGTATAGCGGCGTGATCGAGCTCGTCAGTCCGAGCTTTTATCCGCAGACGGTACCGGCGCAGCCATCCCAGCTGAATCCCGCGGAATGGAGCGCGGCGCCTGTAAATGCGTACATGGTCGCCTTCGGCAGCTTGGACGTGCAAGGCAACAGCTTGGCGGCGACGGGAAACTTGTTCGACGTGCATTCCCCGTCAGGCGCATCCGTGCTGCAAAAAATCTATCGCGGCGCCGCAACCGATGCCGACACTCGGAAACTGGCGCACCAGTTCGCCGACGATATCATCAAGGCGCTGAGCGGCGGATTGCCCGGCATCGCAAGCACGGAGATCGCCTTCGTCAGCAATCGTTCGGGTAACAAGGAAATCTGGGAGATGGATTATGACGGCGCGAATCAGCGTCAGTTGACCCACATCCGGACGATTGCGCTCACGCCGCGGTGGTCCCCGGACGCCACCCGCATCGCCTTCACATGCTACGAGCCGTATCGCGGAGTCACTTCGGCGCAGATTTGCATGTACTCGACGGACTCGAACCGGCTGATCAGTTTTACCCGTTTTCGCGGGACGAATAGCTCGCCCGCCTGGTCACCGGACGGAACGAAAATCGCGTTCATGTCGAGCTCGGAGGGAGATCCGGGCATTTTCGTGAGCGACGCGGACGGCAATCATCTCCATCGCTTATCGCTCGCGCGCGGGGTCAGCACGTCGCCGATGTGGAATCCGAAGACCGGCCAGCAAATTATATTTGTGAGCGACCGGGGCGGCGAGCCCGTGCTCTATCAAATGAACGCGGATGGGTCGGACGTCGAAAAAATTGACATGCCGGACATGGGCTACGTGGTGGATCCCGCTTGGTCGCCGAACGGCCAGCTTCTGGCGTTTAGTTGGCGGCGGCCTTCCGGTAATTTCGATATTTACGTGATGGACATCATCAGCCGCCAGCTCGTCGAGCTGACGCGCGATGCCGGCCGCAACGAGCGGCCGAGCTGGGCGCCCGATGGACGCCATTTGGTGTTCGAATCGACCCGCACGGGTACGCGGCAGATCTGGACAATGCTCGCGGACGGCAGCGAGCCGAAGGAATTGACGTACTCGGGACAGAATGAATCGCCGAACTGGTCGCCGCGCTGAAGCCAGCGCGCGGCAGATAGGTATTCCGTTTGCATTGGCAATCTGGAAACGGATCTGTAGTTAGGGAACAGCTGTAAAATTCAATCGTAGTATAAATCATCGGCACGTCTCCCAGCCATCGCCGATGAATGTGGGAGCGCCGAAGGAGGCACTGAATGCATTTTCGTTATTCTCGCAGTAAGGCACTGTTGTCCTGCTTCATAGGGCTGGCGTTCTTCGCGGCAGGTTGCAAGAAGCAAGTTGCGGCGCCGCCCCCGGCTGCCGCTCCCGCGCCAGCTCCAGTTCAACCCACGGTCACGATCAACGCGTCGACCACCAGCATCAATCCGGGAGAGTCGGTGACGTTGACTTGGTCTTCGACGGACGCGACCGATTTGAACATCTCCCCGGAGATCGGAAAGGTGGCTCCACAGGGCTCGACGAGCGTCTCCCCGACGGAATCGACCACGTATCAAATCACGGCGACAGGTCCGGGCGGGTCGGCGCAGGCCAGCGTGCGCGTCACCGTAACCGCGCCAGCTCCTCCGGCTGCGGCACCGTCTCCGGGCATCGACGAGCTCTTCATGGCCAACGTGAGGGATGCGTTTTTTGACTTCAACAAATCCGATCTTCGCGCGGACGCGCGTGAGGCGTTGACGAAGACCGCCGAATTCCTGCGGGCGTATCCGCAGGTTCGCGCCAGCATCGAAGGATACTGCGATGAGCGCGGATCGACGGAATACAATTTGGGCCTTGGCCAACGACGAGCGGCCTCGGCCAAGGAATTCCTGGTTTCGCTGGGAATTTCGGCCGACCGCCTCACTACGGTGAGCTACGGCAAAGAAAAACAATTCTGCACCGAGCACACTGAAGCGTGCTGGCAACAGAACCGCCGGGCGCATATCGTCCGGGCACAGTAAGTCCGAAACGAACTGAACACTCCCAGCCGTCCCGGACTCCAAGGAGTCCGGGACGGCTTGGTTTTCGCAAGGAGGATAAAACCCAATGCGCATACGATCGATGGCGGTGATTGTGGCAGCTGTGTTTCTTGGCGCCATGCTCGGACAGCTCCTCGCGCCGCAACCCGCGGGCGCCGTATCTCGAGAAATCATTGAGCTGCAGCAGACGGTTGGACAGATTTTGCAGGGGCAGACAGACCTGCGCAGCTCGATGGACCAGAGGCTGGCGGAGCTGCGGACGCTGATCGGCCAGTCGGCCGACTCGCAAACGCGCCTCGTGACCGAGATGAGCGCGCTTCAGAAAACGGTCCAGGATTCCCAAGCAAATTCAGGCGCGCGCATGGATTCGCTGACGACGCAATCTCAGGGAGTCTCCGACAACATGCAGGATATGCAAGCGCGCGTCGGCAAACTCTCGCAGCAATTGACGGACGTCCAGAATTTGCTGCAAAGCATCGACGCGAAGCTTCCTGGCGGCTCGACCGCAGTTGGAAGCGGGCCGAGCGCCGGAGTGCCGGCCGGAAGCATGCCGATGCCCAGCGGCGGCGCCGCGGGCCCCGGCGCGAACACGCCGAATCCGATGGCGCCCGCGCCGATTTCGTCGGACACTCTCTACCAGAATGCGCTGCGGGATTTCACCAGCGGCCGCTACGACCTCTCGCGCCAGGAATTCAACGACTTCCTGAAAAATTTCCCGAGCTCGGAACTCGCGGGCAACGCCCAGTTTTACCTCGGTGAAATCAGTTATGCGCAGGCGGATTATCCGAGCGCACTGACGGCGTACGAAGCCGTGATTGCGAATTATCCGAGCAGTTACAAGCTGGCTGCAGCATCGCTGAGGAAGGGCGAAGCGCTCCTCGCTCTCGGCGAAAAGGCCAGCGCCGCGCGGCAGTTTCGCACCGTCGTCACGCGCTTTCCCGGCACCGACGAATCGAAGCGAGCCGAGCAGCGGCTTCGAGCTTTGACCCCGCATCCAACCACTTCCCACTAGTTCCATCTTTGCGGCGCGACGCGGCCGACTTCGGTTATACTCGCCTCAGCCGGGAATTCCCGAAGCTTGTGTGGAGGCGGTTGCACGTATGTCTGTCAACAAAGCTATTCTCGTGGGCCGATTGGGGCGCGATCCGGAAACGCGCTTTACGTCGGGAGGCCAGGCGGTTTGCAACTTCACGATGGCCACAGATGAATCGTTCAAGGACCGTGCCGGCGAGCGCCAGAAGCGCACGGAGTGGCACCGAATTGTCCTGTGGGGCAAACTCGCCGAGATCGCGCAGCAGTACGTGAAGAAGGGCCACTTGATTTATATCGAGGGCCGTATCCAAACGCGCGAGTGGACCGACAAATCCGGCAACAAGAAGTACACCACCGAAATCGTTGGCAACGCAATGAAGATGCTGACGTCGCGCGCTGAGGGAATGGCTGCGGGCGCCAGCGCGAGCAGCGGCGGAACTTCGACGCATTCCGACTTTGACGCGGCCGCTCCCGATGATGCCGGAACGGCAGGCCCCGAAATTTCCGACGAAGATATCCCCTTCTAGAACGATCTTCTCGAGAAGGGCGCGGCACCTCGACAACTTGGCCACGCGAAAATCGCCGGTTCGTCCGCGTTGCGACTCCCTATTATTTTCTCGCGCTGCGCAACCGCAGTAAGAAATCTCAATTCGGGTAGCGAGGATCAAAGGGTGGTCGCATCCACGCACCGCCCTTCCCGCCTGAGGATCGTCGGGAGGTCCAGAATGCTTGAGATTATCGCGGGCCGTCGACTTTGGCGCGCTGTTCGTCGAGGTGGTGGATGAATACGTCGAATTTCTGCTGCTGTTCGGGCGTGAGGAGAGCGCGAATCCGCGTGCGGCCGTCCGCACGCAGCGCGTCGTATTGAGGCCTCTGCTTTTCGTAGAGTGTGTGGAGACGTCCGTGGACATCCTCGATAATCGCGTCCACCTGCTTCTCCTGATCCGGCGTGAGCGAGAGCTGCGTGTTCAACTGTTGCATGATTTCGGTGTGTGATGGAGGACCGCTGTGTCCCCCCATGGCCCGCGCTTCCCAGAAATGCGTGCCGACGCCACCAAGCATCGCGCCCAGAACGAACACGACGAACACCAACAGCCCCGCCCTTCGCTCGACGTGATTATTTTCCATGGCTCACTTCCGCAATCGGCATCAGGACATCGTCCTGGCTGGCCATCGGACTCAGCGGATCCGGAAACAACCCGGCCGGGTCTCTCTGTTGGACTTGCGCCACCGGCTGCCCCGTCGAAATTCCAGAAACCGCACCGTACGTGAGCAGCAGGGCGAGTGCAGCGGCCGCCGTCCATGCGGCTCGGAGCGAGAGAATCTCGAGCGGCTTCCAGATACCGCCCTCCACAGTCGGGCATTCCTGCTCCGAACGAACAGCCGCGATCACGCGACGCGTGAAGAATGGTCCCGGATCTTCAACCGGCTCATGTACTAGTCGCAGAAGCCGGCTGCTCATCGCAGCCTCTTCCACTGCCGAGGCGCACGCCGGGCAATTCTGCAAATGAGCCTCAACGGCCTTCCGCGACGGCGCGCTCAATTCACTCGATATATAGTCCTCAAGGAAGGCCTCAAACTCCGAACAGGTCTTCCCACGTTTTTCGTGGTTCATGCGATTCAGCCTCTCCTTTCTTTCGACTGCGATCGCACGGCCCCGGTCAACTTGCGCCGGTACGTTTCCATCATGGTTGCTCGAGCCCGGAACATGCGAACTTTCACGGTGTTTACGTTCAAACTAAATGTCTCCGCGATCTCCTGAACCGAAAGTCCTTCGACTTCCTTTAGCAGCAAAATCTGGCGGTCTTCCTCGGATAACTCCGCGAGCAGCCGGTCGACCAACTCCCGCGCCTCGGCGCGCACGTCCGGGCCCGATGGTCTGCGGTCCGCCTCCGCGAACGAATCCAGTCGCTGGATTTGGTCCGTCGACAGATCCGATTCGTAGACCAGCGGGCGGACTTTCTTCTTCCGCAATGAATCCCAGCACTCGTTGACCGCGATCTTATACAGCCAGGTGGAAAAGGCCGAGCGCATATCAAACCGGCGGATCGAAACATACGCTTTCAAGAAAACCTGCTGAGCGATCTCTTCGGCATCCTCTCGGCGCCGCAAAATCCTCGAAACCACAGCGAAGACACGCTGCTGATGGCGGCGTACCAATTCCTCAAAGGCCTCAGCTGTTCCATTTTGGGCCAGCCGGACCAGTTCCCGCTCGTCCTGGGCCGCCGCCTTTGGCAGGACCAGCGCCGGGATGGCTTGTGCCGAGGCTCCCACATCTTTTGGGACGTTTGGCATGACGTTCGGGTTACAGCAACATTGGATGCAAGAAAACACCGGGCCGGTGCAGTTTCGTCTTGCGGCCCATCCTACGTCCGTGGTAAACAATGACCACTATGATAATTGGCGATCGACTGCGTTTGCTACGGGAAACTAAAAAACTTTCACAGGGCGACATCGAAAAGCGCACCGGGCTGCTTCGCTGCTATATCTCGCGCGTCGAGAACGGCCACACCGTTCCGGCGATCGAGACGCTCGAAAAGCTCGCGCGCGCGATGGAGATTCCTCTCTATCAACTTTTCTACGATGGAGAAGAACCCCCGCAACTGCCGAACCTTCCCAAGCGGAAGACGGCGGACGATATCGCCTGGGGAAGCACGGGAAAAGATGCGCGTTATCTGGGCCGCTTCCGCCGCCTGCTCGGGAAGATCGAAGAATCCGACCGGCGGCTGTTACTATACATGGCTCAGAAAATGTCGAATCGCTAAGGAAAGCTCGCGGCCGCGCTTCCTCCGAGGCCGCCCTTTTTTTATTCCCATTCGATGGTGCTCGGTGGCTTCGACGTGATGTCGTAGACGACTCGGCTCACGCCGGGCACTTCGTTCACGACGCGCACGGATATCCGTTCGAGAACTTCGCGCGGAAGACGTGTCCAGTCTGCTGTCATCGCGTCCTGCGACTCGACGACGCGCACGGCGACGGTGTCGCCGTACGTCCGGCCATCGCCCATTACCCCCACCGTTCGGATCGGCAGAAGCACTGCAAACGCCTGCCACACCTTCTCGTACAGGCCCGCGCGCCGAATTTCATCCACCACAACGGCATCCGCGCCGCGCAGCGTCTCCAGGCGATCGGGCGTAATTTCACCTAGCAGACGCACGGCAAGGCCCGGACCAGGAAATGGATGCTTCACCAGAATTTCCTCGGGCAAACCGAGTTCGCGGCCGATCCGCCGCACTTCGTCCTTGAACAGATCCCGCAACGGTTCGATCAGCTCGAAGGGCATATCCGCCGGTAAGCCGCCGACATTGTGATGGCTCTTGATTGTCGCGGACGGCCCTTTTACGGACACCGACTCGATTACGTCAGGATACAGAGTTCCCTGCACCAGAAACCGAATCTTGGCGTTCCCGTTGAGCGAAGCCGACGAGAGCTTCATCGCTTCCTCGGCAAACACGGTGATGAACTCGGCGCCGATAATCTTTCGCTTGCGCTCCGGATCCGTGACGCCCATCAGGCTCGTCAGGAAACGCTCAGAGGCATCGACGCCAATGACGTTCAGTCCCAGGCGCTTGCGGAGAAGCTCCAAGGTTTCGTGGTACTCTTCCCGGCGCAGAAGCCCCGTATCGACGAACACGTTGGTCAGCCGGTCCCCGATCGCGCGATGAACGAGCGCAGCGGCAACGGCAGAATCTACGCCTCCGCTCAAAGCGCAAAGCGCGCGATTATCGCCCGTCTGTCGGCGAATCGCCTCAATCGTTTCTCCGATGAAGCCCGCTCGGTTCCAGTTCTTCGGCGCATGGCAGATATCGAAAACGAAATTCTCGAGAATCTTCGTTCCGAATTCGGTGTGCAACACTTCCGGATGGAACTCGACGGCGTAATGCCGCGCCAGTGGATCCTCGATCGCGGCCACCGCGTTCGATGTTCGGCCGGTGACGCGAAAGCCTGTCGGCAAACCGACGACGTGGTCGCCATGGCTGTTCCAGATTTTGAATGTTTGTGGGACGCCGCTGAATAAAATGGACTCGCCTTCACGCTCGAGGCGCGCCGGTCCGTATTCACGGCGTTCCGCGCGCTGCACGCTCCCGCCGAGTGCGTGCGTCATCCAGTGCATTCCGTAACAGATTCCGAGCGCTGGAACGCCCAGCCGAAGCGCTTCGAGGGCGCATAGCGGTGCATCGACGTCATACACCGAACTTGGTCCCCCCGAGAGAACAATTCCGGCGGGGTCCCATTTCCGGATTTCGTCGATCTGAGCGTTGCACGGCAGGATGGCCGAAAACACTTCCAGTTCGCGTATCCGTCGCGCGATCAATTGCGTGTACTGGCCGCCAAAATCAAGAACGATGATGCCCTTCTTGACGTTCAATGCTTCCCTCTCGCTTCCCCGCGCCTGCGGGTCTACCGGACGACGATGTTGATCAGCTTTTTCGGAACAACAATCACCTTCAAGACAGACTTGCCATCCACCATCTGCGCGACGCGAGGATCGGCCAGCGCTCGCTGCTTGTACTGCTCTTCGCCGAGCCCGTCATCGACCAAGAATTTTCCGCGCAGCTTCCCGTTAATTTGAACGATCACCTCGTGCTGCTCTTCCCGCGCCAGATCCTCGCGGTATTCCGGCCAGCGCACTCCCGTAAGCCCGCCCGAATTCCCGAGCATCTCCCACAACTCTTCGGAAAGATGCGGCGTGATCGGCGCAAGCATCAGCGTCAGCATCTCGAACACGCGCTTGAGGACGGCCGGATTCGCGTCCTTCTCGAGCGGTTCTTGATCGTGCAGCTCGTTCACAAGTTCCATCATCAGCGCTACGGACGCATTGAAATGCCAACGTACTTCAAAATCGTTGGTGACGCGCTTGAGCGTCTGATGCGCCTTGCGCAGAAGTGCCTTCTCTTTTTCCGTGGCCGTGGCGAGATCGAAGCCCTCGTACGCTACGGACTTCACGCCGCGCAGCCGCTCCGCCCGCGAATCGAAAAGCCGAAACACGCGATGCAGGAATCGCGAGCATCCGTCGATCGCTTGATCGCTCCATTCGAGATCCTTCTCGGGCGGCGCGGCAAACAGCGTGTAGAGCCGTCCCGTATCGCAGCCATATTGGTCGGCCATGTCGATCGCGCCCACGACATTGCCGCGCGATTTCGACATCGCAACGCCGCCCTTCTGCACCATCCCCTGCGTAAACAGACGCGTGAACGGCTCATCCATCCTCACCATTCCGATGTCGCGCAGGAACTTTGTAAAAAATCGCGAGTACAGCAGATGGAGAATCGCATGCGTAATTCCGCCGACGTACTGATCGACCGGAAGCCAGTAGCGTACGATTTCCTTGTCGAATGGCGCTTTGTCGTTGCGCGGATCCGTATAGCGGAAGTAATACCAAGACGAATCCACGAACGTGTCCATCGTGTCGGTCTCGCGTTTTGCAGGTCCGCCACATTTTGGGCATGTTGTGTTCACGAATTCGGGCGACGTCGCGAGCGGCGATTCTCCCGCGCCGATCAGCGTCACATTTTCAGGCAGAATGACGGGAAGCTGGCTATCGGGAACTGCTACCACTTCACATTTCGCGCAATACACGATCGGAATCGGCGTGCCCCAGTAGCGCTGGCGCGAGATTCCCCAGTCGCGCAGGCGAAACACAATCTCGCCTTTACCCCAGCCCCGTGCTTCCGCATCCCGAGTCATCCGGGAAATGGCTTCGTCCGGCGAAAGACCTGAATAGGGTCCCGAATTCACCAGCGTTCCCTGCTCGTGCTCGTCAAACGAAGTGATCATCTTCTCCGCGACGAGCGGTCCAGCTCCCAGCGGTTGCACTACCACCCGCACCGGCAGGCCATACTTCCGACAGAATTCGAAATCGCGCTCGTCGTGCGCAGGCACGCACATCACCGCCCCGGTTCCGTATTCCAGCAGCACGAAGTTGCCGACCCAGATCGGTATCTCTTCGCCCGAAAATGGATTCTTCGCGTAACGTCCTGTGAAGAACCCTTCCTTCTCCGCGGTGGCCAGATCCTCCGCTTTGGTCGACATCTGGTTCATCCGCGCGAGCTTCGCATCAGCCTCGGCCCGCCCCGCCAAACCTGCGAGCAATTTCGAAATCAGAGGATGCTTCGGCGCGAGAATGACCGCCGTCGCGCCATAAATCGTGTCGATGCGCGTTGTAAATACTTCGATGTTCTCGCCGGCCAGTCCGGCAACCTCAAATCGCAAACGCGCGCCTCGCGATTTGCCGATCCAGTTCCGCTGCATTGTCAATACGCGCTCGGGCCAGCCCGCTTCGATTTCCTTCATGTCGTCGAGGAGCTGATCGGCGTACGCGGTAATTTTCAGAAACCATTGCGCGATCTCGCGGACCTCGACCTGCGTGTCTTCATGCCGCCAGCAACAGCCGTTCACCACTTGCTCGTTCGCGAGCACGGTGCAACATTTCGGGCACCAATTGACACGGCTCTTCTTGCGATACGCCAGACCGCGCTCGAACATGCGCAGAAAAAACCATTGATTCCAGCGATAGTATTCCGGCTCGCACGTCGATATTTCCCTGCGCCAGTCGTAGCTGAATCCAAAGCGCTTCAGGACGCTCTTGAATTCGGCGACATTCTGCCGTGTCCACTCGCGCGGATGAATGCCGCGGTCGATCGCGGCGTTCTCGGCGGGAAGGCCAAATGCGTCCCAGCCCATCGGGTGCAGGACCTTGTATCCGCGCATCCAGCGGAAACGCGCCACGGCGTCGCCGATGGCGTAATTCCGCATGTGCCCCATGTGCATCGTGCCCGAAGGATAAGGCAGCATTTCGAGCATGTAGAATTTCGGACGCGAATCGTCCACGTCGGCGCGAAACGCTTCGCGCTCTTCCCACACCTTCTGCCATTTATTTTCAATCGCCGATGCGTCGTACTGGCCCAAGTTATGTGCCTCGTCTTTTGAACTTGTCGACTCTGCCACTCGATATCGGGGCCGTTGCATGTGATGCTGCGATTACTTTCGGCGCTTCTTTCCCCGCGTGCTCGCCATTCGTTCTGCCGATTTTCGTGCCCCCGAGTGCCGTGCGTTCGACTTCCGAGCCGGCTTCGCTTTCGCACGCCTCGTCGTTGCGCGCTTCTTCGGCGCATGGCGTGCGCGCGGTTTGTGCCACTTGCTGCGGGCCCCTCGGGCAGGTACATTTTGCCCCAGCAGTTTCCAGAGCGCCGCAACATCGCGGCGGTCATCGCCCAGCTTGTCGATCGGGGTCTCGAGGATGAACGCGCGGCCCGCCAGTAGCGGATGATTCAGAATCCGGCTGAATGCTTCGAGACCGATATGCCCCTTGCCTATATGTTCGTGGCGATCGACGCGCGAACCAAGCGGGGTTTTCGAATCGTTCACGTGGATCACGCGAACTCTCTCGAGGCCGATCGTCGTATCGATTCTCTGCAGCACGCGCTCGAGCCCTTCGTCGGTACGAATGTCATTCCCCGCGGCGAAGAGATGCGCGGTATCGATGCAAACTCCCATCGATAAATCCGCGCATTGATCCAGAATCGCGCGCAATTCCTCGAATCGCGATCCGATCGAGCTTCCCTGCCCGGCGGTATTTTCGAGCAAAATCATCAAGCCGTCGAGCTTCAGCCCGCGCGCCGCTTGATGAATTCCGTCGGCGATCGCTTTCACCGCTGATCCAACGTCGGCGCCGCGTCCCGATCCCGGATGCGCCACAAGAATATCCGCGCCCAGCGCCACAGCGCGAACGAGCTCGCCGTGAAACTCCTGCATCGACCGCGCGCGCAAAACACGATCCAGCGAAGCCAGATTGATCAAGTAATTGTCGTGGATGACCAGCGGCCCAAGCCCAAGCGCCTTGCGCCTCTCGCGGAATCGCGCGGCGTCCGCGTCCTGGATTCTCGCGCCATCGCGCTCGCCCGCCCACATACGCGGACTCTGCGAAAAAATCTGCAGCGCATTCGCGCCCAGTGCGTGCGCGATCTCAAGCGCTCCGGAAATGTCGCCCGCAATTGAAGTATGGATGCCGACTCGCGTGCTCCCGTCTTTCCAGGCTGGAATTTCGGCAGGAGGCGGAGGCTCCGGACGGTATTCGTCGGCGTGATCGTACTCGGTTGGCTGCGCGGGTAGCGTGCTGTGTTGTTCTTCCGCCATTCCTTCAGATGTCCCGGAAAGTTTTGGCCGATGGAAGCGGGAGTTGTGGTGAATGAATCCGCCACCGGCTCGTGCTGAACTTCTTAGTTTAACGGAATTCGCGACTCCTCGCAAACCGCTGCCCGTTTTCGCAGTGGCCCCGGCTCCCGAAAGCTAGGGACCTGGCAGAAAAAATAAAGAGCAGCCCCGCTGGGCCGCACTTTGCGATTTATCTTTTGGCTTCTTTTATTATTTGGCCGAAGCGGCCCCAGCGAGTGTGTATTCGCCGGTGCATGAGTAGCCCAAGCCGCCATCAGACTTGCCGGCGATCTTGCAGATGCCCGATCCCTTGATGCCTTTCATCTTTCCGGTGCCGCCCGTCATCTCATACTTATTCTCGCCGTTTGGCGGTGCGCCATCCTTCACGCTCGAAGTACTGTGATAGCTGTAGAAAATCTTGTCGCCGTTTTCATAGGTTTCCACGTAAACGCCCCACGCGTTTGTGTGATTCGTCCTAACGTCTCTGAGCTCGGAATACATCCCCTCTTTGCTCTGCACGCCACCGACCTCTCCTATCGTGACGCACTTTCCTTGGGCAATCGCGAAGACATGGTCTTCTTGATCCCCTGCCGGGATGCTCTGCTGGATGTCGGACTTGCCGCAGATGCCCGACGAGGGGAATTTCGTTTGCGCAGAGGCGGTCGCTACCGCAAAAACAGACAACGCACAAGCCCACAGAATATTCATTCTCATCTTCTTCTCCTACCCGTGGAACTCCCGTGGTTGCCCGGAATCTACGCCGATTCACAGGCGAAGTCCAACATGTCAGTATCTCATCGGTCCGACTTGAAGGCCGAGGGAAGCATACCGATTGTCACCGGCTGCGACCCCAGCAACGTCTGTGGATTTGCGGCGCGCTCCGCCATGAAGTAGACTTTCTAGTTCGCGGCAGTGCGGAATCGCGCGCAGGATGCACCGTCCCCTGGATTCCGCCGGCCCCCGCGAATCGAGGCGATCGAAGACCATGCTAGTCGTAATGCAAGCGCACGCTACCGAAGAGCAAATTCGCGCCGTGTCCGAGCGGGTCGAATCGCTAGGCTACAGGGCCCATCCGATTCCTGGCGCGGCGCGCACGGCCATTGGCATCACCGGCAACACCGGCGCCGTCGATATCGGCTCGCTCGAAATCATGCCCGGCGTGGCCGAGTGCATCCCCGTCAGCAAGCCGTATAAGCTCGTCAGCCGCGACATCAAAGAAGACAGCACAATCATCCGCATTCCGACGCCGCTCGGCGAAGTCGCGTTTGGCGGACCAACGATCGGTATCGTTGCCGGCCCGTGCGCGGTCGAGACCGAAAAGCAAGCCTTCGCCATCGCCGAAGCGGTAAAGAAATCTGGCGCACGCCTCTTTCGTGGAGGTGCCTATAAGCCGCGCACTTCGCCTTACAGCTTTCAGGGACTCGGCGTACCGGGGCTGAAAATCCTCGCTGCCGTGCGCGAAGATTTTGGCCTTGGCATCGTGACCGAAGCCATCGACAACGAGAGCCTCGACCTCGTCGAAGATTACGCCGACGTCATTCAAATCGGCGCACGCAACATGCAGAATTTTTCGCTTCTCAAGCGCGCCGGCCGCGCTAAAAAACCGGTGCTCCTCAAACGCGGCATGTCGGCGACGCTCGACGAATTCCTGATGGCCGCCGAATACATCATGGCCGAAGGCAACTACAACGTCATCCTGTGTGAACGCGGCGTGCGCACCTTTTCCGACCACACGCGGAACACGCTCGATTTGAGCATCGTTCCCGCTGTGCAACGCCACAGCCATCTTCCGATCGTCGTCGATCCCAGCCATGGAACGGGACGCAGGAACAAAGTTCTTCCACTCTCCCGCGCCGCCATTGCCGTCGGCGCCGATGGCATTCTCGTCGAGGTGCACAACGATCCCGATCGCGCGCTATCCGACGGGATGCAGTCCATCGTTCCCGACGAATTCGCGCAACTAATGACGGAAGCGCGCCAGATCGCTGGCGTTTTGGCACGCTCGCTCAACTGAAGTTCCCTTGAGAAAGTTCCGTCTCAATTACCGCGTCATCGTCCCTCTCATAATCCTGACGCTAGTGGCGCTTCGTCTGATTCTTCTCGAGCGCCTGCCGGCCTATCTGCGGCCTGGGTTGCATCTCGATGCGTACGTCGCGAACACGGCTGACGGCACGGTGACCGCGGTCGATTTGGTAAAACTTGCTCCTGCAGCGACGATTTTCGTCGGCGCCAAGCCAAGCGGCTTGCGCGCCCATCCGAAACGCAATGAAATCTGGGGTGTTAGCTCAGCCGGCGGAGTCGCCTGGGTGCTCGATACGCGGACGAACTCGATTGTGGCGCGCATTCCCACGGGCGCCGCGCCTTTCGCGCTTGATTTTTCGCCCGACGGCAAGCGCGCTTATGTGGCGGCGTCAGGCGCGAATGCCGTCGTGTCCATTGATTGCAAAACACGCCAGATCGTCGCGCGCGGCCGTGCGGGGCTCCGCCCGTGGATCGCGCGGCTGACTCCGGATGGAAAGACCGTCGTGGTATCGAATCGCGACGATGGAACGGTGTCGCTCCTCGATGCGAATACATTGCAATCGCTCGCCATTGTGCCCGTGGCGCCGCGCCCGGAACAAATCGCGATTCTTCCGGACAGTTCGAAGGCGTTCATCACTTCCGGCGGCTCGAGCCAGGTCTCTGTGGTCGATCTCCGCGAGCGCGTGCTGCTCGCGAATCTCGATATCGGCGGCGTGCCGGACGATCTTGACTTGAAGTCCGACGGCGGCGAGCTCTACATCACCTCCGCCGCAACGCACGGCCTCGCCATCGTGAACACCCAAACGAACGAGGTCGCCGAATTCCTTCTCCTCGGCATGGCCCCGACGGCAGCTGCGCTCTCTTCTGACGATTCCCTGCTCTTCGTTTCCGATTCCGCGGCTGGGCATGTAGTGCCCATCGTCATCGACCAGAGGCGCGTGCAGCGCCCGATTTCCGTCGGCCAACAGCCGGTCCAGCTCATGCTGGCGCATGGCGGCGACATTCTTCTTGTCGTCGATGCGCAATCGAATGATTTGGCCGTGGTTCGCACGGATTCAGACAAGGCTACGGGAAACCTTATTACCCTGATCCCCGTTGGCCGCAGCCCGCGCGACATCGCCGTCAAAGCCTTCTGAGCCGACGGAATGCCCCGCCTTCAATCCATCAATCTTCGCCCGCATCCTGCGAAATTCACTGCACCGCCAGAGTCAACTGTACCGTGCGCGTGACGTTTTGCGTCGCGCCCGCGCCAGAGGCAGGAACCGAGCCCGTGATCGTCAGCGTGTACGTACCTTGAGGCGTGCCGGGTTGATACGCCGCTGACGAGCCGTCGCCGGCCGAGCCACACGACACGAGAGCGATCGCGATCAATAACCAACACGCCAGCGCCGGGATCACCGAGATCCTGCGGTAGCGGTTCAGGGCACTTGCTACCCACGACGTTGAAAGCAGTGCGATCAACAGCAGAGCAGCAAACACGGCCATGCCGTTCGTCCGCGGCCTTGGCCCGCGCCGGCTTTGCGATCCTCCCAGAGGGATCCATGACGCTGCCGTCTGCGTCGTGACGCTCACCGCGAAAGGCACCGCCGCCGTACCCGTCGCGTTCAGGGACGCAGGCGTTACCGAGCATGTCGCTTCGGACGGCGCGCCGGTACATGCCAAGCCCACCGTGCCTGTGAAGCCATCTAAAGGATTGAGTTGCATGTTGAAATTGGCGGTTGCCCCCGCCGTCACAACCACTGACTCGGGATCTCCCGCAGGCGGACCTAGCGAAAAATCTGATGCGTCGCCGCTGAGAGCGATCGTCTGCGGCGAGCCCGGCACATTGTCGTTGATGCTGAGCGTTGCGGCGCGCGTCCCGGCGGCCGTGGGTTCGAATGTAACGCTCATGTTGCACGAAGCGTTCGGCAGTAGCATTTTTCCGCAATTCTGCGTGGCCGTGAAGTCGCCCGGATTCGGGCCAGAAAACGCTAGGCTCGAGATGACCAATCCCCCGGTCCCTGTATTGGTCAAGCCGATGGCCGTCGCCGCGCTGGCCGTTCCTACTAGAATCGGTTGCGCCGTAAAAGACAGGCTCGTCGTCGAAAGCGAAATGGCGGGCACTAATCCCGTCCCGGAAAGAATTACGGATTGCGGGCTGCCGGCCGCGTTATCGCTGATCGAGACGGTCGCCGTCAGATTTCCGCCGGCCACAGGATTGAACGCAACGTTGACCTCGCACGTGACGCCGGCGTTCAGCGTTCCGGGACAA
Organism: uncultured Acidobacteriota bacterium; assembly: GCA_963771905.1. Taxonomy (GTDB): domain Bacteria; phylum Acidobacteriota; class Terriglobia; order Acidiferrales; family UBA7541; genus Palsa-147. The sequence goes on from CAVYVI010000002.1 coordinate 52,696, forward strand.
TTGTTGGTTTGCATGAAATCCGCAGGATTCGCGCCTCCCATCGCGATGTTTGAAATCTGAATCGCCGTGCTGCCTGGATTCGAAACGGTGACCGTCTGTGCCGCGCTCGCCACCTGCAGCGGCTCAGCCGAAAATGCAAGGCTCGACGGTGAAAGAGTCAGCGACGCGCTCGATCCCGTCCCATTTAACGGGACAATCTGCGGCGAACCCGTGACGTTGTCGGAAAATGTAATCGCCGCAGCTGCCGGTCCCGTTGTTGCAGGTGTAAATGCAATGCTGATCGTGCACGCCGCGCTCGCGTTCAGCGTCCCGCCGCTGAGCGGACAATTCGTTCCCGACGCAAACGCAAATTCCGCGGCGTTCGTGCCCGTGAGCGAGATCGTGCTGATCTGCAGCGCGAGGCTTCCCGTGTTCGTCAGCGTAACCGGCAGCGGCCCGCTCGTCGTGCCGGTAATCTGTGCCGCGAAAGTGAGTGACGCTGGCGATAGACTGACCGCCGGCGATGGCGGCACGCCCGTTCCGGAAAGTGGAATCAATTGCATGGCACCGCTCTCATTGCCCGCGTTGTCCGTGAACTGAAGTTGCGCGTTGAACGGCCCCGTCGTTTGCGGCTCAAATGCAATACCGATCGAGCAGCTCCCACCCGGCGGGACCTTCGGAGGATTCGTGCAGGTGTCGACGCCCTTGAAGGCGAACTCGCTCGCGCCGCTGCCCCCGATGGCCAAGAGCGAAATATCGAGCGCGAGGTTTCCTCCATTCGTCAGCGTTAGCATTTGCTGCGCGCTTGTCGTTCCTGTCGGCTGATTCCCGAAAGCCAACGCCGGGGCCGACGGCGATGCGAGCGGCTCCTCACCGGTCCCAACCAAATCCACGCTTTGCGGGCTTCCGGTAGCGTTGTCCGTGAAACTCAGCGCGGCGGATTCTGCGCCCGCGGCAGTCGGCGAAAATGTCACTGTGATCGAGCAGTTCGATCCCACCGCAAGCGTCTGAGGCGAGATGGGGCACTCACCGGATTGTGAAAAATCGCCTGCGTTCGGCCCAACCATAGAAATCCCGGCGATCACGAGCGCTGCGGTGCCGGAATTCGTAAGGATGACAAACGATGGCGGATTCGGCATTCCATCAAGCTGGTTGCCAAAATTGATCTCGTTCGCATTGAAGCTGACGACCGGCCCCGATGAGGCGCCTTCGGTCAACTCGGTCAGAAACGCGTCCGAGAGCGGCGGGCTATCTCCGCAGCTCGTGCACACGGGCTGGACGCCCGTCTGCGGATTCCCCGCGAGCGGAAAATCCGGCGACGTCGTGCTGCCCGCGACGAACACATTTCCCGTCGCCGTCGCCGCCACGGAATTCGCCTGGGCGTCGTTCCGTCCGCCTAGCAGCGTCGAATAGAGCAGCGATGGCGTGCCGGCCTGCGTGGTGTCGAGCTTCGCAAGAAATGCGTCACTCGCTCCGCTGAACGCTTGCAACGTATTCAACGTGGGAAAGCCCGGAGACGTCGTGTGCCCGGCCAGGTAAACCGCGTTCGCGCCCAGGGCCTTCACGCTGAGAGCCGAATCGTTTTCCTCTCCTCCGAGGTACGTCGCGTATTCGAGGGACGTCACGCCAGCCTGCGTCTGGCTCACCACCGCAAGAAATGCGTTCGCGGTGCCTTTCAGCGTCGTCTGAAATCCCGCGTTCACCGGAGTCGCAAAAATACTCGAGGACTTCGTCGTCCCCGCAACGTACGCATTTGCAGGGATCGCGCCGTCGACGCCGACAGCAAACGCCTGATCCGAGCCGCCGCCACCGAGAAATGTCGAATAGATCAGATCGGACGTACTGAGGCCCCTGGCGTTGATGTTCATCAGGAAACCATCGAACGCGCCGCCGCCGTACGTCGTCTGAAAACCGTTCGTCGTCGGAAATCCTGTTCCAGGCTGCGACGTGAAACCGGCAATGTAGGCTTGCCCAAGAAGATCGACCGCGAGGCCCGTCACGCCGACTTGCACTGGGGCGAACGCCGAATCGCCGCTCGTGTCGGTATACGCGTATCCATCGATTCCGAGATAAGTGAGATAAGCGAGTGTGCCCGAAGGACTGTAGACGCCAAGCAAGCCATCATTGCTGATGGTGTCAGTCGCAGGGTCGCCTCCGCTGCCAAAGATCTCCTGATAGGCGCCTGCCGTCACCGGAAGATTCGTTGAAGTCGTGTCGCTCGCCACCAGGATATTCCCGTTTGGTGCGAACGCCACCGCAGGTGGCGCTTGCGTCGCCTCGGAACCGTTTCCAACGAGCAGTGTTGAGAACAAAAGCGAGTTTCCTGCCGGATTCAACACCGTCAGCGCGAGCGCGTTTGTGTTCGTGCCCAGCGCCGTCGAGTCTGTCGTGGGATAGTCGGTTGAAGTCGTCGACCCGGAGAGTGCGACATTGCCGCTCGTGTTCACGGCCGATTCTCCGCCCTGTTCCGCGCCGCTCCCGCCGATGAATGTCAGAAAGAGAAGCGATGACGCGCCGGTCAGCGTCGGATCGAGTTTGGCCACGAAGAAATCGCTTGCGCTTCCGCCCGGTCCTATCGAATTGGCGGTGATCTCGGGAAATCCGGCCGCCGAAGCAGTGCCCGAAAGATAGGCCTTTCCCGTTGAATCAACGGTGACGCTGCTCGCCGAATCCGAGCCCGTGCCGCCGAGGAATGTCGTATAGCTCACCGAAATCGCCGGATCGATCAGCAGCGCCTGCGAACGATCGTATGCCGCGAGACGAAACAAGATTCGGTGATGCGCGCCGAGGGCGTACCGGCCGTCGATGGGGATCCGCTGGCCGTTGCGGAGCTGATAAATCTCTGGATTGCGCAAACGAACCGCCATGCCATCTTGCCGTAAGACCAAATCGCCATTCCCTTCGAGCGCGACGGTTTTCGCGCCTTTAAAATCGAAGTGGAGACCGTGCAAGTCAGCTTGCGGTGCAACGATTAAATCAAACTCGAGGCCACTTTCTCCGCCGTACGCCACACAATCCACACCCGGCGCGATCTCTCGCGCGCGCACCGACGAAAACAACGCGCCATCCGTCCGCCAGCCGCGCGGATCACGTCCAAGAAAGTAATTGGCGTGTGCCGCGAGTTGTTCTTGACCGCGCCAGACCAATCTGCGATTTCCGTCCCCGAATCGCATCGCGAGTTGCGTGGCGACTCCCCGCCGCGCCGTCAACCGTCCTCGCATTCCTTCGTTCGAAGATCGCCCCACAAACTTCAGTTCATCGCTTCCGAACAGAAGCGCGTAACCGGCGCTGCGCGCTACGAATTGCGCGCGCGAATCGAATTGCCCGCGGTTCGGTTCGAAGACAATCGGCACGCTGAAATTCTTGCGCGCCATGGACATGGAAACGCCCGCGTGGCGAGCTTCCGCCCCAGGAATTCTTCGGACACAGCTTCCGCACATCCCCTCTTGGGCGCGTCCCAGCGGAGAGAAATGAATTGCGTGGTCTTGCCATCGATCAAGGTTGCGCCGAGAGGATTGCGCCTCGCAGAGCTGAACGATCCTCGAGAGGGAAATCGCGAGGAAAATACAAAGCAAGAATCGTTGGATCATTAGGCCCTCCACGAGACCGAGATCGCCTCCGGTGCGGGCAGGTCGCTTCAGCGGAGACAGATAGAAATACTCGCCGCTGAATCGTCCTCAAGTGCTATTTGTGGATCCCCGAATTGCCTGCTGAGGGGGAAACTTGGGGAATTTGGCGCGAACCGGCGAGAAAGTCAACGCGCACGCAGGGCCAAAGATTACGTAGGTAGATTTACGGAAGCACCGGCTCGTCTCTCGGCGCCAACCCGGACAGGCTGTCGGCTATTCGATTGCCCAGGCGAATGCGCCCTCGCCGAGCTGAATTTCGAGGTAGCCTTCGGCAGGGAGCACATCGACGGGCAGCCCAGCTTCCCAGACGGCAACGCCGAAAAGCAGCGACCGCCGTCCTTTCAGCTCAAACAATTCCCGGTCGAGCGCGATCTCGATGATCGAGCCGAATGCCGCTGCGACCGCTTCCCCCGGCTTGAGTAGACACACGCCGCCCTGTTCCAGCGTGACCAAATCGATCTTGCGGCCGCGCATATTGAGCGTCAGCCGCAACTCGCGCGCGTCCCACACCGTCACGCGAATCTCGCATCGTTCGAACTGCGCGATCATTTCCGGAATCGGATCGAGCCGAACATAGAGATGGTTTTCGTCAAAGCCGTATAGTAGATCCTCGATCACGAACATCCGTCCGTGCATCGCGCTCGTGCGTCGGTTCGCAGCGTAGTAACCCGCACCCATCCATTCGAAATAAGTCGTCTCCCGGCCATCGACTTTCACGTGCAGATAATCGGACGGATCCTCGCGCCGAATCAGGTCGGGCCGGCGCTTGATCGGCTGCGTCAACGCATCCGGAGCTTCTTCGTTAAGCGCGGCGTAAATCTCGCGCAAGTGCGTGCGGAAAATGGCGTCGAATTCGGCGTCATTCGCCGAACTATGCTCGGGACCGTACCACCAGCACCAATCGCTGCCTTCCGCGGCGAGAATCGATTCATACGCGCGCGCGAGCGACACGGGATCGGCGGCGGCCGCTTCGCCGCGCTGCGCTGCCTCCACTGCATGCGTGTAGACTTCACGCGCTTCCGCCACCATTTCCCACGCGCGCACATCTTCCTGGTCGCCGATCCACACATCGAAATTCGCGTTGATCCACGACCCGGGGAAAATGCCTTCAATCGTCGGAATCTCCCCCGCCGCGGAAATGGCTTCGGTAACGGTCAGCGGATGGATGTCCGGATCGTTCTGAATTCGCCCGTAAAAGCGGCGCAGGAAATCGCGGCCGTTCCCGGCGTAATACTCCCATGCATTTTCGCCATCCAAAATCAGGCTCAACGTCGGCGGACGCGCCGCCGTCCAACGCTCGCCGATCAGCCGAATCCGGCGATGCAAATCCTCCGCGGCCGCCTCCGCTCCCATACGGCTGTAGACGAAGCCCAGAAGATCCGACAAATAGTGGTCGCGGAAGAAGCCGAACATTTCCCGCTCGCCGCGACGCCAACGCCAGGGCGAATACAGCTGGTCAGCATTTTCCGGGTAGCCATGCGCGTCGCGCCAAAAGCCAATTCCGCGCGTTCGCCCGAGCACGCCTTCGTCCGTCGCAAACCATCGAAAGCCCAAATCCGCGGCGATCTCGAGCGTTTGGTCGGAGACCGATCCTTCCGACGGCCACAATCCGACGGGGGCCTTGCCGAAGCGCTGCTCGTGAAATCCTCGAGCGCGCACCAACTGCTCGCGCGCATCGCCGGGATAGCGGAACGGGGGCCGCGGGAGCGGTGTCTGCGGATTCGAGACCTTCGCGATTTCCGTGTCGCAAATCAGCGGCAGAATCGGATGATAGAACGGCGTCGTCGAAATTTCGATTTGCCCGCGCTCGGCGGCGAGTCGATACTCCGGCAGGACGCTCCCAAGCAGCGCCAGCTGCTTCTCCTTGAGCTGCTCCTTGTCTTTCTCGGTGAACTGCCTGCCTTTGGCCGATAACGCCGCGACAACCGGATCTTTCGCGAGATATTCTTCGTCCATCCACGCGAGTTGCGAGAGCACTTGCAGGTCGCGCCATTCCTCCACGCTGAATTGCGCCTCGGCGGCTTTCGCGCCAGCCGATTGCACGCGTCGGAAGAACTCGACGAACCGCGGCCAGCGCGCCATCAACGTTTCATGATTGAGCTGGAACGCACGCTCGAGAATCTCCTTCTTTTGCTCGGCTGTAAGCGCGTCGGCGGGCGCGAAAGCCATCTCGAACCAAGGTTCATTGAACTTCCCGCTCGCATATTCCTCGATCTGAATGCCGAGAGCCGGGACCACATTGAATGTTGCATGGACACCGGGAAACTCTTCGAGTATTTCGACCATCCCCCAGTAATCCTTCAGCGCGTGCAGGCGCGTCCAGGGAAGAACGTACCGGCCCGACGACGGGTCGCGGTACTGCGGCTGATGCATGTGCCAGAGCAAAACGACGTGGACCGGCCTCAAGGCAGCGAAGCCTCCCATATAGCCCGCGTGGGCGTGCTAGAATGGCCCTGCGCGCCTATGCGCATCCTCGACCGATACATCTGTCGCGAAGTCATCTCCCACTCGCTCCTGGGCCTGGCGGTTTTCACGTTCGTCTTTTTCGTGCCTCAGCTCGCTCGATTGATGGAAATCATTGTCCGACATTCCGGTGGCGCCGGCAGCATCACATTGCTTTTCTTGTGCTCATTGACACCTGTGCTCGCCTTCACGCTGCCCATGGCCACGCTCGTCGGAGTTCTGATCGGCCTGGGGCGGATGTCGGCCGACAGTGAAATTATCGCACTGAACGCATCCGGAATCGGTTTGCGGCGTCTGCTCGTTCCCGTCGGCGCCATCGCGGTGGGTGCCGGCGTCCTCACCTGTCTCGTCACCCTCTGGCTCAGTCCCCTGTCGCTTCGCGAATTCCATTCGCTTGAAGCCGAGATGGCTTCGGCGCAAGCGCCGTTCGCCGTGCAACCCCGCGTCTTCGACGAACGCTTTCCGCGCCTCGTGCTCTATGTCCAGGACGTGGAAGCTACCGCCGCACGCTGGCACGGCGTCTTTTTGGCGGAGTCAGATGCTGCGGCCGGCTCGCACTTGACGTTGGCGGAGAGCGCTATTGTAGTTGGCGGCTCGGAGCCCGGCAAGTTTGAACTGCATCTAGGCGCTGGGACCACGCACGAGTTCGATCCGCAAACTCCCGCGAATTACAACGTCACAACATTCGGTTCGAGCGATTTACCCGTGGAAATGGCTTCCATTGCGGCGCGCACTGAGGCAAGTCTCAGCGACGCAGAGCAATCCACGCACGCCCTTCTCGAAGTCACTGGACCCGAATCGCGCGCCGCGCGCACCGAATTTCAACGCCGGCTGGCTTTCCCCGCGGCGTGCCTCGTCTTCGCGCTTCTCGGCGTCCCGATCGGTGTGCGTCCCCGCCGCGGCGGACGCGCCGCCGGTTTCGTTCTCACCCTCGTCATGATCTCGCTCTACTACCTGGTCTTTGTTGCCGGAACGCACTATGCGCAACTCGGAGCCGTCTCGCCTGTCGTCGGCGTATGGGCGGCGAATATAGTGGCGGCCGTGCTAGCTCTGATCCTTCTTCGCGGCATCGAGCACACCCGCGGGCAGAATCGCTTCTCTCGCGCCTGGGAAGCACTCGCCTCGCTTCGCCGCTCGCCTGATTCGGCGCCGAGAACCGCCGGCGCATCGAACGGTCACGCCGCGTTCTCGAATGGAACTTCGCATGTCCGCAACGCCATCGTGATGGGCGGGGCGCAAATCGGATTTCCGCTTCTAATCGACGTATATATCTTGCGCACGTTTTTCTCTTTTTTCGTCATGATGCTCGCGGGATTCGTCGTAATTTTCGATGCGTTCACGCTCTTCGATCTTCTCGGCGATATTTCTCGACATCAGATTTCCTGGCTCGTGGTCGCCAATTATTTCCGCTTTCTCGTACCACTGATGGTCTATCAGCTCACTCCCTTGGCCGTCCTCGTAGCCACGCTCGTGACCCTCGGAACGTTGGCGAAGAACAACGAAGTCACGGCATTCAAGGCGAGCGGCGTGAGTCTCTATCGGCTGTGTCTGCCGCTCATCCTCGCCGGGCTTCTCCTTGCCGGCGGAATGTCTCTCCTCGACGATACGTTTCTCCCCTACGCCAATCAACGCCAGGACGCCCTGCGCAACGAAATCAAAGGCCGCCCGGCGCAGACTTATTTCCACCCTACTCATCAATGGATTTTCGGCGAAAACGCGAAAATCTTTAACTACGGACTCTTCGATTCCGATCAGGATTTGTTCGGCGGTCTCAGTATCTTCGAGCTCGATCCCGCCACATTTCAAATGAAACGGCGCATCTACGCTTCGCGCGCAAAATGGGAACCCACGCTGAACTCCTGGATCCTCGAAGACGGCTGGGTCCGTGATTTCAGCGGTGGTCGCGTGAAGAGCTATGTGCCTTTCAAGGTCCTTTCGCTGCCGGAATTCTCCGAAGCGCCAGGTTATTTCAAGCGCGAAGTCCGCCAGTCCTACCAGATGAATTGGCGCCAGCTCGCGGAATACATTCGCGGCCTGCGCCAGGCCGGATTCGACACTTCGCGGCTCGCCGTGCAGTGGCACAAGAAATTCGCCTTTCCGCTGATCGCCGCCATCATCGCGTTTCTCAGCGCTCCGTTTGCATTCCTTGTCGGAACGCGCGGCGCCGTCGGCGGCCTCGCGGTGGCCATCGGGATTGGAATTACCTATTGGGCAGCATCAGCCCTGTTCGAAGCCATGGGAGCCGTCGGGCAACTGCCGCCGATTCTCGCCGGCTGGGCGCCCGATGCCATCTTCTTTTTCCTCGCCGTGTATTTCTTCCTCAAGATGCCCACGTGAGCTCGGGCGTCTGCGATTCGCAGTCCCACGCGCGAGCCTGAATTTCCATCCGCCCGGAAACAGCGATTTGACCTCTTCGATTAGCTATCTGGGGATCAGAGAGCGGATTTTCTGGATGACGAGACCGATGGCAACCTCATTCTGCCCGCCTTCGGGAATGATCACATCCGCATAACGCTTGCTCGGCTCGACAAACTCCATATGCATCGGCCGGACCGTTCGCCGGTACTGCTCGATCACCGAATCCATCGTCCGCCCGCGCTCGCGAATGTCGCGCACCAGCCTTCGTATGAATCGCAAATCCGCATCCGTATCCACAAATATCTTGATGTCCATCAGCTCGCGCAGCGGTTTGCTCTCGAAAATCAGGATCCCTTCGACAATCGTTGCGGCCCGTGGTTCGAACCGCATCGTTTGCGGCAGACGCCTGTAGTCCGTGAAATCGTAGGTCGGACGGTCGATCCCCTCCCCGGCGCGCAGCTTTTTCAGATGCTCGATTAAAAGCGGCATGTCCATCGATTCCGGATGGTCAAAATTCTGCTTGGTCCGTTCGGCGAGCGAAAGATGCGGCAAGTCCTGGTAGTAGTGATCCTGCTCGAGAACGATGACGTTGGCTTCGGAGAGAGCCTCGATGATCCGCCGCGTGATGGTGGTCTTCCCGGCGCCTGTACCGCCGCAAATTCCGATGATGAGCGGCCGATGGATCATGCTCGGATTCAGGCCGCCCTCCGTTTCCGCCGAGATTTCGCACCACGGGATTTTTTCTTCGCGGCCTTCTCTTCCAGCATCGCTTGAGCTGCCGCCAGCCGCGCGATCGGGACTCGGAACGGCGACGCGCTCACATAATTCATTCCCACGCGATGGCAGAATTTGACGCTTTCGGAATCCCCGCCATGCTCCCCGCAAATCCCGATCTTCAGTTTCGGTCGCGTCGAGCGCCCGCGCTCGATGGCCCACTTCATCAGCATCCCCACTCCTTCCTGATCGAGCGTCTGGAACGGGTCGTCGTGGAAGATTCCGGCCTTCTTTTCGTCCACATAGTCCGGAAGGAACCGGCCCGCATCATCTCGTGAGAGGCCCATCACAGTTTGGGTTAGGTCGTTCGTGCCGAATGAGAAAAACTCCGCGACTTCCGCAATCTGATCGGCGAGCAACGCTGCACGCGGCAACTCGATCATCGTCCCAACCAGATATTCAAGTTTTACTTTCGATGCTGAAATGATTTCGCCCGCGACTCGCCGCGTCTCTCGATCCAGAATCGCGAGCTCTTTTTTATCGAGAACGAGCGGATGCATAATCTCAGGTAAGACTTTAACTCCCCGCTTTTGGCAATCGATCGCCGCCTCGATAATGGCCCGCACCTGCATCTCCAAAATCTCCGGATACGTGATGCACAACCGGCAGCCGCGGTGCCCGAGCATCGGATTCGCCTCGCGCAGTTGCTCGACACGGCGGATCACCACCTCCACATCAACGCCGATCTTCTTCGCCAGTTCCTCCTGCTTCTTCCGCTCGTGCGGCACAAACTCGTGCAGCGGCGGATCGATAAGCCGAATCGTCACTGGATAGCCGTCCATGGCTTCGAAAATCCCGATGAAATCGCGGCGCTGGAACGGCAGAAGCTTCGCGAGGGCCTTGGCTCGGGCGTCGCGCGAGTCGGCGACGATCATCTCCTGGATCGCGAGCTGGCGCTCCGCGCTGCGCTCGGGATGCTCGAAATCCTTGAAGAACATGTGCTCGGTGCGGCAGAGTCCAATTCCTTCCGCGCCCATCTCGCGCGCCTTGCGCGCGTCGTGCGGCGTATCCGCATTCGTGCGCACGCCCAGGCGTCGTACATGGTCCGTCCACGTCATCAACGTCGCGTAGGCATCCGGCGGATCGGGACGCGCGAGTCGCGTCTCCCCGCTGTAAACGATTCCCTCGCTTCCATCGAGTGTCAGCCAATCTCCTATATTGATGACGCGGCCGTTGACGCGCATGCGTCTCGCAACGGAATCAATGTCCAGCGCTTCCGCACCCACCACGCAGCACTTCCCCCAGCCGCGCGCGACGACAGCCGCATGGCTCGTCTTCCCGCCCGTCGCCGTTAGAATTCCCTGCGCTACAAACATTCCGCCGACATCCTCCGGGCTCGTCTCGCGCCGCACCAGAATGACTCGCTCTCCGCGACTCGCCCAGTCTTCCGCTTCCTGCGCCGTGAACACGGCTTTGCCCACCGCCGCGCCCGGCACCGCGTTGATTCCGGTCGCGAGCTTCCGCGCCGCCAGCTCCGCTTTCGGTATGGACGAATCGATCACCGGATAAAACAGCCGCTCGACATCCTCGGACTTGATCCGCCCGATCGCTTCCTCTTTTGTGATCGTTCCTTCTTTCGCTAAATCGACGGCGATGCGAAACGTTGCGCCGGGCGAACGCTTGCCCGTCCGCGTCTGCAGCATATAGAGCTTGCCGTCTTCAACCGTGAACTCGAGGTCCTGCATATCGCGATAATGTTTCTCGAGTGTCGACCGCACGTTCTCCAGCTGTTGATACACCTTCGGCATGCGCTCCGCCATGTGCGCCAGCGGCACCGGCGTGCGAATCCCGGCCACCACATCTTCTCCCTGAGCATTGATTAGAAAATCGCCGAAGAAGGTCTTCTCGCCCGTGGAAGGATCGCGGGTGAAGCAAACCCCCGTCCCGGAATTATCGCCACGATTGCCGAACACCATCTGCACAACATTCACAGCGGTTCCCAGCAGTCCCGTGATTTTTTCCACGCGCCGATACGTCACCGCTTTCTCCGCCATCCACGATTCGAACACCGCTCCGATCGCGCCCCAGAGTTGCACTTCCGGATCTTCCGGAAATTCATTCTCGGTCTTCTCCTTGAAGTACGCTTTGTATTCGCCGACAAGCTGCCGCCATCCCGCCGCGCTCACTTCCGTGTCATCCTTCACCTTCAAGTAGTTCTTGAGCGCGCGCAATCGCCCCTCCAATTCCTCCTTCGGCAACCCAATGACAACGCTCGAATACATTTGCACGAAACGTCGATATGCATCGAACGCGAACCGTTCATTGTTCGTCTTTTTCGCGAGCGCTTCCACAGAACGCTGGTTGAGCCCGAGATTCAGAATCGTCTCCATCATCCCCGGCATCGAGCGCGCCGAGCCCGAGCGCACGCTGACGAGAAGCGGATCTTTCGCGTCGCCGAGTTTCTTGCCGACGAGTTTTTCGAGGCGCGTCAAATTGCGCGAAACTTCCGCGCGAAGCTGCGGCGGATACGTGTGTCCCTTCTTCAAGTAATAGTCGCAGGTTTCCGTTGTGATCGTGAACCCCGCGGGAACCGGCAAACCGATGCGCGTCATCTCGGCGAGTCCCGCGCCTTTGCCCCCGAGAAGCTCCCGCATCTCGCCGTGACCTTCCGCCTTGCCTGCGCCGAAAAAATATACGAACTTCAAGCAGCACCTCCAGAATCCACCGAGCCCTTTTCCGACTTCCAGTAAAACCTAACTTGTCGGCCTGCCGACGCCAACGATGTCGCCGCGCTTCAATGTTTGCTTGAGATGCTTCGACACCAGCGCGGCGCCTTCCGAATTACTTCAAGCAGCATCTTCAGAAACGATCTCCGAGAAATCCGCGATCGTCGAAAATTCTCGCAGCAAGCTCGCCAGCAACGCGAGCCGGTTCAGTCGCACATCTTCTTCTTCAGCCATTACTAGAACATCGTCGAAGAATCTATCGACCGACGGCCGCAGTCCAGCGATGGCATCAAGTGCCTCTCGATATTTCCCGTCTCTCTTAAACACGCGCGCTCGCTCGCCGATTTTCTGCGCGGACGAATACAGCTCGCGCTCGGCGTTCTCGCGAAACAGATCCGGCCTTACCGCCGGCGCCTTCGATCCCGGCTTGGCGACCGCCGGCCCCGCTTTCTCGAGGATTTTCCGAATGCGCTTGAACGCCGCGGCCAGCGGGGCGAAATTCCGTGTCCCTCGAATCACGCGCAGCGCTTCGACACGCGCCGTTGCGTCCACCAAATCATCGCCGCCCGCCGCCAACGCCGCATTCACCTCGTCATACGCAAAGCCCTGCTTCTCGCGCAGAACGTACTTCGCTCTCTCCAGCAGAAATTCCAGCACCTGTTTTTCCGCGGCAGGCGTCACTTCGATTCTCGGCGTGGCATTGTGAAATGAATTCGCCGATGTCGAGATCGCCGACGAGAGCGACAGCGGCAGCCGTCGTTCGAGCAAAATCTTGACGATTCCGAGCGCCGCCCGCCGCAAAGCAAAAGGATCGCTCGAACCCGACGGAATTGCGCCCACCGCAAAACATCCGACCAGCGAATCAAGCTTATCCGCCAACGCCACCGCGCATCCCGTAAGATTCCGCGGTATCGGATCCTCAAGTCCGACCGGCCTGTAATGATCGTATATCGCCGCCGCGACATCCTCCGATTCGCCTTGCGCCCGCGCATAAAGCCCGCCCACGATTCCCTGCAGTTCCGTGAACTCGCGGACCATTTCCGTGACCAGATCGCATTTCGCCAGTTCCGCCGCGCGATCCGCATCATCCGCATGCGCTTCCAGCACGCCGCCCTGGCTCCATGTATTCGCGAGCCACCGCGCCAGCGCCCGCATCCTCTCAACTTTATCGAAGTAACTTCCCAGCCGCGATTCGTACGTCACCTGCTTCAGCCGCGGCAGATACTCCGCGAGCCGTTTCTTCTGATCCGTCTCCCAGAAAAATCGCGCATCCGCGAATCGCGCGCGCAACACACGCTCGTGTCCGCCTCGAACAAGTCCCTGACGGTCGCGATCGAGATTGATAATCGCAATGAAGTGCGGCTCGATTCCTCCGCGCTTGTTTTCAATCGCAAAATATTTCTGATGGTCGCGCATCACCGTGATCAAAATCTCTTCCGGCAAATTCAAATACCCCGATTCGAAATCCCCTAGGATCGCGCTCGGGTATTCGTTGAGATATGTCACCAGCTCAACGAGGCCGGGATCCGCGTGAGCGCGCATTCCCTTCTTCGCAAGTAACGCTTGAACTTCTTTTTCGATCTTCTTCCGGCGTTCTTCCGGCCGCATGAGAACAAAATTCTTCCGTAGCTTCTCCACATAATCCTTCGGCCCCGACACCGGAATTCTCGCCTTCCCGAGGAAGCGATGCCCCGCCGTCGCTCCGCCCGACTTCACCCCCGCAATCGTGAACGGCACCACCTTCCCATCGAGCAGCGCGACGATCCACCGAATCGGCCGGATAAATCTCAGGTCCGACGCCGTCGTCCAACACATCGAACGTGGAAACGAAAGTTCATGTATCGCTAGAGGTAAAACTTCCGCAAGAATATCCTTCGCAAATTTTCCCGCGATGATTTTCTTGACCGAAAGATATTCGCCCTTCGGCGTTTTCACAACTTCAACTTTCTCCAGAGATATTCCCTGCTTTTCCGCAAAGCTTTGCGCGGCCCGCGTCGGCGCGCCGACATTGTCGAACGCCACCGATTTCGGTGGTCCAAGTATTTCTTGAACTACGTCGTCCTGGCGCAGCGTCACTTCGCGCACGATCGCTACAAGTCTTCTCGGCGCGCCGAATGTTTCCACGCTTCCCGGCTTCGCCAGCCGATTTGTCTCCAAATGCTTCTCAAGAATTTGTTTCAATTCGCTCGCGGCCTTCGCGATCATCCCCGCGGGAATCTCTTCCGCGCCAATCTCGAAAAGCAGTTCCGCGCGCGCCTTCATTCTCCCGCTCCCGCGCGCACAGCCTCGCTCGCCGTTTGCTGTTCGAGCCAGCCCGCCGCCACTTTGCATGCGATTTGCCGCACGCGTCCGATGATCGCCGCACGCTCCGTCGTCGAAATCACGCCGCGCGCATCGAGCACATTGAACAAATGCGAGCATTTCAGGCACATTTCGTACGCCGCAAGAATCGGAAACCGCTTTTTCGCGTCAATCGCCAAGCCCGCATATGCTTTCAACAGCCTCTGCGCTTCCGCCTCCGCCAAATCAAACATCTTCCGCGTGCCCACGGGATCCGCCCAATCGAAGTTGTACGCGGAAAACTGCTGCTCGTCGGGTAATCGCACCTGGCGGTACGTCACATCGGCCGACCATCGCACATCGAACACGTTATCGACATCCTGCAAATACGCCGCGATCCGATCCAGCCCGTACGTCAACTCGACAGGCACCGGATCGAGATCGATTCCCCCGCACTGCTGAAAATATGTGAACTGCGTAATCTCGAGCCCATCCAAAAGCACTTGCCACCCTACGCCCCACGCCCCCAGTGTCGGTGCTTCCCAGTTGTCTTCCTCGAATCGCACGTCGTGCTGCTTCAGATTGATTCCGATCGCGCGCAAACTTTCGAGATACAAATCCTGCACATCCACCGGCGCCGGTTTAAGTATCACTTGAAGCTGCGTATGTTTGAAAAGTCGATTCGGATTCTCGCCGTACCTTCCGTCCGAAGGCCGGCGGCTCGGCTGTGCGTAGACCACGCGATACGGCTGCGGCCCGAGCACGCGCAAAAAAGTTTCCGGATGCATCGTTCCCGCGCCCACTTCCATATCATATGGTTGTTGAAGTATGCAGCCCTTCTCCGTCCAATACTTTTCCAGAGTGAAAAGTAAATCTTGAAATGTGAGGCCGTGCGGCGCGGCGCGCGGTTTCAGCTTTGCGGGCTTTGAGGTCAAAGCTTCTGCTCCCAGAGTTTTCGCGACGTCAGTTTCTTCTCGCCCTGCCACTCAATCCAATCCAGCAGCAGCGATGTTAATTCCCGAACGGCCAAAGCCGGAAGTTCTTCCTTCAAGAGATGCTCGAGCTTTTCGGACTGCACGCGTTTAGCGAGCTCGATAATTTCTTTCGTCACCAGTCGCGCGCCGGCCGGCTTGCAACGCGCACACGCGATTCCCTGCAAACCCGGCGCGACGTACGCGGATTCGTTTCCCAATGCGCGCCCGCAAAGCACGCACGAATCGAGCGACGGCAACCAGCCCGCAAGCTTTAGCGTCCACAAACAGAAATACGCAAGCGGCACCGCGGCCTTCTGCGTCTGCTTGATCGCGCGCGAGGACAGCAACAGCAGCCGGAACGGCGCATCCAGCGCCTCGTGTTCGGGCAGCACCATCTCCGAAATCTCGCTGAAAAGCGCCGCTGCAACGCTCGATTCGTAATCCTTATAAACATCGATGAACGATTCGATCAGTTCGCTCTGGCTGATGCGCACCAGATCTCGCGTCTCGCGCTCGTAATACCAGATGCGAATATGGCTCAGTCTCTCTAGCGTCGACCCGAACTGGCTCTTCGGCCGCCGCGCTCCCTTCGCAACTCCGCGCATCCGGCCCGCGTTCCGGCTCAGGAAGCTTACCAGCCGGTCGGCTTCGCCGAGTGCGTAACTTTGAAGAATGATGGCCTCGGATTCTTGGAGTGGCATCCGCGTGTCGGCGCGCCGACTTGCGACCCGTTTCTTGAACTCGCCAAAAACAACGGCGCGCCAAGAATGTCGAACGCACGGGCCGAATCAGCCGGTTGCAGCAGGACAAAAATTTTTATCACAGCCATGCGGTGCGTGCAAATCATTCCGCAAGTTTTTCCGCTTCCCCAAAAGATTTTTTCGCCCGCGCACAACCCTCTCTTCACATCGCACTTGAATTATGGGATTCGTCCGGTACAGTATTCTGCGGCGTAACCGGGATTGCGAAAGTGTTGCTTGAAGTTGTCTTCATTGATGGAGTCGTCGTTTTTGAAAATGCGCGTCAACTGAAATAGTCGTGGCCGTGCAAACCGCAGTAAATGTCGAAGGGGCGGACGAATGACTGACACAATTGATCGCGTCGATGTCGTCGGCGTCGGTCTGAACGCAACAGACACAATCCTCCGTCTCCCGCACTTCCCTGCATTTTCCTCAAAAGTAGAAATCCTCTCCACAGATCTCCGCGCCGGCGGCCAGGTTGCCTCGGCGATGACCGCATGCCGGCGCTGGGGCTTGCGCGCGCGATACGTCGGAAAAGTCGGTGACGACTGGGCGGCGGACTTTCAGCAGCAGCAACTCGATGCCGACGGCGTCGAGAGTCATCTGATCCGCGAGCCAAATTGCGCGAGTCCGGCATCCTACATTCTCGTCGACGCGAATTCCGGCGAACGCACCGTGCTTTGGGGCCGCGACCCCCGCGCGGAGCTTCTTCCCGAAGAGCTCCGTCGCGAGTGGGTGCAATCCGCTTCCGTTCTCCTCGTCGACGGTCACGATACGTCTTCCGCAACGCAAGCGGCGCGTTGGGCGCGCGACGCGAAAATGCCCGTCGTCGCCGATTTCGACAATCTCTATTCCGGTGCTCAAGTATTACTTGAGAATGTAGATTTCCTCATCTGCTCCAGCGAATTCCTCACTCGCCTCACCGGAGAGCGTGATCTCTTCAAGGCGATGCGTACGATTCACGCAAAATTCAAGTGTCACTTGACGGCCGCGACGCTCGGTCGCGAGGGCGTGATTGCCTGGGACGGACGTCGCTTTCTCTACGAACGCGCTTTCTTCGTCGATGCCGTTGACACGACCGGTGCCGGCGACATTTTCCACGGCGCGTTCGTTTATGGACTCGTGCGCGGCTCAACCCTCGAACAAAATCTCCGATTCAGTTGTGCCGCCGCCGGACTTTCCTGCCGGGCGATCGGCGCGCGCGCCGGAATCGCGCCGATAGCGGAGATCGAGCGTCTAACGGCTGAAGGCCGGCAGCGCGAACCTCGCTATTCCGCTGAAGATTTGGAGAAAGCGGCTCAAGTCGGCTAGATTAATCACAGCATGATTCCGCTCAAAAATCTCAATCCTCGCCGTTCGTTCCCTGTCGTGACCGTGTCGATCATCATCGTCAATGCCCTCGTCTTTTTTTTCCAGCTTTCGCTGAGCCCCCGCGCATTGAACCATTTCATCATGATGTACGGCGCCGTCCCGCGCACACTGCAATTGGCCCTGGCGGGCCAGAACGGTCTGTCTCCGATTGACGCCGTGATTCCGCTCTTTACTTCCATGTTTATCCACGGCGGATGGCTGCACATTATCGGGAACATGTGGTTCCTCTGGATTTTCGGCGGAGACGTTGAAGATCGCCTCGGCCACGTGCTCTATTTGCTGTTTTATTTTGCGTGCGGACTTGGTTCGGGACTCGCGCAAGCGGCGTTCACATGGGGCTCGAAGCTTCCTGCGATTGGAGCGAGCGGCGCGATCTCCGGCGTCCTCGGCGCCTATATCTTGTACTACCCTGCCAGCCGCATTCTAACGCTCGTGCCTCTCTTCATCATCTGGTTCACCGCGCGCATCCCCGCATGGGTCTTCATCGGCTTGTGGTTTTTTGTGCAATTCTTCAGCGGCGTCAGCTCCCTCAGCTCAGCCACGTCCGGCGGCGTCGCCTGGTGGGCTCACGTCGGAGGTTTTTTGCTCGGCATGCTCCTCGCCTACCCCAAGCGCCCCCGCCACCCAAATTACTACTTCGCGGACGGCTGAAACTCGGTTGTTTAGGAGTGTCGCCGGGCGCTCCGTCCCGGCGATCGAACGGAATGTTGGGGCGGGCTGCTGCACGAGCGGCCGGCTATCGGGAGACAGCGTTCGCCAGCCAATCGCCGCATTCGCGTGTCCCAAGCGTGCCGTCGAGATCGCTCGTGGTCTTCCCTTCCTTGAGGGCCGCTCTAACCGAGACTTCGATGACCTTCGCTTCATCACACAATCCCAGATAATCAAGCATCATCGCTCCGGCTAGAACCGAACCCATGGGATTCGCCTGATTTTTCCCCGCAATCGTCGGCGCCGAGCCGTGCACCGGCTCGAACATCGACACCTGCCCGGGATGTATATTCGCCGACGGCGCCATGCCCAGTCCGCCCGCCACCTGCGCACCGACGTCGCTCGCAATATCGCCAAATAAATTGCAGGTCACGATTACCTGAAACTGCGACGGATCGCGAATGATCTGCATCAGCAAATTGTCAATGTACTGGTGGCTCGATTCGATATCCGGATATTCGGTGCGCATTTCCTTGAAGAGCCGCTGCCACAAATCGTGCCCGAACGTAAGCGCGTTCGATTTGTCGCTCATGCACAGCCGCTTCAACTTCTGGCGGCGCGCGTACTCAAACGCGTACCGCAAAATCCTCTCGACGCCCTTGTACGTATTCACATCCTCCTGCATCGCAATCTCATCCGTCGTGCCCTTCTTGAAATTTCCGCCCATCCCGACGTAGAGGCCTTCGGTGTTTTCGCGGAAGACGATGAATTGGACGTCGCGTTCAGTGCGGTCGCGCAGCGGCGTGAATCGCGCATCGAAAAGCACGCACGGCCGCGCGTTCACGTAGAGATCCAGTTTGAATCGCAGCCCAAGAAGAATGTCGGCAGCGTGCTGATTCGACGGCACGCGCGGGTCGCCCATCGCCCCGAGCAATATCGCGTCGAAATCCCGGCGAAACATTTCCGGTGCATCGGCCGGAAGCGTCGTTCCGTCGCGGAGATAGCGTTCCGCGCCCCAGTCAAATTGCGTGAGCGCGAGTTTCTTGCCCGTCTTCGCGACCGCGGCATTCAGCACCTTCACCGCTTCGGCAATCACTTCGACGCCGATACCGTCACCGGGAATCACCGCGATGCGTTTTGTTTCCGCGTTCGACGCCATCATGCCTTCGCGTTCCTCGCGTCTCGCAAACACGCGAAACTAGCATCCGTGCGCGGACGTGTCAATGAAACGCCTGGCATGGTATGGTCCCAATCTGACCCCGGTTAAGTTCCGGAGATTCCCTGCAAGGCGCAGCCCGCTAGGAGTTCCACACATTCCTTAGGAGGGACAAAATGATTTCTGGCGCTCACGTAATTCTCTACAGCAAAGACGCCGAAGCGGATCGCGAATTTTTCCGCGATGTTTTGGGATTCAAATCCGTGGATGCGGGGCACGGGTGGCTGATCTTCGCTCTACCGCCGGGAGAAGCCGCATTCCACCCGTCCGCTGAGAATGGTCCGCATGAACTCTATTTCATGTGCGACAGTTTGGAAGCCGAGATAGTTTCGCTCACGAACAAGGGCGTAAAGTGCTCAAAGGCTCAGGAAGAACGATGGGGTTCAATTACGAAGTTGCGGCTTCCCGGTGGAGGTGAAGTCGGCCTCTATCAACCGAAGCATCCTACCGCTTTAGGCTTGAAATGAAGCATCCGTCAAATTAGGACACAACCTCCGGCATCACACACCCGCATTTGCGCAAGCTGCCCTGCGCGCAATTCTCCTTCCGAGTCATACCGGCTCCGGGGGGAGAACTTTATCGCCCATGTCGCGCTCGGTAATGTAAACGCCCGTGAGCACGAGCGCGCCGCCGATAAACAAATGTCCCGTCAAATGCTCTCCGAGAATGATAACTCCCAGGATGAGCGCGAGTACCGGCTCGATATACGTCGTCGCCGCCAGCCGTGACGCTTCCATGTGACGCAGCGCCCAGTAGTAAATCATGTACCCAACCACGGAGCTGAAAATCGCCATGTAGGCCATTCCGGCCCAGCCCGCCCATCCCACTCCGCGCCAATCGAGGCGCGTCCATTCATACGTCGCGAGCGGCAACAGGAACACCGCCGCGGTGAGAAAATTAAAAAAGTTCATCGTCACCGTGTCGTATTTCTGCACGACTTTTTTGCCGAGCACAGCGTAGAGCGCGTACGCCGCAACGCTGATCAATGTAATCAGGTCGCCCTTCAGCGTCCCCATTCCGAGCGAGCCAAATCCGTTTTCGGAGCCGAGCGCAATCGCGCCCGCAAGACACAGCGCCATGCCGACGCCCTTCCGCAGTGAAATAGCCTCCAGTCCCCAGATTCGTGCGAGCAGCAGAACCATCACCGGCGCGAGAGCAATGATAATCGCCGAGTGCCCGACCGTCGTGTACTTGAGCCCCATTGTGAATCCACCTTGATTCAAAACGACCCCGAGAATTCCAAGAACGATGAACATTCCGATATCGCGCCGATCGAGTTTCGTTCGTCGCGGCGTCAGAAAATAAACGCCGGCCATCACCAGCGCCGCGAGTTCGAGACGCCCGGTGACCAGCGCCATCACCGGTATATGCCGCAGCGCAATTTTCCCGGCAATAAAATTGATCGTCCACGTCAGGATCATGCAGGTCAGCATGAGTCCGAGAAAGAGTGGTTTGGGAGGGCGGTCTTTCATGCGCGGCGGGAACGCTTCGGCTACGCGAGGACCTCTTTGCGTTTCGTCAGAGACTCGATGCGATCGACGCGCGGCTCGTAACCGATCCCCGGCGCCGTTGGAACGCGAATCGTTCCTTGCTTGGTGACTTCGACTTCGGGAGTGATGATGTCTTCGCTCCAGTAGCGTTTGCTCGCTGATACGTCGCCGGGAAGGGTGAAACCCGGCAGTGTTGAAATCGCGATATTCTGCGCACGGCCGATTCCGGATTCCAGCATCCCGCCGCACCACACCGGAATTCCCTTCTCCTTGCACACATCGTGGACGCGTCGTGCCGAAGTCAATCCTCCGACCCGGCCCATTTTGATATTGATGATCTGGCACGCGCCGAGTTCGATCGCCATGCGCGCGTCTGCGGCGGAATGAATCGATTCGTCGAGACAAATCGGCGTCTCGAGTTTCTTCTGCAGCGTCGCGTGGTCATAAATGTCGTCCCAGCCGAGCGGCTGCTCGATCATGATGAGATAAAACTGATCGAGCGCTTTCAAATGCGACGCGTCTTCGAGCCGATACGCCGAGTTCGCATCCACCATCAAGCGAATGCGCGGCCAGCGCGTGCGCAGCGCTTCAACGGGTTTGATATCCCATCCTGGCTTGATTTTTATTTTGATCCGCTGATAGCCCGCTGTAAGTTCGTTTTCTACTTTCGCAATCAAATCATCGATGCTCGGCTGAATGCCGATCGAAACACCGCACGAAATTTCCGAAAGCGTTCCGCCGAGCAATTTCAAAAGCGGCATGCTGCGGATTTTTGCTTCGGCGTCCCAGATCGCGGATTCGACGCCGGACTTGGCCATGTTGTGTCCGCGGATCGGAGCCAAGAGATCGAAAACTTCGCCCGCGGAAATGAAATCGCGGTTTTTCAAACATGGCCAGATGAAATCGCGAATGATATGCCACGCGGTCTCGACGGTTTCGTAGGAGTAAAACGGATCATCGCCGGCGACGACTTCGCCCCAACCGGTGACGCCGTCGACATCGGCTTCGACAAGAATAATCCGGCGCAGAGTCTGCGTGCTGAAACTCGTCTGAAACGGCGAAATTAATTGAAGTTGAATTTCACGCAGCGAGACTTTTCTCAAACGCATCGCATTCAGTTCCGTTTCCCAAATTCCAAAACTTTAACTCCCGCTCGTGCACTCGTCCAGCCTAATGCAGCGCCGCGATCCTTCAGAGACGCCACTCCCTTCGCCTTCGTTTGATGCTGCGCCATTTTGGCTCGCTCTTTACTCGCGGCCGGACGCCGGGAAAATATCGCTCGCGATCTCCGCCACCGGCTGCAAATGGTACTCGGCGGTCGCGCCCTGCGCCGTAATTCCCGTCACGACGTAGCCCTTGCCGAAGCACTCTTCGAATTGCTCGCGGACTTCCGTTTGGACGCGCTCGGCCGCTGCGCGATCCCGGATTCGCAGTTCGACGATGTCCGACGGCAGCGAAATCTTTACGGCATTCGCGCTCGACATGTTCGCGGCCGCGGCTCGCGGATCGGCGCCGGCGGCCAGCAATCGATTGACGCGCGGCGAATCGAGCCACCATTCCGCGACAAACCGGTCCGTTGGCAGGCCCGCATGCAGCGGGCTGTCCGTGATCCCATAACAATTCGGAATCAGGCGCCGCACGATGGCCCCCAGGCGCATGAAATTGAAATGCGCGTTGCGCAGCTCGAGCGGATCGAACGTCCATTCGACCAGCGGAAAGCCGCGATCCATTCCATCCTGCCGCTGAAACAATTTCAGGCTGCGGCCGACGCCGCGATCCCGAAACGCGTCGAGCACGGCCGTCATGTGCGAGTGCAGAAACGGCCGGCCAGCGCGCTCGCCGACAAGCGCGAGAGTGAAGCCGACCATTTCCTTCCCAGCGAAGGCACCGAGAATTTGGCCGCCGGTTTCCTGCGCGACCACGAAGATCGCCGTTGGAACCAGAATCCCTGTGCCCCAGGTAATCTGCTCGAGGCGCAGGCACTCTTCATATTCCGCCAGCGTCCGGCAATGACGGACTTCGATTCGGGCCTGACTCAGCGCTGCTTTTTCGCTTCGTTCCATAAGTCTTCCATTTGCGCGCGATCCGTGGCGGTGAGCTTCGCGCCGCGCCGCAGCGCTTCGCGCTCCATCCATTGGAAACGACCGGCGAATTTCCGATTTGCTTTTTTCAATGCGATTTCCGGATCGAGTCCGAGAAATCGTGCAACACTTGCCGCGACGAAGAGAAGATCGCCCGCTTCTTCTTCGACGGATTCGCTCGCTTCGGGCTGCGCGGCGTGATTGCCAGTGATGTTGCCGGAATGCGCGGCGGCTTGCGTGATACGGTGTCGCGAAATTTCGATCGCCGCACGCAATTCGTTGGTTTCTTCGTGCAACTTCTCGAGAATTTCTTCGAGATGCTGCCAGTCGAAGCCGATTCTCGCCGCGCGGCGCGTCAATTGGTTCGCTTCCATCAGCGCGGGAAGCGAGCGCGGGATGCCGCCGAGAAGAGATTCGGGCGCGGCGGATTCTTTTTCTGTCGCATCGTCGGCGCGGCGCTCTTCGGCCTTTAGTTGCTCCCAATTTTTCAGGACTTGCGCGGAAGTCGCGGCCTTGACGTCACCGAAAACATGCGGATGGCGACGGACCATTTTCATGTGAATAGATTCGATGACGTCACGAATTTCAAATTGATTTGTTTCCGACGCGATGAGCGAGTGAAAAACGATTTGCAGCAGCAGATCACCAAGCTCGGAAGCAAATTTGTCGGCATCGCCGCTCTCCATCGCGTCGAGAACTTCGTGCGTTTCTTCGAGAAGAAACGTGCGCAGGCTCGCGTGAGTTTGTTCGCGATCCCACGGGCAGCCGTTCGGGGCGCGCAACCGCGCCTGCAAGGCAAGTAAATCTTCGAAGAGCGCGCCGGGACGCCTGCTCTTTGTGCCGGATTCCAGCCGCGAATCCGATCGGGCTGCAGAACGCGTCTTCCCCGGCTTTTTATTCGCTTTCTTGCGGTTTTCTTTTCGAGGCGGCACGGGGTCGCACTGCGCTCCTTGGCGGTGAGCCGCCAGATTACGGTAGCCTCCCAAAAATGACAACCTTTGTGCGCTCATTTGGTTAGAGAGAATTGCCGTCATTCGAAACAATCGAGATCGGCCCGAGCAGGTAGTGATTTGGTCCCGATTAGAAATGCAGTTCGAAGCGTGTTTTGTTGGAGTTGCGGCGATTTCTAATCGTTTGGGTGTCCCGGTTAGACCCGAAACGCGGTCGGCGCTGCCTCCTTGTCTCGCCATCCCGAATGTAAGTTGTCCAATCATAGCTCCGCGAGCAACGTAGCTGAAGTTTCGCGAAAAATCAAATTGGCGTCTGTAAGGATTTTGTGGCGAGGGGTGGTTCGCGAATCAGAGCGGGCCGATTTGCCCGCTACGAACAACAGAACTTTCGGTCAGGTGCACGGAGAGAAGGATATTGCTATGGTGACTGAGTAGTTATCTGGAGGCTTTCATGAGAGCTCTTGGTTACCTGGTTAGCATCGCGCTGATAGCTGGTGTTCTATTCGAAGCGAATGGCACGGCGTTGGCACAAGATGTTGCCGCAGGTTGGAGGTGACGGACCAAAATGTATCGCTTCAGCAACCCAATGGGCCGTAAGTATGTTCTTATCGCTGCGTTCGTTTCGGTATTTATAGCGAGCGCGCTCGCAAGAGCTCAAGTCGAGAAGGATCCGTACCGTCCCGCATGCACCGACGCACGCTGCCGAAAAGTCAGATCGTTTCTCAAGGCCAATTATTGCGGAGCGTCGCCATTCGGAAATGGCCCAGATGATGGCTGCGAGATCAAAGACCAAGGTAAGCCGCGGCCCGGCGTTGGCGTATTAGCAGACATCGCTGCGAATGGGACCAAAGTGAACAGGCGATACAGTGTGAACAGCACGGGGAGCCAACTCCGGCCCTCCGCAAGCTCCTTGTAGGCGAGCTACACGGCATCGGTTTACCGGCGAACGCGAATGGGCAGACTTTTTTTAAGGTTTGGAAGTCGGGCCACTCTGGGTGGTCGATCGCGGAGGGGTATTACTCTCGTTCGGCCGGATCCGACGTTGAACTCTGCGAGGTGATCATCGTGGTCGACGACAGCTCCCGCCGGATCGTGCAGCGCAAATTACCGTTCCAGAGGACCGACGTCGACGTTCCTACGGTCGTGCAATGGGCTCCAATCGATCTCGCAGATGCGGACGGCGACGGGCAGGAGGAAGTCATCTTAGAGGACGATGCTTACGAAAACCACTGGCTCGAAGCGGTCAGCGTGCGGGAAGGAAGCGCGAGGACAATCTTTTCTGGGCTCGGCAATTACCTGTAATTGCGAGTCGCGACGCGAGCCAGTGCTTCAGAACGGCACTAACTTTTGGGCGGATCTGACGCGACGGAAAGTCCGTCAGGCGGAAGGGAGGCGCCGTGACGTCAAAGTATGTCGATATCACGCCGCTGATTATATCCGGCGGTGTCGTGATCATGCTGGTCTGCGCCCTTTCGGGGGCTTGCGTTTTCTCCTCCAAAATAAGGCCTAAAGCAATCCGACGGCAAGCATCGTGGGTCGCTGCAGTGCTTTCGGCGACAGTCGCGCTATTCGCAACAGCGTTCTTCGCCATCCCAGTTCTAGAGGATTTTGAAGTTCCAGAAGCACGTTTTCGGGACGCAATGCTGGGCACCGTCATCGCGTCGGCGATCTGCCTCTGCGTCTGGGTCATTGCGGCAAGATGCGTGGTCTGCGCCTTGCGGGATGACTCTGATGATTCGGACTCAGCGGAGCGTAGGTCAGATTGAGACTCCGACGCGTGTCGGAACGGCAGTGACTGCGTCGAGACAAACTCGCGTGTCGGTTGCTGGAATCGCGCTATCCGGTTTGCGAGTTAGACGGGGGGTTGAGGAGGCGGGAGATGGTTCGGAAAGCGGGTCGCTGGTGATTTTTGCGCATAGATCCATAATCAGCCGATGGACTGAATCGACGTCTGCGATGTCGGCGAGTATTCTTCGCGTGGCGACGGGAAACTGCGATTTGTCGAAACAATAGGCGGACGCACGACGAGTCAAGCTATTAAATAGGCGCCGCCAATGGTCTCACGGCGACACTGCCAAGAGATAAGAGCGGTCAGCGTCGCGGATTTCTTGGCCGCGCACAGTCGCCCCCGGCAAGAATTCCCAATCTTCGTCTCTCGGGTCGTATTTTTCTGCTGGAAGTAACTCGAAAAGGCCATCCCCCAAGACAACCGCTCGCGCCGGTCGAGAGCAGGGAGTGCCTTCGTGAAGTAACCGCACGTATATTTCGACTGTGGGATTTCCTGGACCCGCCATATTCAGCTCTTCGGGATCAGTCTACAGCAATCTTCGCCGGGTGCATTGTGCCCGATAAGTTCGGTCGTCGGAGATCAATCGTTCGGTACTTCATTTCTCTGCACCGGGGGCGCTTGCATCGCGGGGGCCGATCGACAAGAATCCGGGGAAACCAGCGCCGCTGGGCGGCGAGAGATTGGGAGGAGGCGCCATGACCACTCCGCAAGAATCACCACGGAGCAGCGTTCATTTCCAAGGGGAGAGCGATGCGTACCGGACGGCACGCAACGAGCTCCTGAAAGCGCTAGTGGCTCTGCGCAAGCAGATTGAAGAGGTCGCGGCGCTGCGGCGAAAGCTTCCCGTAGGGGGCGAGGTGGGGCAGCACTACGTTTTCGAAGACGGTGCGGCGGACCTCGCCGATTCGTGCGAGACGGGAACGGTGAGGATGTCGGAACTTTTCCAGCCAGGCAAGGACACGCTCGTCCTTTACAGCTTCATGTACGGGCCTGAAATGAAATCGGCGTGTGCGTCGTGCACTTCGATTCTCGATGGACTGAACGGCGCCGCGCCCCACATTTTGCAACGTGTGAATTTTGCCGTCGTGGCGAAATCGCCGCTCGAACGCATTCGCGCGTTCGCGAGCGGGCGCGGCTGGCGTAATTTGCGGCTGCTTTCTTCGACGACGAATACATACAATCGCGACTACTACGGCGAATCGGCTGAAGGAAAGCAGCTTCCGTCATTGAACGTATTCCAGCGGCGGGACGGCGCGATTCATCACTTCTATCATTCGGAGTTGCTCTTTGCGCCCAGCGAGCCGGGCCAAAATGCGCGGCACGTCGATTTGATCTGGCCGATGTGGAATGTTTTTGATTTCACGCCGGAAGGCCGCGGCGAGACGTGGTATCGGAAGCTCTCCTATAGCTGACCGAGGGCCGAAGCGGAGTGAACAGTTGCGAAAGCTCGGAATCACTTGGTTGAAAAACTGGATTAGCCGATACATTCTGCCTCAAGAACCGGGTCCAGAGACGAGCATCGCGGAAGTGCAGACGCGTACAGGGGGCGTGCGGGGCTTGCTTGTCGGGGCCGTTCGGCGGGTGCTACACTGAATAACTCGAACTCCTGCACCAGTCCGCAACCAATCCTGGAGAGCTACGTGGCCGAACAGAAGCCAGAAGAAATAAGTTTCAAAGTGATTGACCGCAGACCCTTCACCGCGGAGGGGGATTTGCGCGAAGGGGCCCTTGAAGCGGAACGCCGTGAGCAGGAAGCGGCCGACAAGACGGCGGCGGCAAAGGAAGCCGCGAAGGAAGCAGCGAAACCCAAGGCTGCCGCGCCTTCTCCGAGCGGCATCGTCGGAGCGACCGGAGGCGCCGCGGCTGCGCCTGCGCCTGCCGCCGAAGAGGTTCCGGAGGCTTCGCGACACTTTCAGATGCTCATCGATTTTCTGGCGCGCAATGCGGCCGCGATGCTCGGCGGAATGGCGGATCCGCGAACGGGCCAGGCGTTTCTCGATCTCGAAGGCGCGCGCGAAATGATCGACATGCTCGATGTGCTGCGCGAGAAGACGCGCGGGAATCTGGCGCCGGACGACGATTCGCTGCTGCTGGAAGTCATCGGGAGCCTCAAGCTGTCGTTCATGGAGATGTCGAAGGCCGCGGCGGCGCAGGCGAAGAAGGCGCCGGGGAAGCCTTAGGACTTCGGGCGGATTCGACGCCGGCGTTCCGGGAAGCACGGCCTTATCAGGAATCGACCGAGAACGCGCCATTGAATTCGATCACCTCAGAACGAACAGAGATTTCCGGAGTTCTCCACTGCGCCCACTTCGACTGACTGTTCTCGGTTCGGGCACCTCGATGGGAGTCCCGACGCTGGGGTGCCATTGCGCGGTGTGCCGGTCGGCGGATGCACATGACCGGCGGACGCGGCCGTCGATCTTGGTGGAGTTTGATGGGCGGCACGTGGTGGTGGACACGACGCCGGATTTCCGCTTCCAGGCGCTGCGCGCGGGGCTCGAACGGCTCGATGCGGTGCTCTTCACGCACGGCCACGCCGATCACATCATGGGTCTCGATGACATCCGGCCGTTCAATTTGAAGCAGGGCGCCGCGATACCGATTTATGCGTCGGCGGAGACGCTCAAGATATTGCAAAGAACATTTGCGTACATTTTCGACGATGCGCCGTCTGAGAGTTCTCTGCCGGGCGTGGAATTGCACGCGATCGCGGGGAAATTTCTGCTGCTGGGCGCAGAAGTGATACCGATTCCGGCGCGGCACGGAAAGAATCCGGTTCTTGGATTTCGATTCGGCAACGCCGCATACCTGACGGACTTTAGTACGTTGCCGGAGAGCTCGAAGCCGCTGCTCGCGGGGCTCGATCATTTGATTCTCGACGCGCTGCGGTATACGCCGCATCCCATGCATTCGAATGTGGAGCAATCGCTCGCGCTGGTGGAGGAGCTGAAGCCGCGGCAGGCGTGGTTCACGCATATTTGCCACGACCTTGGGCACGACGAGGCGAACGCGCGGCTGCCGGAAAACGTGCGGCTCTCCTACGACGGCCTCGTGCTGGATTCGGAGATCGCATGACGCTCGCGATTTTTCATTCACCGGCGGAATGGAGCGCGCGATTCGGCGCGGGCGGGAAGCGCACGGTTGTGACCGTGGGGAATTTCGACGGCGTACATCGCGGGCACCAGGAAATATTGCGCCGGGTGGCCGAGCGAGCTCGGGCCGAAGGCGCTCTTGCGGCGGTGGTCACGTTCGATCCGCATCCGCTGCGCGTATTGCGGCCTGCGGATGCACCGCAAATGCTACTCACCGTGGCGCAGCGGCTTGCGGCGTTCGATGCGGCGAAGATGGATGCGGCGCTTGTCTTGAAATTCGATGCAGCGCTCGCGCAATTGAGCGCCGAAGATTTCGTGCGGCAGATTCTGGTCGAGACGTTGCGCGCCAACGCGATTCTTGTCGGCGAGACGTTTCGATTCGGGCATCGCCAGGCCGGGAACGTCGCGCTGCTGCGGAAATTCGGCGCCACGTGGAATTTTGCTGTGGAGTGCATCGAGCCGGTGGTGTGCCGCGGGATCGTCGTTTCGAGCACGACGATTCGGAACGCCGTACGCGAGGGAAATTTGCTTCTTGCAGGGCGGCTGCTGGGCCGGCCATATGCACTGAGTGGCGAAATTCGCACAGGGACGGGACAGGGACGGGAGTTGGTTGTGCCGACGCTGAACTTGCAGACCGAGCAGGAACTTTTGCCGAAGAC
Source organism: uncultured Acidobacteriota bacterium (assembly GCA_963771905.1). Lineage (GTDB taxonomy): Bacteria > Acidobacteriota > Terriglobia > Acidiferrales > UBA7541 > Palsa-147. The sequence continues at coordinate 81,855 of CAVYVI010000002.1, forward strand.
GGGAGTGTACGCGACGGAGGCGGTCGTTGATGGACGGACGTACCGCGCGGTGACGAATGTGGGCGTGAGGCCGACATTTGGTGGAAAGGGAGTGACGGTGGAAAGCTATCTCTTCGATTTCGAGCGGGAAATGAAGCACGGGCCGCTCGCAGTCCGGTTCTGGGCGCGTTTGCGAGACGAGATGAAGTTCAGCGGCCCCGAAGCTTTGCGCGCACAGATTCTGCGGGATGCCGCGCGCGCGCAACAATTCTTCCGACTGCTGAATCGACCTAATTTGCGAAAACAATCGGCCTGAGCGTTTTTTGCGGGGCGCCAGGTCTGCGATCGCGCCCGAGTTTTCAGGCGAAGAATTTTCTGTGGTTGCTCCGGGAGATCAGGCGCGCTTGCGGCGGCAATCTTCGCAATAGCCGCCGACTTCGGTGCGGGATACGGTGATTTCGATGCCGCAATCCTTGGCGATCTGACGTTTGAGATCCTCGTAGAGCTCGCTTTCGAATTCACGGACCTTCCCGCAGCGCAGGCAGGCCACGTGAATGTGATCGCGCGGGCCGTGACTTTCGTAGAAATGCCGGTCGCCGCGAAGATGGAGAAGGTCGAGCTCGTCGATCAGCCCGTGGCGCTTCAGTAGGTCGATCGTGCGATAGACCGTGACGCGGGTCACATTCGCATCGATTTTCTGCGCCTGCTCGAGGATTTCGTCAGCGTCGAGATGGCGCGGCGAGGTTTCGATCACGCGCACCAGAACGCGGCGCTGAGTGGTTAGGCGAATATGCCGCGCGGCGAGTTCCCGTTGCAAATGGCCGGGAGGCTCGTTGGCGTTAATTCGTTCTCCGGTGGAAACGCGGTGTGCAGGTCTGCTCGGCATATGCAAACACAGGCGGCCGGGCCGGCGCCGCTCCACTTGCTCGCAAAACTACCGCTAGTGGTGCGGCAGAGTCCGGGCAACATCATTGTACATAACGATCGCGAAGATGACCAAGAGAAACACCAAGCCGACCTGAACGATTCTTTCCTTGATGGCGAGGCTGATATCGCGGCGAAGCGCGCCCTCGACGGCCAGCATCACGATGTTGCCGCCATCCAGAATCGGAATCGGCAGAAGATTGAGAATGCCGAGATTGATGCTGATGAGCGCCAGCCATTCGATGAAATCCACGGGGCCGCGCTTGGCCGCCTGGCCCGATTCGCGCGCGATGCCCACGACGCTCTGGAGTTGCTTCACCGAGACTTTCCCGGTAATCAGTTCACCGACCACATCCATTACCTGCTCCGCGCCGATCAGAGTATATTCAAAACCTTGTTTTGCGGCCGCCGGCAAACTCATTCGCTGATAGACGACCGGATCGAACATCCCCGCGCCAATCTGCCAAACGGATTGGCCGGCCTCGTTCACACCGTGGATCGGCTGCACATCAAGATTGATCTTCTGCCCGTCGCGCAACAGCACCAGGTGCAGTACGGCGCCGTCCGATTGCTTAATCGCATCGACGAACATCGGCCAGGTCGGGATCTCCTTGCCATTGACGGAGAGCACCTGATCTTTGTCCTGGACGCCCGCCTGATACGCGGGAAGCCCCGCGAGAACCTCGCCGACAATCGGAGGAAGCGCCGGATAGCCGATCATTTTTTCGACATCCGTGGCCTGCGCGGTCACCGTGAGCGGAATGCGCTGACCGCCACGTTCGATGACCACGGGAATCTGCGTGCCGGGCGTGACGCGGTTCAGGTAGACCAGCGCCTTCTCCCAGGTCGGGTTGTTGATGTCTCCAATTTTGACAATCAAATCTCCCGCCTGAATTCCGGCGGCTTCCGCGGCCGAGTGCGCCGGCACAGCGGCGATCTTCACGGGCCTAGCGAAGTAAGCCGGCGATGGTGAACCGAGGACGGCGAACAGACCGACGAAAATGACCACGGCCAGAACCAGATTCATAGTTGGACCGGCGAGGTAAATCAGAATGCGCTGCCAGCGAGGGCGCGACAGAAATTCATCGGGAGCGCCGCTGCGTTCTTCGATGGGATTGTCTCCCGCCATGCGGACGTAACCGCCGAGTGGCAAGGCGCTCACGCGGTAATCGGTGTCTCCGCGCTTCCAGCCCCACAGCCGCGGTCCGTAGCCAAACGAAAAAATGACCACGCGGACGCCGAAAAATCTTCCGGCGACAAAGTGGCCCCACTCGTGAACGAGGATGACAACGCCGAGAACGACGGCAGCGGATAGAATCGCGATCAGAACACTCGTCATGTGCGTCTAGTTTTTCCTTCGTTGAATTTCTTCGCGCGCCAACCGCCGCGCTTCAGCATCCGCTTCCAACACATCGTCAATGCCGTGCATCGCGCGGCCCGGCATTCTTTCCAGCACTTTCTCGATCACCGCGGCGATTTGCGAGAACGCGAGCTTTCGCTGCAAGAAGGCCGCAACGGCTTCCTCATCGGCGGCATTCAGCGCGCTGGGCAGCGGTCCGCCTTTGTGCGAAGCCTCTCGCGCCAGCCGAAGACACGGGAATTTCATATCGGGGACCGGTTCGAACTCAAGCTTGCGCAGTTGCGACCAATCGAGGGCACAACCGTTCGACGGGACCCGCTGAGGATAGGTTAGCGCATATTGTATCGGCATGCGCATGTCCGTCGGGCCGAGCTGTGCCAGGATTGAACCATCCACATATTCGACCATGGAATGAATAGTCGATTGAGGATGGATGACCACGTCGATTTTCGTCAAATCCATCCCAAACAGCCACTTCGCCTCGATGATCTCGAAGCCTTTGTTCATCAGCGTGGCTGAATCGATGGTGATGCGCTGTCCCATCTTCCAGTTTGGATGCGCCAAAGCCTGTTTTGGCGTTACGCGTTTCATCTGCGCCAGCGGGGTTTTGCGAAATGGACCTCCCGAAGCGGTCAAAACCAGCCTTTTCACCTCTTTGAGCTCGCCCGCGCGAAGGCACTGATGGACGGCGTTGTGCTCGCTATCGACTGGCAGAACGGCTACGTTGTTTTTTCGCGCTGCGGCCATCACCACTTCCCCGGCGGCCACGAGGACTTCCTTGTTCGCCAGCGCCAGCTTCTTTCCTGCCAGCACGGCTTTGTACGTCGCGCGCAGGCCGACTACTCCCACCGCCGCCGAGACGACCATTTCCGCTTCGGGGTGGGTCGCTACGGCATTGAGACCGTCTGCCCCGAACAGAATTTCCGGCAGAGGCGACACGCGAGCCGCGCGCAGACGTTTGCACAGCTCCTTCGCGCCAACTTCGCTCGCGACGGAGACCAGCTTCGGGCGGTGTTTCGCCGCCTGCGTGGCAGCGAGCTCGACGTTTGAGCCGGCGGCCATGGCCACGACTTCGAATTCGCCGCCCAGCGACTCCACCACGCTGAAGCACTGGCGGCCAATCGAACCGGTCGAGCCGAGAATCGCGATCTTTCGAGTCATGTCACCCAACTATCTAGTTTAACAGACGAGCAGTGGAATTCCCGAACGGGGGCCGTGTAGGAAAAGTTCAGAACCGAGATCCATGCTGAAACCAGATTAGGGCCCACCAAACTACGGGCGCGGCGAGAATCAGACTGTCGATGCGATCGAGCATCCCGCCATGACCGGGCAGGAGGCTGCCGGAATCCTTCGTGCCGGCGCCGCGCTTATAGGCTGATTCGAGCAAGTCGCCGCACTGGCCGGCGATGTTCGCGAGACCCGCGATCGCGAAGAGCGCCAGCGCATCCAAGTGAACCCAGTGCGCGAAAAACGTCGCCACGATCAACGAAGCCGCGAGATTGGCCGCCGCCCCTTCCCATGTTTTCTTCGGGCTCAGAAGCGGCGCCATGTGCGAATGGCCAAACGCGCGGCCAATGAAATACGCCAGCGTGTCTCCGGCCCAGATCAGCACGAGAGTGAACAGCACAAGTTGCCGGCCGTTTTCCGGCAGCTCGAGGATGCGCACGAGATAGCTGAACGGAAACGCGACGAAGAGAAACCCCGCGGAGCTTACCGCGAGAGCGGGCAAGATATCCGCGATGGCCTGGCGGCTAGCGATGCCAATCAGCGCCGCGCCAAATATAAAAATAGTCGTCACGAATTCAATCGAAGAAAATACGCTTGCCGCATGCCGGATGAGTTCGACATCGCTACCGACGCTGTGAACTTCGAGCCCTTGCATATACTGCGCCCACATCAAGCCGACCGCGCACAGCATGGTCCACCGGCGATACGCGCGCAGGCCCGCGCGATCGCCGAGATCGAAAAATTCGTGCAGAGCGAAAAGCAGGACAACGGCGGCCACCCCGGACACAAGAAGCGCAGGCCCCCACCAGATAAGCAGGACGACGACAGGAATTAGGGCCGCGGCGGTGAGAATTCGTTTCAGCATCCGGCCTCAGCCCTGCCGCCCCGCGGCGCGGTCACGCGGCGAGCCGAGCCCGCCGTATCGGCGTTCGCGCTTCTGATAGTCGAGCAGGGCCTCGAGGAGCCGCGTCCGCGAAAAATCCGGCCACAAGATCTCGGTGACGTAGATTTCGGCATACGCGATCTGCCAGAGCAGAAAATTGCTGACGCGCATTTCGCCGCTCGTTCGAATCAGTAAGTCCGGGTCGGGCAGCCCGGCGGTGTAGAGGTGGTCGGAGATGGTTTTTTCGTCCGCCCGAAATCCGGAAAGACCGTCGCGGCGGACGCGATCGAGAATGGCGTTGAATGCATCGACCAGTTCGGCGCGGCCGCCATAATTGAGTGCCACCACGAGCTTCATGCCCGTGTTTCCGGCCGTGAATTGCATGGCACGCTCGATGTCACGGCTGACTGCCTCGGGCAGTTGCTCCGACCGGCCAATCACGAGGAGACGAATATTATTCTTGTGGATCGTTGGCAGTTCCCTCTTCAGATATTCACGGAGAAGACGCATCAGGAAGTCGATTTCGGCTTGCGGGCGGCGCCAGTTTTCGAGTGAGAAGGCGTAGAGCGTGAGCATCGGCAGCTTGAGACGCGCGCACGTCTCGATGATTTCGCGCGCAGCCTTCACACCGGCGCGATGCCCGGCGATCCGGGGCAGATGACGTCGCTCCGCCCAGCGCCCATTTCCGTCCATAATGACGGCGAGATGTTCCGGCAGGCGCTTCAGATCGAGCTTTTCGAGGAGGCCTGCCTCGTCGCGATTCGCAGGCTTCAGGAGCTCTGTGGCTTTCACTCAATCACGCTCAGGAGGAAGTGCCCGGCCAAACTAGCATAGGCCGCCGGGCGGTGCAACCAGTGGCAAGACCGCGTTGCGGTGAGGCCATCGAAGGGGAAAAAGAAGCAGGTGCGCCAGAACGAGTCCAAGCCTCAACACGGGGGCCCGCAGCCGAGGTGACGCTTTAACCCCGCTCTGGGGCGCGTTCAAACTGGCACGCGACGTCTTTTCTCTGCAAGTGTGCTGTACAGGACATCTTTGCAACTTTGTCAGGCACATCATAGAGGCTCGCAGGACGAAAGAACCGATTGCCGCACCGCTTGCCCTGAGCCCGGAAGGAGCGGTGTGCCTCTGATAGCGCGCGATGCGAAGTTCTTGAGGAAAGGATAGAGGATGAAACGCCCCATCGGTGTGACCATCATCGCGATTCTGACGTTTTTAGGAGCGGCAATTCTCGCTCTGGGCTCTTTCGCTTTCTTTTTCGTTGCCGTCATGGGATTGACGGGCGGAGATGCGGGAGACCCGGTCTCCGCGGCCATCGCCGGAATGGGAATCGCGGGAGGATTTTCGCTGATGGTTCTCTCGGGTGTTGCCGGCTGTCTGGCGATTGGCGTCCTGAGGGTATGCGAATGGGCGCGGACCGTATCCATCGCATCCATTGCCGCAGGCATTGGATTTACGATTTTTAGTCTCTTCGCTTTTGGGAGGTCTTTCGTGATTCCGGTTGTCCCGATGATCCTTTTTCATTTGCTTGTGATGGCGACGGCGGTCTGGATGATGTCGTACCTCTTGCATCCCCGAGTCAAGCAGGCTTTCAGCGCAGTGACCGCGTAAACGGCCTAGTGAATGAACCTGGCATCGCTTCGTAAGGCGGGTTGCCGGAAGCTAGCCCACTTCCAAAGCCCGGAGTTTCTTGCGTGGTAGGTGCCTGCGGTTACGCGCTTGTGATCACGGACGGGCTGAAAATCGACCTTCAGGCGAGAATCAGTGTGGGAGCAAGCAACGCGATGCTGATCACCAGCACACAAATATTGCGGCTCAGCGTATTCGAGTGCTCGCCCATCAGTTCGCCGCGAGTGTTGAGCGATGAATGAGGACAAGCACGTCAGGGCAAGACGGCGGCGCGTTGCGAGAGAAGATACGTCGCGCGGTCGTTCGGAGTGAGACCTTCGTCGGCGAACAACTGCTTCAGAGGCGCGCCTTCGTAATCCTGGTATGAATATGACGGCTTCCCATTCGGCGCGGAAGCCACGTTCGGTGTCGCACCTCCTGACTGAATCCATTTCTCGTACTCGGCGTCCGCAGCCTTGATTTCTTCCGCTGCAGCGGGTTCATTCGGCTGGGCCGGAGTGAGATACTTCTTCAAGACCGCCAACTGTTCAGGCGTGATTACTGTAGGACGGTGAACTCCGCCAGTGCTGTAAGACCCTAGACGCGCGGACTGGCGCGAGCTACCCGCTAGTGATCGCCGACGGACTGAAAATCGACGCCCAAACGAGAATCAGCGTCAGAGCGATCGTCGCGATGCTGATCACCCAGGCCACGATGTTGAAGGCCAGCGTATTCACGTATTCGCCCATAAGATCGCGGCGATTGATGAGAAGTAGAATAAAGACGAGCACCACCGGCAGCCACACTCCATTGGCGACCTGCGACAGCAGCAGAATCTTCAGCAGCGGCGCTTTCGGAATCAGGATGATTCCTCCGCCGACGACGATCAGTCCCGCGTACAGGCCATAGAAAATCGGCGCCTCTTTGATCTTCCGATCGATTCCCGCTTCGAATCCGAGCCCTTCGCAAATCACGTGCGCGGTCGAAAGCGGCAGAATCGACGCCGCAAACAGCGACGCATTCAGCAATCCGAACGCGAACAGGGCTCCGGCCGCGCGTCCCGCGAGCGGGGTCAGCGCCTTCGCCGCCTGCGCCGCGCTCGTGATATTCGTGTTGCCCGACGCATGGAGCGTCGCCGCGCAGCACACGATGATGAAGAATACGATCGCCATGCACGTCAGGCTGCCGACCAGAACATCCAGCCGCGCGTGCTTGTAATTCTTCGGTCCGACGCGCTTTTCCACAAAGCCCGCCTGCATGTAGAAAAATTGCCACGGCGCAATCGTTGTGCCCACCAGCGCCGTCACCGTAAGCAGGTAGTTGGTGTCGAAGTGGAAGCTCGGAATAACGGTCTCTTTCGCCGCGAGAAGCCAGTCCGGCTTCGCCAGAAACGCCGAGACGACGTAGGTCAGATAAAATCCGCACGCCACCAGAAATATCTTTTCCACCTGCGCGTACGACCCGCGCACGACCAGAAACCACACGATGACCGCGGCAATCGGCACCGAAATGTACTTGCTGATTCCGAAAATCTCCATCGAGGCCGCCACGCCTGCAAACTCTGCCACAGTGTTTCCCAGGTCCACCGCCAGTGCGGCCACCATCACAAAAAACGTCGACCGGAATCCAAATTCCTCGCGAATCAGGTCCGAAAGGCCCTTGCCCGTGACCACGCCCATGCGCGCGCACATCTCTTCGCTGACGTACAGCGCAATCGTCATGGGAATCAACGCCCAGAGCAGCGTGTACCCGAACTGCGCGCCCGCGATCGTGTACGTCGTGATTCCGCCGGCGTCGTTGTCGACGTTCGACGTGATAATCCCCGGACCCACGACGGCCAGAATCACGGCCAGCCGCCGTCGCGTCACCCGCGTCCGCCGCATAAACTCCGACCAGCGTTTTTTCCACCGGGCGAATCCGGTTGTGATCTCTACATAGGTCATAGCAGCGCGCGCATGTGGCTCACCACGTCATCGACGGTGATCGCGCCAATCGGACGATTTTCATCGTCGACTACGGGAAGGCTCCGTAGATTGTATTTGTCGAACAGCTCGAACACTTCTTTCTGCTTCGCTTCCGGCCTGACGAAAACGTGCTCATCCGTCGACAGCTCACTCATGCGCTGCTCCGTATCGGCCAGAAGCAACCGGGACACGCGCACCTTCCCCCTGAGCACCGAGTCGCGGTCGATCAGGATAACGTTGTCGAGCTGGTCGAGCGGAACATCGTGGAACCGGATGTAATCCACCACTTCGCCGCGCGTGGCATCCTCCGCCACGATGACAACTTCGGTGTTCATCATGCCGCCCGCGGTGTCATGCTCGAATCGCAGGAGCTCTTGCACCTCGTGCGCTTCCCGGCCCGGCATCTCGTCGATGATTTCTTGCGATCTCTCGGGAGCCAGATTTGCGAGCAAGTCCGCCGCTTCGTCAGGGCGCATTTCCTCGATGATGTCCGCGGCTTTTTCCGGGTCCAGTTTCTCCACGACTTGCGTCTGCAGCCGCTTGTCGAGCTCGGCGATCGCATCCGCGGCGGTTTCCTCATCGAGTGAATTGACGATCGATTGCCGCTCAACTGGCGATAGTTCTTCCATGATGTCGGCCAGATCGGCCGGGTGCAGCGACGCAAGTTTCTGGCTGCTCAAGCGCAGCTTCACGCGCCGCAGCGGATCGGGCTCGATCAAGTTGACGAATTCCCACAGGATTTTCCGCGGCGGCAGCTTGGCTTGAATCCGCCGGATCGCCGCCGGTGTCAGAACTCCCTGCAAAAGCCGTCTTACGGCTCCCGGCAGGCCGACGTCTACCTGCACCACGCGCATTTCGACGTTGCCGCTGGTCCGCTGCTCCAAAAGATCGATGTCGTTAATCCGCACGACCTTCCGTCCGCGCGTGTCGATAATCTGCTGGTCGAGAAGATCCTTGCGCATCGCAAGCCACGCTTCATTCGGTGAATAGGGCTCGAGCGCCGATTCATCCGTGGTTAACTTGATTTTCCCGGGGGTCACTTCGCCGATCTGGTCGTATCGCGCGACGAGCGGCCGATATTGACCCCGTCCGAGCAGCACGCGCGAGACGCGATTCGCCTGATCCGCCGGCTCGATGAACAACTCCTTCACCCGCCCGACGAAATTTCCGTGCGCGTCGTAGGTTTCAGCTCCAATAATTTCAGTGGCATGCACCATTTTGATTTCTCCCGCTCGCGGAGACTGCGTAAAAACTACAAACCTTCAGGAATCAGCAGCTTCCGCACTCCCGGCCGCGCGCAAAAAAATACCCGCGGTCGGGGGCCGGTCCCGCCGCGGGTAGCAAGATCAGCGAAATCTCGTTACGCCCGGGCGGCTCTCGCCTCCGCGCTCAACCCATTTTCATCGGCCGCCAGCGCCGAAAAAAACAGGGGCGCCCGACTCTTCACCCGAACCGCAGGTTCCGGCCCGGGCTGTCGAGGACTGCCTGAATCTAAGTTGGACGAACGCTCCATTTCCTCCGCGTGTCCTCAGGGTCCCTTGTTAAGGGCAGATGCGCGCTTTGTCAAGCAAAGACTGCACTTGCGCGTCATTTTTTTCGTTTAGTGAGACGAAAGATGGAACAGAAGATCGCCCGGTGTCTCACGTCGCCCTCGACATTCAGCGACGTGAAGCTCCCAGTAGGTCGCGGTTATGTAGTCCTGCGCGGCGAAGCCTAGAAGATAAGCTGCGCGGTCAATCGCAGCCGGTGCGCCTTCGAGCTCGAGATAATTTCCGAGTGGAGTTTCGTCGAGGTCCAGATGGAGGCCCGGCAGTTTCGTCACCCGATACGTCGTCCGGAATTTCTCGTAGCGGAAGCCTGGATGAAACCCCAGGCCCGCGAAAATGCCTTCGAGTGTTTCTGCGGGCTGGAATTCCACCTCAAGCTCTTCCCTTTCCTTGTACCGGCCGCCTGAGGTCGTGGCGAATGCCGCCGTTACGGGAGCTTTGAATGTGAGGATTCCGCGCAGCGCTTCCCTGCTTCGAGCGGGTTTGCCGCTCGGAATGCGCGGCGGCATTAGCCCCGATGCAACCGGCACTTCGATGCGAATGCGCAGCAATCGGCCGGTCTCGCGCAATTCCGACGTCGGGGTATCATAAAGAATGTTGCGCTCAAAGAGACGCGGCTCGGCCTTCGCGCCGATTCGTCGCAGCGCGCGCCGCGTTGCACCCAGATCGTCCAGGTGCAGCTTGACCTCGATCTCTCGCCCGTCCGTCGCCATCGTGGTCGTGCCAGTATACGTCTCGAAGCAGGATTCACAACGCGCTCACCGGCGAGGCCCCGTTCTGCGCCGCGCGTTCGCGAACTCTGTTGCGAAAGCGCCGGGCACCCGACATAATCGACTGCTTCCGGTGCCAGGTCCGCATTCATGACAGAGCCGGCAACGCCGCTGCTGCGGCAATATCACGCCATCAAGAAGCAGCACCCGAATGCTTTACTTCTTTTTCGCCTCGGCGATTTCTACGAACTTTTCTTCGATGACGCCATCCTCGCCTCGAAAATCCTGCAAATCACACTGACCGCACGCAATCGCGAGAAAGGTCATCCGGTGCCGATGTGCGGCGTCCCCTATCACGCGGCAGAAGCCTATATCGTGCGGCTTATTCGCGCCGGGCAACGCGTCGCCATCTGCGATCAAATGGAAGAAGCCGGGGCGGGGAAAAAACTTGTACGCCGCGAAGTGGTTCGCGTGATCACGCCCGGCACGGTCACCGGCGTCGGCCTTCTCGATCCCAAGGAAAATAATTTTCTGGCCGCGGTCGCGCGAAATCCGGATCGCACAGCGATCGGCCTTGCGTACGTCGATCTTTCCACAGGCGATTTTCGCGCCACGGAATTTTCGGGAGATGCCGCCGAAACGCGCCTTCGTGATGAATTGGGAATTCTGCGCCCGCGCGAGATCTTGCTGCCCCACCTCGGCAGTCTTTTCCCGGAGATAGGTGCACCGGAGCTCGATGGTCTCGCCGCCGTGAAAACGCGGCTCGACGAATGGGTCTTCCAGGAGGATCTCTCAACGCGCGTGCTCGAAGAGCAATTCCGCGTTGCCTCGCTCGATGGCTTCGGACTCTCGCGCCGTCCCCTCGCTGCGAGCGCGGCCGGCGCGATTGTTCACTACTTGCGAGAGACATCCGCGATCGCCGCCCGCGGCGATTCTCCCGCGTCCCCTGCGCTGCCTCGCCCGCCCGGCCTCGAGCACCTCGACGCTATCCGCTATTACGAGCAGCAGGATTCGCTCATCCTGGATCAGGTCACTGTCCGGAATCTCGAGCTCATCGACCCCGTGAGCGGCGATGACCCATCGGCCACTCTTGTTTCTTCACTCGACGACACCGCGACGGGCATGGGCGCGCGCCTCCTCCGCGGCTGGATTCTCCGCCCGGAAATTTCGCTCGATGAAATCGAAGCCCGCCTCGATGCAGTCTCCGAATTTAAATCCCGCACCGTCGAGCGCGACGAAATTCATCGCACGCTTGAAGCCGTCCTCGACCTAGAGCGCCTGACCAGTCGCATCACTCTCGCCGTCGCCACGCCGCGCGATCTCGTGGCCCTCCGCAAATCGCTCGAGCAAATTCCCGTGATTCGCGGCTTTCTCTCATCCGAATCGCGCGCCGCCTCCACCAGGATTGCCGCCCTCCATACCTCACTCGATGAGCTCGCCGACGTCCGCGAGGCCATCTCGAGCGCCATCGCCGACGAGCCTCCCGCCCAACCCACCGAACCCGGCATGATTCGCCGCGGATACGATTCCGAGATCGACGAGTTGCGCGATCTCAGCCGCACCAGCAAGCAAACCATTGCCGCGATGGAGGAACGCGAACGCAAACGCACCGGCATCGCCTCCCTGAAAATCCGCTTCAACCAGGTCTTCGGCTACTACATCGAAATCTCGAAAGCGAATCAGCATCACGCGCCCCACGATTACGAGCGCAAACAGACGCTCGTCAACGCCGAACGGTTCACCTCGACTGAGCTGAAAGAATACGAACGAAAAGTTCTCGACGCTGACGAGCGCATCATCGAAATCGAACGCCGGCTCTACGCCGAGCTCCGCGAGCGCATTGCTCGCGAAGCCATGCGTTTGCGCCGCACCGCCGCCGCCATCGCCCAGCTCGATGTTCTTGTGAATTTAGCCCGCCTCGCGGCTTCAGGAAATTATGCGCGCCCCGCTTTCTCCGAACAGCATCCCGGCGAGCGCGGCGAATTGCTCATCGTCGGCGGACGCCATCCGGTCATCGAGCGCCTTCTATCCGAGCGCGGCGAGCGATTCGTCCCCAACGATCTTTCTATCGACCACACGACGCAATCGCTCTTGCTCATCACCGGCCCGAACATGGGAGGCAAGTCCACCTATCTCCGCCAGGCCGCTCTGATTGCGATCATGGCGCAGATGGGCTCGTTCGTCCCGGCCACTCAGGCGAAGCTACCGCTCACCGACCGCATCTTCACTCGTATCGGCGCATCCGACAATCTCGCCCGCGGCCGCTCGACGTTTCTTGTCGAAATGAGCGAGGTCGCCGCGATTTTGAATACAGCCACGTCCGCCAGCCTCGTCCTCCTGGATGAGGTCGGCCGCGGCACCGCGACCTTCGATGGCCTTTCGATCGCGTGGGCCGTGGTCGAGGCTCTCGAAGCAGACGCACGCCCGCGCACGCTTTTTGCCACGCATTATCACGAGCTGACCGAGCTCGAGCGGCTCGTTCCCGGCGTTCGCAACGTGCACGTCTCGGTCCGCGAGGTCGGCAACGAAATTATTTTTCTTCGCCGCGTCGAACCCGGCAGCGCCGACAAGAGCTACGGCATCGAAGTCGCACGCCTCGCGGGCTTGCCGGCTTCGGTGATTGCGCGAGCGCGAGAGGTATTGCGTAAACACGAGCGCAGCGAGCACAAATTGAGCGAAGAACTGACTCCCGGCGCGGCGCCGCCAATGCAGACGCCGATCTTCACTGCAATCGACCAGTCCGTGCTTGAATCCCTAAAACACGCGGATCTCGATCAGTTGAAGCCCATCGAGGCGCTTAATCTCCTTGCCGCGCTCAAGAAGCAGCTTTCATGACTTTTCCCATTAAAAACAGACTCGCAAAAAACACGTCCGCGACGAAAATGCCGAAGTCCATGCGTGTTCTGGGATTGATGTCCGGTACGTCCGCCGACGGAATCGACGTCGCTCTCGTTCGCATTTCCGGCGCGCCGCCGCGCCTCTCGGTCTCGCTCGAAGGCTTTCACACGGTTCCCTATCCTCGCCGGGTGCGCGAGGCCATTCTGCGCATCGCCAACCTCAGCGCGTCGAGCTCCGCCGAAATCAGCCAGCTCAATTTTGTTCTCGGCGAACTCTTCGCCCGCGCCGCCCTCTCTGCCTGCCGCAAATTCCGCATTTCGCCGAAGCGCGTCGATCTCATCGGCTCGCACGGCCAGACGATTTTCCATCAAGGCGCACCGCGAAAATTCCTCGGCGCGGCGCGCGTCTCTTCCACGCTCCAGATCGCCGAGCCCGCCACCATCGCCGCGCGGACCGGCATCCTAACCATCGCCGACTTTCGTCCGGCCGACATGGCCGCCGGCGGACAAGGCGCGCCGCTCGTAGCTTTCGTCGACCACATGCTGTTTCGCGACCTGCGCCGGGGCCGCGTCGTCTTGAATATCGGCGGCATCGCCAACGTCACCGTGATTCCCGCGGGCCCGCAGCCCGCCGACGTCTTCGCTTTCGATACCGGCCCCGGAAACATGATTGTCGATTCCTTCGTCCGTCATTTCACGCACGGCCGCCAGAATTACGATCGGGGTGCACGCATCGCTCTGAGCGGCGCGATCGAGCCGCACTTGCTTCAGCGCTTCTTGAACGATCCGTACTTGCGAAAGCGTCCGCCGAAATCCGCGGGGCGCGAGCAATTCGGCAAAGAGTACGCCGATCGCCTTATCGCCTGGAGCCGATCACGCTCGCGCCGCGCGAAGGTTGAAGATCTCGTACGCACAGCGACGCTCTTTACTCCCCTCTCGATCGCCGATGCGTTTCACCGTTTCATTTTTCCGCGCGCAAGGATTCACGATCTCGTCGTTTCCGGCGGCGGCGCGCGCAATCCGCTCATGATGGCGCAGCTCGCCGCGTCGCTTCCCGGCGTCGCGATTTGCGCATCCGATGATTTTGGAATTCCGTCCGACGCGAAAGAAGCTCTGGCCTTCGCAATTCTCGCTTACGAGACGTTCCATTCCCGTGCCAACAATCTGCCTTCCGCCACCGGCGCTCGCCGCAACGTCATACTCGGCAAAGTGTGCCATGCCCCCGCGAAGTAGCCGCCCGCGCGCCCGCGCCGCAGCTTTCTCCGTTCTTTCGTCGGTCCTGATACTCGCCTGCTCTCTCGCCGGCTGCTCCGCGCAAAGCTCGGTAACTCCGCCGGACACCGTCACCTTTCTCATCGAAGCCATGCCCACAAATCTCGATCCGCGCATCGGCACCGACGCGCAATCCCAGCATTTGGACGATTTGATTTTTAGCAGCCTCGTCGCGCGCGATTCGAATCTCAACACCGTTCCCGATCTCGCCGAAAGCTGGGAGACACCCGATCCGTTGACCTATATTTTCCATTTGCGTCGCGGCGTCAAATTTCACAACGGTGCGCCTTTGACTTCGGCGGACGTGAAATTCACTTTCGATTCCATCCTGGACGGTGCGGTCAAGACAGCAAAACGCGGCTCCTTCCGCATGGTCGACTCCATCGCCGCCCCCGACGACGCGACCGTCGTCTTCCATCTCCGTGAGCCCTACGCATCTTTTCTCTGGAATCTCTCGCGCCCAGGAGTTGGCATCGTCCCGCGTGGCTCGGGCCCGGAAGTCGCCCAACATCCGATCGGCACGGGCCCCTTTCGCTTCGTCAGCCTCGAGCCGGACGAGGACATTGTCCTCGAGCGAAATCCCGATTATTTCGGCGTTGTTCCGAAAATCTCGCGCGTCCGTTTCCGTGTTGTACCCGACGCGACCGTGCGCGCACTCGAGTTGCGTAAAGGCACCGCCGACGTCGCATCACCCAATTCACTCACGCCCGACATGGTGGTGACCCTCGCGCGCTATCCAGGAATCGCCGTGACCCAGGATCCCGGCACGCAGCTCGCCTACATCGCTTTCAATTTCGACGATCCGATTCTGGCCAAGCGCGACGTCCGCCAGGCCCTCGCCTACGCCACCGATCGCGAATCGATCATCAAATACCTTCTTCGAGGCCAGGCGCGCCTTGCCGATAGCCTTCTTCCGCCGAATCACTGGGCCTACGATGGCGACGTCGAAAAATACGATTACGATCCGGCGAAGGCCGAAGCCCTCCTCGATGCCGCCGGACTTGCGCGCAGCAAGGATGGCACTCGCCTCCACCTAACGCTGAAAACTTCGACCGAGGAATCCACGCGGCTCTACGCGGAAGTTCTGCAGGAGCAGTGGCGACGCGTTGGCATCGTGCTCGAATTGCGCCCGCAGGAATTCGCCACATTCTATTCCGATATCACGCACGGCAGCTTTCAGCTCTATACCCAGCGCTGGGTGGGCGGAAACAATGATCCCGACATTTTCGAATTTGTTTTCAGCTCGCACAAATTTCCGCCCGATGGCGCGAATCGCGGCCATTACCGCAATCCCCAGCTCGATGCCCTGCTCGATCGTTCGCGCGTCGAAACCGATCGCGAGAAGCGCCGCGCGATTCTCGTTGAAGTGCAGCGGATCGTCGCCGCCGACTTGCCCTACCTGAATCTCTGGTACGTCGACAACACGTGCGTCCATCGCGACCGCGTCAAAATCGATCATCTCGATCCCAACGGCGATTACGATTTTCTTGAGGCGCTCGAATTTGGGCGCGGCAATCACTGAATCCGAGAGGATCGCCGTCAGGATTTTCGCCGCCGGGCTTCTACTATGCACGCATCCGCCCGCGTGAATCCTCGCGCTGAAAGTTCGCACTTGCGGAGGGAACTCCTACGAATCGAGGACTTTCTGAATGTCGGCTTCGGAAATGGCGCCAGCGCGGCCAATCTGCCACTCATCACCCTCGAGCCGCACGATCGTCGACGCCATCACCGCGCGCGTATCGCCCGCATCGAGAATCAGCGGTAGGCGGTCTCCCAGTTGCTTCACGAGGTCGGGCGCGTTCGTGCACGCCGGCGAACCCGAAAGATTCGCGCTCGTTCCAGTGATGGGCCCGCCCACAGCGCTGATAATCGCGCTAGGAATTTTCGAATTCGCCCAGCGCAACGCGACGCGGCCGGTGTTGCCGGTGACCTTCAGCGGAATCCTGTGCGTCGCTTCGAGAACGATCGTCAGCGCTCCCGGCCAGAACGATTGCGCCAGCCGCAAAAAATTGTCCGGGACGTCGCGTATCATCGTGATCGCCTGCTCGATCGAATCCACCAGGATCGGCAGCGCCTTCGATTCCGGCCGCCCTTTGATTTCGTACACGCGCCCAATTCCCGCGAGATTGAACGGATCCGCGGAAAGCCCGTAAAACGTGTCCGTGGGAACAGCGACGACGTGCCCGCGCAAAATAATACTCGCGGCGTAATCGACCGCGCTCTGTTCGGGATCGTCGGATGAGATTCTCAGGATTTCAACGGGCACAGTTTCGGCTCTTGGCAGGCTGCGCCGTAGACATTTCGGCACGCTATCATAGGCGGCGCAAGCTGCGCAAGATACGGCCGCTTAGGTCGTTCTCCGGCTCCTTCGCGGGGCAGCTGTCCCGTTCATGCCAGCGCGGCTTTACGCCGCTCGGTGCGTTTGCTAGTCTCGATAGCGATGCCACGCGAGACTTCCAGCGCGTTCCGCCAGCCGGCTGCCCGCCCCGCACGCGTTCCCGGGCGCGTTTCCGGCGCCGAGATCATCTCCAGCCGCGACAACCGTTGGCTCAAGACCTTTCGCGCGGCTCTCCACGACGGTTTCCTGTCCACCGAAAATCTCATCGGCCTCGAAGGCCCGCATCTCGTCGAGGAAGCCCTGCGGTCCGAGCTCGAGATCGAAGCCTGCCTCGTCAGCCCGGCTGGCGAAAAAATCCTGAACGGCTGGCCGCAGGAATGGCAGCGCTCTCTGAGCGTCCTCAAGACGACGGAAAGACTCTTTGCAGGCGTCGCCGGCACCGAGCATCCGCAAGGCATTGCCGCGCTGGTGCGTCCGCGCGAATTCTCTTTCGACGATCTGTTGCGCGGCGATGTGCCTCTCGTGATCGCGCTGATCGGCGTACAGGATCCCGGCAACGTCGGCACCGTCGTTCGGTCCGCCGAGGCGTTCGGTGCCACCGGCTGCGTCGCCACACGCGGCACCGCCGATCCGTGGTCGCCCAAAGCGCTCCGCGCTTCAGCCGGCTCGGCTCTTCGCATGCCGCTGCTTCGCGGCATCGCGCCTCCGGTTGCGCTCGCGCAGTTCCGCGTCGCGTCTTTGAATATCCTCGCGGCTACATCCGATCCCTCGGCGCCCCAAATGCCATCCTCCGGTTTGCTTCGCGAACCGTGTGCGATCCTCATCGGCGCCGAGGGCTCCGGCCTGCCGCCGGAAATCGAGCGCTCCGCCGATGCTCTCTTTGCGATACCCATGGTGCGAGACGTCGAATCGCTGAATGCAGGCGTCGCCGCATCTGTCATCCTCTACGAAGCCGCGCGCCAGCGCGCAGGGCAAGGCTTACCGTGAGCCTCTTCCGCGCCATCGAGCCGCAAGAAGACAGCGCCGGCCCGCGCCCTCTCGCCGACCGCATGCGCCCGAAAAACCTCGACGAATTTGCCGGCCAGGAAGAACTCCTCGCGCCGGGCAAGCCGCTCCGCACGCAAATCGAGCATGACGACATCGGCTCGATGCTTTTCTGGGGTCCGCCGGGCTGCGGCAAGACCACCCTCGCGCGCATTATCGCCAGCCGCACGAAATCCGATTTCATTCCCTTTAGCGCCGTCATGGCGGGCATCAAAGAAATCAAGCAGGTGATGTCCACATCCGAAAGCGCTCGCCACTACGGCCGCCGCACGATCGTCTTCGTCGACGAAATGCATCGCTTCAACAAAGCGCAGCAGGACGCCTTTCTCCCTTACGTCGAAGCGGGCAGCATTCTTCTGATCGGCGCGACCACCGAAAATCCATCCTTCGAAGTCATTTCCCCGTTGCTCTCGCGTATGAAGGTGTACATCCTCCGCGCGCTCACCGAGGAGCAAATCGTCGAGCTTCTGCATCGCGCCCTGGCCGATCCCGAGCGCGGCCTCGGCAGCGAAAAAATCGAAGTCGCCGCGGAAATTCTCCACCGCATCGCCATCGTCGCCAATGGCGATGCCCGCGCGGCGTATAACACGCTCGAAGCCGCCGTTCGCAGCACCTCGCCCGATTCCCTCGGCCGCCGCGTGCTCAGTCCCGCGTTGCTCGAAGATATTCTGCAAAAGAAGCTCCTGCCCTACGACAAAGCCGGCGAAGAGCACTTCAACCTGATTTCCGCGCTCCACAAATCCGTGCGCAATTCCGATCCCGATGCGTCGCTTTACTGGCTCGCGCGCATGCTCGAATCAGGCGAAGATCCGCTCTATCTCGCCCGCCGCATGGTCCGCATGGCTAGCGAGGATATCGGCCTCGCGGACCCCAATGCCCTGCGCATCGCCCTTGCCGCCAAGGAAGCCTTCGAATTCATCGGTCCGCCCGAAGGCTATCTCGCGCTTGGCGAAGCGGCCGTCTATCTCGCGCTCGCGCCCAAATCGAATGCCCTCTATACCGCCTACGGCGCCGTCCAAAATGATCTCGAACGCATGGAAGCAGAACCTGTTCCTCTCCACCTACGCAACGCGGTGACCGGTTTTATGCGTCATACAGGCTATGGCGAGGGATATCAGTACGCGCACGACGCCGAAGAGAAAGTCACGGACATGCAATGCCTGCCCGACAGCCTGGCGGGCCGCATTTATTATCATCCGACGCGGGAAGGTTTCGAGGCGCGTATCCAGGAGCGGCTCGCGCAGCTCCGTAAGATTCAGAAGAAGACTGCCGTTGACGCGGGCTCCGCTCAGCCGCCCGCTCCATCGCCCGTTCAGCCGCTCGAGCAAGAGAGTAACCTCAAAAAGTGACGCTTAAGATACCCTGGCTTGGGAGATTCATACTTCTCGCATCCGCGTTCGGATGCGCCGCTGCGCTGGCCGTTGCACGCCTGCCCGCCGCTCCTTCGCCGTCCTACGAACCTCCCAAGGTCACCATCGACGAAGACTGCGGCAGCTACGCCATTTCGTCCGACAATCACATCGTTTTCAGCGTTCGCCACGTCTTCAATTGGAAAAAATACACGGTGGAAGGCGACGATCTCTGGGTCTCAACCATTGAAGGCAAGCGCAAGCGGCTCATCGAAGGCAGTAAGCTTGTCAAGACTCCCGACTTTCACAGCTATTCCATCAACGACCTCGCGTGGTCTCCCGACAGCACCAAATTTACGATCTTGAAATCCACCGAACAACTCAGCGACAAACAAGGCAACATCGGCGCGGGACAAATCATCGAGCTGATGGATATCGAAGGCAGAGAAATCAAGGTCGAGGGCGCGAAGGAAAATCCACTTGTGGCCGCTTATCAGGCCACGTGGCTCGCCGACGGCGTTACTGTCGCCTTTCTGAAAGAACTCATCAAGCCCAGGCAGCTTGCCGAAATCCACATCGTCCAGCCGGCGGGCGGAAAAACCGCTCGACTCTTCGGAGATCATCAATATCTCGGGGTCGCCTGGGACGCCGCGCACAATGCGGCCATCGCCGTCGAGCGCGGCAAAGGCTATAACGACTCAGCCGAACTCGTCTCGCTCGATCTTTTGAAGGAAACTCGGACGGAGCTTGCGAAGCTCGATAAATTTCAGGGCCAGCTCACGCTCTCGCCCTCCGGCAAGAACGTTGCGTATTTCGCCGACGGCGACAACATCGAAGTCCGCGATCTCGCTTCTCCCGCGAAAGCCATCCGTGTCAGCGCGTCATTCGGCCGCTTCGAATGGGCTCCGGACGAACGCCACATTCTTCTCAAGCGTGGCCCGGACACACGCACCGGAACAATCCAATGGGTCGACATTTTTACCGGTGAATTTTCGCCGGCGTTGCACGATTTGAGCTTTCACGATTTTCATATCTCGCCCGACGGCCGCTGGATCACCGTCGAGCAGCCCGGCAAGCGCGTCATCATGATCTACGCGCTCTCCGGCCTGCTCTAAAAAATTCCCCACCGCAGTTTCAATCTCTCTTCAGCCTCAGCCGCTTCGCGTGTTCTTTCAGAATGCACGCGTCCATAATCACAAACAGCCCCGCGCGGCGCGCTCGTTCCGCGGCCGCGTCGTGAATGACGCCTTCCTGCATCCAAATCGCCCGCGCGGCGATTCGAATCGCGCTCTCGACGATCTCCGGCACGAATTCCGGCCTGCGAAAAATATCCACGATGTCCACTTTTCCCGGCACGTCTTCGAGCCGCGCGTACGATTTCTCTCCGAGAACTTCCGCCTCGCTCGGATTCACGGGAATGATGCGGTATCCCGCCGACTGCATGTACTGCGACACGCCGTAACTCGGACGGAATTTCCGCGACGACAACCCGACGACCGCGATCGTCCGGCTCGTCTTCAACAGCTCGACAATCGGGTCGCTCGCGCCTCCAGCGGACGGCTTTTGCGCGTCGCGCCCCTCCGTTCCGCCTGGCAGATCGCTCACTCCATTTCCCCTTACCGGACGTATGCCTTCACCGCACTCGCGGCGCGCCCGCCTGAACCTGCGCGAACGCGCGCAGAAACTTCTCATTTTCGTCCTTCTGCCCCACCGTCACGCGAATCGTCGTCGGCAGTCCCACGAAACCCATCGCCCGAACCATCACTCCGAGTCTAAGCAGCGCCTCGCTCGCCGGCTTCGCATCCCGGGCCAGCTCGACGAGAACGAAATTCGCAAACGACGGCACGAATCGAACGCCGAGCTCCTCCATCCCGCGCGACAACTGCGCGAGCCCTGCGCGATTCGTTTCAATCGAACGCCGCACGTGCTCCCCATCCTCGAGCGCCGCGAGCGCCGCCGCTTCCCCAATTCCCGACGTATTGTACGGTGCCCTCACCTTTTCGAGTTCGGAAACGAGCTGCGCCGCGCCGATTCCGTAGCCGACACGCAGCCCCGCCAATCCATGAATCTTCGAAAACGTCCGAAGCGCGAAAATATTTCGCCCTTCGCGCACCATCTCGATCGACCGTGAGTAATCCTCTCTCTCGACATACTCCGCGTACGCCTCATCCAGCACCACGAGCGCATCCTCCGGCACGCTTGCGAGAAATGCTTCCAAGTCCCGCGCGGTAAGCATCGTCCCCGTCGGATTGTTCGGATTGGCGAGGTAAATGACTTTCGTGCGTGGCGGCAAATGCGACGCCATCGTTTCGAGATCGATCGCGTAATTTCGCAGCGGCACTTCGACCAGCTCCGCGCCCGAAATTCGAATCGCAATCGCATAGAGAGGAAACGTCGCGCACGACGTCACGCCCGCATCGCCCGGCCGCAGCAGCGCGCGCGCCGCGAATTCGATCAACTCGCTCGATCCGGCGCCGAGAATCACATTCTCCATCGCGATGCCGTGTCGCGCCGCCAGGGCTTCACGCAAGTACACGTCGCCGCCGTCGGGATAACGGTTCGACGCCCCGAGCGCATGCTCCGCCGCCGCAATCGCGCGCGCCGATGGCCCCAGCGGATTTTCGTTCGAAGCCAACCGGATGATTTCGCGACCAATCTCTCGCTCGACCTCTTTCATCGGCCGGCCGGGAATGTAGGGGGTAATCCTGCGGATCGATTCAAAAACGGCGTCGGCAGGCGAACGCTTCATTCGGAGCGAGGTCCTCGCGGCTGGCGCGCATCCGGCCCTTTCGAAAATCTGTTCGAGGATTTGTTCGCCGGCCCACGCGCCCATTTGTTCGCGGGTCTATGCGAAGGCCCGCCCGCGCGTTTGTTCGCCGGTTTGTGCGTCCACTTATTTCCGGGCCCATGTGCTGGCTTGTCCACAGGCTTGTGCTTCCATTTGTTTCTTGGCGTGAACGCTGGTTTGTGCGAAGGTCTGTTCGCTGGTCTGCCCGTGGGTTTGAACGTCGGCTTGAACGTCGGCTTGAATGTCGGCTTGCCTGCCGGCACGTGCATCAATTTGTCCGCAGGCTCGTGCACCCTTTCATGAATATGCATACTCGGTGCGCGCCGCGAAGCAGGCATCTGCGGCTTCGCTCCACCGCGCGAACGCACTTCCGTCTTGACCAACAATTTCTCGAGCCCCTCAATCTCTTCCCGTGACACTTGCCGGAATCGCCCCGGAGGAATATCCCCGATCTCAATATTCCCGAGCTTCACCCGCTTCATCTTTTCCACCGGGTGTCCCAGCATGGCCAGCTTGTCGCGGAGCGGATCGCGGCTCGCTTCCGCCAGCGTCACCTCATACCACGGATTTTCCCCGCGCTTGGCCCGGCTGATCCGCACATTCGACGCCGACTCCGCCTCATTCATTTCCGCGTCCGTCAAATTCCCCTTCACCTTCACGAAATACACTTGCCGCAATCCATGCGCCCGCAAAATGCGATTCGCCAGGTCGCCGTCATTCGTCAAAAACAACAATCCCGACGCGTGATACTCAAGCCGCCCCACCGGATACACGCGAGCGGGCACGCCCGGCAACAAATCCGCCACGGACCGCCGCCCCTCGGGATCGCTCATCGTCGCCACGACTTCCGCGGGCTTGTGAAGCACCAGATACACATGCTCCTGCGCGCCCTGCAGCAGCCTGCCGGAAACTTTGATGTGATCGCGCGCGGCATCCGCCTTCGTGCCGAGCTCCGTGATCACTTGCCCATTCACGGTCACTTGCCCCGACGAGATGAGCTGCTCCGCATGACGGCGCGAAGCCACGCCCGCGCGAGCAATGATTTTCTGGAGTCTTTCTATCATGGAGAGGACTGCGCCAAGAGCGCTTCTAGTCGCCGCGGATTTCAGCCGCCGTTTCTTTTGCCTGAACCTCGTCGGAAGCTGATCCGTCCGGAGCCGACGCATCCGAACGCGATGCCCCAGCCGCCGCAGCCGACGCCTTCGGCGACGCGGCGTCCGGCGTTTCGCCAACCGTCTCGGATCCAGCCGACGGTGCCGCTCCGCCCGTCGCAGGCTCGCCTTCTTCCGGCCCGGCTTCTTCAGGCTCGACCGGCGCGATGCCATCTTCCTCGCCCAACGCCGCCTGCGCCAATTGCTCGAATTCCTTCAAACTCGGTAGCTCTTCCAAATCCGACAGCCCGAACCGCATCAGGAAATCTTTCGACGTGCGGTACAAAATCGGCCGCCCGATCACGTGCTTGCGTCCCGCCGTCGTGATCAGCCGCCTCTCGAGGAGCGTCTTCAAGACGCCGCCGCAATTCACGCCGCGAATCTCATTAATCTCCGGCGCCGTCACCGGCTGCTTGTAAGCGATCACCGCCAGCGTCTCCAGTCCCGGCATCGTCAGCCGCACCGGAGGCCGCAAACTTTTGATGAATTTCCGCACCACGTCGTGGTGCTGCGGCTTTGTATAAAATTTCCACCCGCCCGCCACCTTGCGAATTTCGATCCCGCGGTCTTCCGTTGCATAGCCGGCCACCAGCAGATCAAGCGCCGCGCGCACTTCCGTCCTCTCGGCGTCAACCGCTCTTACAAGTTGGTCGAGCGTCACCGGCTCATCCGCCGCGTAAATGATGGCTTCCAGCGCCGACTGCAATTCCTGTGGGCTCATAGGTATTGTTCTTCGATTTTCGCGATGGCGTCGTCGCCGGAAAAAACCAGATCGAACATCTGATGCTTCCGCAGTGCGATATCCGCGAACAGCGCCGACTGCACCAGCTCTACCGCCTGCATCCGCACCATTTCCAGCACCGCGAGGAACGCCACGATCATCGCTCGCCGCGACGCGCACGCTTCGAAGAAAGCCGTCAGCGACACCGGCTCGTCGCTCGCATTCAGCTTCTTCCGCAATTGATCCATCATCTGCGCGATCGTCACCGTTTCCCGCGTCAGCTCGAATTTCGGAACTTCCTTCCGCCGCTCGAGCACCTGCTGAAACACTTTCACCAGATCGACGACCGATACTACCAACTCGCCTTCTACTTCCTGCCCTTCATACAGCGTCAGATCCGGATTCGACCACACGTTCGCTTCCACCTGCTGCTTCTGATAGAGGAGCTGCGCGGCATTCTTGAATTTTTCGTGCTCCAGCAGTCGATGAACCAGCTCTTCGCGCGGGTCCATCTGTTCCTCGGGCCCCGCCATCGGATCCACCGGCAGCAGCATTTTCGATTTGATGTAGATCAGCGTCGCCGCCATGTACAAGAAATCCGACGACACATCGATATCCAGTTGTTCGAGCTGGTGCAGATAATCCAGATATTGCTTCGTGATCTTTGCGATGGGAATGTTGTGGATGTCAATTTCTTGCTTGCGAATCAAATCAAGGAGAAGATCCAGCGGGCCTTCGTAGATGGGTAATTGGATCTTGTAGGGTGATGCCAAATCAGTCTCCGCTCGCCACGTTCTTTGCCCCGGTCTTGGCGCTGACTTTCGCGGCCGCACTCGCGTCGGCCTGTTCCGCCGCCGCTTTTCGCACGGCATCCCAGCCGAACACGGCATCCCGAACGCGCTTCATCGTTTTTCGCGCCGTCTTCCGCGCCCGCTTCGAACCTTCATCGAGGATATCCCAGACGCGTTGCCGATGCGACTCAAATTCGCGCCTTTTCGCCTGAATCGGCTCGATCCACTTGACCAGCGCATCGGCCATCAGCTTCTTGCAATCGACGCAGCCGATCTCCGCCGTCCGGCATTCCCGATTTACGCGGTCGATCGTTTCCTGCCCCGAGAAAAGTTTGTGGTAAGAAAACACCGGGCAAACATCCGGATTCCCCGGATCGGTCCGCCGCACCCGCGCCGGGTCCGTCATCATGTTCCGCACTTTGTTCCGCAGCGAATCCAGCGGCTCGCTCAACGAAATAAAGTTTCCGTAGCTCTTCGCCATCCGCCGCCCGTCCGTCCCCGGCAGTCTCGGCGTCTCCGTCAGCATCACCTGCGGCTCGATCAACACCGCGCGCATCTTGAAATAGTGTTTGCCGCGGCCAATCTTCGCGAGAAAGTTCTCGAATCCGATCGCAGCAATCTCAGTCTTGAAAAATCGCTCATACGCCGACCGGGACGGCTCGAACGTCTCACCTTTCGTCGGAAAAAGAGCAAATATCCGGCGCAATTCAGCGGCATTCGCATCTAGGAACAGCTCGTCCGTCACTTCCACGCCGAAGTGCACGTCGAATCTCCGCGCGACTTCCCGCGCCAACTCAATATGCGGCACCTGATCTTCACCCACTGGCACAAGCAACTCCTGCCTCGGCTCGCCGTACAACACAATATCCGCGGTCTGCAGCAGCGGATACCCGAGGAACCCGTATGTCCCCAGATCCTTATCCTTCAAATTTTCGATCTGTTCTTTATACGTCGGCACGCGCTCGAGCAATCCCAGCGGCGTAATCATCGACAAAATCACATCCAACTCCGCATGCTCGAGCACCTGCGACTGAATAAATATCGTCGACTTCCCCGGATCCAGTCCCACCGACAGCCAGTCCATCGCGATCTGCAAAGTATTTTCCGCAATCGACGACGTGTCCTCGTACCCGGTCGTCAGCGCATGCCAATCGACAACGGGGAAAAAACACTCATACTCCGGCTCGCCCGTCTTCGGATCAATCTTGTTCTGCAGCGCCACCCAATTCTGCAGCGCGCCGAAATAATGCCCGATGTGCAGCCGGCCCGTAGGCCGCATGCCGCTCAACACTCGTTTTCGCTTCGCCAAACTATCGGCCTCCCGCCCTTGCAAGCAAATCCCGCGCAATCACCGTGCGTTGAATTTCGCTCGTGCCTTCGTAAATCGTCAGAACGCGCGCGTCGCGATAATACCGTTCCACATCCGAATCGCGCGAATATCCGGCGCTGCCATGCACCTGCACGGCCTTGTACGCCACGCGGTTCACCATTTCGCTCGCATACAATTTCGCTCGCGCAGCCGCCGAACCCGTCCGCGTCGCGCCGCGATCCCGCTGCCACGCCGCCTGCCACGTCAACGCCCGCGCCGCTTCAATCTCCGTCTGCATATCCGCCAGCATCCATTGAATCGCCTGAAACTCCGCGATCTTCTTTCCGAACGCGTTCCTCTGTTTCGCGTATCGCACCGCCGCTTCGAACGCGCCCTGCGCCAGTCCTACGCCCTGCGCCGCGATTCCCACCCGCCCCCCATCCAAGGACTCGAGCGCGATCTTCAGCCCCTGCCCTTCTTCTCCGAGCCGGTTTTCGGCGGGCACGCGGCACTCTTCGAAAACAATTTCGGCCGTGCGGGAAAGATGCAGTCCCATCTTATCTTCATAGCGGCTGACGCGAAAGCCGGGGAAATTCGGTTCGACGAGAAACGCCGTCACTCCCTGCGCTCCCGCGGCCGCGTCAGTCTTCGCAAAAACCAGATATACGCCCGCCACGCCGCCGTTCGTCACCCAGCTCTTGGTCCCGCTCAACAAATATTCATTTCCGCGCCGCTCCGCGCGTGTCTGCAACGCCGCCGCATCCGAGCCCGACTGCGGCTCGGTCAGGCAGAACGATCCCAGAATCTCGCCGCGCGAAAGCCGCGTCAGATATTTCTTCTTCTGCGCCTCGCTCCCGCGTTTCCATACGGGCACGCCAACCACCGAATTCGTCACGCTCAGCGTCACCGCCGTCGATGCGCACACTCGCGCCACTTCCTCCATCATCAGCACGTAGCTGATTGTGTCCGTCCCCGACCCGCCCCATTCCTCCGGAACCAGCATCCCGCAGCAGCCCAGCTCTCCGAGCCGCCGCAGTTGTTCCGCTGGAAATTTGTCTGCGCGCTCGTATTCGCGCAAAATCGGGCGCATCTCCGCTTCCATAAATTGGCGGACGGTATCTCGAATCAGAATCTGGTCGCTGGTGAGTGAAAAATCCATCCCTGAGGCCACTTGATGCTAGCACAGCCGCTCGCGCGTCCCAAAACTGGCCGCCGCGCTTACAATTTCAGCAGTTCCCGCAATCGCTTCGTCTGCGCGCGGCTCACTGGAACTTCGCTCTGCTTGCGATCATTCATTTTCAGCATGTAGCTCGATTTGAACCACGGCATGACTTCCTTGATGTGATCGATGTTGACGAGATACGAGCGGTGCGCGCGCCAGAACGTCTCCGCTTCAAGCGCCGCGGCCAATTCCTCAATCGTCCGGTAATTCGACACGCCTTCGAATTCCCGCGTCGCAATCGTAATCGTCCCGTCTTCAATCGCCGCGTACACCATGTCTTCCGCGTCGATCAACATCATCCGCGATTGCGCCTTCACCAGCAGCTTCACCGGCTGCGTCGCTTTCGGCGCTCCCAGTTTCCCGACCAGCGATTCCAGCCGTTCCGCCGGCGACGCATTCGTCTCCACCATTTTTTTCGCCCGCTGGATTGCCTTCGCGATGCGCGCCTTGTCAAACGGCTTCAGCACGTAATCGACCGCGCTCACTTCGAACGCCTGCACCGCATAATTGTCGTACGCCGTCGCAAAAACAATTTGCGGTAGCCGCACTTTTCCGGAAACGAGCTTCTTCAGCACGCCGAAGCCGTCCAAACCCGGCATCTGCACATCCAAAAAAACCAGGTCGGGATTGTGCTCTTTGATCAGCGCCACTGCTTCGAGCCCGTTCTTGCCCTGCCCGATCAGATTAATTTCCGGAAAAGCCTTCAGCAGAAAGGTAAGCTCGTCCCGCGCGGGCCGTTCGTCATCGATAATCAGCGTGTTAATCGCCATGAGTGGCACCAGTATAGGCGGCCCGTCGCAACGCTGGCAAGCCGCGATGGAATGGAATCGCGCGCCGCCGCATTTTCGCCTTTCCACTTTCTCTTTTCTATTTTCCGTTCACGATTTTCGTTCACTCCCGGCGTAAGATACTTGCCCTGAGGCCATCGCATTGACTCACAAATCCTCCAAGCCACTCGCGAAAATTCTCGACACCAAAATCATGTACGAAGGTCCCGTCTTCGGCGTCCGCCGCGATCACGTCATCGAACCCACCGGCGTCGAGACCACCCGCGACGTCGTCACCCACCACGGCTCGGTCGTCGTCCTTCCCGTTTTTCCGAATCGCGACGTTCTCCTCATTCGCCAGTATCGTCACGCCGTGAACGATTTTCTCTGGGAGCTCGTCGCCGGACGCATCGAACCCGGCGAATTGCCCATCACCGCGGCCAAGCGCGAATTGAAGGAAGAAACTGGCTTCCGCGCAAAACGTTTTCGCAAACTCCTCAATCTCGTTCCCACCCCCGGCTTCGTCAGCGAGTTTATGATCGTCTTCGCCGCCGAAGGCCTCATCGCAGGTGACGCCTCGCCCGAAGAAGACGAAAAAATCACCGCGCGCCGCTTCAAGCCCTCCGAAATCAAAAAATGGATTCGCTCGGGCAAGCTCCGCGACGCCAAATCCATTGCCAGCCTCCTTTACTACTTCGACGTCCTTTGACCGCCGCTTCCCGCCGCCAACATTGTGATTCCCGCCATAACTCTCTTATAATCCCGCCATGGAAAACCGCGAAGTCGCCCAAATCCTCCGCGAGACCGCGCAACTCCTCGAAATTGACGGCGCCATCATCGGCCGCTATCGCAGCTACGAACGCGCCGCCGATCTTCTCGATAGTATTCCCGAGCGCGTCGACGAGCTCGCCAAGGACGACAAGAAGCTCACCGCCCTTCCCGGCATCGGCGAAGGCATGGCCGAGCACATCCACGAAATTCTCGACTCCGGCGATTACAGCCTGCGCAAGAAACTCCTGAAAAAATATCCCGCGACGATTCTCGATCTCCTCACCCTGCAGTCCCTCGGCCCCAAGAAGGTCGCCTTCCTTTGGAAGACGTTCAAGACCGGGACCGTCGCCGACGTCGAAAAAATCGCCCGCGAAGGAAAACTCCGCGATCTCGCGGGCTTCGGCGAGAAAAGCGAACAGAACATCCTGAAAGCCGTTGAGCTTTTCAAACGCTCCTCAGGCCGCTTCCACATTGACGTCGCCGATCGCGCGGCGGCCGAGCTTTGCGCCTACATTTCAAAAGCCGGCGAAGCCGTCGAGGAAGTTACGCCCGCAGGCTCGCTGCGCCGCGGCAAGGAAACCGTCGGCGATCTCGATCTCCTCGTCACCATGCGCCCCGGCCACGACAAACCTAAAAACGTCGAAGCCGTCGCGCAGCACATCCTGAAGTACCCCGAGATCCAGCAGGTTCTCGCCCACGGCGAAAATAAAGTCAGCGTCCTCCTCAATAACAATCTCCAGGTCGATGTCCGCCTTCTCGAAAAGAAAAGTTTCGGCGCCGCACTCCTCTATTTCACCGGCTCGAAGGATCACAACGTCGCTCTGCGCGGCCGCGCCAACGATATGAACTGGACCCTCAACGAATATGCGCTCACCGAAATCAAGGGCGGCAAAGTGGTCGCGAGCAAAACCGAAGAGGAAATCTACGCAAAGCTGAAATTGAAATACATTCCGCCCGAGCTGCGCGAAAACACGGGCGAGATCGCCGCCGCCGAAGCCAACAAACTCCCCCATCTCGTCTCGCTCGATGACATCCGCGGCGATCTGCAAATGCACACCGTCGCCTCCGACGGCAAAAATTCCATCGAAGAAATGGGCGAAGCCGCTCGCGCTCTCGGCTACGACTACATCGCTCTCACCGACCATTCCAAGGCCGTCACCGTCGCCAACGGCCTCGACGAAAAACGCACCCTTGCCCACATCCAGAAAATTCACGCCGCGCATAAGCGAGTCTCCGGCATTCGCCTTCTCGCCGGAATGGAAGTCGACATTCTCAAGGACGGCACCCTTGATCTCGACGACGAAGTTCTCGCCCAGCTCGATGTCGTGGTCGTCTCCGTCCATTCCTACATGAATCTCGATCGCGCCGCGATGACCGAACGCATCCTCGCCGCCATCGAAAATCCCTACACGCAAATCATCGCGCATCCCACCGGCCGTCTCGTCCTTCGCCGCGATCCATTCGACTACGAGATGGAAAAAATCTTCGACGCGGCCAAAAAACACGGCGTCGTCATGGAATGCAATGCCCATCCCGATCGCCTCGATCTCAAGGACGTTCATCTCCGCGCCGCACGCGACCGCGGCGTCAAATTCGTCATCTCCACCGACGCGCACACCACCGAAAATCTCAAGCTCATGAAATACGGCGTCACCACCGCGCGCCGCGGCTGGGTCGAAAAAAAGGACGTCATCAACACGCTGCCACTCGACGCGTTCCTGGCCGCGCTTCGCCCCAAGCCCCACGCCAAGTTCCACGCAAAGCCCGCTACCCGCCGCAAATCGGCGTAACGTCCGCATTGATCTTCCGGCTGTCGGTCTGTCTTTCTGCGGAACTCGCCGTTCGCAATCTCCCGGCTCCACCCGCCCACGCCAATTCCGCCGGAGCGATCTTCGGTTGACAAGGATAGGACCGCCGGCATATGGTTTCGCGCAAATAAAGTATCACCCGAGTTGTTCGGGTAGAATCGGCCAAGAAATGATGCCTAATCGCGTCGAACGGGACGTTTCCCGCGAAAGGCGGTTCCTCGTCGTCAGTGCGCGTCACGCCCTACGGCTCTTCGCGGTTTGCTGCTGGTTTGCCTGCCCTGCGGTGGCGCGCGCCCAGCAGGACGCTTTCCAGCAAGACCCCGTCGATCAATACGGATCGCGCCTTCTTGCCGTGGTCATTGTCGTCGGCATCGGACTGGTTCTGTTCAGTCTCTTTCGTTACCGCGGCCGGGACGTTGGGCCAGTCTCCTGGGGATTTCTAATCGCTGGGACCTGCGTTTTCCCCATGATTTTGTCCGGCTTTGGAACGATTCTCGTCGTCGAGAGAGTCAAGACCGTTCAGCTCTGCGGGTCTTGCCATCTCACCATGAAATCCTACGTCGACGACATGATGAACCCCGACAGCAACAGCCTCGCCGCGGTCCACTACACCAATCGCTACATCGCGCAGAATCAGTGCTACGAATGCCATACGTCCTACGGAATGTTCGGAACGCTTGAGGCAAAAAAACAGGGTTTCGTCGACGTCTACAAATACTACACGCACACCTTCCAGCTTCCTCTGAAGCTGCGGCATCCTTACCGCGACGCGGATTGCCTCAAATGCCACGCCCAATCATCCAAATTTCTTTCCGCTCACGAGGATTCCCGGCAGGCGATCTTCGCGGGCAAGCTGACGTGCATGCAGTGTCATGCGGAAACGAACCCCGCGCATAATTTGGTCGCTCAAGAGCCTCACCCGTGAGTGGAGGCTCCATTAGGACGATCGAGCTCGATCCGCGGTTCATCGGCTGGACGTTGATCTTTGTGCAGCTGCTCGCCCTGATCACGTACCTCCTCGGATTGGAATTTCTGCTTCATACCAGCGGCGGCACTCTCTTTCTCTTCTCCACCGCGACTCCCGATCTAATCCTCATCGCGACGCTGGCATTGGCCGGCGTCGCCCTCTATCGCTATTTGCGCCGCAACAGCCTGTTTGCCTTTGCTCTTTTCGAACCCGGCGATATCGTATTTGTTCAGGGTGACCAGCCCGACTTCGCCTATTTCATCCAGCAGGGGGAAGTCGAAATGATTCGGCGCGAAGGGGACGTCGAAACCGTGATCGCTCGCCTGGGAGAGGGGCAGCATTTCGGCGAGACCTCCCTCATGAGCAACCTGCCCCATCACGCCACCATTCGTGCCACTTCGCGCCTCCGCGTCGCCATGCTCGGCAAAAAAAAGTTCCTACATATGCTCCGTTTCGTGAATCCGGCACAGGACGATATCATGAGCGCCATGAATCAGCGCGCCGCTACGCAAGCCTCCAATCGCGCCAGATCGACCGCACAATCCAATCTACGTTCGAAGGAGGATCAGAGCGGATGAAGAAAAGTCCTGCGGGTCCCGGTGCCGTGCTCTTTGCTTTTCTCGTCTTGGCCTTCGCAGCCCGGCCGGCTGTCGTCGGTGACGCCGCCGCCGGCAAGGTGGTCTACGCGAAAAAATGTGGTATCTGTCACGGCGCGGACGGGGAGGGTTCGACTGGATACGCCAAAGCCCTCGGACTCCAGCCTGCACGGCTCAGTTCCGATAAAGTCCAGAAAATGACCGATGCCCAGATTAAAAAAGTCGTCTTGGAAGGCTTCAACAAAATGAAGCCCGTGAAAGGCCTGAGCGAGGTCGACGTCGCGAACGTCATCGCGTATGTCCGCACTTTTAACAAGAAGTAGAGCGAATATCGCCGTCGCGTGGCTCCCGTTGTTCGTCGCTCCGTCTACGGAACTTTTCCTGTCGAACCTTCGTATCTCTGGTTAGGAGCAACGATCGTCACAAGCACGGAGGGAACTTCATGTACAGGTCTCTACTGATCGGCATCTCTCTCGCAGGTCTCGCGCTGGCCGTGGCCACTCCCGCGCACGCCGACGATTGGTCAAAAAAATATTCCGTCTCGGGCAAGCCCGAGCTGCGCGTCGAGACCGACGACGGCGATGTTCAAATCTCCACCGGCGCCGCGAATGAAATCAGCGCTCACGTGTCCACCTCCGGCTACAAAATCGGCCCGAACGATGTCCACATCATCGAGAGCCAGGACGGCAATCACATCCAGCTTCTCGTCAAGGGTCCGCACCACATGTTCACCTTCAACATGGGCCACCACTCCATCAGCGTCCAGCTTCAGGTTCCCGCTCAAACCGATCTCGACATCCACACCGGCGACGGCAACGTTTCTTCCAGCGCTATCAGCGGCCGCGTCCAGGTCGACACCGGCGACGGCAACATCAACTCCAACGGCCTCCATGGCGACATTCATCTTCACACCGGCGACGGCAACGTCGACGGCACGGACTTCGACGGCAATCTCATCGTCGACACCGGCGACGGCCATGTCACCGTGACCGGCCGCTTCGATTCTCTCTCTTAAGAGCGGCGATGGCAGCATTGCCGCCGAAGTGCATAGCGGATCGAAAATCTCTTCCACCTGGATGCTCCGCACAGGCGATGGCAGAATCGATCTCAAGCTTCCCGATGGATTCAACGCCGATCTTGACGCGCACACCGGCGACGGCCACATCAGCCTCGACTTTCCCGTCATGGTCTCCGGCTCTCTCAGCGAATCGCGAGTCCGCGGCAAAATGAACGGTGGCGGCGGCACGCTCGAACTCACGTCCGGCGACGGCTCGATCCGCATCGAAAAACTCTAAGATTGATCCGGATAGTGGTGCTAGCCCGACGTCTGTGTCATTCCGAGGCGTCCACTGCGCCGGACGCCGATCTTTTCTAGTACCACCCTCCGCTTCACGCCTTCCGGCTCACCCCTCCGCCCTGTAATACGCCATCGCCGCCGCCACCCCAATCGACCGAAACGGTTCATTCGGTATGTACAGCAATCCTCGATTGACGAACGGAAAATCCTTCCACGCTCCCTCTTCGCCGCGCTCCAAATCCGCGATAATCCTCCCAAATAACGACGTCAAATTCACCCCATGCCCGCAGTATCCCAATCCATGAAAAACATTCCCGAATCTCCCGCCCCTCCCCACCGACGGCGAAAAATCCAGCGAGCAATCCACCAGTCCGCTCCATGTCGTCTCGAACGCAATCCCCGCGAGCCCCGGAAAAATTCGCCCGAGCTCCTTCTGCACCTCCGCAAATCGCGCTTCGCGATCCGCCCGCTCGCCTATCCCGTCGTTGAACGAATAGTCCGCCGTCCCGCCGCCGATATGAATCCGGTTGTCGCGCGTCAGTCCCAGGTAGTAGACCAGCGTGCGGCTGTCGCAAAACGGCATCCGCCTCCGCCATCCAATTTTCTCGATCGTTTCGTCCGGCAAAGCCGGTGTGATTCCCACGAAGTTATGAATCGGCACGATTCCGTTGCGAAAATATCCCAGCCTCGACGAATACGCGTTCGTCGCAATCACCAGCGATTTCGCGCGCACCGTTGCTCCGCTCGCCGTCCGCACCGTATGGACCGGCCCCTCTTCAATGCTCTCGGCCACCGTATTCTCGAAAATCCGCGCGCCTGCGCGTTCCGCCGCCGCTCTCAGCACGCGCACCAGCTTCATCGGATGGACCTGCCCGCTGTTCGGATCGTGAAATGCTCCTTCGTACAACGTCGTTCCCACGGCAGCCTGCGTTTGCTCCTTGCTCCAGAATTCCACGGGCATTCCCAGCCCGCGCGCCCGCTCCACGTACGCTTTGCACTCCGCCACGTCCTCTGCCGTGTTCAACACCTGCAGCGATCCGTTCAGATCCAGCTCGCAATCCATTTTCATTTCGGCGGCCAGCGCTTCGAGCGCGCGCATATTCGCCGACGTCTGCTCGTAAATTTTCCGGTCCATCGCCGGATCGGAGCTGAAATGCATGTACCGCTCCGCCGTCATGTTGAGCACCATCGCGCCATTTCGTCCCGATGCTCCATTGCCGCACCCCAGTGCCTCAAGGACCACCACTTGCTTCGTGGGCGAATTTTTCCGGATGTAATAAGCACAGGAAAGTCCCGTGAATCCGCCTCCGATGATCGCCACATCGGCTTCCAAATCTCGCGTGAGCCCGGGATGCGCCACTGCCTCCGCCGCTTGGCTTTTCGCCCAGTAGCTCTGGTTCGCGGCAAACTCCTTCTTCTCGCGCCAGATCGCGGGAGACACTTCGTTCAGCCCCACCACTCCCGCCGCCACACCGGCTCCCGCCAGCGCCGCCTTTTTCACAAATGTTCGTCGCCCAATTCGCTTCATCTCGCTCCGTCACCCGCGCGATGCCCCCTCCACTCCTAAGGCCATCCGTGAGCGCTCCTACTTTGCCAGCTTCGGCAACCCAGCGCTAGACACGGTCGGCTGTCGGGTGTAGGCTACCGAATAAGTAAATATGAAACGAGTACCGAACTTCCCTTTCTTCGGCTCTCTTGCTTTCTTTTGCGTTTTCCTTTCTTTCTGCCCGGTCGCGCGCTCGCAGAACATCACTCTGAAATGGCCCGACCCACCTCCCAACCAGCCCAAGCCGGCGACGTCTTCCCAGCCTGGCTCGACCTCCGCTCCTCAGCCGGGCCCGCCCATGGGAACGCGGCCCAGCGACGGCTCGACCGTCGGCAATATCTACACCAATAACTTCTTCCAATTCTCGCTCCAGTTTCCGGATGGTTGGGAAGCCTCGAGCGCAGGCTCCCCCATGGCGATAACGAACCGAGGCGGCGCCATCGTGTCAGGAACGGATCCCGTTCTGCGAAGCGCGGTGCAAGCTGCGGCCTTGCGTGTTTATAAGCTTCTTGTCGCCGTAGAGGGAAAATCGGGCGGTAAATCATACAGCACCCGGTCGATCAGTATTTATGCAGTCAGTCTTCCGGCCTCCATCAGCGGCAACGCCGCCGAGGATTTTTTGAAGGTCGTGTCCTCAGCTTTCGTAAAATCGGGGAGTCCTTTGCAGCCCACCGGAGAGCCAACCGAACTTTCCATCCAGGGAAAGACTCTGGCGCGCGAGGATTACAGCGGCAACATCAATAACAATAACGCTCGCGTGTCCCAGCTCGCGTTGGTCGATCGTGGTTATCTCATCCTCTTCACCATTGGGAATCCCACCGGTGACGAGTCGGATGACGTCGTCGCGCAAGTCATGTATTCTTTGCATTTCTACGGGACCGCGAACTAATTCCTCCCGCAACAATCGCTCACTTTCACTCTCCGCGCCATCCATCGAGCTGTCGCACATCGTCCGGCGAAAAAACTTCACGAATAAATGATTAACGCCGCGCAACATTCCGCTTCGTCGAGGAGCGAAATCGCGTCGCCTCGCCGCCCCGGCGCCGGCCGCCCAAATCCGTTCCCCTCTATTGCATTCACAACCGGTTGAGAGTATCTTTTCCGCCAGTCGAATCTCGAAAACAGATTTTCCCCCATTATTTCGTATCGTCCGTCTAACTAGCGGGCCATCGAGTCCGGTAATTTCCCAGGCCATTTGTGGAACGAGCTACACTTTCAAAAACCCAGGACTGACTTGTCAACACACTGGAGCGCTCATGAAAACCGTTGCTCTGCTCATGGTCACGTTGCTCATCTCCAACAACTTCGCATTCGCCGGCCAGGCGGAGCCTGCGCCGGCTGCCCCGCAAGCTCAGACTCCGGGAACGTCACAATCTAAAAAGATGAAGGATCAAGTGCAGAAGCGCGGCGTCGGCGAACAGTCGCGCGTCAAGGTCACGCTCGCGAGTGGCTCTGTGGTCCGGGGCACCATCACCAAAATTGAAGACGCGTCCTTCGCCGTGACGGACAAGATGACGAGTCAGACCACCACGATCTCCTACTCTGACGTGCAAAAGATACAAGGACCAGGTATGTCCAGGGGCGCAAAGATCGGTATTTCCGTTGCCATCGTAGTGGTCGCGGCGACCGTTGTAGCCGTGGTCATAGCGGTCAAAATAAGGAATTCAATTTAACCACGTTGAAGAGGGGAGTGTGATCATGCGAAAACTGTTGCTTCTGATTTACGTTCTCGGATTGCCTTGCGCTTCGTGGGCCCAGTCGAATTCAGCATCATGGGCAAATCTGAGCACTCTCCAGGCGGGAGAACGCATTCAAGTGGTTCAGACGAATTCGACGAAAATCTCCGGGACGTTTTCGAATGTTTCCGACGCGGCGATCACCTTGCAAGAGCAATCGGGCCCGCAGACAATTCAGAGGCAAGACGTTCGCAGCGTGAAACTCGCGGAACGCGCCCATCGTTTGCGCAATATCCTCATCGGCGGCGCAGTCGGAGCCGGCGTAGGAGCTGGGATCGGCGCGGGAGCGTTCCACGGGTGCACTTCGGGTTGCATTGGCGGTGTTACCACAGCCGAGGTGGCCGCTGTCGCCGCGCTCGGCGGATTCCTGGGAGGCGCAGTCGTCGGAGCCTTTCTGCCCAGCCACAAGACGATTTACCGCGCGCCGGCGCACTAACCGTTCCGCGCAAGTTGCGCGTTCAATCTAAAACAAATTCCAGAGGAACTGATTGTACACCTCGTGGTGATACTGCACCTCGGGGGCCTTGACGAACGTCCCGAGTTGCCGCGGGCAACGATCCGCCGACGCTTCCTTCAAATCCGCGTACCGCGCCTTCACATCCTCGCCAAGCAGCTTCGTCGTCCAGCTCGCCTTCCGGAAATCCGCGATCGCTTTGTATATATTGTCGGGAAGATACCGTTCCGCCTGCCGCAGATTCTTGATCTTCGCCGTTTCGCCATCCAGGCCCGTCTTGAAAATCGAATACATCACCAGGTACGGATTCGCGTCCGGCGAAACCGAGCGGACTTCCACGCGCATGCTGTTGTGATTTCCGATTGGGATGCGAATCATCGCGCCGCGGTCCACGGGCGACGCCTTGAGCTGATTCGGCGCCTCGAAATGCGGATCGAGCCGCCGGTACGCGTTCACGCTCGCGTTCAGCAGCAGGCAGATATCGTTCCCGTGCGTCAGAATGCGATCGAGAAACGCCCAGCCGAGTTTGCTGAGCTGTTCCTCGCCCTTCGGATCCCAGAACAGATTCTTGTCTTTCTTGCTCACCGAAACGTTTGTGTGCATTCCGTTGCCGTTCACACCCACCACCGGCTTCGGCAAAAAGCTCGCCGTGAATCCCATCTTCGTCGCCACTTGCCGGCATACCAGCTTGTAGAGTTGAATGCGATCCGCGGCGGCCACCACGTCTCCGTATCCGTAATTGATTTCGAATTGCGACGGCGCGACTTCCGGATGGTCTTTCTCGTTCTGGAATCCCATCGCGCGCTGCACTTCCGCCGTCGTGTCGATAAATGTTCGCAGTGGATCGCCCGGCAGCGAATGGTAGTAGCCGCCCGTGTTCACATAATCGAACCGGCCCGCCTCGTAATAATGCCGCTCGGCATCCGGCCCGTTGAAGAGAAATCCTTCAATCTCGTTCGCCGCGTTCAGCGTGTAGCCTTCTTCCGTGTACAATTTGTCGGCGTAGCCCTTGAGCACGCCGCGAATGTCGGCGCGGTACGGCGACCCGTCCTTGTCGATCACGTGACCGAACACCAGCACTTTCCCCGATCCGAAAACATCTGCCGGCGCCCAGTAGAACGAGCCCCAATCCATCGCCAGACGCAGGTCGCTTTCCCGTTGCGCCGTGAATCCGCGGATCGATGACCCGTCGAATGTCAGGTTGTCCCAGCTCTTGATCAGAAATTTCTTGTCGTAATCGAGCATGTGCAAGCGGCCTTCGAGGTCGCTGAATAGCACCGTCACGGCTTTGATCCGCTTCTCGTCCGCGAGGTACTTGATACGCTCCTCTTGGACTTTGTGCTCGGCGACGTGATTCTTGCGCTGCTCTTTCACTTTCAGATTCAGCTCTTCGAGCTCGTCATAAGAAAGCGCGAGGAAATTACGCAGTTCGGTCGGCATGGATCTCCTTGAAGTGAATGGGAGTGCTTCTCGGGTTCGCAGCGAACTTTCGGGGACAATCTCCGTTCATCGGAACACTAGGGTATCGCGCCGGTCTTCGCGTGGTCAAATCGAAAAACAATTGTGAACGTATCAACAATTTCGATAGTCCGCATCCAAATTGGCTCTCGATCACCGATTCGATTTGCAAAACTTTTGCGCTTCGCGCATCATACGTGTTTCGACTTGCTCCGCCGCGCTGCCATGGGCGATGCAGCCAATCTTCTCGCGTTCCGCCAACGCAAACAGGGGGAAATGAATGCGCAGGCCGGTCAGTATCGCTCCGCCGAAGGGGAAACTGGGAGTTCTCACACCCGGAATGGGAGCGGTCAGCACCACGTTCATGGCCGGCGTCGAGCTGATTCGCCGCGGCGTCGCGCCGCCGGTCGGCTCGCTGACGCAGATGGGCACCATTCGCCTCGGTAAGCGCACCGAAGCTCGCGCGCCGCGCATCAAGGATTTCGTTTCGCTTGCGAAAACCACCGATCTCGTTTTCGGCGGCTGGGACGTCTATCCCGACGACGCCTTCGAAGCCGCGCGAAAATGCGGCGTCCTCGAATATCAGCATCTTCAGAGAGCTAAGAAATTTCTCAAAGGCAT
This sequence comes from uncultured Acidobacteriota bacterium, assembly GCA_963771905.1. Classification (GTDB taxonomy): domain Bacteria; phylum Acidobacteriota; class Terriglobia; order Acidiferrales; family UBA7541; genus Palsa-147. Next base: position 120,897 of record CAVYVI010000002.1, read on the forward strand.
CAAGCCGATGAAGGCCGCCTTCGATCACGAATATGTCAAGAACCTCACCGGCAAACACGTCAAACAATCCAAAAATAAATTCGATCTCGCCGAACAGATTCGCGACGACATTCGCTCATTCAAGAAAAAATCCGGAGCCCAGCGCCTCGTCATGGTCTGGTGCGGCTCCACCGAAATTTTCCTCACCCGCCACGCGGTCCACAGAACCCTGAAAGATTTCGAGCGCGCCATGAAAGAAAGTCATGACGCCATCGCTCCGTCGATGCTTTACGCCTACGCCGCGCTACAGGAAGGCGTTCCCTTCGCGAACGGCGCGCCGAATCTGACCGTCGATATTCCGGCCATCCAGGAACTCGCCCGCGATCGCGGCTTGCCCATTTGCGGCAAGGATTTCAAGACCGGCCAGACGCTCATGAAAACGATTCTCGCGCCCGGCTTCAAGGCCCGCATGATCGGGCTGAACGGATGGTTCTCCACCAACATTCTCGGCAATCGCGACGGCGAAGTTCTCGACGACCCCGGTTCGTTCAAGACCAAGGAAGAATCGAAACTCAGCGTTCTCGAATATATTCTCCAACCCAAGCTCTACCCTGAGCTGTACGGCCACATCCATCACAAGGTCCGGATTAATTATTATCCGCCGCGAGGGGACAACAAAGAAGGCTGGGACAACATCGACATTTTTGGCTGGCTCGGTTATCCGATGCAGATCAAAGTGGATTTTCTCTGCCGCGATTCGATTCTTGCGGCGCCCCTCGTTCTCGATCTCGTTCTCTTTCTCGATCTCGCCAAACGCGCCGGAATGCGCGGCATTCAGGAATGGCTCAGCTTCTATTTCAAATCGCCCATGTGCGCGCCCGAGCTCTATCCCGAGCACGATCTCTTCATCCAACTCATGAAGCTGAAAAACACTCTCCGCTGGATGATGGGCGAAGAACTCATCACCCATCTCGGCGCCGAGTATTACGACTAGCGCGGCAGCCGGCGTTTCGCGACGCCAGCCGCGCCTGCAGGCTAGATGCGGCCCGTCCAGACGAGGAACAGAACGACCAAGATGATCAGGCTGACGCCGCCGATTGAATAGAAACTCCAGTTCTTCTTGTGGTGCCAAATTGGAAGACTGGCCGCCAGCACCAAAATCACAAAAATCGGAAGAATCAGCATCACCATCATGGCGTTGTCGCTCCTTTTCGGCCGTGCGCGCCTCGAGCTCGTTCCGAGTCCAAGCACAACTCAGACCGAGCCCGAGTCGAGCCCGAACAGAGCCTAAGCAGATATGGATGGCGTTGGGTGAGTTCCCTATCAGTTCATCTCTCTCACGCCATTTCCCCGTCAGGTCCCGTGCCATTGTCGCCCTGCCTTCAGGCCAGATTCTGTTCTCTTTTGCACAGTCGCGAGTCGTCGATCTTTTGCCCGGAACAGTGCCAAGTTGGGCATGGAGTTTTCGCTGGGGCTAGTCGCAGCCGGCGAGATAGCATTTTTGTCCCGATTAGAAATGAGGTCGACGGCGTGTTTTGTTGGAGTTGGTGCGATTTCTAATCGTTTGGGAGTCCCGATTAGAACGCGAGGCTTGATACGCCACGGAGGACGAAGGGCGAGCCTCATCGTCTGCCCGGTGGCGAGTGGTCCGTTCAACCACGGTCGCGGCCTCAGGGTGAGCCCGTTCGGCCGCACACGCGGGTTTGGAGTAAACTCGTTCACCCGTTGCGGTATCGGGGCGAGCTCGTTCGGCCGCCATGGCGACCTCAGGGTAAACCAAGGGTTGGCATGCTACCAGGTGCCGGCCCGGGGCTGGATCGATCCGTGTTGTCTTGGCCGAAATCATGTTCCTTCATCCACCATCCACGCTAGCACGCGTGTGAAATATCTGCAAATCCACTGTCTGTAAGGACCCTCCACAACCGCCGTCAAATCAATGGGGTTTGACGCCATAAAAAATCGTGAAATGTGGGTGTGAAATGCGATTGGGAATCGCGGCGGCACCTTGGCACGACGACTCGGATCAGAGCAGCCCAGAGCGGCGGCCCCGTTTCGGCGAGGATGGAGCACGGCGATTCAGAGATTCCAATGAATCGATCAAAGACGGGGCCGAAAGGCGTAACGCCTTCCGGAAAACCAAACCGGGAGGCAGGCGGCGCGAAGGAGGCGAGCCACATTTTCCGGAGTGATGCTGTTGCTGCCCTCGAACTGTACTAAAGGACAGTGTACGGGGCCGGGAAGTTGGAGCATTAATATGGCCGTAACGCGAAGGACGCCCGACCGCGTAGCCGTTGGGGAGATGGCGCGCCGTCCAGGGGCGTCATTTTAGAAGGGGGCAGGCCATGCCGAATCACATTCCACTCGAATCGCTTCCGGATGGGACCGCGCTGAGAACAACTGCGTATTGGCACTGTTTGCCGTTCACGCATTATGGATTCGTTCAACGCGAATGGAACGGCCGGGTGCTCATTCACCATCTTTCGAAGGAAATCGGCCAAGCGGCTACAGCCGGGCTTCCTGAATTCGCCGATGGGAATCTGGTGTTCATCGAGTCGATTCCGCGGGGAATGGGCGAGGGCTGGCTAATGGCGCGGAGAGCCAGGGCTGATATCGAACGCGGGATTGCGTGGACCGTTGCGGATAATTGCGAGGACGTGAAGTCCGACGTTCTTGCCGCTCAGAGCGGCAGGCCGAAGCGGGACGCTTTGATGGCTGCCGACGCGCGTTAATCCAAGATTGCGGCGCACCGCGGGCTGTATCGGGCGCCGGCCTACGTTACCCTCGGCCAGATCCGCGGCTCATTATTTCCATCGAAGCTTCAACGTGATCCTTGTACTCCTGGACTGGGTACTCTTGGACTGGTTCAAGGATTGGAAGGGCGTTTCCAGCCCGCTTGCGTTTGGCCCACGTCGAACCTACCGCCGGTTTCAGACGCACCTTGTTGCGCGATGCGGGTCCAGTCGGTCGGATTGTTTGTCTGCATTTGGTGGCCTCGTTCATGAGACCGCAAAGAACGACTTTAGGAGTCGTTAGCCGGGGCGTCAACAACGGGCGGATTTGTGCCGGGGTAGATAGGAAGGCCGCGACCCTGAAGGTTCGAGATATGTTCGGAACCATGCGGACGTGCAGCGGTCCGAAGAAGCGGATGCACGCCCATAGTGTGAGTTATGTGAGAGCGAATGCCTGGAGTGGCTTAACTGCCCCCACCACCACCGCCGCCGGCGCCAGCGAGCGTCAAATCGACGGCCGCGCCGAGAAAAATGACCTGAATGGCGAGCGCCAAGTTCTTCACCGCGACGATGGCCGCCAGTGCGATCAGCACCAACAGCAAAGCGTATTCGGTGAGGTCCTGGCCGTTCTCTTCTACCCAAAGGCGATAAAACACGGTGAACATGAGCGTTCTCCTCGCAGTCTGCAAGCCGCTTCCGGAAGGAACCCGCGATCCCCGGAAATCGATCCGGGACCAGATATTGAAGGAGAGCTGACGGGGCTGGTTTTGCTTTTCACCCATTGGCTCAAGGCCTCCGCACGGTCCGAGTTGCCGTGAGAGCAGCTTGCGTGCCGGCATTGGGGGGATAATACATCCAATTCGTCAGAGTTCACAAAGGAAATTTTGAGCTCAGTCTGTTATCGGGGAGGAAAGAGGTGTCATCCCGGAGGCGACAGACTCGGAACTATGACTCGAAGATGGGAGCGGCGCTGCAGGGGAGGTGCTTCCGCGGGCGGGGCAGAGCGAGCCAGTGGCTACCTGTAGCTCGCCGCAGTCGCACATCTTCGCAATTGCGTGGGGCGGGAAAATGGGGATAAAATCGGCGCTCGAAGGTCCCGGAAACATCCCCCGATTCGGGGAGGTTATCATGCGTATTATCCCTCGCGTACTCGGGTCTCTCCTGCTGACTTCGCTGTGCAGTCCTGCCATTTTTGCGCAGATGCCGGCAGTGCCGGCCGACCCCCATGAACTTGTGAGGCGGGACGCGAAGCTGCTAACTTCGCCGCGGGACCGCAATGCGGCGATCGATTTGCTGGAGCGGGCGCGGCAGAACAATAATCTCAATACACTCGGCGTGCCTTATACGATGAAGGCATCGTTTACGTCGAGCGGGCAATCGATGGTGGAAGGCGACGGAACGATGGAAGAGACGTCGCTCGGGTCGGTGCGTCGCTGGTCAGCGCAGATCGGCGAGCTGAAACAGTTTCGCATCATTGAAAACAATCAAGTATATGGGACGAGCGTGGCGGAACCGGTGCCGCTGCGCGTGCAAATGGCGCGCGCGGCACTGCTTTGGCCGATACCGCACCGCGTCGGCGGCATGATGATTCGCTCGGCGAAAGTGAATGAGAACGGCAACGACCTCAGTTGTCTTCTGCTGTCGGGCGAAGCGCCGAGTTCGCCAGGGCCGCGGACGTGGTTCGAGACGGAATACTGTATCGATCCCGCGACGGCACTGCTGCGGATGTGGTCGGAAGCGCCGGGAATTTACGTTGAATACAATTACACCGGCGCGACGGATTTTCACGGGCACACGCCGGCGCGGGAGATCAATGTCTTCGAAAATGGCGGGCTGACGCTGCAAGTTCATCTGGATAGCCTCGGAGACCCGGGCGAGGTGGATCCGAATCTTTTTAAGGTGACGCCGGAAATGACGGAGAATGTGGACGGCGGGTCGTATATGCTTTCGGGACCGGAGCGATTTCCGATGCGAGTGGATCCATCGAATGGCGAGACGACGAGCGTGATTCAGCCGGTGATCGTCCACGCGACGCTCGATTCGCAATACGGCAAAGTGATCGAAGAAGAAGCGCTGCAGAATTCGGATCCGGAACTGACGCGGTCGGCGCTGGATCTCGTGAAAGATTGGGCGTTTGAGGCGACCGGATTTCAGCGAGAAGTTTTCGTGAACGTGCAGTTCCACATGCCGACGACGTACGCGATTGCGACGACGATTCGGCCGACGATCCGGTGGGTGGTGTTGGAGCCGCGGCGCGTACGGACGGGCAGGAAAGAACCGCGGCCGGCGAGCGAAAGCGTCGAGTAGGCCGTCGACGCGGGAATCGACCTCTCATTTGAATATGGCTCGGTGTTGAGGCGCGTAAGGCGCAGCTGAAGATTACAGCTGCGCTTGCGATGTGGATTGAGCTGTGTTCGCAGGCGGCGGTGGCGGCGGAGTTACCGCAGGCGCCGGATTCGCCGTGGCAGCAGGAGGCGCCGCGGGAGCTGGGTTGGCGGGCGGCGCGGGATCTGCGGGCGGAGCCGGAGCTACATTGTTCGACGGAGCTGTGTCCGGAGACGATGGAGCGAGCGAGTCACCGGGACTTGCGGGCGCAACTGGGTAGTTGGGAACGATTGCCGGATCATTCGAAGAATCCGGCGAAGTCATGGAAGTGTCCGGGTAGGTATCGATCGGCGCCGAGTCGGAAGAATATGGCGGCGGATACGTCACGTTATAATTGACGTCCGGAGGAGGGTAGCCGTAGGGGCCCCACCAGGGATTGTAATAGTAAGGCGAATAGGCGCCCCAGCCCCACCACGAATCCCAGAGCCACGGATTCCAGCCCCAGCCGAATCCCCAGCCACCCCAACCAAACCCGAGGCCAAATCCCCAACCAAAGCCGAAGCCGCAACCCCAGCATCCGCCGCGAAAACCACCGAAGCCACGATCGCCGAAACCGCCGAAGCCACGGCCGGAAAAGCCGGCGCGCGAGAATGCGGAACCACCCGCGAGCGACGTCGAGCCAAACCGCGAGGAAGCAAACGTTGAACTGGCACCGCTTTCCGCGCCGAGGCGCGAGCCGCCAAACGCTGATGAACTGCCGAAGCGACCGTTGCCGAGACTTGAACTACCGAGACTGCCGCGGCTGGAAGCGGAATTGCCGAAGTGGTTCGCGGCGAAAGTGGATGAGGGGCGCGTAGACGAGATCGCGGAGCCGGTTGAGCGGGAAGAATTCAGTGAGCTACCGCGGCTGAAGGAATTTGGAGATGATGCGACGCCGCGATTCGAGGCGCTCATTGCGCCGCTGCTCGCAGGAGCGCGGCTCGCAGCGCCGGCGCGCGTGCTGCCGAAGGAGTGGAACGAGCCATCGCTGGTTGCACCGCGACCGGGGGAAGCGGATGCGCCGTTATTTGCGAAGCTGCGGGACGAACCGGATGCGCCTGCGCCAGTGCTGCGATTACCAAAGGAGTGCCACTGGCCATCGGCTGCACCATAATTGTGAGCTGCGGCTGAGGAGCCCGTTCCGGATCGGCTGCCATTCATGCCATTGGCGCCGCTAGAGCGGCTGCCATTGAAACCACCGGAGCGAGAAGAGTAGGAGCCTCCCGAGCGGCCATAGGAACCGCCGCCGTAACCCGGGACGCCATAGGAGCGCGCACCGCCGTAGGAACGAGCGCCGCCACCATAGGATCGCGCGCCGCCGCCGTAGCTTCCTCCGCGGGAACCGCCGCCGTAGGAACGCGCTCCGCCGCCAGAGCTCCCGCCGTGATACCCGCCGCCACCCCCGCCACCGTGGGAGCCGCCCCCTCCGCCGCCGTGGCCACCGCCGCCGTGCTGGGCAAATGCCGGCTTTGGTCCGAATAGAAACACGACGGCCGCGGCCGCTAGAATCAGGATTCTGGAAAAGGTGGACTTTGTCATCTTAGCCCCCTCGGATGAAACGGCGGCGGGAGAGGAACGCAAGAACTTGTGCAGTGCTGCCATCTCACCTAATTAGATTCTACTCGCATCGGCTTGGTTGCGCGAATCTCATTTCGAATTTTTTGGACCCTCCGCGGGCGGACCAAGCCAAAGGGGACTAAACCCGAGTGAACGAATTTAGTTGCGCGCCACGTGAACTTTTTTGGAGCGAAAAGACAGAAAAGGCGGCAGCGTCGGGCGGGAGACGCATGCAGGGGCGGGACGTTTGTGCTAATGTTAGCGATTTGCCGAGGCGATTGGCGTCGCGCAATTGCGGACCGTGGCCGCGCGGAGCGCTCGATTTTCTTCCGCCCCGCAACCCACAGCGGAGTTCAACGATTTATGAAACCAGCCTACAACGGAGTGCCCGTACCGCCGGAAGGAAATACCATAGGATACAGCGACGGAAAACTGCAGGTGCCGGACCAGCCAATTATTCCTTTTATCGAAGGCGATGGTACGGGACGGGATATTTGGAAAGCGTCGCAGCGCGTGTTTGACGCGGCGGTCGCGAAAGCGTACAGCGGGAAACGGCGCGTGGCGTGGCTCGAAGTGATTGCCGGGGAAAACGCGTTCAACAAATTTCAGCAGTGGCTGCCGCAAGATACGGTTGATGCGATCCGCGATTTCCGCGTGGCGATCAAAGGGCCGCTGACGACGCCGGTGGGTGGTGGGATTCGCTCGCTGAACGTGGAGCTGCGGCAGTTGCTGGATTTGTATGCGTGCGTGCGGCCGGTGCGGTATTTCGAGGGAGTTCCCTCCCCCGTGCGGCATCCGGAGCGGATGAATGTCGTCATCTTCCGCGAAAACACAGAGGATGTTTACATCGGGATCGAGTGGCGGTCGGGCACGCCGGAAGTAAAAAAGCTGATCGATTTTCTGAACGATGAAATGTTGAAGGGCGGAAAGAAGCGCGTACGGGAAGATTCCGGAGTGGGGATCAAGCCGATTTCGCCGTTTGGGACGAAGCGGCTGGTGAGGCGCGCGATCCAGCACGCGATTGAGAACGGGCGACGCGTGGTGACGCTGGTGCACAAAGGGAATATTCAGAAATTTACGGAAGGCGCGTTTCGCGACTGGGGCTACGAACTGGCGACGGAGGAATTCCGGAACGAGATTGTGACCGAGCGGGAGAGCTGGATCCTCGGGAACAAGGATAACGATGCGAATCTCTCGATCGAGCAGAACGCCGCGATGGTCGAGCCAGGGCTCGAGCGCGCGACGGAGGATTTCCGGAAGACGATTTATGCGGAAGTGAAGCGGACGCTGGATACGATTTACACGACGCATGGACGCGGGCAGTGGAAGAACAAGATTTTGGTGAACGACCGGATTGCGGATTCGGTGTTTCAGCAGGTGCTGACGCGCGCGGATGAATATCAAGTGCTGGCGACGCCGAATTTGAACGGCGATTATCTTTCGGACGCGTGCGCGGCGCAGGTGGGCGGGCTAGGAATCGCGCCGGGAGCGAACATCGGCGACGGGTTCGGCGTCTTCGAAGCGACGCACGGAACTGCGCCAAAATATGCGGACAAGGACGTGATTAATCCGAGCTCGGTGATGCTCTCGGGAGCGATGATGTTCGATTTCATGGGCTGGCCGGAAGCCGCGCGGCTGATCGAAAATGGAATCGCGCGGACGATTCAACAGAAACGCGTCACGTATGATTTGGAGCGGCTGATGCCGGGGGCGACAAAGTTGAAGACGTCGGAATTCGCATCGGCGATTATTGAGAATATGCAGTCGGCGAAAGCCGCGAAATAAAGGCGGAACAGCTGAGACGACTTCGGGTGGTTGGAGGATAAGGACTCATGCGAAAGAAAGTGACGGTGGTGGGCGGCGGATTCGTGGGCTCAACGACGGCGCAGCGGATTCTGGATTCGGGGCTGGCCGATGTGGTGTTGACGGACATTCTGGAGGGCGTTCCGGCGGGCAAGGCGCTGGATATGCTCGAGTCCGCGCCGATTCTAGGCACGGATGCGCGCGCGGCGGGGATCTCGACGGCGAGCGGCGATTATCGCGACACGGCGAATAGCGACATCGTTGTGATCACGGCCGGATTTCCACGCAAGCCGGGGATGAGCCGGGACGATCTGCTGAAGGCGAATTATGACGTCGTGAAAGCGGTGGTTGAGAGCGTGGTGAAATTTTCGCCGAACGCAATTTTGATTCTGGTGACGAATCCGCTGGATGCGATGGCGCAGGCGGCATACAAAATCAGCGGGTTCTCGAAGAATCGCGTGATTGGAATGGCCGGGGTGCTGGATTCGGCGCGGATGAGCACGTTTGTGGCGATGGAGCTGGGAGTATCGGTGGAGAATGTGCATTCATTCGTGCTGGGCGGGCACGGCGACGACATGGTTCCGCTGCCGCGGTATTCGACGGTGGCGGGGATTCCGCTGCCGGATTTGTTGTCGAAGGAAAAGATCGACGCGATCGTGACGCGGACGCGCAAAGGCGGCGCGGAGATTGTGAATCTGTTGAAGACGGGTTCGGCGTATTACGCGCCATCGGCGGCGGTGGTGGAAATGGTGCGAGCGATATTGCTGGATAAGAAGAAAATATTGCCGTGCGCGGCGTATTTGGAAGGCGAATATGGGGTTCAGGGGCTATTTGTGGGAGTTCCGGTGAAGCTGGGGGCGCGCGGGATCGAGCAGATTATTGAGATTAAGTTGACGGCGGAAGAGAAGGCGGCGCTGGATAAATCGTCGGCGAGCGTGCGGGAGCTGGTTACGATTTTGGGATTGTAGAGGATTGTGGGGCGAAGGAGACGATGGCATTTCGCAAGAGCTCGCGCAAGAACGGGGAAGCAAGTGCGCTCCCCCAGACGCCAAGGCGACTGACGCGCGATTTGTTGCGCGCGTTTGAACTCGCGATGATGATGGCACACAGCCGCGCGACGGAAGTGCTGGAAATCGCGGATTTGCTGGCCGGGATGTACGTGGACAACTGGGACCGGCTGGCGCGTTACTGGCCCGAGCGCGAAGAAATCGAGAACGACATGCGGCGTTTGTGCCGGATCAGCCCGCAGCGTTGGAACCACTGGATCGAGTATTACGATCAGATTCGCCACGAGCCGGAGAAGAAATGGACGGCGCTTGGAATTCCGATGCTGTGGCGGTGGAGAAATAAACAGGAAATTTCGGTGGGAAGGAATTTCGAGCTATCGACAGAACTGTCGGCGGTGCTGAGGAGCGCGGATGAGATCGCGCCGTTCCGCGACAAGGTGGGAAATGACACGGTGCCGATTGTGTCAAGCGAGAGCGTGCTGCTCGCGATGGCGCAGAATGTGAGGTCGGAGATTGGGCGAAGGCTTCTGGCTACAGGGCTGGATGTGACGGCGCTGGAGAAGGCGGCGCGGTTTCCGAAGCGGATGCCGATTTAGGGCGGAGCATTGACCAGGTAAAAGAGAGCCGGCAGAGAAAAGCGCGTGAAGACCCCGGCGTAGGACCCGAGTAAGAACCGACCGATTCGCGAAATCCGAAGTGCCCATCAGCAAAAGAAAATGCAGATTCCTCGGGGTCAGTTTGCGGCGGACGCCCCTGCGATGTAAGGCGCGAAAAAACCGTGGCGGCGAGAGCTAAGGCTTCGGCACGGGCTTTGCCGAAGCGGGATGCGCCGTGTGGGCAGCCGCAGGTTCGCCGACTAGCGTCGCGGACTTGATGGTGTCGAGTTTGGGGAAATTGGCTTCGAGATATTCCTTGCCCTTCGACGAGATCATGCCCTGGTCGGGCTTTTCACCAGAGCCGCTGTAAATCTTCAGGACGACATCCATGCCGTCGGTGACCTGGCCAAACGGCGAAAAACCCTGGGAATCGAGAAAGGAGTTGTCCGCGTAATTGATGAAGACCTGAGTGGTGCGCGTGTTCGGGCCGGCCATGGCGAAGGTGATCATTCCCGGCTTGTTTGATTGCGTGGCCTTGTCGTCCTTGATGTCGGCGCGCTGCCAGGCGGCGCTGACCTGGGGATGGGCGCTCAGACCGAACTGCACCATGAATTTGGGGACAACGCGGAAGAACGCGGCGTCATTATAAAAGTGGTGCTTGACGAGGTTGTAGAAGCGGTCGGCACCGAGAGGCGCCCAGGCGCGAGTGACCTGAACCGTGAAGTCGCCGGCGGTGGTGACGAATTTGACTTCGTAGGTTTCCGGGGCCTGCGCTTTCAAATTTGCCGGGTGCAACAATGCGGGATCGAAACTCATGTGCGATGTCCCCTTTGCGGCAGTGGCCGCGGGTTTCTTCGCCGAGGCTTGAGTGGATGAAGCACTCGAAGCTTGCCCTGCGGCGTTTGCTGCGCAAAATGCAAGACTGAAAACGGCAACGAGCAGTGCGGTACGATATTTGGCGATCTTCACGGCTGTTCTCTCCTTTGTCGAGCTGTTCGTGGCGCGCAGCATACTTCTATTGGGCCATGGACCGTGCAGTGGCTTCGACCTGCTCCATGACGCGGAGCGTGTTGCCACCCAAAATCTTCTGGATGTCGGAATCGGAATAACCTCGTTTCAGGAGCGCGTCGGTGATTTTCGGCAAGTCCGAGGCGTCTTCCATGCCGAAGGGCATGTTGGCGCCGTCGAAATCGGAGCCGAGGCCCACGTGATCGGGGCCGACGAGTTTCACGGCGTGATCGATATGGTCGATGATGGCGGTCCATTCGACGCGCGGGAGTTTGCCGGCGGCGATGGCTTCGCGCGTCAACTTTTCGTCCTCAATGAGCTGGCAGGCTTCATCGGTGCCGCAGCGCTTTTCGACTTCGATTTGCATCTCCTTCGAGAGATCGGGATTGGCGAGAGAAGCGTTGCGGAACTCCTGGCTCAGAAAGCCAATGTGGTAATTGATCTGAATGACGCCGCCGTTTGCGGCGAGATCCTTGATCATCTGGTCGGTCATGTTGCGCGGGGCATCGCAGAGAGCGCGACAGGAAGAATGCGAGGCGAGCAGCGGCGCCTTGCTGACGGCGAGTGCGTCGTAGAAAGTTTTGTCGGCGACGTGGGAGATATCGACGATGACGCCCTGGCGATTCATTTCGCGAACAACATCCTTGCCGAAATCCGTGAGGCCATTGTGCACGGGCTTATCGGTGGAAGAATCGGCCCATTCGTCATTGACGCTGTGGGTGAGGGTCATGTAACGCACGCCGAGTGCGGCGTAGGAGCGCAGAACGCCGAGGTCACTCGCGATCATGTGGCCGCCTTCAACGCCCATCAGGACTGCTATTTTTCTTTGGGCGTGCGCGCGCCGGACTTCTTCGGCGGTGGTGCAGAGAGCGAGATCGTTTGCGTGAGTGCGAACCATTTCGCGAACGGCGTCGATTTGATCGATGGAGAGCTTTACTGCGCTTGGTCCGGTGAGGTTTCCGGGCATCCATATCGAAAAAAAAACTGCACCCAATCCGCCCTCACGCATACGCGGGATGTCGATGTCACCATCGGTGTGGCGGACACCGATATCGAAGCCTGGCGTGAGGAGGCGCTGGGTGGTGTCGTCGTGGGTATCGACGACGATGGAATCGAAATGGAGCTTGCGGGCCGCCGGAGAGATGCTCTCGGGAGCGCCCATCACAGCGAGCGGGACAATTCCCGCGACAAGAATGCAAACTGCGAGAAACATCGATCGAACCACTTTTCACCCCTCATTCGCGCGGCGACGCTGCGACAATTCAAGCCAAGGGTCATTGTAAAGGGTCATGGCCAAGAAATTTCTGGTTCCTTGAATTTATACCTGAAATGAGAATGGGCCGCCAGTGCGTCGAGAAAAAATTGCGAGGGCTGAGAGTATAAGGGGCTAGTCGTGGCCGACGAACCAGGACTTGATCGCGTGGCGAATCACCTGGCCGTTGACGGCGGCTAGCGATTCGGTGAGCGGGATTCCCTTCGGGCAAACTTTGACGCAATTTTGAGCGTTGTCGCAATCTTCGATGCCGCCGGGGCCCATGAGAGCTTCGAGGCGCTCATGGGCGTTCATCGAACCGGTGGGATGCATGTTGAAGAGACGCACCTGGCTGACGATGGCGGCGCCAACGAAATCGGAGTGCTCGTTCACTTTGGGACAAATCTCGAGACAATTGCCGCAGGAAATGCAGCGCGAAAGCGGATAGGCCTCTTCCTGGAGCGAGGGCGCCATGCGCGGGCCTTCGCCGAGAGGATAGGTGCCATCGATGGGAATCCAGCAGTGCGTGCGCTTGAGGTTTTCGAACATGCTGGAACGGTCGACCACGAGATCGCGGACGAGCGGAAATTTTTCGAGCGGCTCGATTCGGATGGGCTTGTCAAGATGATCGACAAGAGCGGTGCAGGCCTGGCGCGGCTGGCCATTGATGAGCATCGCGCAGGCGCCGCAGACTTCCTCGAGGCAGTTCGCGTCGTAGCTGACCGGAGTGACTTCGCGGCCGTCCTTAGTGATGGGACGTTCGGCGATGTCGCGCAGACAAATGATGACGTTGAGATGCGGACGATAGCGCAGCTCAAATTCGTCCCAGCGCGCGGCTTCGTCCTTGCTTTGCTGGCGCTTGACGCGAACGATGAATGTGTTGTTCGTCTCAGGCATGACGCCTCACTTCCAAACGGACCTCGTACGTTGCTGTTGCCACGGCCTCTCGCGTGGAGACTGGAGGCGATGGCGAAAATCTCATTTGGCGGCGGTGTATCTCCGCTCGCGCAAAGGAAGCAGTGAAATGTCGACCGGCTCGTAAGAGAGCTGAATGTTTCCGCGGTTGTAGCTGGCCTTCGTTGTTTTGAGCCAGTTCCTGTCGTCGCGCTCGGGAAAATCCGGCTTGTAATGAGCGCCACGCGTTTCATCGCGAGCGATGGCGCCGAGTGTGATGACGCGGGCCAGAATGAGCATGTTCTCAAGTTCGCGCGCGAATTGCAGGGTCTGATTCGCCCACTGCGTGCGATCGGAGAGATTAATTTTGCGATAGCGCGCTTCGAGCTCGTCGAGCTTCGCGAGCGTCTCCTCCATCTTGGCGTTGTAACGGATGACGGTGACGTTCTCGGTCATCGTGGCGCCCATCTCCTTCCAGATGGTGATGGGATTCTCGCTGCCTTGCTGATGGAGCAGGCGATCGTTCGCCTCGCGCTGGCGAACGCGTTCGGCCTCGAAAACGCTTTCGTCGGTGGCGTCCGCTCCCTTCTCGAGATTGCGGGCGTAGCGGACGGAAGCGGGACCGGCAATCATGCCGCCGTAAATGCAGGAGACGAGCGAGTTCGCGCCGAGACGATTTGCGCCGTGGTACTGATATTCGCATTCGCCGGCGGCGTAAATTCCGGGAATATTCGTGGCCTGGTTTTCGTTGTCGATCCAGAGACCGCCCATGGTGTAGTGCATGGCGGGAAAAACTTTCATGGGCTGCTCGCGAGGGTCGACGCCGACGAATTTTTCGTAGATTTCGAGGATGCCTTCGAGCTTGCGGTCGAGAACTTCGCGCGGAATGTGGGTGACGTCGAGATAGACGGCGGGTTCTCCGCCGATGCCGAGCTTCAGCTCGAAGACAACTTTGTGAATGGCGCGGGTGGCGACGTCGCGCGGGACAAGGTTCGCGTATTTCGGATACCACTCTTCGAGAAAATAGAAGCGTTCGTTTTCGGGAATGGACTTCGCAGGGCGCGTGTCGCCGGGCCGGCGTGGAACCCAGACGCGGCCACCTTCGCCGCGCGCCGATTCGCTCATCAGGCGCAGCTTATCTTCGCCGGGAATCGCGGTGGGATGAACCTGGATGAATTCGCCGTTGGCGTAATAGACGCCCTGCTGGAACAGGGCGGATTGCGCCGAGCCGGTGCAGACGACGGAATTGGTTGAGCGAACGAAGACGGCGCCGATGCCGCCGGTGCAAAAAATCGCGGCGTCGGCGCGGAACGTACGGACTTCCATGGTTTTCAAATCCATGGCGCAGATGCCGCGGCAGACGCCCTGCGAGTCGATCACGGCGGAGAGAAACGTCCAGCCTTCGTGCTTGGTGACTTTGCCTTCGCTTTCGTAGCGGCGCACTTGCTCATCGAGGGCGTAGAGCAATTGCTGGCCTGTGGTGGCGCCGGCGAAGGCGGTGCGATTGTATAGCGTGCCGCCGAAGCGGCGAAAATCGAGAAGGCCTTCGGGGGTACGATTGAACATGACGCCCATGCGATCGAGTAGGTCGATGATCGCGGGAGCGGCGTCGCACATGCCCTTGACGAGCGGCTGATTGGCCAGGAAATCGCCGCCGTAAATCGTGTCGTCAAAGTGTTTCCAGGTGGAGTCGCCTTCGCCCTTCAAATTCTTCGCGGCATTGATGCCGCCCTGCGCGCAGACGGAATGGGAGCGCTTGACCGGAACGATGGAGAACAAATCGACCGGGACGCCGGATTCGGCGACGCGGATTGCGGCCATGAGTCCGGCCAGACCACCGCCGACGATTATGATTTTGGGCTGATTCATTGAACGTAGGACCCGAGGGGGAACCAGTTGTAATGGAAGCCGAGAACGACGGCGATTCCCATCAGAGTGAGCGTGATGCCAACGACGGCGCCGAAGTAGCCGGCCCAGCGTTGCGCGCGCGCCGAGACGGCGATGCCCCACTTACACGCGAAATTCCAGAGACCGTTGCCGAGGTGAAAAGAGGCGGCGGTTACGCCGATGATGTAGAACGTCACGTACCAGGGATTCGCCATGGCCGACGCGACGTCCCAGTAGGTTGTTTGGCCATGACCGAGAAAGCGCTCCGTGTAAACATGCCAGACGATGAAGGCGAAGGCGACCATGCCGCTCCAGCGCTGGAGCGCATACATCCAGTTCGACATCCAGGGATGGCCCCAGACGTTGGTCTTCCCTTTCCACCAAATATAGAAGCCGTAGAAAGCGTGGAAAAGAATCGGAATCCAAAGGACGAGGACTTCGATGGAGACGCGCCACGGGACGGTCTGTAATTCACTGGAGATCTCATTGTACTTGCCGACGCTGACGAGCGCGTAGCTATTCGACCAGAGATGGTCGACGAGATATGCGCCGATGGGAACGACTCCGCTTAAGGAATGAAGTTTGTCGAGGACGTAGCTTTGTTTTGAGTCCGCAATGGCGGCTGGAGTGGCCACTCCGAAATTTCCTCCGTGATTCCGGGAGCATGCGAATCTCGCGCCCGGACTCCGCGCGAGGCGCGGATTCGAAGACAAAATCAGTATAGGCAGGCGAGGAACGCTTTGCAAGACTGCGCGAGCGGCGACGAAGGACATATTGTCCGTTGTGCTAGACTTTCGCGTGCGGATGAGGGGACGTTTTTCACGCCGAGATAGCTTTCGAGGGAAATCCAAATGAGATGGAGACGGTGGTTTGCGGCGGCAATTCTGGCGGCTGCGATGGTTTGCGGCGGGGCATCGGCACGGACGCCGCAGGGCGGCGGTGCGAATGCGCCGCAGACCGGGGCCGGTGCGCAGAGGCAGCAAAGCGGCGCCGCGCCGGCGGCGAACCCAGCGGCGGCAAGGAAACCTGCGCCGCTCGCGCAGCGAAAAGCAACGATCACCCTGCTGAGCACCACGGACTCACACGGACATCTGGAAGCGTGGGATTACTACGCCGACAAGGCAGTCAATTTCGGGATGACGAAAATTGCGACGCTGGTGAAACAGCAGCGGGCCGAAGCGCCGCACGCGCTGCTGCTCGATTGCGGGGATACGACGCAAGGCACACCGCTTGTGTATTTCTTCGCGAAAAAGGACGCCGCGAAACCGAATCCGGCGATCGCCGTGTTCAACGCGATGCACTACGACGCGATGGCCGTGGGAAACCATGAATTCAATTTCGGGCTGGACGCGATGTGGAAAGCAAAACGGGAATCGAAATTTCCGTGGCTGGCGGCGAATTTGAAGGAGCTTTACACAGCGGGGGTTGGATACATTCCACCCTACGTGATTCGGAATGTGGATGGCGTGCGCGTCGGAATAATCGGATTTGTGACGCCAGGTGTGGTGCGCTGGGAAATTCCGGACCACTACCGCGGCTATACGTTCTTGTCGATTGTAGAGACGGCAAAGAAAATCGTGCCGATTGTGCGCGCGAAGTCCGATCTCGTGGTCGTGATCATCCATTCGGGGCTCGATCGAAATCCGAAGACGGGAGAGATGTACGGCGACGAAGATGTGCGGAATGAAAATGCGACGTGGGAGTTGGCCGACGAAGTGCCGGGGATCGACATGATTTTCTACGGGCACACGCATCTGGAGATGCAGGAACTTTTCGTGAACGGAGTGCTGCTGGCACAGGCGAAGAACTGGGGCGGATCGCTGGCGCGCGCGGATATTCAGATGGAGCGAGACGCGACGGGCAAGTGGAGCGTTGTGTCGAAACATTCGCGAACGATTCCGGCGACGGACAGCGTGACGGAAGATCCGGCGATTGCGAAATTGGCGGCGCCGTATCATCAAACGACGGAAAAATATCTGGACACGCCGGTCGCGACTTCGGAAAAGGCGATGAATGGGCTGACGGCGCGGTACATCGACGATCCTTTGGTCGATTTGATTCATAAAGTGCAACTCGACGCGGGACATGCGGACGTGTCGATGGCGACAATGTTTTTTCCAGGAGTTAAAATTCCCGTGGGGCCAGTGACGGTCCGGCAACTCGCCGCGCTGTACGTGTACGAGAACACGCTGTACACCGTGCAGATGAATGGCGCGCAATTGAAGGATGCGCTCGAGCATGCCGCGAGTTTCTACTCAGGATGGCCGCTTGCGGCGGGACAAAACGTGCGACTTCCGGGCTACAACGCCGACTCGGCGGAAGGCGTGACGTATGTGATCGATTTGACGCAGCCGGTCGGCCAGCGAATTCGAAATCTCACGTACAAGGGAGCGGCGGTCGATCCGGAGCAGAAATTGCGAGTGGCGATCAATAATTACCGGTACACGGGCGGAGGAGGATACAGCGTGTATAAGGATCTGCCGATTGTCGAGAGGTCGAGCGACGAAATTCGCGAGCTGCTGATCGATTATCTGACGCGCACGAAGACGATTCCAACCGAGGCTGATGGAAACTGGCGGATCGAACCGCAAGAAGCGCTCGATGCGATTTTGAAAGCGGCGCAGGCGGAAGAGACGGTGCATGTCAATCGATAGCGGCGGCCGCTCGAAGGAAAGCGCGTGAGTTCTGGGGGATGCGGATTGTTACGGGAGTGTGAATGATTTCGTCGCGCGAGGATGACGCGCGCGACATGCTGTGCGCGAAAAGACATTGCTAACCGCGTGCGAGCGTTCAATTTACGTTGACACCCTCGCACCTTCTTGTTAATTTTCCAAACAGAATTTTTTTCGGCTCTCGGGAGCGGAGGCGCCTTAGCCCGGCACGACACATGTCATTCGTCGCAAAGAAAATTTTCCTCACCAAGGGAGTAGGAAAACATCGGGAACGGCTATCGAGCTTCGAGCTCGCGCTCCGCAACGCAGGCATCGCCGCGTGTAACATCGTTCGCGTCTCCTCGATTTTCCCGCCGTACTGCAAACTGATTTCACGGAGCGAGGGATTGAAGCATTTGAAGCCGGGGCAGGTGGCGTTCACGGTGATCAGCGAAAATCAGACGCGCGAAGCGCATCGATTGATCGCCGCGGGAGTCGGGCTGGCGCTTCCCGGCGACAAATCCATGTTCGGATATTTGTCCGAGCATCATTCGTTCGGCGAGACGGAAGAAGTGGCTGGCGAATACTGCGAAGAGCTCGCCGCGGAAATGCTGGCGACGACGCTGAATGTGGAATTCGATCCAGATTTGTCCTGGGACGAGAAAAAAGAAGTGTATAGAATTTCGAACAAGATCGTCCGCACGATGAACATCACGCAGTCCGCCGTCGGCGACAAGCGCGGACTTTGGACTACCGTACTTTCCGCCGCGATTCTGCTTGGCGAAGACGACTAACACCGGCTCCGTCAAAACTTCCCCACCGCGAAGTTGGCTCCGCTATCGACTTTTTCTCGGGCCGCTGTGTCTTTGCGCAGCGAGCTGGTTTCTGACGCGCGAATCCGTGGCCGTGTTCACAGTTGCCACTGCGCTATTTGCCTTCTGGTTCGTGGCGATTCCGTGGGGATTTCTGAATGTTTATTTGCGATACGTCTATCTCGCATCGTATTTGGCTGTTTCGTTTCACACGGGGCGATGGATGTACGTGGGAATCGTGAAGGTTGAAATTGTTGCAGCCGAAATGTGGCGAGCAAAAAGGCCGCGGCGTGCGAATTGGGTTGAATTGACATTTCCGTTCGCCGGTGGAGATTATTGTGTCGCGCACGGCGGCGATTCGAGGCTTCTGAATCATCATTACCAAGTGGTGCCGCAGAGATTCGCGCTCGACATATTGAAACTAGATCGCTTCGGACGATCGCAGGGCGCGCATACCGACGGAGCGGCGTACTCCGGCTTAATTTACGACGAACCCGTTCAGAGCCCGTGCGTCGGAGTAGTCACCGCGGCCGTGGATGAATTTCGAGACCTGCCGCTGGGCGAGCGCGATCCCGCGCATCCGGCCGGCAATCACGTAGTGATTCGCGTTGGCGCTTCAGAAATTCTCGTGGGCTTGGCGCATCTGCGCGAGGGAAGCGTGTGCGTGAAAGCCGGAGACATCGTGCGCGCGGGGCAGATCGTCGGACGAGTGGGAAATTCCGGAAACACGACACTTCCGCATCTGCACATTCACGCGAAACGCGGCGGCGATCCCGCGAGCATGCTCGATGGCGAAGGGCTACCGATGCGGTTCGACCGGCGCTGGCTCGTGCGGAACAGCATCGTATACGCGAGGCCGGTTAGCGCTTCTTGTTGAAGTAGCCGAGGCGCTCGAAGAGAGCGCCGGCGATGAGCGGGAGCGCGACAGTAGCATCGTCGAAAACTTCGGCGAGGCGGCCGCCCTCTTCCGGAGGAACGAATTTTCCCCACGAGACGGCTTCGGTGTACGTGCTGCCAGAAAGTCCACCCCAATGCACGGGCTCGGGACAGATTCGCACGCCATAGTTGTAGCGCTTGAGAGGGAGTTTTTCGTAGCCGCGGCGGGCGAGAAGTTCGGCGTAAACTCCGAATTGCTGGGCCCAATTGCGTGGAACGCCGCCGCCGATGGTGAGGAGTCCCATTTTTTTCGTTGCCAGCATGGTTTTCGCGTAGTGGTCAAAATCCTCGAAGGGATCGAAGCGCAGAAGCGGCTTCCCGTCCTTCGCGCGCTGGCGCCTGTGGAGCGCGAAATCGATGCCGAGCTCGGAATCGGTGAAGGCAGGAACGAAGACGGGGACGTTGTGCTCCGCGGCCGATTTCAAAATGCCGCGACCGTCAGCGTGGTTCTTGAGGTACTCGCCGATGCGACGATGGAGCTTCCAGCTACAGACGGTTTCCGCCGGATCCCAGTTCGAGAGGACATCGTCGACCACTTCCTCGACGTGATCGAGATTGGTTTCGGGCTCAAGAGAATCATAGACGCGATTGTAGCCGGCGACGAAAAGCTCGCGGTCGTCCATCTTGGGATCGTAACGGAAATGCGAAAGCCCGGTGGCTTCGACGAGACCGTGCGCCATCAGAGCGCCAGTCGAGACAATCGCGCGAACGATACCCGACTCCATCAAATCGCAAAAGATGAGGCCCATCTTCGCGACGGTCATGGCACCGGCGAGAGTCATCACGATGAAGCAGTCTTTATCGCGCGCCATCGCTTCGAGAACGTCGACGGCGTCGCCGACCTGGCGTCCGGTGAAGGCGGTGCGGCCCATGGCGCGGACGAGATCGTCGATCGAATGAACTTTCGAGAGATCGAGCGGAAAAATCGGAGTCAGGTGATCTTTCACGGGATCATGCAGGATTCGTCCCGTCGCACCCTTTTTTTTTGCCATTCAATCTCCCTGTAAGTAATGTATCGTCGCAAGCAGCACGAAACGATGCGCGCCGCATGATTGCGCGGAACCTTGATATTACAAATGACGAAAATAGAAAACAGGAAAGTGGCACGGATCGGCGGCGCGAACATCGAATCGCCGGACGGATGGGTGCCGCGAAATCTTCGGTCCAGCGCAACTTGGTATTTGCAGCGGGAAATTTTCGGAGGAAACACGATGAGCGTACTTGCTTGCGCCATTCTGCTTCAACAGAGCCAGAGCCAAACCCACTACTTCGGAGTGATCTTTGCTCCGTCGCATTCGCTGATCTGGTGGATTGTCATCGGAATGATCGCCGGATGGCTGGCGGGGACGGTGGCGCGCGGGCGCGGATTCGGATGTCTGGCGAATGTGATTCTGGGATTGGTGGGCGCGGTGATCGGTGGATGGATTTTTCAGAAGCTCGGAATTGTGTTTCTGGGATTTTTCGGGAGTCTCGCGGCGGCGACGGTGGGAGCCATTGTCCTCGTGTCGATCGCGCGGCTCTTCAGCGGCAGCAGAGATGAGTGATGCGCGTCACGGCGGCGCGCGGAGTGTTGGCTCCGCACTGGATGCGTACGCGCACCTTGCAAGGAACCTCGCGCGGACGCCTGTGATACGATGAGGACGCAGTGAAAGGTTGACACACCGCATTGAGTAAACCTTCCGTTCTAGCTATCCCGCTCGGCGGGCTCGGCGAATTCGGCTTGAACATGCTGGTGCTGCGTTGCCGCGACGATATCATCGTGATTGACGCGGGCTTGATGTTCCCCGAAGCCGAGCTGCTGGGCGTCGACATTGTCATTCCCGATATCACATATCTGAAGCAGCATCGGCACATGGTGCGCGCCATTTTGCTAACGCACGGGCACGAAGATCACATCGGGTCGATTCCGTATATTCTTGGCGACCTGAACGTGCCGATCTACGGCACGAAATTCACGTTGGCACTGGTGAAGAAAAAGCTCGAGGAACACGGGCTCCTTGAAGAAGCGAAATTGAACGAGATTGCCGCGGGGCAGCGGATCGAGATAGGGCCGTTTCAAATCGAATTTTTGCATGTGACGCACAGCACTATCGATTGCGTCGCGCTGGCAATACGCACGCCGCTGGGCGTCATCATTCACACGGGCGATTTCAAGATCGATCACACGCCTGTCGACGGAAAGCCCTTCGACCTTCACGCGTTTGCGCGCTACGGGCAGGAGGGGGTGCTTGCGCTCTTCAGCGACAGCACGAACGTGGAGCGGCCGGGATTCACGCCTTCGGAGCGCGCGGTGGTGGTGCGACTGGAGGAGTTATTTCGAGCGGCGCCGAAGAAAGTCGTGGTGTCGTGTTTTTCGAGCTCGATCCACCGGATTCAACAAGTGATCGATATCGCGGTTCTGACGGGGCGGAAGGTGGGGATCGTCGGGCGGAGCATGGTTGACAACATCGAGATCGCCCACACGTTGAATCGTTTGCGGATTCCGGATGGAAGCGTGGTGCGGCCACAGGACATTCGCACGTACGATCCCCACAAGCTCGTCGTACTGGCCAGCGGAACGCAGGCGGAGCCGATGTCGGCGCTGTCGCGAATAGCGGTGGACAATCACCGCCTGCTGAGCATCGAGGAAAACGATACGGTGATTTTGTCGGCGAGAATCATTCCTGGAAACGAGAGAGCAATTTTCCGGATGATCGATCACCTGTTCCGGCGGCAGGTGCTGGTGTATTACGAAGGCGGGCGCTCGGCGCCGATTCATGTATCGGGCCACGCGAGCCAGGAGGAAATGAAGCTGCTGCTGAACCTGGTGCGGCCGAAATATTTTGTTCCGATGCACGGAGAATACCGGCAATTGTTCCGGCACGCGGCGCTGGCAGAACAGTTGGGCGCCGTGTCCGGAGAGATTTTCTTGCTCGAGAGCGGGCAGCCGATCGAATTTACGTCGGACGGAGCTTTTCGGCGGGAGCCCGTGACGGCGGGGCGCATTATGGTGGATTCCGGGTCACTTGAA
Organism: uncultured Acidobacteriota bacterium; assembly: GCA_963771905.1. Taxonomy (GTDB): domain Bacteria; phylum Acidobacteriota; class Terriglobia; order Acidiferrales; family UBA7541; genus Palsa-147. The sequence continues at coordinate 143,382 of CAVYVI010000002.1, forward strand.
GAGATCGAGGAAGTGGTGATCCGCGAGCGGCGGCATCTCGCGGAAGATGGAGTTGTGGTGCCGATTCTGGCGATCGACAAGCATACGGGGCGGCTCGAATCTGCGCCGGAGATCGTGTCGCGGGGATTCTTACCGTCGGAGGACGGCAAGGAAGTGATGACGGAGGCGCGCGCGGTAATCTTGCGGACGTTCGAGCAATCCACCGCGGAAGAGAAAACGGATTGGGGCGTCATCAAGGAGAAGATTCGCGTGGAGCTGAAACGTTATTTGAATAAGCAGACGGCGAAGCGGCCGCTGATTTTGCCGGTGATTTTGGAAATTTGATGAGGGTGCAGTTGGGCGCGTTCGGAAATTTGTACTTGTGCCAGCGAGATTCCTCCTTCCAATGTTTGGCCCGCGCGAGACGCTGGGAAAACGGAAGCGTTCGCACACTGAAGAACCTGCAACGAATCTGAAATATGGCTGACCGCAAGGAACTTCCCAGCGACGCCGAAGTCCGATTGCGGACGCTTGCGCCGGAAGATTTCGACGCGATTTACGAGATCGATCAGGTGTGCTATCCGCCGCAAATTGCGTATTCGCGACGTGAATTGAGCTGGTATCTGCGGCTGCCCGGGGCGGAAGGAATTGTCGCAGAGGTGGGCGGAAAGATTGTGGGATTTCTGGTGGCGGCGTGTGAGAAAAGTGCCGGGCACATCGTGACGATCGACGTTCTCGAAGAGCACCGACGGCGCGCGATTGGGACGGCATTGCTGCGGGAAGCCGAAGAGCGGTTGGGGCGCAAAGGCGTGACTCTGATTCAGCTCGAGACTGCGGTGGACAATGCGGCGGCGGTCGCGTTCTGGAAGAGCCACGGTTATCAATCGCGTGGCATTTTAAGGAATTATTATCCAGGCGGTTTGAACGCGTATGCGATGATGAAATCTCTGGCGACCATTTCGCCGGATACTTTGCGCAGATCCAGCTCGTGATCGCGCTTCGGTAAGCCGTTAAGATCGGTATTGTCCGAGCCCGCGCGCACCCGGGGGCGCGAGCAGTTAAGCTAAATTCGGGAGGAGAGATTGAACGACTACGTGCTGTCGGTGATTTTGGGGATCGTCGAAGGGTTGACCGAGTTCTTGCCGGTCAGCTCGACGGCGCACCTGCGCATTTCAGAGGCGCTGTTGCACGTCAGTCTCACGAGCGGCTACTGGAAGATGTACACGATTGTGATTCAGCTGGGCGCGATTCTTTGCTTGCCTGTTTATTTTCGCGAGCGGATCGCTAAATTTTTGTCGACGTTTCCGCGCGGCGAGCGGGGCGACAAGACTGTGCTCACGCATCCTCTGGGACTGATCGCGATCGCGTTTGTGGTCACCGCGATTCCTGCGTTTCTGCTGACCAAGGTGATCGGGAAGAACCTCGAGAGTTTGTACGTGATGGGGACTGCCCTGCTGGTGGGCGGAATCGTCATGTGGATCGTGGATGCGCGAAACGCGAAGTCGGAAGCGGCGGGGCCTGATGCGTTGCCGAGCCGGATTCACGTCTGGCGGATGGAAGACATGAGCGTGACGCAATCGATCTGGATCGGGGCCTGCCAAATACTTTCAGCGGTGTTCCCGGGGACGTCGCGGTCGATGTCGACGATAGCGGCTGGGCAGGTGGCGGGAATGTCGCGTGCGTCGGCTCTCGAGTTTTCGTTCTTTCTGTCGATACCGACGATGGTTGTGGCGACTCTTTACGATCTGCTGAAATCGGTGATGGGAAGGGGCGAGAACGCAATCGGGGTGTCGCAGATTGACGCGCATGGCTGGGTCGTCATTGGGATCGGTTTCGTGATGTCGTTCATTGTGGCGTATGGCGCGGTGGCGTGGTTTTTGTCCTGGGTGAAGCGGCATGGATTCGTTCCGTTCGCGATTTATCGGATAATGGTTGGGACGGCCGTGTTGATCTGGGTGATGCGGATGCCGGTTGGCTGACGCTATCGAAGCCAGCCGTCTGAATTCGCGGCCCCGGAGCAAACAACCGCACGCAAAATCCTTATTTACTAGCTCATCCTCTTTGGTATAGTCGTCCTGTTACTCGAGTTCCTCCCGATGGGCTCCGCGCGACAGCGCCCGCGCGTCCCAGTCAGTAAAAGGCCTTCCCCTGCCTAAGGGAGATATCTGTGCGCATCCTCAGTCCAACTGAAAACAAGCGATTGAACGAATTGATTGGCTTTGTCGGCATCACGTTGGCGGTGCTGCTGGCGCTGAGCCTGCTTTCCTATTCGCCGCAAGACTCCTCGTTTAATGTGGCCTCCGCTTCACCGGCCTCGGGCCCCGCGCGTAACTGGATTGGGCCGTTCGGCGCGCATGTGGCCGATCTGCTGTTCCAGCTTTGCGGCTTCGCAGCGTTTTTGGTTCCGGTGGGGCTGTTCGCGGTCGGGATGCGGTGGTTCCGCAGCGAGGAAATCGCGTCGCCGATCGCGAAGCTGTCCGGCGCGGTGATGATTTTTTTGTTTCTGCCGGCCGAACTTGCGCTGATGCATTTCCCCGAGGTTCGCGGAACACTGCCCGCGGGCGGATTGATGGGAACAATTCTGGCGTCGGGGATGCGCGGCGCATTCAATCCCATTGGGGCGAACTTGGTGGGGATCGCGTGCGTCTTGACGGCACTATTCCTGACGACGCGATTCTCATTTAGCGCGGCCGCGAATTGGATGCGCAAGCCGATGGCAGCCGAGGGTGCGATTGGACGGTTGGCAATGCGGTGGAAGGACTGGCGCGAGGAGCGCGAATCGACGCGTTTGCGCCGCCGCGTGGAAGAAATCAAGATTGCCGGACGCAGGCCCGCGCCGTACCAGGCGGTCTCGTCAAAAGATACCGCGGTGATGGAAGAAGAGGAGGACGTCGAAGAAGAACGCGACGCTGAGGAATCCTCGCGCGGATCGGCGGTGATTAAATTCCACGAGAATGATGTCGCCACGCCCGTCCGCAAGAGTTCGAGCGATCCGAAAATCGCGAAAGGCAAATTGAACTTCCGCCTTCCCTCGCCGACGCTGCTGAGGCCCGCCGAGCACGGCGGGAAGATGGACGAAGCCGAGCTGAAGGAATGCGCGCGGGCGATTGAGCAAAAGTCCGAGGAATTCGATGTGAAGGGCCACATCACGCAGATCAATCCGGGCCCAGTGGTGACGACGTTCGAATTCAAGCCGGAAGCGGGAATCAAATACAGCCGCGTCACGGGACTGGCCGAGGATCTTTGCCTGGCGCTGCGGGCGGAGTCGCTGCTGATCGAACGGATTCCGGGAAAATCGACGGTTGGTATTGAAGTGCCGAACGCGCACCGCGAGACGATTTCGCTGCGCGAGATGATCGAGTCGCCGGAGTTCGTACATTCACCGTCAAAGCTGACAATGCCGCTCGGGAAAGATCTGATCGGGCGGATTCGCGCGGCGGATTTGACGCAGATGCCGCACTTGCTCATCGCCGGATCGACCGGCACGGGCAAGAGCGTGTTCATCAATTCGCTGCTGATGGGTATGCTGTTCAAGGCGACGCCGGAAGAATTGAAGCTGGTGCTGGTGGATCCGAAGAGGCTGGAACTCGGATTGTATGAGGATATTCCGCATTTGCTCACACCGGTGGTCACCGATGCGAAGGTCGCGTCGAATGTGTTGCGGAATGCGACGCGAGAGATGGAGAGGCGTCTGAAATTGCTGGCGGCGCGTGGGGTACGAAATATCGAGCAGTACAACCGAACGTTCCAGAAGGCGCAGTCGCTTTCGTTGTTCGACAGCGTTGAGGAAGAAGAGCACAAGCCGCTTCCTTACATCGTGATCATCATCGACGAATTGGCGGACTTGATGATGGTAGATACGAGCAACGTGGAAGAATCGATCACGCGGCTGGCGCAGATGGCACGCGCGGTTGGGATTCACTTGATCTTGGCGACGCAGCGGCCGTCGGTGGACGTGATCACGGGATTGATCAAGGCGAATTTTCCGGCGCGGATATCGTTCCGCGTGGCGAGCAAGGTGGACTCGCGGACGATTCTGGATACGAACGGCTCGGAATCGTTGCTGGGCAAGGGCGACATGCTGTATCTGCCGGCGGGATCTTCGCGGCTGCATCGGATTCACGGGCCGTACGTGACGGAGGATGAAATCGCGGCCGTGTGCTCGTTCTGGAGAGAACAGGCAAAGGCGGTCTACAACGAAGAATTGCTGAAGCCACCGAAGGACGAGAACGCGATGGGTGGGACGGCGGCCGGGGATGGCGGCGAGGAAGTTGATGACGATTTGTATCAAGAGGCGGTGCGTGTGGTTTGCGAGATGGGGCGCGCTTCGACGTCGACACTGCAGCGGAGATTGCGGATCGGGTATGGACGAGCAGCGCGGTTGATCGACATTATGGAGAAGGACGGAATTGTCGGGCCGGCGGATGGATCGAAGGCGCGGGAAGTGTTGAAGAAGAAGGACTGGATGCGGGAGTTTGACGATTCGGTGAGGTAAATAGGGGCGGGTCTGTCCGTGTTCGGCGGACATCCCTAGGAAGATACGCGCGGCGCAGGACAGCTTATTTCCTGAGAAATGCGGAGAGGTTGGCCTGCTGGAGAGAGCGGAGCTCGATGCAGGAGTTGACTTGATCGGCCGCGTTTTGGAGGAGCCGCTCCGAGCCCGGCGCATGCTGGGCGGCGAAGAACTGTTGAGAGTCATCGCGCAACTTCGCGTCGCAGAAAACGCCGGCCAATTGCGCCAAGCTCCCGCCAAGCGAAGCGTCGATTTTATCGGTGACAAGCTTATAATCCGCTTTGAATAGATCCCAGGCGACCTGTTGCGTCTCGTAGTTTTGCAACGTGCCGGCGAGGTAGAACAAGTCTTGAATCTTCACGCCGGGGCCGAGAATCAAGTCGAAGGTTCTTCGCGTGAGCGCCGGATCGGGAAATTGGGTGATAGCGCCGAGATAGTGGTAGTACTCTTCCGGATTTTTCGCGGTATTCAAATGCGCGATATATTGATCGTAGAGAACGGTGTCGCCATTTTGCGCTGAGACGCTGAGCGCGTTTCCAGCAAGCGCGTCGTCAACCGACGACGGATCCTTCATATAGGAATCGGCAATCGCGCGGGCCTGCGCGAGGAGCGCGGGATCTCTTCCGTACGCCGCGAGAGTGCCAAGAATATCGGAGCGCAGAGCGCTGCGCTGTCCGGATTCGCCGGCGACCGGCGTGTAGCCAAGATCGGCGGCAACCGGGCCCAGAAAGTTGCGCACCCAAGCCTCGAATGCGGGTCGGTCAGACGGCGCTACGACGTCGTCGTGAAGACCTGGAATGTGGCCGATCATGGCATCGACAACAGCGCGGGTGCGATCACTCTGCAACTTTTCGACAATGGCGAGATAGTCGGCAACGTTCACTCGTCCGACCCGTACCATGGCCCAGACGTCAGCGAGGAAACGGACGCGCTCCTCGGGAGAAAATGAGGTTTCCAGCTCGGCGGCCATTGTCGCGAGCGCGTCGTGCGAATATTCCGAGCGGTAATAGCCGCGGCCGCCGGCGTTTGCATAAACCCAAGCGGCGCAACCCGCAAGAGTAAAGGTCTGCTCGGGCTTGGTGAGGAGAACGTATTGGGCGTCACTGGCGCCTGCGGGACGCAGAGACACAGGAATGGACCAGAGCTCAGACGAGCCGGCATCGAGTTTTTCGGCGTTCGCGAAATATCGGCGCTGCGAGAGGGTCACCTCGGTCCGATCGCCGGTGCAGGAGGTTTTCACGCTGACTAGAGGCGCGCCGGGCTGATCGATAAGGCCGGACATGATTTTATCGACCGGCTTGCCGGATGTTTCGGTGATCTGATTCCAAAAATCCTCGGCAGTGGCGTTGGCGTAGGCGTGCTTTTGAAGATAGGCGTTGGTGCCTTGCCGAAATGTTTCGGTGCCGACGTAGGCCTCGACCATCCGGAGGACAGACGCTGCTTTGCCGTAAGCGATGCCGTCAAATAGATTCGTGATTTCGGCGGGAGTGTTGGCTTCCTGGCGAATCGGGCGAACGGAGGCTATTTGATCGGTGGCGAGGGCGCCATCGGTTTCAATGATTTCATCCAGCTGGCTGTGCCATTCCGGTTTCCAGGCCTCAAGCGGCTTCCACGCCATCCAGGTGGCGAATCCCTCATTGAGCCAGATGTCATTCCACCATTTCATGGTGACCAGATCGCCGAACCATTGATGCGCCATTTCATGAGCGAGAACGGACGCGACGTTTTCGTGGGCGTCGAATGACGCGGTCTTGTCGTCGATGAGGAAATCGGCCTCGCGAAAGGTAATGGCGGCGGTGTTTTCCATCGCGCCTGCGGAGAAGTCGGGAAACGCAATGAGGTCGAGTTTATGGTACGGATATTTCAGATAATAATAGCTGTCGTAGAACTTCAGAATATGTTCGGCTGACTCGAGGGCGAACGAGCCGAGCTCTTTTTTGCCGGGAACCGTGCAGACGCGAATGGGGATCTCATCTACGCCGCCCGAGAGACATTCAAAATCGCCTACCATCATGGCGACGAGATAGGTGGACATTTTGGGCGATGGCGAATATCTCAGCGTGTGCATGCCGTCTCCGGGGCCGGGAGTGTCGGAGATGATCGCGCCGTTGGATATGGCTGTGTCGTGTGCATCGATGATGAGAGTGATGCGGAAGACGGCCTTGAACGCGGGTTCGTCAAAACACGGAAACGCGCGGCGCGCGTCGGTGGCTTCCATCTGGGTGACGGCGTAGCGGCGCTTGGCCGTCTCGCTGAGATAGAACCCGCGCAGTTTATCGTTGAGAATGCCGGTGAAATCGATGTGAATGTCAGCAGGGCCGGCGGCGATTTCTTTGGATACGGTGAAGGTGGCCTGCTCGGACGTGGGATCGGTCGTAACGGCGGCCTTCTGCGCTGCGTTCCCCGAGCGAATCGTGACGTCTTGAAATTCGATCTCCGCTGCATTGAGAACGATGGAGACGGCGGGCTTCCGGAGGCGCACGTGTATTACTTCGGAGCCGGCAAAAGTGGCCTTGGCAAGATCCGGCGTGAAAGTGAGCTCGTAGCTCTCGGGAATGATATTGTCCGGAAGCCGCTGTGCCGAAGCCGCCACGCTGAATGCAAGCGTGCATACCGTGAGGATCATCCATCGCTTCATTCGAGGCCCTTTCTCATTTCATTCGAGTATCGATATCCAAATGCGGAGGCCGCAAACGGGGGTTATGCGAAAACCGCGAACGTCTCGTTCAATCATCAAGGACGGCGGATAGCCTATCATGTTCCCTCGCATGGTTTGACGAAAATGGAACATGAAGGAAAGCCGGGCAAGGACGACGCTCCCGAAGCAATTGAGGCAATTTCTCCTCTGTGCGCATTTCCCTTTGCGGGCCGCATCGTTTTGTCTAAAATGTTGGTTTCTCCCGGTGCCGGGGTAGCTCACCGGTAGAGCGCGGCCCTGAAAAGGCCGGCGTAGGCAGTTCAACTCTGCCCCCCGGCACCATCCAATTCCCAATGAGCTCAGCCAATCCAATTCAAGTGTTCGAGGCAAAGAAGTACTTGTGCCTGGAGACGTTTCGAAAGAGTGGCGAAGGTGTGCGTACTCCGGTTTGGTTCGCGGCCGGAACACCCGAAGACGGAAATTCCAGCAAGGCGGTGCTGTACGTTTATAGCGTCGCCGACTCCGGGAAAGTGAAGCGGATTCGCAATAATCCGCGGGTCCGCGTGGCGCCGTGCAATATGCGCGGTGTGCCGCTCGGCGATTTTGTGGAGGCGCGTGCGGAAATTTTGAACGGCGAAGAGGCCGCGCGCGGCATGCGTTTGCTCAATCGAAAATATTGGGTGATGAAACCAATTCTTGATGTTCTTGCATCTCTCCGCAGGCACGAACGCGTGGTTTTTGCCATTCATCTGGCGTGAACCCCCGCGCACCGTCGAGGCCGGTACGGGCTTCGCATTTCCATCCTGCACGCTGTACTTCGCGCGAGACACGGGACTGCACGATGCGAAATCCGCGGAACCGGCCAAGAAGATGGACGAGTGGCGGAAGAACAACGGCCTTCCTTTCCCCGATTTTCACCCCGACGACATCCCGAACTTGCCGGGCCAAATTGTGGAACCCGTACCTGAGTCCTCGGTTCACAAAACGAAAGAATGAAGCGGATAGCAGGCAGCCCTGTCGGTGGCGGAATCAAGCTTCGGAGGCACCGTTGGGCGAAACGCCGTCCATTAACGGCGCCTCAGAGCTTCGGAATGTTGGCTTTTGGGCAAGTACGGCTTTGTTGGGCTTGTGCAGCCGGGTTTTGCCGGGCGACAATTCATCCAGCGCGCTCTTCCTTTGATTCGCGCCCGGCAGGGCACCACGAAGCGGCGGCAACGCCGATTAAACGGGGCAACGGGCCGCGATTTCGGCGCAACTGGCAGGTGAGCAAAGATGCGTGATACGGCAGATAGGAAATATTCGCTAGAATCGTCGAAGATTTCCGGTCAGGCAACAGCGTCCGGAGCGGAACGCCGAGGCGACGCTCGCCACATTTTCACCGCGACCGCGGAAGTCGTCGAGCTAGGCACCGGCGCGAGGTTTTCGACGCGGACGACGGATCTGGGACCGGGCGGCTGCTTCGTCGACACGCTAGTGCCATTCCCAGTGGGATCCAACGTGCGTATCGCACTTCATAAAGGAAAGAACACATTTGAGACCGAAGGGAAGGTCGTCTACGCGCAGGCAGGCCTCGGAATGGGCATCGCGTTTAACGAATTGTCGCCCGAGCAGGCCAACTCACTCCGCGACTGGCTCACCGATGTCACCCACAATCGCGAGGTGGCGTACGAAATTCTCCGCACCGTAAACCCTGGAGTTACAAACCTTGCCGCGAAAACTCTTGACAAGGCGATGATGACGCGGATGGTGCACTTGCTCATCGGCAAGGGAATATTGACCGAAGCAGAAGGGTCAGCGATTTTGTACGAGCCCGTCCTCTAGAACTGGCCTTTTCTCGAAACCTAGTCGCGTAAATAGTACCTCCGGTTCCCGTTCGCGGAATCGCTCCCAACCTGGAACAGAGTCGTACCAGGCAGAACCCGTCCGTAACAGTACAACTTCAATTGTCACAGTGAGTCGGCGTTGTTTCCGTGCTGGCACAATGCGTGCAGTTAGCTGTGCACCCGAAGGAGGGGAAGACATGAGGGAAAAGAGACACACGCATCGATACGAGCTGTTCGTTCCTTTGCAGATCTACGCCGGAAACAGTCAGTTTGCGCAGACTCAAATCGCACATCTCCGCGACATTTCCACACACGGTGTGTACTTCGTCAGCGACAATTCGATTCCTCCCGGAACTCCACTGGATGTGCAATTCTCTTTGCCGCCGGAACGTGGCCGCGCGCATCCGGTTCTTGTGCGCGGAACGGGGCGCGCGCTGCGGATCGACCGGATCGCCGGAGAAAGCGGAAAGATGTTTGGAATTGCGGCGGCGATTCACCGCTTTGATTTTGTGAAGCCGGACGAGCGCGCGGCCTAAGGAGCGTCCTCTTAGTTCGCGTCGGCGTGGTTTGCGTCGCTGTACTTCAGGCCATCTCGCTTCGCGCCATTGGGCCGGTCCGAAGGCCTCACGCGGCTCCAGACCGGCTCGATATCGGCTCGCACCAAGGTGGATTCGCCGGCGATGGAATGCGGCAACAAGCGATCCAAGGCGCACTTCCGCGCTAAAATGTCGCCGGGCAGGCGTTTGGTCTGCCCGCGCGATGGCTTCCCATTATCAATCCGGCGACGCATTTGGCATGGAGCGGGTGCTTCTTGCCGCGCTGTGTCAGCTCCGCTCGAACGACAGCCGCCGCGCTAAAATTTTCCCGCTTCTTGCAAACCACTTCTGGCAGTTCCCGGATCATCGCGTCATCTACGAGGCATTGCGCGGCTGGAAGGCGGAGCCGGCGGACATCCGCACGGACCTCGCGGCGCGTCTCACTCGCATGGGATTTCCCGACACCGGCTGCGATTTCTGCTTTGCGGCCTTTGCCGGCTCGCTCGATGCCGCGATCGATTGGCTGCGCGAGTCGATGCGCGACGGGCAGGCAGGCGGGGGGTCAATGAGAAATGGACCCTCCGGCTCGCGATGACCGATTCCACGAAACGCGCTCTCGCGTTACTCGATGTCGTTGGGCTTCCGATCTACATTCTCGTTTTTATCTGGCGGCTGCAGTTCTCGGCACCATACTCGTGGGTCGTGTTCGCGGTCTGGCTGATCGTGAGCTTTGCCCTGCATCGCGACACGCCGAAGACGCTCGGATGGCGCGCGGATAATCTGGGGCGCGCGACGCGCAATGCAGCGATCGCTCTTGTGGTGATGGCTTTGGGATTATTTGTGATCGGGATGATTCTGGGCCGGCCGCTGCGCGTGCCGCATTACTTGATCTCGGTGCGGCGCTTGTGGAGCTACTTTGCGTTTTGCGTGCTGCAGGAAGTCGCGCTCAATTCTCTGCTGATGAACCGGATCGAATTTCTGGTGAAGCGAAGATGGCTAGCGGCGACGCTGACGGGAGTCATCTTTGCGGCGTGCCATTGGCCGAATCCGGTGCTTGTGCCGCTGACGTTTATCGGAGGAACGGTGATGGCGTGGCTCTTCGCGCAGGAGCGGAACATCGTTCCGCTGGCGATCATGCAGATGCTGCTGGGAACGCTCGCGTGGTGGGCGTTTCCCGTCGCGTGGCACCATCATTTGCGCGTGGGACCGGGATACTACTTGCGGTAGGTGGTTTCGAATGTGTCTCGATGAATCGCCGCGCTAGAAGTTGATGGCGGCGAAGCGGCGGTCGGCGAGGGAGCGCGCGCGTTCGAGAGCCTTGTTGGGAATATTCGGATGAGGGTTCGACCAGTGGCCTGCGATTTCCTGAGAACAGTCCGGGCAGCGGCCTGCTCTCAATTGGTTCGCTTCAACGCTGTGCCAGGAGCGCTGAATCAGAGTCTTGCCGCATGAGGGACAGAGCGTGTGCGCGCCATCGCTGAAGATGTTTCCCTCGTAGACATAGTGGAGGCCGACTTCGCGGGCGACGGAGCGCGCCGCGTGCAAGGTTTCGGGCGGCGTCCGCGGCTTGTCGCGCAGCTTGAAATCGGGATGAAACGCGGTGAAGTGCAGAGGCACGTCGGGCCCGAGATTTTCAAGGATCCATTCGGCCAAGGCGCGGGATTCGGCGACGCTGTCGTTGAGAGTCGGAATGACGAGATTCGTAATCTCGAACCAGACTTGGGTCTCATTCTTGAGCCACTTCAGCGTTTCGAGAACGGGCTCGAGATGTGTCAGAGTGATGCGCCCATAGAACTGTTCGGTGAAGGCCTTTAGGTCGACGTTCGCGGCGTCGATGTGGTCATAGATGTCGTGAAAGGCGTCGCGGGTGATGTAGCCGTTGGTGACCATGACCGTATTTATGCCGTACTCTTTGGCGACCGCGCAAATGTCGATGACATACTCGCCCCAGATGGTCGGCTCGTTATAGGTGAAGGCAATCGACGGGCAGCCGTAATGAATAGCGAGGAGGACGACGTCTTCGGGCGAGAGATGGGTGGAATTCACCTGGTCTGAGCGCGATTTCGAAATGTCCCAGTTCTGGCAGAAGAAGCAGCCCATGTTGCAGCCGGCGGTGCCCATCGAGAAAATTCGCGTGCCCGGAAGAAAATGATTGAGCGGCTTCTTCTCGATGGGATCAATCTGCAGCGCGGCGGGCGAGGCGTAGCCGAGGCTGTAAAGCCTGCCGCCCTCATTCACGCGGATGAAGCAGAAGCCGGCTTGTCCTTCGCCAATGTGGCAATGGCGCGGACAAAGATAGCAGTGCGCGCGACCGTCGGGATCGGTTTCCCACCAGCGGGCTTCATGAAGCGATTCTGTCTTTTGAAGGATCTTGAGGTCTTGCATAGGAGCAGCGCCCCTAGGGCTGGAATCGAGTTCTATTATACGCCGCGAGTGAGTTGTTCGCGTTGCTGTTAAACGCGATGTGCGTGGCGCTGTTCGCGGCGGCGTTCGGCAACCCATTCGAGAAAGCGTTCCATCCGCGCGCGCTCACACCACATGAGACGAAAGAATTTTCGCGCGTCGAGATGGGCCGCGTCTTCCCCGAAAAAGGTCTCCATGCGCCAGCAAATGTAAGGGCTGGCCCAGGGACGAAGGCGGTAACCCTTTGCGGTGATCCAGTAATAGCGTAGAGCATTCAGCATGCGAGCGCCGTGTGCGCGTGAGATTCAACGCGACGCGTGGCGAGAGTCGCGAGAGGCGGTGGTAGAATGGCGGGCAGAAAATCCTGATGACAGCGGAAGACCACTACTACGCGGGAATCGACCTCTTTGGCGAAGGCAAACACGATGAAGCCATCGCTGAGTACAACGCGGCGCTTGCGCTCGACGCGAAATTTTCCGATGCCCTGCACGGCCTTGCACAAGCGTACTATGCCCGCGCGGATTTCGACAACGCCATTGCCGCGGCGAAAAGAATACTCGAGATCGATCCGGACGATATTTTGGCGTGGACGACGATATCGCGGGGTTATCAGCGCAAGGGGATGATCCCAGAGGCCGAAGAGGCGGGAAGTAAGGCTCGGATTCTCGGCTGGAGGCAGCAACTGCGCGAACAGAAGACTCAGGGCGGCGATGAGAGCTAAAGGCAAGCAACGCAGTTGATGCGCGGAGAATCGGGGCCGCGGATAAATTGGAAAGAGGAGAGCGGGAGATGCGATCGAAACGCGCGATGTGTGGACGGGTCCGAAGAGCAACTACAATCAGAATGGGAACGGGCGGGTGGTGAATGCCAACGCGCCGCCTTCGTCGGGATGGACGCAACTGACGCCGCAGCAGTAATGCGATGGTTTTCTTCAAGCAATAAACGGGGAGACAGGCGCAAGGAATAAACGGACGCGCGAGCGCGAACAGCGGTAGGAGAACCGGCTGAAAATAAAATGTCCCGGGCCCTCGGAACGAGAACCCGGGACATGCGATGCGGTGAACGACTTAAATCACGGTGCAGACGGATTTTACTTCGGTGTAAGCCTCCAGAACTTCGTGGCCCATCTCGCGGCCCCAGCCAGACTGCTTGTAACCGCCAAAAGGCATGGCCGGATCGAAGATGTTGTAGCAATTAATCCAGACGGTGCCGGCGCGAAGCTTACCCGCGATGCGATGGGCCTTCTGGATGTCACGCGTCCAGACGCCCGCTGCCAGGCCATAGATCGTGTCGTTGGCCTTCGCGACGAGATCATCGAGGTCGGTGAATGGAGTTGCGGTGACCACCGGGCCGAAGATTTCTTCGCGCACGACTTTCATTTTCTCGGTCGTGTTCACCAGGACCGTGGGCTTGACGAAGTAGCCGCGATCGCCGTGACGGCTGCCGCCAACAACGGCCTTGGCACCTTCCGAGAAGCCGGACTCGAGATAGCCGCAGACGCGGTTGAGCTGCTCTTCGGAAACGAGCGGCCCCATATCGCTCGACGGATCAAGTCCCGGACCGACGTGAATTTTTGCGGCACAGTCCGCCACGCCCTCGACAACCTTGTCGAAGGATTTCTTCTCGATGTAGAGGCGCGAGCCCGCGCAGCAGCACTGGCCGTGATTGAAGAAGATCGCGCTCGCAGCGCCCGGAATGGCGGACGCCTGGTCGGCATCGTCGAGAACGATATTCGGAGATTTGCCGCCGAGCTCGAGCGAGACCTTCTTCAGATTACCGGCGGCCGCTTGCACGATCAGTTTGCCCACTTCGGTTGAGCCGGTGAAAGCGATTTTGTCGACCTGCGGATGCGCCGCCAGCGCCGCTCCGGCCGTTTCGCCGAAGCCGGGAACGATGTTCACAACGCCATCGGGGATTCCCGCTTCCTGAATCAGTTCGCCCAGCCGCAGCGCGGTCAACGGCGTTTGCTCGGCGGGCTTCAAGACGACGGTGCAGCCCACGGCGAGCGCCGGAGCCAGCTTCCATGCCGCCATCAAGAGAGGAAAATTCCACGGAATGATCTGACCGGCGACGCCGACCGGCTCGCGGAGCGTGTAGGCTAGAAACTTTGCCCCGGGCATCGAGATTGGGATCGTGTTGCCTTCAATCTTGGTAGCCCAACCGGCCATGTAGCGAAACATATCCGCGGCTAGCGGTACATCGGCGATGCGCGCAATCGTGAGCGGCTTGCCGTTGTCGAGACTTTCGAGTTGCGCGAACTCCTCGAGGTTTTTCTCGATCAGATCGCCGAGCTTCCAGATGAGTCGTCCGCGCTCGGACGGGCTCATTTTTGTCCAAGGTCCGGAATCGAACGCGGCGCGCGCCGCACCGACCGCGCGATTGATGTCTTCGCGATCGCCCTCGGCAATATTGGCAAGAACGTCGCCCGTCGCGGGATTGAAGGTTTTAAAGGTTTTGCCGGAAGCCGCCGCCACCCATTTTCCGTTGATCAGCATTTTCCGCGTCTCAGCGACGTATCGCGTGACTTTGTCATCGAGCTGCACCACTTGAGTTGCCGTAGCCATGTCACTTTCCTCCTTCAGACTTTGGTTCCGAAATCGATTTGCTTAACTCGGCGCTGCCGCGGCGGAGACATCGTTGGTCATTCTGGGTTTCCATCGGAGTGGGAATGCGTGTGGAAATCGTTTTGCTGAGTTGCGGACCCGAGAACGATGGGGTGATTGCAGGTTCCACGCCAGGACTTCCTTGACCGCGGGCAGGCAGAAACGACGTTACTCCCCCGTTGCGGAAATTTCAAGCCGATGGGTTCGATTCGCGGCGTCATTGCGCGGCAAATCAGAGGGGATTGTGGCGAACCCAGATGCGCTCGGTGGCCGGTTTGCCGAGATACATTTTTTTGGCGCGGACGCCGGCGAGAGAGACGGTCATGGTCTCGTCGTACTCGCGATGAATGACGCGGACGCGGGCGCCCGGCTTCAAATCGAGACCGGCGAGGAAATCGAGGAATTTCGGATCCTTCTCGTAGACGCGGAGAATTTCATAGGTATGGCCCGGCTCGGAGTCGGAGAGGCGTGCCGCGCCGAGCCTGCGCCGCAGCTTCAACATTCCGCCAAAGAGCGGGACGCCGTGCGGGCAGCGGCTTTCACGTCCGAATCGCCGGAGCAAAAGAGTCGCGACTTCGGGTGAGATACCATGTTCGAGCCGCTCCGCTTCCTCATGCGCGCGTGTCCATTTGATGCCGATGACTTCGGTGAGGAGCATCTCGGCGAGGCGATGGCGAAGAACCAGATGCTGCGCGATCGAGCGGCCCTTCGCGGAGAGTTCAATGCGGCCATCGCGGCCGACGCGCACGTAACCGCCGCGCGCCATGCGCTTCAGAGCCGCGGTGACGGCCGGTGGCGTGACGCTGAGATCCTTCGCCAGGCGGGCGCTGATGGGAGTCTCGCCCTCCTGAACAGTCTCCCAAATGGCCTTCAAATAATCTTCCTGCGAGACGCTAGTCTTTTCTCGCCGCACGATTCCCCTTGCGCAGGCGCTCCGCCAGTTCGGTCACCCGCGCTTCGATATCTTCGCAGATGCGGCGATAGGTTGCCATATCTTCGCCGTAGGGGTCTTCGACGTCCCAGTCTTCGAAGCTGGCTTCCGGAAAGAGAGAGCGGCCCGGGATGCCCGACATATTCACGATGAGATCGGGACGGAAGAGATGCGTCTCGCGGACTGCTTTGGACGACAGGCCATCGGCCGGGACGCCTTTCTCGATCAGAACACGGCGAGTCGCGTCCGCAACGCTCCCGAGCGGCGAAATCCCGGCACTTTCGGCTTCGATGATGTCCGATGCCAGATGGCGCGCCCAGGCTTCGGCCATGGGGCTGCGACAAGAATTGCCAATGCAAATGAAGAGGATTTTCTTGCGCGCGAGCGGCGCTTCCGGGCGGCCTGGCATCAATCAGTGTCCGTTGCGAGCGAGTTTGAGGAAATGCTCGTGGATGGTGGTGTCGGCGGTTAGCTCAGGGTGGAAGGTGGCAGCCATCACGCGCCCCTGCTCGACGAGGACCGGATGCCCTTCGTATTCCGCAAGGACGACCACGCCCTCGCCGACGGATTCGATGATGGGCGCGCGAATGAAGACCATTTCGACCGGCTCGGGCTTTAGCGTCGATGCACCAAAGCGGACGTCGCTGGCGAGCTGGCGGCCATAGCCATTGCGCAGAACGGAAATATCGAGAAGACCGAGAGAGACCTGGGCGGGATTATGAACTTCGCGCGCGAGAAGAATCGCGCCGGCACAAGTACCGAAAAAAGCACCGCCGTTGGCGGCGAGTCGCCGGATCGCTTCGAGCACGCCCTCTTCAGCGAGGATCTTTATATGCGTCGTGCTCTCGCCGCCCGGCAGAATCAGGCCGCGGACGCCTTCGAGGTCCGCCGGCGTGCGCACGAAGACGTGCTCAACGCCGAGTTTCTCGAGCATTCGGCCGTGGACGTCGTAGTCACCCTGAATCGCTAGGATTCCGATTTTCATGGCATCGCTTGACGGATGGTGCCGCCGGGGTCAAGTTCCGTCGAAGGCCCCGCCGATCCAAAGCAGGCATCTTGGCTACCAGCCGCGGGTCTGCAGCAAATCCTTTTCCTCGAGCTGACGGACGTCGAGGCCCTTCATGGCTTCGCCGAGCTCTTCGGAAGCTTCGAGGACGGCCTTGGGGTCGCGCGCGTGCGTGGTGGCCTTCACGATGGCTCGAGCGCGCACGGCCGGATCGCTCGATTTGAAAATGCCGGAGCCGACGAACACCGCTTCCGCGCCCAGCTGGACGACAAGCGCGGCGTCTGCGGGAGTGGCTACTCCGCCTGCCGAGAAATTCGGCACGGGCAGTTTGCCGTGCTTCGCGACCCACGCGACCAGCTCGAAGGGCGCACCGAGCTCTTTGGATTCGTGGACAAGTTCTTCTTCGCCGAGCGTCGTGAGTTTTTTTATGTGCGAAACGATCGCGCGCATATGGCGGACCGCTTCGACGATGTTGCCCGACCCGGCTTCGCCCTTCGTGCGAATCATCGCGGCGCCTTCCGCGACGCGGCGTAGCGCCTCGCCGAGATTCCGCGCGCCGCAGACGAACGGCACTTTGAAACCGTGCTTCCAGATGTGGTGCTCCTCATCGGCGGGCGTCAGGACTTCGCTCTCGTCGACGAAATCGACTTCGAGCGCCTGAAGCACCTGCGCCTCGGCGAAATGCCCGATGCGCGCCTTGGCCATCACTGGAATCGAAACCGTGTCCATGATTTCACGAATGATACGCGGCGCGGCCATGCGCGCGACTCCGCCTTCCTTGCGAATGTCAGCGGGAACGCGTTCAAGGGCCATCACGGCGCAAGCGCCCGCGTCCTCGGCAATCTTAGCCTGGTCGGCGTTGGTCACATCCATGATGACGCCACCCTTGAGCATTTCCGCCAGTCCGACCTTTACGCGCCACAGTTTGTCGTTCATCAATTCCATGATCTTCTCCCTTTCGTGCCGTTTGCTATGTGCAGTGCCTCTACGATTTCACCGGCTGCGCCGCCACGTCCCGTATGCCGATGGTGACAAATCTTCCGCGGCCGCGCGCCAACAGATCGCCGCCGCTATTGCGGATCTCGCCCTGATGAAACAGGCTACGACCCTTGGCTTCGACTTCGAACGCTTCAACGAATATCTCCTGGCCGATTTGGATGGGCTTCAAATATTCCACGGTCAACTCGGCCGTCACGGCCCGTGCATCGCGAAACCGGCAGACCTTGCCCATGGCCTCGTCGAGAAGCACGGCGGTGATGCCGCCGTGCAGAATGCCGCCTCCACCCTGATATTCGGGACCGAGGCGAAAACTCCCGCGAATCCGTCGCGCGGCATCGTCCTGCTCGAAGGCGAGTTTCATGCCGCTGTCGTTTGCCCCGCCGCAGCCGAAGCAGGCGTTCTTTGGATTGGGATCGAGTCGCATGCCGCTCCTGACGTTTGCTAAATCAAGTTCTAGACTAGAGCGACGCGGCCGGAATCGACGCGCCGCGCACCACGCTGCTTTTTCTGTAATTCGCTCTCAATGAGTGACCCGAGCGTCTGCACCCCGCGCGCAATCTGGCGTTCGTCGAGAGACGCGAATCCGAGCCGTAACGTGTTCAACTGTGGATTTTGGAAATAGAAATATCGCCCGGGAATGAAGAGCACGCCGCGCTCGCGAACGTGAATCAACAACTCGCCGGCGTCAAATCCCGGGGGCAGCGTGACCCAGACCGTCATGCCACCGTCGACATGAGTCCAAGATGTCTCATCAGGCATGTAGCGCTCGAGCGCCTGCTCGATGGCTTCGAGGCGCGTGCGATAGACTTTCTTCATTTTGGCGAGATGGCGCTCGAGATAGCCGCGCCGTACAAATTCTGCGAGCGTTGCCTGCGCGAGCTGGTCGGTGTGCAGATCGGTGGTTTGCTTCACCAAGCGCAGCCGCTCGATGACATTTTCCGGGCCGACGCACCAGCCGACACGCAAGCCGGGGAACGCCACTTTCGAAAAGCTGTCGATTTGGATCACGAGACCGTGCCGGTCGAGCGCCTTGAGCGACGGAACAGCGTTGCCGCGCGCACGCAGCCGCGCGTAGATGCGATCCTCGACGACCGGAACTTGATGGCGCGCGACAGCCTCGAGCAAGCGGCGGCGCTCGGCCACTGGGAGCGTGGTTCCGGTCGGATTGTGAAAATCTGGGGTGACGAGAAGAAGCTTGACGCGATTCTGGGTGAGAAGCGATTCGAGAGCGTTGACGTCGAGACCCGCATAACCGAGCTTTTCGGGATTGGTCTCGACGGGAACACCGAGGCAACGTACGCGAGCGCTCGCGAAAATCGCAATCGCGCCGGGATAGGCCGGATTTTCCATCAGCACGGTGTCGCCGGGACGCAGGAAGGCTTTGCAGAGAAGATCAAGGGATTGTTGACAGCCGTCGGTGACAAGGAGCTGCTCGGTGCGCGCAACAATTCCCTCCTCGCGGAGGAGCTCGAGGATCACTTTTTTCAGCGGCGCATAACCGTCGGAAGAGCCAAGCTGCAAGATTTTCCTGCCATCGCTCGTTAGGACGGAATTGCAACAGCGGCGGAACTCCTCGATCGGAAA
This sequence comes from uncultured Acidobacteriota bacterium, assembly GCA_963771905.1. Classification (GTDB taxonomy): domain Bacteria; phylum Acidobacteriota; class Terriglobia; order Acidiferrales; family UBA7541; genus Palsa-147. The sequence continues at coordinate 162,397 of CAVYVI010000002.1, forward strand.
ATATTCCTCAGAGGGGCGCGCGTTGACGAACGCGATCGAACCGCTGGGTACGTCGGGGGTCAACCGGCTCAGGACCTCGTCGCCGCGATCGTCGGCGAAAAGCGATTCCCAGCGGACGCCGCCATTGCCGTTCGAGCCATTGGGGCGCGGCAGAGGAGTGAAATTGCGGGCGGAGGCGTTCGCGCAGATGAACGTTCCGCGGCCGACGTGGCCTTGAATCAGGCCCTCGGATTCGAGTCCGGCGTAGGCGTTCGCGACGGTGGTGCGATGAACGCCGAGCTGTACGGCAAGCTCGCGGCTGGCGGGGATGCGATCGCCGGCGCGCAATTCTCCGGAGTGGACGAGGGCGCGAAGTTGATCGCGCAATTGTACGTACAGCGGAATGTGACTTTCGGGTTGGAGTTGGAGCGGTAGCATTGGCCCTCTCCTGCAGGCCAATATAGTATAAGAAAAACACTTGAAAAGAGCCAATTTGTCTTTAACCAGATTGTGGCGTGGGTGGCTCAGGCTGCAATTTGAAAGGCGTTCTCGGGCCTCGGCGGCGGACGTTATTCGCGAGCGCGCAGCCGGTAGCGCTGAATCTTGCCCGTGGCAGTTTTCGGCAACTCCTCCACGAACTGGATCTCGTTCGGACACTTGAATCCCACCAGCCGCTCGTGCAGCCACTGGCGAATTTCCTCGCCCAATTGCGGAGTAGGCTGAATTTCCGCGCGAGGGACGACATAGGCCGCGGGCCTCAGGAAACCGACGGAATCCGCCCGGGCGACCACGGCAACCTCCGCGACCGAGGGATGGCCGAGGAGTGCATTTTCCACTTCGCTCGGCGACACCCACATGCCCGAGACTTTCATCATGTCGTCGGCGCGCCCGCAGTAATGGAAATAGCCGTCTGCGTCGCGCGTGAACTTGTCGCCGGTCGCAACCCATTCCCCCTGCTTCGTTCGCGCGGTCAGCTCCGGAATTTTCCAGTATTCCGCAAACGCGCTTTCGCCCTTGATCCATAGATTCCCCATCTCGCCGTCGCGAACGGACTGACCGTTTTCATGGAGAATCTTCGCTTCGTAGCCGGGCACTTCCTTGCCGCACGAGCCCGGCCGCGCCTCATCTGGTCGGGAGGACAAAAACATCTGAAGCATTTCAGTTGATCCGATACCATCAAGAATCTCGATGCCAAATCGCTTTCGGAACCGATCGAAGATTTCGGCAGGCAATGTTTCCCCAGCCGAGACCGCCATGCGGACGGAGGAAAAATCGAGAGCGAGGCCACGATCGACTTCGCGAAGTAGCGCGGCGTAAAATGTCGGGACCGAGAAAAATACGGTCGGGCGATACCTCGCGACGATGGCAGCTGCACGCTCGGGCCGCGGACGTTCGGGATCGAGGATGGTGGAAGCGCCGGCGTGGAATGGGAAGTACATTCCATTGCCGAGCCCGTAAGCGAAGTAGAGCTTCGAGACCGAATACGTGCGATCGTCGGAGCGGAGGCCGAGGACGCCCTGCGCAAACCCGTGCGATGCGGCGAGCATGTCTTGGTGCCGATGCACCGCACCTTTCGGACGGCCACCACTTCCAGAAGTATAAAGAAAGAATGCGGGGTCTTTCGCGGCCGTCATATTAACGGGTGAATCGCTCGACGCGTCCGGGAGCCAATCGCTCCAGGCGATACGATTCGCCGCGGCACTGTTCAATTCCCTGTTCGAATCGCTGACGATCACGATCGAGCCGAGCGTGGGCGTCGCGGCGTCGGCGGCGGGCGCGAACTCGGGCAGGGCCGTCGCGTGAACAACGGCGATGCGCGCGCCCGAATTTTCCAGGTAGTGCGCAAAATCGGCCGCGCGCGAAAGCGTGTTGACCGGGACCGCAATCGCGGCGATCTTGGCAGCGCCAAAAAACGCCGCGATAAATTCGAGGGAATCGGGAAGAGCGATCAGAACGCGGTCGCCCGCTTGAACTCCCGAACAGCGAAGGGCTTCGGCAACGCGATTTACTTCGTGGGCTAGCTGACGGTAGGAAACGGGATTGGGTTCGCCGAGAATCGCGAGCCGGTCAGGATGTTCGCGGGCGCGCCGAAAAACAAATTCCTCCGCAATGTTGAATTGCGGAGGAATCTTCAGAATTGGGTGTTCGCCAGCGCCCGGTGGCATGGCCGGATTCTACGCCGTTGCGGTCTTTTCTCCCAAGCGCCGCATGCGTTCCTGAAGTTTGCGCCGGAGAGCGGCGGGCGCATTCGGATTGAAAGCAACCAGATACCACAGCGGCTGGGTACGGTCGCGGCTCAAACGCGAGAGCGTCGAGGCGTCCGTGTTGGGATGGCGCGCGATATTTTCCCGAATCGCGGCATACGGATGGTGCGAAAGCCGCGCGAGCGTCTTGGCCGTGACTTTCGGATGCTCGCTGATGAGCCGAAGCAAATAGTAATCTTCCTTCGGCGCCTGTCGCGACAGCACGTCGAGCGCATCGGGCTTCACTTCCGCGCTCAGGACCGTTCCGATCTTCTCATCCCAAGAGGGATTGATGCGGTTCAGTTCCTGAGTGCGAGCGTGAATCAATTGCTCGATGACGCGGCGCTCCTGTTCGAGGCGGCTGGCCGGCAGTGCGCTGCGCTCGACCGAATCGAGGACACGCAGTAAATGCTGCCGCTCGCCAAAGACGATCTGGCTCGTTCGCGGCATCTTGCCCTTGGAGGGATTTCGTACCAAATCCGAGCGCCTCATGTGTCCACCTCATCCACGAATCCCGAGCAATTCAAGAAGAAATTCGAGTTCGGATCGCGCGATCCGTAAATTTTTGTCCACCGGCGCTTCCGCTTGTTCGATGCGTTGCTTCAGGAACAAGCCGGCAACATCGATCTTCTCTTCGCGGCTCAGGTAGCGGTGTTCCCGCTGCCAAGACTGTAGCGCATCGCCCGACACGCCGACAACCATCGATTCGGCGTTGACCTCGAAGAAGTAGAGTTCCGGTTGGTCCCCTGCGGCGAGAAAACCTGCCCGTTTGAAGACAACTTTCCTCGCCCGCCCATCCTGCCCGATGGCTTCGAACGTCTCGAAGACAGACTCGTAAGCCATCGGGAATTATCGTGGTGTCACGGGAATGAGTAAAGACTGGGTTTTGAGTATGTTCCTGACGGCGCAATAGATGGTCCTAGAACCATGTGTTGTGCGGGCAAAACTTGCGGGCGTCCGCGAGAATAGCTAACGTGGAGTGAAGATTCGAAGAGCGCCGTAATAGGAGAAGGAAACCGATGGGCATATTCGACGAGCACAAGGAAGAACTGGAGCATTACGAGACGATGATGGGCACGTATCGCGGAAGGCTGGCCGTGACGCTCGACCGGCTGACCAATGCGCTTGTCCTCGTCGGGCAGCACGGCGTGTATTGCCATAGCCAGCGCGATCGGGAAAAGCCTGTCATGGATATTCAGATGATCACCCAGGAAATTCGCGACGCGAAAACGTTGATCCAGAGCGTGATGGAGGCGTTGCGGCAGGACCGCGAAAAATCGGAGCGCGCAAACTAATGAGAGTGCCGCCCTATCGCGGACGGAGGAAGGGATTGCTTTGGCGTTCTTCGCCGATTGTCGTAGCGGGGCCGTGGCCGGGAAGGACGAGGGTGTCATCCGGCAGCGCCATGACTTTTGTGTGGAGAGATTTCATAATTTCGGGATATGAGCCGCCCCAGAGATCCGTGCGACCGATGCTTCCGGCAAAGAGCGTGTCGCCGGCGATCAGGCGTGGGTCATTGACGTGCGTTTTCGCGGGCGAATTGCTGGGTGGGTGGCTCGTTGCCCGCGCGCGCGGCGGGAGCGCCGCTTCGCGCCGCGGGATATACAGGCACAGGCTTCCCTGCGTGTGACCCGGCGTGTGAATGACGTGCGCTTCGTAACCGCCCCAGCGAACGGAATCTCCGTCGCGGAGGAATTGGTCGATTTCAGTTGTTTCGGGAACCGCTACGTGCAGCCACTGCGCTTGCGTGTCGAGGCTTCGGTAGAGTTCCAAATCGCTTTCGTGAATGAAAACGGGCGCGCCGGTGGCTTTGTGCAACGCAGCGAGGCCGCCGACGTGATCGATATGCGTGTGCGTGCTCACGATGGCGAGGACTTTCAGATGATGGCGCTGCAGAATTTCGAGGATGCGATCGACCTCGTCGCCGGGATCGACAACGATGGCTTCGCGCGTTTCCGGATCCCCAAGAATCGAGCAATTGCATTGGAGCATCCCGACGGGAATGACTTCGTGAATTAGAGCCTGTGGCATCGATTCGAGTATAACAGCCCGTCGCGGCGGACCGCGTTCAGCCGGCCGCATCGCCTGAGATTTTTGCTGCCGCGTACAAACTGCTAAGATGATCTCGATGGATTCAAAACCGCAAAGCGAACGAAAATTAGGCGAGACGCCGTTGCGAGAGCGCGAGGAAGCGCTTGGTGCGAGTTTCGCGGAGTACTTCGATTGCCAGATGCCCGAGCGGTTCACCTCCTTCGACGACGAATACCGTATCGCGCGCGAGAGCATTGCACTCGTCGACAAGAATTACCGCGCCTTTCTTCGTTTCACCGGACCGGATCGCGAGCGCTATCTGAATGCCATTCTCACGAACGACGTCCGGCTGGCGCAAAACGGAGTTGGCGTTCCCGCTCTCCTGCTGAACGTTCAAGGACACATCCTCGCCGAACTCGAAGTGTACGCGATCGGCGATGCGCATCTCGTGGTTTCCTACGCGATGATCCGCGAGAAACTCATCGCAGCGCTGGATCGGTACATCATCATGGACGACGTGACCCTCGAGGACGCGAGCGGACAGTTCGGAGCGATTGGCGTCGAAGGGCCGGCCACTGCGGAAGTGTTGCGCGATGTCAGCGGCGTCGACCTGAATGCGCTCGCTGAGCTCGGTCGCGTCGATTCACAAATCGCGTCGATTCCGGTGGGACTCGTCCGGCGTTCGCCTGGCAATTCGCCCGGCTTCGAATGCGTCGTCGATCGCGGCCGCGTCGCGGAGTTGTGGGACGTCCTGCTCGAATCCACGCGCGCGAAGGGCGGCGGTCCAATCGGTTATGGCGCGCTGAACACGCTGCGGCTCGAAGCCGGGGTGCCGTGGTTCGGCTACGATTTCGACGAAAGTGTCATCCCGCAGGAGGCCGGGCTCGAGAATACGCACGTCAGCTTTTCGAAGGGCTGTTACACGGGCCAGGAAATTGTCGAGCGCGTGCGTTCGCGGGGTCATGTCAATCGCATGCGCGTTGGATTTGAATTTTCGGGAAGCACACTGCCCGAGCAATGGTCGAAGCTCACAGCCGGCGGGAAAGAAGTTGGCCACATCACACGAGCGGGATTTTCACCTTCGGCCGGGCACGTAATTGGGATGGGTTACATCCGCCGCGAGCATTCTGCGCCGGGAAGCGAAGTCGGCTACGCGGGCGGGACGGCGAAGGTCATCGAGTTGCCGGTCATTCGGTGACCTCGGGCTCCTGCATCACGGCGAAATAGCCGGCAAGCCGCAGTTTTGTGTCATGCAAGTGTAATTCGATCAATCCTTCGAATAATTCGCGGCGCGGAATCAGAAAAAACGCTAGGAGAAATTGAGGGAGCGGCGGAAGCTGCCGCGGTCGGAATCGATTTTCTTCTGAAGCTGCGTGATGGCGTAGAGGAGCGCTTCGGGCCGCGGCGGACACCCGGGAACGTATACGTCGACGGGAATCACCTGGTTGACGCCCTGTACGATGGCGTAATTGTTAAACACACCGCCGGAAGTCGCGCAGGCCCCCATCGAAATCACCCATTTCGGCTCGGGCATCTGCTCGTAGAGCTGCTTGATGACGGGCGCCATTTTATTCGAGACACGGCCGGCGATAATCATCAGATCGGATTGACGCGGCGAGCCGCGGAAGACTTCGGCGCCGAAACGAGCCACGTCGAAGCGCGATGCGGCCATGGACATCATTTCGATGGCGCAGCAAGCGAGACCGAACGACATGGGCCAAATCGAGCTGCGCCGAGCCCAGTTTACTACCTTGTCGAGCGAAGAAAAGAGAATGCCCTCGTCCTTTAGGAAATTCTCGTCCTCGCCCGGCTTTTCGAGCGTTACGCCTTTTGCAAGCTCAACAGCCATGCCAGCAGACTCCACTGTGTAACGCGATTCCGATCTCGACTACCCTATTTTCGCACCTTGCGTCGGGGAGTGCAATTCCGCAATTGGCCGATAGCGCGGCGGGACTCACGCCGGGACGAATCAGACTTTGAGAACGACTTTGCCGAATTGTTCGCGGCGCTCGAGGCGAGCGTGGGCTTCTGCGCATTTTTCGAGGGGCATCACGGTATCAATCACTGGACTGAGCTTGCCTTGGTTCACGAGTTCGAGTGCGGCGTACAACTCCGCCTTGCTTCCCATCTTCGAGCCAAGAATCGAATACTGCTTGCTGAACAAATATCGGAGATCGATCTTCGCGTCGTACCCGGTGGTGGCACCGCACGTAACAAGACGGCCGCCGGGGGCGAGGCTCGCGAGACTCTTATCCCAAGTGGCGAGACCCACGTGTTCGAAAACCACTTCAACGCCGCGGCGATTCGTGAATCGCTTCACTTCATCCGCGATGTTCTGCACGGAGTGATCGATAACTTCATCAGCGCCGAGCTTTTTTGCATGCGCGAGTTTCGTTTCCGAACCGGCCGTGGCAATCACGCGCGCGCCGATGAGTTTGGCGAGTTGAATCGCCGTAGTGCCCACGCCGCTCCCCGCGCCAAGAACGAGGACCGTTTCGCCGGGCTGAAGTTTCGCCCGACCGACCAGCATGTGCCACGCGGTGAGAAAGACGAGCGGAACCGCCGCCGCCTCTTCAAACGAAAGTCGAGTGGGCTTCGGAATAGCGTTCACTTCCGGGGAGCGGACGAATTCCGCACAACCGCCGTCGATGAGTTCGCCGAACATCGTGTATTGCCGGCAGAAATTGTCGGCGCCCACGAGGCACTGCGGGCATTGGCCGCAAGAGACGCCGGGCGCGAGAATGACGGAATCGCCGGCCTTCACGCGACGCACGCCTTCCCCCACTTTGGCGATTTCGCCCGAGATATCGCTGCCAGGAATGTGCGGCAGCGGAATCTTCGCGCCAACCATCCCCTTCCTCACCCACAGGTCGAGATGGTTGAGTGCGCATGCACGCACGCGGACGAGGACTTCGCCGGGACCGATCGCGGGCTCGGCCACCTCGGTGAAACGCAACACTTCGGGTCCGCCGTGCTGTTCAAAAATAATCGCCTTCATCTTTTCTCGCTCCCAATGCCGGCCGTGGCGCGATCCGCCGCGAAAAATTAGCATCGCGCCGCGAACGTGTCCAGCGAGCTCGACTCTACGCAAGGCACGCGGCAAACGAATTGACACTCACGATGTGCGGCCTTAACCTTACTAAAGAGACCCGCTCGAATGGACCTTTTCGAAGAAATTGTGACGATGCGGCGCGAAGGGCACCGTGGTGCCCTCGCGACGATCGTTCATACCAACGGCTCCATCCCCAGCTTTGAGAGCTCGCGCATGCTGGTGCGCGAAGACGGCTCGATTTCCGGTACGGTCGGCGGCGGGTGCGTCGAAGCGGAAGTCTGGGCCGCGGCCAAGGAAGTGATCCAAGCAGAAACGCCGCGGAAAATGGTTTTTAATCTGAACAATGAAGCGGCGTACGATTCGGGATTAATTTGCGGCGGAACGCTCGAGATATTCGTCGAGCCCATTCTTCCGCAGCCGCGACTGTATATATTCGGCGGCGGGCACATTTCGACGGCAGTCGCCAGGGTCGCGAGTCTTGCGGGATTCTGGATCGGCGTCGTGGACGATCGCGCGAGCTTTGCAAATGCCGAGCGCTTTCCGATGGCTGGAGAGATCTACACGAGCTACGAGGATGCGTTCGAAAAGATTCGCCCGAATCTGTCGACCTTTCTTGTCATCGTGACGCGCGGCCACAAAGACGATATGCGAGTCCTCGAATGGGCCGTTGGAACGGAAGCCCGCTATATCGGAATGATTGGCAGCAAGCGCAAGGTGATTTCGGTTTACAAAGCACTGGAAAAGGAAGGCATTGCACCCGAAAAATTCGAGCGAGTCTTCGCGCCCGTGGGCCTCGAAATCGGCGCGCTGACTCCGGAAGAAATCGCGGTGAGCATCGCTTCGGAACTCATCGCTATACGCCGCAAAGCAGAAAATCTCCCTCACAAGTCTGTAAAACTCAGTGAGTTCGCGTCGCTCGCGCGCGGATGACGCCGCATGATCGCGGCGGTCATCCTGGCGGCGGGTGAGTCACGAAGGATGGGCAGCCCCAAGGCGCTTGTGCCGTATCGCGGGCTGACGTTTGTCGAGCACCTGCTCGCCGCGACACGCCATCCGAGGATCGGAGTGACGCGCGTCGTGCTCGGCGCCGGCGCGGCGGAAATTCGTCAAAAACTGCCGATTGAAGATTTTCACATCGTCATAAACCCCGATTGGGAAAAAGGCCCGCTCACTTCGATTCAGGCCGCGCTGCGCAGTCTGCCCGGCGAGATCGAGGGAGCGCTCATCTGCCCGGTCGATCATCCGCTGGTTACGCTGCATCTCGTTGTTTCGTTGATCGACTCGTTCGAAAGCACGGGCCAAGCGATCGTCCTGCCCACCTATCACGGCCGCCGCGGCCATCCCGTCCTGTTTCGCAGCAGCCTGTTCCCCGAATTGATGGCCGCGCCGCTCGATGTCGGTGCGCGAGCGGTCGTCCGCGCGCATCCCAGGGAAATTGCGGCGGTGCCCACAGAAGAAGAAGGCGTCGTCCTGAACTTGAATGATCCGGACGCGCTGAAGCGGCTGTCGTGATCCCAAGCGATTCGCGCGTCAGCGAAGTTGGGCGAGCACGGCTAGCAGGCCGTCGCAGGCCAACTGGCTGCCATGAAGTGTCGCGGGAGGCAGACCGCCGAGTGCTTCGGAAATTTGCTGGTAGGTGATATGACGCGCTTCCTCGAGCGATTTGCCGACGAGAAACTCCGCCAAGTAAGAACTCGATGCGATGGCCGTGACGCAGCCCTGCGTCTTGAAACGAGCGTCGATGATGCGGGTACCATCCGTTTTAATACTCAGACGTAAAATGTCGCCGCAGACCGGATTGGTCACTTCGGCGGTTGCGGTCGCGTCGGAAAGCTCGCCGGCATTTCGAGGATTCTGAAAATGGTCGAGAACGACTGGCGTGAACATAAGATTTTTTTATTATAAGACGAATTCCTTGCGACCTCGCGCACTCATTTCCCGTTCCAGGTTTGGGATATTTTTCTACAAATGATTGACACGAGTACAGTTGTGCGGTTAGTCTAGCTCGTCCAGCAATCCTCGAACCCTTGGGAATAACATTAAGATTGTTGCTGTAGCCCTCAGGAGGGCCACGAGAAATGCAGATACGACAACTCCGGCTGTCTGTGGCAGTGGTTCTTGCTGCGGCTTTTATGCTGTGCGCCGGCTCAGCATTCGCGCAAGACGGCAAATTGAAGATCCGTGTCACGCCGAAGCAAGCCTACGTGTTTGTGGACGGTAAGGCGATCAAGGATGGCGGCCAGACCATCTCACTGAGCGCCGGAAAGCACACCGTCGTGGTCGTGAACTACGGCTACAAGATTTCGACCCAGGACGTCAATATCGACGCCGGAAAAGCCACCAGCCTGGACGTCAAACTGGATCCATACGGCGGACCGGTGAATGGGCCGTGGGGCCGCATTCAATTCCATGGCGCCGAGCGCGATGCAGTGCTGCTGGAAGGCAAGACGCCGGATTATTTTGTCGGCCACGTGGACGAATTCAACTGGGACTGGATCTGGAAGCAGGAGCTTTTGGTTGCACCGGGGACGCATCACATCACGGTAACCCGCAATGGGACGGATCTTTGGTCCGGAACCGTTAACGTCGCCGCCAATCAGAAAGTCATCATCGACCTCGACAAGAACGGCGCGCAGGAGACCAAGCCATGGCCGCGCGGCGAAAAGCTACAGGCCAAAGGCGCGCTACCCCGATTCAAGGCGGGCATCGCGAGCGCAACGGTCGTGATTGCCCCGGTCACAATCGGCAGCTTTACAAATTCCAACGCACAGATCAATTGCGGCCAGTCGAGCACGCTGAACTGGAGCGCGACGGACTCCGTCCGCGCGAACATCAGCGGCGACGTCGGTGACGTCGCAGCTTCCGGATCGCAATCGGTGACGCCGCACGCCACGACGACGTACACGCTGACTGAAGTCGGCCCGGGCGGCACGGCAACGTCTTCAACGAGCGTGAACGTCAACACCGTCGTTCAGGCGAGCCTCGCTGCAAATCCGGCGGAGATCAAGTATCGCAAGATCGGCGACCGCGTGAAGGTGCAGGATTCCTCGACGCTGACTTGGACGACATCGAACGCGGACAACGTCAACATCGATCCGATCGGCAAGGTCGACCTCAATGGCTCGCAGACGATTCAGGCGAACCCGAAGAAGACCGACATCGGCCCTGTGGATGAGACCGACACCTATACGCTGAATGCGACGAACGTCTGCGGCGGTACCTCGACGCAAACCGCCGCGGTTCACATCGTCGGTTCGATCGAACCGATGCCAACCGTCGTTCTTTACAGCGTGTTCTATCCGACGGACTATCCCGACTCGAAGCACCCGACAACGGGCTTGCTGAAGAGCCAGGAACAGAACTTGACGGACCTCGCGGCCGGTTTCAAAAAGTATGAGGAGTACGACGAAACGTCGAAGCTGTCAGTGACGGCCTACGCCGATCAGCGCGGCAGCAAGCGGCACAATCAGGAACTCAGCGAACGCCGAGTCGAGCGGATCAAGCAGTTCCTCGTCGATCAGGGAATCGCCGCGGACAAAATCGAGACAGCTGCGTACGGCGACGATCGCAACCTCGCGAAGAGTGAAGTTGCGGATCTCGAAGCCGCGAACCCGCAAAAGCCGCCCAAGCGGCGCCTTGCCAACAAGCGCGCCGATTGGCTCGCTTACAACCGCCGCGCGGATATCGTGCTTCTGCCTTCGGGCCAGAAGTCAGCGCAATACTACCCGCACGGTGCGTCGGACTCGGACACGCTGTGGCAGGTCCCCAAGCCGAGCGTGAAGAAGGTCGAGAAGGAACAGTAATTCGGTCTTTCAACTTTTCCCGAGCGCCGGAGCCCTCACGGGGTCCGGCGCTTTTGTTTTTGGTGCCACCGATTCCCTGCTAGACTTTCTTTGCGCATGCCTTCGGTTCGCAGTCACGCCGCCACTCGGATCGTTTCGCTTGCGCCCGATGTGACTTCGATCCTGTTTGCCATTGGCGCGCAGAAGAGTCTAGTGGGCGTGAGCAAGTGGTGTAAGGATGTCGCGGCGGTGGGGCGCCTGCCGCGCGTGGGGGATTGCTGGGCTCTCGACGTGCAAGGTGTCGCAAAACTCCGCCCGACGATGCTGATTGGATCGGTGCCCTTCAAGCCCGACGTGGTTGCCGAGCTCGTGAAGCTTCCGGCGAGCTTTGTAGCGCTGAATCCCCGGTCGCTGGCGAATATCGCGGCAAATATTCAGCTTCTTGGACGACTGACGAACCGAAGCGCTGCGGCCGGGAAACTTATGGCGAAAATGAATACTGGCTTCGAAAGGATCGCTCGCGCGGTGCGCAATTCTAAGCACCGTCCGCGGGTCTACTGCGAGGCATGGCCAAATCCGCGCATCAGTTCGCCGCCGTGGGTTGCGGAGCTCGTGGGGATTGCCGGGGGCGAGATGGTTGTGGCCGCAGGCCAACGAATCAGCGACGACGATGTCGTGGCGGCGAAACCAGACGTGATTGTCTTGGCCTGGACTGCGACGCGTGATCGCGCGAATCCGCGCAAGATGCTGGCCAATCCGCGCTTCCAGAACATTCCGGCTGTCCGCGACCGCCGCATCGTCGTCATCCGCGACGAGCTTCTGAACACTCCGGGACCCCCGTTGGTGGAAGGAGCGCGCGAGCTTCTCCACGCAATCCATCCCGATCTTTCAAAATGACCCATGTACCCGAAAACTCGGCCCGGCGTGACCGGCGCAACGAACCGCCGCTGGTGGTTGTGGCGGCGCTGATTCAGTCGAATGAGCGCATTCTGGCATGCCAGCGGCGCAAGGACGACGCCTTTGGACTCAAGTGGGAATTTCCTGGAGGCAAGGTGCGGCCGAACGAATCCCCAGCGAAGGCTCTCGAACGAGAACTGCGCGAAGAGCTTGGCATCGAAGCGCAGATTGGCGAAGAGGTCTATCGCACGCGGCATCGCTACGCCGAAATGTCGCGCGAGATCGAGCTCATCTTCTTCAGAGCAATCGCGAATTCGAGTGCCATGCAGAACCTGGCTTTCGAGGAGATGCGTTGGGTCGGACCGGCGGAGCTTCCATCGCTCGATTTTCTCCCCGCCGACCGCGAGTTTATCGCCCTGCTTGCGGACGGAAAGTTGGCCATTTCATCCACCCGAAGATCGCGGCGACCAGCCCGCAACGTTTGATCGAGGCCCGCATCCGGCGGAATTCGTGTTATAGTTTTCGTGACTAAAATTTATAGAGCCCGCAAGCTCACAGGAGCGGAAATGGCGTCAAAAAGTAGCCGGGCGGTACTCGAGCCCGACACGGAAAAGTCAGCGTACCCGAGCGACCTCCTGATCGGCCTCTACTCGATGTTGCTCAAGTGCCGGATGTGCGATGAAAAGGCGCGCATTCTCTTCCGCCAAAGCAAATTTGGCGGCAACTTTTACTCCGGCGTCGGGCAGGAAGCCACGGAAGTTGGCGCCGCATACACGTTGCGCAAGGACGACTGGGTCGCTCCGTCGCATCGCGACTGGACCTCGAACATCATCAAAGGCGCCCCGCTGAAGTCGTGTTTCGCGCAGCTCTTCGCACGGGCGACGAGCCCCGACCGCGGGCGCTCTTCTCCTGCTCATATGGGCTATCCTGAATTGCACGTCATCACGCCGGCGAGCAGCATCGCCGGTCAATTGGCGATCGGAACGGGCGTCGCGTTTGGCCTGAAGCGACTGGGCAAGGATGATGTCGTCGTTGCATTCTTCGGCGACGGCGCGACGAGTATCGGCGGCTTTCACGAAGCGCTGAACTTTGCCGGAGTGCATCGTCTGCCGATCATCTACGTCTGCCAAAACAATCTCTGGGCCGAGTCCGTGCCCCTGCGGTTGCAGACTGCGCTCACAAATCTTTCTGATCGCGCAAGAGCATATGGCTTCCCCGGTGTCTCCGTTGATGGTAACGATGTTCTCGCCGTGTACGATGCCGCGACGAGGGCTATCACTCGCGCGCGTGCCGGCGAAGGCGCCACGCTGATCGAATGCAAGACCTACCGCTGGTACGGCCACTCGGAAATCGATCCGGCGAAATACCGTACCAAAGAAGAAGTGGAATCCTGGAAGCGCCGCGATCCTGTTGCGACATTCGAGAGATCGCTGCTCGAGAAGAAAGTACTCACCGACGCGAAGAAAACAGAAATCATGGCGGCGATCAACCGCGAAATCGACGAAGCCGTCGAGTTTGCCGAAAACAGCCCTTATCCTGACCCATCCGAAATTTCAAATTTCGTCTGGATCGAGTAACGGAAGGAACTCATACCGAAAATGGCACGCACGCTCAACTATATTGACGCGATCACGGAAGCCCTTTCGCAGGAAATGGAGCGCGACGACCGCGTCTTCGTGATGGGCGAGGACATTGGGCCGTCGGGCGGTGTCTTCAAGGCTACCGCAGGCCTGTACGACAAATTCGGTGAAGAGCGCGTCCTCGATACGCCACTCGCCGAGAACAACATTATCGCTTGCGCGATGGGCGCGGCGATGGTCGGACTCCGGCCGGTGCCCGAAATTCAATTCGCGGACTTCATTACGCCGGCGATCGAAACCATCGTCCAGCAATTGGCCAAGCTCCATTATCGCAGCGCCGGTGCATATACCTACCCGGTTACGGTGCGTATCTGCTGCGGCGCCAGCAGTGGCAGTGGGCTTTACCACTCCCAGGAAAATACGGCGTGGTTTACGCACGAGCCGGGTCTGAAGGTGGTGATGCCGTCGACGGCATACGACGCCAAGGGACTTCTCGTCGCCGCCATTCGCGATCCGAATCCCGTGCTCTACTTCGAACACAAGAAGCTGTATCGCTCGATCAAAGGTGAAGTGCCCGACGGCGATTACACCGTGCCGCTCGGAAAGGCCGCGGTGCGGCGCGAAGGCCGCGATATGACCGTCCTCACTTACGGCTCAATGGTTCATCTCTCGCTCGAGGCGGCGGAGCAGATCTCGAAACGCGGCGTGGAAGCGGAAGTGATCGATCTGCGCACGCTCGCGCCACTCGACAAGGACGCGATTCTTTCGAGCGTGCGAAAGACGAGCAAGTGTCTGATCGTCCACGAGGACAAGCGCACGATGGGCCTCGGCGCCGAGCTTTCGGCGATTGTCGCGGAAGAAGCGTTCGATGATCTCGACGGACCGATCGTGCGCATCACGGGCCCCGACATTCCGGCGATGCCATTCAGCCCTCCACTCGAAAAAGCGTGGCTGGTGAACACGGAAAAAATTCTCGCGGGGATGGAGCGGCTCGCGGCGTACTAGACGATTCGGCAAGAATTGAGAACGACCCGGCCGCCAGATTCACGCCTGGCGGCTGTTGCTTTTCTGATCGGATTCAGACGAGCGTTCGGCCGCCATCGACGGGAACAATCTGCCCCGTTATGAAATCCGACTTCACGAGAAATGCGACGGCATCAGCGATGTCTTCTCCGGTGCCTGTGCGATGGAGCGGGACGCGGCGGATGTACTCCTCATCGGGCGCCTCGTCTGGAAACTGAATCGTGCCAGGCGCGACACTGTTAACAAGAATGTTGGGAGCGAGGGCGCGCGCGAGACACCGCGTCAGCATGATCACGCCGGCTTTTGAAACGCAATAATGCGTATACGCAGGCCACGGGAGCAAACCGCCGAGCGACGAGATATTGACAATATGGCCCGGCACATCGGGATTTCGTCTCAAAAGCTGAGCCGCCGCCTGCGCGCACAGAAATTGTGATTTCAAATTTGTATTCAGGATGCGATCCCACTGCTCTTCAGTCAGCTCTTCGAAGCGTGCGGAGAAAAACATTCCGGCGTTATTGACAAGGATGTCGAGCCGGCCGAATTCCCTTTCGATAGCGGCGATAAGGCGGTCCACGTCCGCCTTCTTGGATACGTCGGCTTGAATCGGAATGGCCCGACGACCGCGCGCTTGAATCTCACGTACCACTTCCTCGGCGTCGCTCTCCGACTTGGCGTAATTCACAGCCACATCGGCTCCCTCATCGGCAAGTCGCAGCGCGACGCTGCGCCCGATCCGCTTTGCCGCGCCGGTCACCAGCGCCACCTTCCCCATCAATTGCGTCTCCGTCATGAAGCCCCCTCCCGTTTCGATCGCGCCGGCGGCTTCACCATAGCATTCAGGATAGGCGTGTCAACACACGCGCGTGAATCGTATAGCGCGTTTGACGCCCCGGCGCGGCGTACCTACAATCACTGTTCGCTTGGAGGAATCATGAAACTCGATGTGCTCGCGATTGCCGCGCACCCGGATGACGTCGAGCTGAGCTGCGGCGGTACGCTGATCAAAATGGCGGAAATGGGTTACCACACGGGCATCCTTGATCTAACGCGCGGCGAGATGGGAACCCGCGGCACGCCCGAAATCCGTGCGCGCGAAGCGGCCGCAGCGGCCCGCATCCTGGGCACGAAGTTGCGTGAAAACCTCGGCCTGCCCGATTCCCGTCTCGAAGTGAACGAAGAATACAAACGCAAAATTGCCGTGAAGATTCGCACGCTGAGGCCGTCGACCGTGATTCTGCCTTACTGGGAGGGCCGCCACCCGGATCACTACAACGCCTCAAAGCTCGGATACGAAGGCTGCTTCCTTGCCGGCCTCAAGCAAATGCCGCTTGAAGGCGAGGCGTTTCGCCCGCACAAGATTATTTATTCGACCGTGTATCAGAATATCCGGCCCAGTTTCGCCGTCGATATTTCGAAGCAATTTGAGAAGCGCCGCCGCGCAATCCTGGCCTACAAATCGCAATTTCAGCCGAGCAAAAGTCAGAAGCGCTCGAAAGTTTACCTTCCGCTCGACGAACTCGAACGCGAGATGAATTTGATCGCAAGCTTCTACGGAAAAATGATCGGCGTGAAATACGCGGAGCCGTTCTTGACGCGAGAGATTGGCGCGGTGGATGACGTCGTGACGCTGCCGGTGCGATCTATTTAGCTTCGAGCGGGTTTGTCAGGCTCAAAACTCGTCGGATTCCTGGGTGAACGAGAATCCCGGCAGATCCTGCCCTTGGGCGGCGCGCACGACTCGGATCCTGAGTGGCGCTTCGGACTCGGCACCGGCTTTGCGCAAGACCGCAAACGTCGCCAGCGCTTCGTTGTAAACCTTAGTAATCAGAAAGTTTTCGCCGGTCCCGTTCTTCTTCCAAACTTGCCCGACCTGAATTTTTCGCACCGGCATAATCGTCTTCACAGACTTTAGACAGAATCCCGAAGGGCGTCAATACGATTGCCATCTTTTGGCAGATCGAGAAGAAACCCTTTTTAGGACATATGTCATCCAACGGTTCAGGGCAAACTGGTTTCCGGGTGTATAATCCTGCCAAAGCTCGTTGGAGGTGCTGCATGAGAACCTGGGCAAGAGAATTCGCCGCGATCCTGCTGACCATGGCGCTGGTCTACCCGGCAGCCTTCGCGCAATCGCAGGCGCAAACGCAGCAACAAGCACAGACTGCGCAGCAGCAATCGCAAACGTCCGCGCAGCAGCAAACACCTCCGCCCGACCAGCCGCAGGCGACAGCGCCGGCGGACTCGTCGCAGCCCTCGACATCCGCCGATGCGCAGGGTCCAACGCCGAAAGACGTCAAAGGCGGCAGCGAATCTGACGTCAACGCGATCGGCAACCGAAAAGTTGGCCACGGGCCCGACATGTATTCCATGGAGCACGAGATTGCTCTGGGCAAGCAGCTCGCGCAGGAAGTTGATCGCACCGCGAAATTCATCACCGATCCGGTGGTGACCGAATACGTCAATCGCGTTGCCCAGAACATCGTTCGCAATTCCGACGCCCAAGTGCCTTTCACGGTAAAGGTGATCGATTCGGATGTGGTGAACGCCTTTGCTCTTCCGGGCGGCTTTTTCTATATTAATAGCGGCCTGGTTCTCCGCGCCGACGAAGAGTCCGAATTGGCCGGCGTGATGGCTCATGAAATCGCGCACGTCTGCGCGCGCCATGGCACACGCAACGCGACAAAGGGCACCATCATGCAGATGGCCACCATTCCTCTGATTCTTCTCGGCCCCGGTGGCTGGGCGGGCTACGGAATTTACGAGGGCTTGAATTTCCTCATTCCCATTTCCTACCTCAAGTTCAGCCGCGATGCCGAACGCGAAGCCGACTACCTCGGCCTGCAATATATGTACAAGGCCGGCTACGATCCGAACGCCTTCGTGGCTTTCTTCGAGAAAGTGGAAGCCGACGAAAAGAAACATCCCGGTACGATTCCCAAGCTCTTCTCGACTCATCCGCCGACCCCGGACCGCATCGAGGCTTCGCAGAAAGAAATCGCAACGATTCTTCCGTCGCGGGATGAATACATCGTGACAACATCGGAATTCGATCTGGTGAAAAAGCGCCTCGGCGCCATCGAATCGGGTCAGAAGATCCAAGAAAAGAAGGCTGGCAAGGATAAGCCGACGCTGCGGAAGAAGACCGATCCCTCGGCGACAGCTCCTACCACGGATTCGACCTCGAGCGGAGACTCGAGCGGCGACGACGACCGGCCGGTGCTGAAGCGTCGCTCGGACAACTAATTCGGCGCTATAAAGGCTTTGGGGCGTCCGCCGCGACGGACGCCCCTTTTTTATTGCCGTATATGAATTGGCGCGACTTTCAGCGCTCGACGGCCTCGGCAACGCCCATGCGCTTCAGCCCTTCGGCGTAATATTTGCGATACAGAACATCCCACTCCTCGCTGCCTTCGAGGATTTCCCGCTTCTGCGAAGTGATCTTCAGCCGGACTTCCGTGTCCACCTGCTCTTCGAGCTTGAGCAGCGCCGTGAGAATATTCACAACTTCGAGGCGAATGGTGTCGCGATCCTCGATAAACTCCACGGCATCGAGAGACACGAGGACGTCGATAATCTTGTGCGAAAGCCGAACCGTCTTTTCGCGACTGAGCCTCATCTCCTCGTTGGCGTCTCCCGAGCTAGCGCAGAGTCAGCTTTCGCTGACGCGCCAGTTCCCCTTTCACTTTTTTGTACATTTCCTGATACGAAGCGCCGGTGCGGCGCATTTCTTCCGCGTGCTGGCTCAAAATCTCGCGCACTTCTTCATTCAGGCGATCCTCGATGGATAATTCTTCGGCCATGGCCTGACGAACGTGCTGCGTCACCGCGTCGGTTGCCTTCGTCTCGATCATTTCTCCCGCGACGAGGCGCTTCACGATCTCTTTCGACATGTACGCCACGTAATCGCGCGACAGCAGCATGCAGGCATTCTCCCAAGCTTCGCTCGAAACAATTTAGTGTACTGTCTGCCTGTTCCGAGTGTCAAGAAAAGGCCACGTTGACGCTTCTGGACGCTTCCGATAAGATTGTGAAGTTATTCAGGGCGGTTAGCTCAGCGGTTAGAGCATCCGGCTTACACCCGGAAGGTCGTCCGTTCAAATCGGACATCGCCCACCAGCTCTCAGCGACGAGATTCATCACAACGGGGCCGTAGTTCAGTTTGGTTAGAACGCCTGCCTGTCACGCAGGAGGTCGCGGGTTCGAACCCCGTCGGCCCCGC
>CAVYVI010000003.1:0-296000 GCA_963771905.1 uncultured Acidobacteriota bacterium
TCGAACCCCGTCGGCCCCGCCATTTGAATCATAAGATCGCGTCATAGCGGTTCCTCTCTCGGGGCCATTGGTGGCACGCTCTGTGGCCCAGCCCGCCGTCTTCGACCCAGACAATTTCTCTGCGAATGTCTTCCGCAAACGGCTCACCTCAATCATGATTTGGGCTTCGGCGCTGTCGGCGATATCGGATTTTCGGGTGGTGCGGGAGGGGCGAAGTGCACCTGAACGGTCTTGATCTCGTAAGGTTTCGTGTGCACGGTCACGACCCCGTTCAACAGCGGCAAATTCCCTTCCGTCTTTTCCATGAGATTCGCTTCCGAGGCCGACTGCGCGCCGGTCGGCAACCGTAGCTTCACATCCGATTCCTTTCCCGCCCATTCATAGAGCCGGAGGATGAGAGAATTGTCACCTTCCGCCTTCTTCCACGCGGTCAGAACGACGTTCGAAGCATCCACCTGCAAGTAGGAATGTTCGGGCCGCTGCGGTCCGGCGTGCTTCTCTACTTGCATGGCGATCAGCCTATAGTTCAGCTCGTAACCACGACGCACGGTTTGTGCTTGCTTCCAATCGCCCGCGTGAGGGTAGAGCGAGTAGGTGAATTCGTGGCGGTCTTCGTCGGCGTGCGGATCGGGCCACGCCGGCGAACGCAGGAGCGAGAGCCGCAAAACATTGTCCTTGCCGTCGTAGCCGTACTTGCAATCGTTCAGGAGGCTGAACCCGTGCTGCGCGTTCGAAAGATCGGCCCAGCGCAGCGCGGGAACTTCGAATTTCGCTTTCTCGATCGAGTTCCGGCGGGTGGTCGGCCGCTCAATCGACCCGTACGGAATTTCGTACGTGGCGTTGTCGTTCGTCACGCTCACGGGAAAGGCGGCCTTCAGCAGAATATGCTTCTCGTGCCAGTCGGCGTCGGTAAGGATGTCGACGCGCGCCACTCCCGCATAAACGGTGATGTCCTGCACGAATTTTGAATGCTGGAACTTCTTCGTGACGCGAATCGTCGCGGCAAGCGGACCTTCGTCGACCAGCTTTACCTCCTCCGCTTTCATCAAATCCCACTTCTGCTTTTCGAAGTCGGCGTCGATGTTCCACGCATCGTAATCCTTCGGCTGATCGTGAAATGCTTGGAGGAGATTGCCGCATCCGCCCGTGGCGATCGCTTCTTGATTGCTCCGCTTGTCCACCAGACTCGTGATGCAGCCCGTTTGTGGATCGATCTTTACGCGCACAAATTCATTCTCAAGCGACATCCCGTGAATGATAAGCGCCGGGTTTGCGTCTGCCGCCGGGGCCGCAAAAACGTGAAACACGCGATAGCCGAGTGACGGAACGCCGCGCGCGAGGAATCGAATCGTGAAGATGTGAACATCGGGTTTCGACGCGAGGATCTCAACTGGCATCGAGCGGCCCGTCGAGTCGGTCACCTTCAGCGCTTTCACCGGGTCCGCATCGGGCAATTGGACCTGAACTTCGACGACGTCGTCGCGCCCCCACGCGAGCGGATTGAATACGATCACGGCGGCGCCCGTGCCGGTCGTGTCCGCGAACGCACTCAGAGTTCCGAGGGCGTGCTCGAGCGCGTCGTTTCCGATGTTGCGGATTTCGTCGTAATCCCGATCCGCATCCTTATACACCGCGGCAATGCCCGATCCCGCCGCGATATCATGAAACTGATTAAACAGAGTTTTCTTCCAGGCCTCGAGCAGCGGCTTGCTCGGATATTCATCCCCGGCGAGATACGCCAGCGAGGCGAATTTCTCCGCGTTCAGCAGAAGTTCTTCACTTTCGCGATTATGTTTTTTTGTTTCGGACTGCGACGTAAAAACGCCGCGATGATATTCAAGGTAAAGTTCGCTGTTCCATACGGGCAGATTCAGCAAAGCGGACTTTTTCTCAATGTCGTCGAAAAAGCTCTGCGCCGTCCCCAGCGACAGATGTGGATAAACCGCGGCGGGATCCTCCCACTTGCGCGCGTTGTCGAGCATCCACCGGGTCGGGCCGCCGCCGTGATCGCCGATTCCGTAAAGGTGCATCATTTCGTCGAGCTTTGGAACTTTCGCGCGCGCGTCCGCAAAATCCTCGGCCATTCGGATCGGCTCGATTTCGTTCACGTAATCGTGCGGAAAATACGTGAGAACGCGGCTGCCGTCGGGCGATTCCCACCAAAAGAGCTTCATCGTTGGCTTGTTCGTGTCGTTCCAGCCCAGCTTCTGCGTGACGAAATAATCGATGCCGGATTTCTTGTAGATTTGTGGAAGCTGCCAGTTGTAGCCGAACGAATCGGGATTCCAGCCGATTCGCACGTCCTTGCCGAATTTTTCGCGGAAGTAGCGCTTCCCCACCAGCAATTGCCGCACCTGCGATTCACCGTCCGGCATGTTGAGATCCGGTTCAACCCACATGCCGCCGACCAACTCCCAGCGGCCCTCTTTCACGTGCTGCTGAATCGCGTGAAAGATGTCTGGATATTTGTCCTCGAGCCATTCCGAGGCCTGCGCCGTCGATTGCGTGAACGTATATTCTGGGTACGCATCCATCAATTGCAGCGAAGTGCGGAACGTATTGCGGACGATTTCGACGGTTTCCGTCCATGGCCAGAGCCATGCCATGTCAATGTGCGAATTTCCCGTCGCGCGAATTACATATTTCGCCAGAACCGGTCGGAGCGGCTCGAGAGTCGACTGCGCCGCACGCAGCGATTGATCGAACGCCGTCTGATCTCCGCGGTTCAGTGCCGAGGTGTCAATCGCGCCAATCGCCGCATCAATCGTTTTCAAGTTGACGTCTCGATTTTCCGCGACGCTCTCCAGCATGATTCTTCCCGCCGCGATTTCGTCGTGGATGAAGCTCGGATCGGGACGGCCCGGCGCCGATTTCACGGACAAAATCGCATCGTGAAACGTGCTCGCTGTTCCGGTCGGAGACGCGGCCTTCACGGAGACCTGCATTTTCTCTCCCGGCTGCGCGTGCCGGAATAGCACGATGGGTTCGAGATCATCTCCCATAGCCACGCGCGATCCATTCACGTAGATCGTCAGCGGGCAATTATCGCTCCAGATCTGCATCTCAAAATACAGCGTTGCGCCGGTGAGATCGTAGCCCTCGAGCGATTTCGGAATTTCAAATGTGTGGCGAAACCATGCCATGCCTGAATCCCAGTGGAATCCTGGCCTCTCGATCGGCCAACCCGAATCATCGAGTTCCGGGTCTTCTCCGTTGCGAAGCTCGCCCGGATGAACCCGCCAGTCTTCCGCTGGGACGTGCGTTAGGTGGGCGAGACGATCGAGCTTGGAGTTGCTTTCGAGACCCTGCAGAGCGGCGTCCTGGGCGGCGCCGCGAGATGGCGATAGCAGAACGACGAGCGAGACGACTAAACCGGTCAAAGCGATCCAGGTCCACCGCCGCAAATTCAAGGTGTGCCCCCAGTCTCGACCGCAAAATCCTCGGTTACGGGATAGGCCATGCAGCCACTGCAGCCCGCGCGCTCACTCAGATGCCGCGAGTATACACAGCACGCTGTGAATGTGAATACCGCGCGCAAGAAGAATTCGCGGGGCACGGCTAGGATGCAATGGCAGAGTGAAAAATCGGAATGAAGGCGGAGATGACTGATCGTGTGACGGAGTTATGCGTGATTAGCTAATCGCACCGGAGAAGACAACTTCGATGGTCTCGGTTGAAGCTTTCGGAGCCGACTCGTAACGCCAACCCTTAATCGCATCTGTCGCGGCTTTGACAAGAAGCGGATGCCCGCCGAGGACCCGGATGCTCTTGATCGTGCCATCCGGAGCCACGGTGGCTTCAGTCTTCACGTGGCCACCGACGTGCATTTCTCTGGCGAGAGCGGGATAAGCCGGCTCGACGCGGGTCTTCACCGAGCGCGACGCCTCCTGCTCGATATTTTGACCGACTGCCACAGACGGGAGCAACAGGAACGACATAACTACGACGCCCGCTGTAAACCTGTACTGCGCCATTAGACTGTTCCCGTTTACCGATTTCCCGATGACACGGGCCAGAAACGCCAAGCAAGAATCAGCATGGGGCGTGCCAAGTTGAACCGCTGGCGAACCCGACTTTTCACCCGGTGGAAGTGATTTATTGACAGTCATTTGCGGTTCGGCGGAGCTCCGGAGGTGAGGCGCCGGTGCATCAATTCGTCTTGAACTTTTCGATTGGTGACGGAATTCGTCGCGACGCGTGACAATTCCGGGCCGAGTATGCGAGTAATCGAGCAACTATCTCAGGTGCGCCGAGCGAGCGTCTGCATCTGGTGCGTTACGGGAGCTGAGATGCGAATCGCCGCTTACTTCGTGGCGACGAGCGCGTCCAAGACTAAGTCGCGCGCGCCGTTGGAGTTCCGCGTCCGAATGTCCTAGAATGAGTGCTCCCCTTCAGGGAGCCTTGGTTCAAAATGATCGACGCCGTTTGTACCTACAGTTTAGACGCCTGTTCGCCCTTGAACCGCCGCGGGATGGTGCAGGGTGGCCTGGCACTCGTCGCAGCATTGGTGTTTCTCGGGGCCTGCGGGAAGCAGGACCCGTCGGCTAGTCAGCCGCCGCCATCGATTACGGTGAAGACCAGCATCGCGCAAAACGTCGCCATTCCCGACGAAACGGAATATCTGGCGACTCTGAAGTCGCGGCATTCTACGACGCTGAATCCTCAGGTCGAGGGATTCGTCACGGAAATTTTCGTGAAATCCGGCGACCACGTGAAGGCCGGAAAGACGTTGATGGAAATTGATCCGCTCAAACAACAGGCGACGCTGAAAAGCCAGGAAGCGGAGCGCCTCGCGCAGGAATCGAACGTCGCATACGCAAAGGTTCAGTTCGAGAGAACCAAGGAGCTTTACGACGCAGGTATAGTAGCGAAGCAGGACCTGGATCAGGCGCAGACAACCTACGATGCGGCCGACAAGCAGCTCGAATCACTTCAAGCGCAGGTGAGTGAGCAGCGCGTTGAACTCCATTATTACAGTGTAGTTGCGCCAACGGATGGAATCGTCGGAGACATCCCGGTGCGCGTCGGGGACCGCGTGACAAATACGACGCTGCTCACGACAGTGGATGAGCCGGGAAGTCTCGAAGCGTACATTTCGGTGCCGGTCGAAAATGAAGACCAATTGAAGATGGGGCTGCCCGTCGAATTACTGGATCCCACCGGCGCAGTGATCGGCAAGACGGCGATCGATTTCATTTCGCCACAGACGGATCCGTCGACGCAGTCGGTGCTCGTGAAGGCGTCGGTGAGCAACCGCGAGGATTTACTGCGCACGGCGCAATTTGCGCGCGCACGAATTATTTGGGGAACGCATGAAGGGCCGACAATTCCAGTCCTCGCGGTTTCACGAATCAACGGGCAATACTTCGGCTTCGTCGCTGAAAGTTCCAGTGGAAAGACGGTGGCGCGCCAGAAGATGCTCAAGCTCGGCCAGCTTATCGGCAACAGCTACGCGGTGCTCGACGGCATCAAGGCCGGCGATCACGTCATCGTCGAAGGGACCCAGATTCTCGTGGACGGAATGCCCGTCACCGAATCTTCGGCGAACGCCAACGCTCCCGCGGGAGTCCCTCATTCCTGAGCGAGCCTGATGTCACCCGGACCTGACGAATGTTTGTAGACTTCTTCATCAAGCGACCGATTTTCGCGACGGTCTGCGCTCTGCTGATCATTCTTGCGGGCGCGGTCTCGATCCCGACACTTCCGGTGGCGCAATTCCCCGACCTCGCGCCGCCTCAGGTCACCGTGTCGGCCATCTACAACGGCGCGAACGCGCAAACGGTTGAATCGGGCGTCACGATTCCTCTCGAGCAGCAGATCAACGGCGTCGAAGGCATGAAATACATGACTTCAGCCAGCGGCAATGATGGATCGTGCAACATCACGGTCACATTCGATATCGCACGAAATGTTGACCTCGCCGCCGTGGACGTGCAGAACCGAGTCAACACCGCGCTCGGGAGAATGCCCAACGAGGTGAAGACGACGGGCATCACGATCACCAAGGGCGCCAGCGGATTCGTTTTCGGCGCCGGCGTTTATGCCGAGAACGGCCAATACGACAGCCTGTTCCTCAGCAACTACATCGACCTGTACGTCCGCGATGCTTTGAAGCGCGTGAAGGGCGTCGCCGATGTGATCAATTTCGGCGAGCGGCAATACTCGATGCGCATCTGGCTCGATCCGACGCGTCTGGCAAGCCGCGCGCTTACCGCGACCGATGTTGTGAATGCGCTGAGCGAGCAGAATGTGCAGGTGGCCGCAGGCCAAGTTGGGCAGCCACCGTCCATACCGGGCCAGATGTACCAGATTAGCGTGCGCGCGGTCGGGCGGCTGACGGAACCTTCGGAATTCGACAACATCATTCTCAAAACGGGCACGGATGGCACGCTGATTCGGCTGAAGGATGTCGGACACTCCGAACTTGGCGCCGAGGATTACAGCTCAAATTTGCGCTTCAATGGTCATGACGCAGTCGGATTCGGAGTGACGCAATTGCCCGGAGCGAACGCGCTGGACGTCGACCGGGACGCGAAGGCGGAACTCGAGTTGCTTTCGAAGCGCTTCCCGCCCGGAATGAAAGCGGCGGTTGCGTTTGATTCGACAACGGTCATCGGGCAATCCATCAAAGACGTCCTCTATACGCTGCTCGAGGCAATCATTCTTGTTATTTTCGTGATATACATTTTCCTGCAGAACTGGCGGACGACAATCATCCCGGCCGTGACGATCCCTGTCTCACTGATCGGAACGTTCGCGTTCATCAAGATTCTGGGCTTTTCGATCAATACTCTGACGCTTTTCGGGATCACACTCGCGACGGGCCTCGTGGTTGATGACGCGATCGTGGTGATTGAAAACGTCGAGCGGCATATTTCCGAGGGCGTGAAGGACGCCCACAAGGCCGCATCGATCGCGATGGGCGAAGTCGCCGGCGCAGTGGTTGCGACGTCTCTGGTGCTGGTGGCCGTGTTCGTGCCGGTGGCCTTTTTCCCCGGCACGACGGGAATTCTCTTTCGCCAATTCGCTCTGACGATTGCCTTCTCCGTGTCGATTTCCGCGTTTAACGCGCTGACGCTTACTCCGGCGCTGTCGGCGCTTCTTCTCGGCCACCGGGAACAGAAAGTTGGTCGAATCCTGACGACGTTTAACACCGGCATGGCCCGGCTTACGCGCGGTTATCAAGCCGCACTGCATTTCATCCTGCGATGGGAATGGGCCGCAGTGATTTTGTTCTGGTGCGGGCTGGGGCTGACCTTTCTTGTGTATCAGAGAGTCCCTCGTGGATTTATTCCGGACGAGGACGCCGGCTATTTCGTGATCGCCATTCAGGCTCCGGAGGGCGCGTCGCTTGCTTATACGACAAACATCGCGGGACAGGCGGAAGCGGTTCTCAGCAAAATTCCTGAAATCGACGGGGCGTTCAGCGTCGCTGGATTCAGTTTCGGAGGCACTGCGCCGAACAAGGCACTGATGTTTGCATCTCTGGCGCCCTTCGACAAGCGGCCGGGTGAAGCACATTCGGCTGACAATATCATCAACCGCATTCGTGGCCCGCTCAGCGCGATCTCCGGCGCGATTGTGGTGCCGTTCTCGCCGCCCGCCGTGCAGGGACTTGGAAATTTTGGCGGGTTCCAATTCATCGTCGAGGATCTGGGCGGAAACTCGGTCCAGGCTTTGTCCGCCGCGACGAATGAAGTCGTCCGTCAAGGAAATGCGAGCAAAGATCTTACGGGTCTGTTTTCGACATTCACGGCGAACGATCCCCAATATGTCGTGAGTTTCGATCGCGACAAGGCCAAAGCACTCGGCGTGCCGTTGAATCAGATCACCGACGCGCTCCAGGTCTACATGGGCTCGGTGTACGTGAACGACTTCGATTTCAACAACCGTGCGTATCGCGTCTACATCCAGGCGGACAAGCAATTTCGCTCGTCGCCCGCCGATTTGCAGGAGTATTACGTCCGGGCAGGCTCAGGCGCGATGGTTCCGCTGCAAAGCGTGATTCACGTGGAGCAGGTCGCCACGCCGCAAGTGATCAGCCACTACAATCTCTTTCGCTCGGCAGAGATCGACGGATCGGGAGCGCCGGGCGAAAGCTCGGGCCAGGCAATCGCAGCCATGGATGCGCTAGCAACTCGGGTTCTGCCGCGTGGCTTCACTTACGAATGGACGGGGCTCTCGCTTGAAGAACTGCAATCGGGCGGGACCGCGGCGCTTCTCTTCGGCCTCGGAATTGTGGTTGTTTACCTGACGCTCGCGGCGCAATACGAAAGCTTTTCGCTGCCTTTTATCGTCCTTCTAGCCGTTCCCATGGCTTTGCTCGGCGCGCTAATCGCGCAATCTCTGCGTGGGCTCCAGAACGACGTCTACTGCCAGATCGGGCTGGTAATGCTGATCGGGCTCTCGAGTAAGAACGCGATTTTGATCGTGGAATTCGCGGAGCAACTGCGTGACCGCGGCCTTTCGATCTTTGATGCCGCGATCGAATCGGCGCGCATCCGCCTCCGCCCGATCCTAATGACTTCCCTTGCCTTCATTCTGGGCGTCCTGCCGTTGGTGCTGGCCCAAGGCGCGGGGCGCGTGGGACGCCAGTCCGTCGGAACAACCGTCTTCGGCGGAATGATCGCGGCGACGACGCTCAATCTAATCTTTATTCCCGTGCTGTATGTTCTGCTGAAAACCTTTCAGGAGCGCCTAATTCCGCGGCGGGTGCGCGGGCCCGTTGCAACGGATTCTACGGCGCAGCCAGAATCCGCGGATTAGCCCGGGACAACTGCACGACCTCTCAGGCTACGTCAATAAATGGCGGTGATACAGTATCAAGCTCCAGGATTCTGCTAAACGTTTATTAAACGCTAGCGGGTTTGCCCGCGAATGCTAGAATACGCTTTCTTAACTTCCACTATGTGTAGGGGGTCACATGACAGTTCACGCAGCGCCGAACCGGGCATTCATCGCTCGAATCGCGGTAGCCAGAAGGTGGGGCGCTTCCCGAATTGCGTTATTCGCGTTGCTCGCAGCTGCGGCGCTGTGCCCCGTGCGGACGCTCGCGCAATCGACCGAGAGCTCACCGCTCGCGCTGAAAACCCGTTGGTCGGTGCAGTCTTCTGCAAAAATTAATTCTGCCGGCGCGGTGATCTCGCGGCCCGGCTTCGGCGCCCAGGACTGGTATTCCACGACTGTTCCAAACACCGTTGTGTCCGCGCTCGTCGACAATCACGTGTATCCCGATCCTAATTTTGGCATGAACCTCCGGCAATATCCGGGGATGGGTTACAAGATCGGCGCGAATTTTTCGAACGAGGAGATGCCCAAGGACAGCCCGTTTCGAGTCTCGTGGTGGTATCGGACGGAGTTCCTGGCCCCGGCGGACTGGCAGGGCAAGAATGTCTGGCTGAATTTTCGGGGTATCAACTACCGCGCCAACATCTGGCTCAATGGCCAGCAGATCGCGAAGTCCCAAGACGTCGCCGGGGCGTTCCGCCGCTACGAATTTGAAGTGGGCCGGGTAATTGCGGCTGGGCAACCGAATGCCCTCGCAATCGAAGTTTTTCCGCCGACGCCGCACGATCTGGCGGTTACGTTCGTCGATTGGAATCCCCTTCCCCCGGACAAGGACATGGGAATTTGGGGCGACGTATTTCTCGTCGCGAGTGGGCCTGTCGCCGTGCGAAACGCGCAAGTGGAGACCAAGTTCGATCTCCCAAGTCTTGACGTAGCTCATCTCTCCGTGCGCGCTCAAGTTCACAACGCCAGTTCTGGGGCCGTGCAGGGCGTCCTTCGGGGAACCATCGAAGACATTCAGTTTTCGCAGCCGGTTTCGCTGGCCGCGAACGAAAGCAAGGAAATCACGTTTGCGCCCGACCAATTTTCACAGCTCAATCTCGCGGCGCCGCGGATCTGGTGGCCATACCAGATGGGGGCGCAGGATCGCTATGATTTGCACCTCGAATTCGATATCGGCGACCAGCCGTCCGATCGGGTGGCGATGAGGTTTGGAATCGATCAAATCACCTCCCGCTTGACGCCGCAGGGCCATCTGCAGATTTCAGTCAACGGCAAAGATGTCCTGATCCGCGGCGGCGGCTGGTCGCCGGACATGTTTCTCCATCAGGATCCGCAACGTTGGGAAGACGATTTCCGGTACGTGCGTGGCATGAATCTGAACACCGTTCGCCTCGAAGGAAAACTAATGGGCGACGCCTTCTTCGATCTCGCCGACCGCTACGGCATCCTGGTGATGGCCGGTTGGTGCTGCTGCGACCATTGGGAAAAATGGGGAAAATGGAAGTCGGACGAACGCACCATTGCGACGGCTTCCCTGCGAGATCAGGTTTTGCGCTTGCGGAATCATCCGAGCGTTTTTGCGTGGCTGAATGGGAGCGACAATCCCCCGCCCGCCGAAATAGAGAAGGCCTATCTTAAGGTGCTGAAGGAAGCGCACTGGCCGAAACCGATTGTCTCGTCGGCGAGCGAGAAGAAAACTTCCGTGACCGGCGAACCCGGCGTAAAGATGACCGGCCCATACGACTACGTCCCGCCCGACTATTGGCTCGATGACACCGAGCATGGCGGCGCGTTTGGTTTTAACACCGAAACGAGTCCCGGCCCGGCGATCCCGCCCATCGATAGCCTAAAGAAAATGATTCCCGATAATAAGCTCTGGCCCCCGAATGAATTCTGGGACTTTCACGCCGGCGGGGAGCAGTTCAAAGACGTGAGGCTGTATAACGACGCGCTCGTCGAGCGCTACGGCCCGGTCAAGAATCTCGCGGACTACGAATGGAAATCACAGGCGAGCGCTTACGAGGCCGAACGGGCGATGTTCGAAGCTTTTGGACGCAATCGCGGAACGGCGACGGGCGTCATCCAGTGGATGCTCAACAACGCATGGCCATCGATGATCTGGCACCTGTACGACTTCTACCTACGGCCTGGCGGTGGCTACTTCGGAACGAAAATAGCGTGCGAACCTCTGCACGTTCAATACTCCTACGATGATCATTCCGTGGACGTCGTGAACAATGAGCTGCAGTCCCACCCGGGGCTAAAAGTCACGGCCAAGGTATACGACATTAACGCCAAGGAAATGTATTCGCATGATGAATCGCTGGACGCCGAGGCCGGAAGCGTCGCGCGCTTATTCAAGATTCCTGACGTGCCTGGATTGTCCACCACATATTTTCTAAAGCTGACGTTGCGGGATTCGACGAACGCCACCTTGAGCTCGAATTTCTATTGGCTTTCGACGAAGCCGGACGTCATTGCCGAGGAGGGCTACGCCTGGTACTACACACCAGAGAAGGCATATGCGGATCTGCATTCTCTCGCGCGCTTGGCACCCGTGAACCTGGTCTACTCGCTCGAAGTCGAAAATGGCCGGGAGGAGGACACGGCTAAGATCCACATTTCAAATCCCGGCGATCACTTGGCGTTCCTGGTCCATTTGAGGCTCACGCGCGGCACGGGCGGCGAAGAGTTGCTCCCGATTCTGTGGGACGACAACTACTTCGCACTGCTCCCCGGCGAGTCGCGCGATGTCCAGGCGACCTATCGCAAGAGCGACTCGGGAACCGCTACGCCGGTTTTAGAAGTGAGCGGATGGAATGTGAGTTCCGCGAACCAGCAGTAGGTCTGAGGCCGCGGCTCGTTCCGGGTCGCATCGGCCCATCCTGCCGCCGAACGTCGCCTAAATCTCAGCCGATAGGGCCGGACTCGCCGGTTGTTTGAAACGGCCACGTGCGCGTATACCCAGCCCACGCCAGGAAGACGCCGATGCCGACGGCCAGAGTTGCCAGGCCGATGCCGACATAACGCCAACCCGAAGTTGTAAAAACAAACGCCCAACCGAAAAATGCGACGATCGCGGGCAGCGGATACAGCCACATTTTATAAGGCCTCGCGGAATCCGGGAGCTTCTTCCGAAGCATGGGCACCGCAAACACCTGGCCCAGGAACTGCACCAGAATGCGCGTGGTAATCAGTGCGCTGATGACTATATCCAGCCTAAAGAATGCCGCTCCGATCGAAACCGCGCCGAGTACCAGCAGCGATACCTGCGGATAATTTTTGGTAGGATGAAGTTTGCCGAACGCGCGGAAAAAGTAGCCGTCCTTCGCGGCAGCGTAAGGTATGCGCGAATAGCCAAGAAGAAGAGCAAACACGGACCCGAACGCGGTCCAGAGAATCATGACGGTAAGAGCGATCGCGGCGCCCCGGCCGTAGAGCCGCTCCATAAACTCGGAAGCGATGAAGCTCGATTTCATCGCCTCGCGCCAGGGCACGACGCCGATCAGAGCCAGATGAATGGCGATATAGCCGGCGGCGCAGACCGCGATCGAAATCAGGATTGAACGCGGAATCACACGGCCCGGATCGCGCACTTCATCGCCGATGTAGCAGACGTCGTAATAGCCCATGTAATTGTAAACCGCGATGAGCGTCGCGCTGCCCAGGCCGAGAAAGAACCCGCGCTGAAAGGCGAATGCGCCCGGCGGAAAATCAAACGCAAGATGTGGATTGAAATGCGGGAAGCCGGCGATTAGCACGGCGAGCATCGTCGCGACAGTGCCGATCCACAGCGTCACCGTCAGCTTCGCGAGAAACTGAATTTGCCGGCTGAGTAGAATGATTACCACCACACCGACGCCCGCCGCGACAAATTGCTGCCCGCGCAGCGTCAGACCCGGCCAGAGATACGCCGTATAATTGCCGAATCCGATCAGGCCGGAGGCGATTTCGAGCGGGCCACTGATTACGAATTGCCAGATGAAGAGAAAGGCCATGAGCCGGCCCCAGGTCTCGTGGCCATACGCTTCGCGTAAAAAATGGTAGCTGCCTCCGGAGCCTGGGAGAGCGGCGCCGAGTTCGCTCCAGACGAAACCATCGGCAATCACAATGACCGCGCCGGTGACCCAGCCGAGCATCGCCTGCGGGCCGTTCATCGTCGCCATCAGAAGAGGAATGGTGATGAAGGGGCCGACGCCGACCATGTTGGTGATGTTGAGCGCGGTGGCCTGCAGCAGGCCGAAGCCGCGAGTCAATTGCGGGTTGGAGCTGTTGGCCATCTATGAAAAGCGCGGGCTATTGTAGCCGCGGTCGGCGTACAGCTCAAAGCACGAATTCATGTATTTTGTTTAATAAACAGATCAAATGATGTAATGCGGAGCGGGACGCAGAACCTCCGAGCGTTGTCAGGACACTTCGAAGGGTCCTTTGTCGGGATGGGAAACGGCGACGCCGTGCCGCCGGAGCAAACGCAGCGGCCGAAGCGCAGCCTGAATGCGGGCGGACCAGGCGCTTCCCTGCGCAGCGGACCACTCGTCCTCGGCCGGAGCCGTTGCCAAGCGCCATACATAACGGATTCCATCGGTCGGTCGCTCCATCAGACGATAGCGAAATCGGAACCGATCTTTGGCGTGCCAGGAAGTCCTGCCGCCGGAAAGAAGGCGCCGGCTAACTTCCTCCGCAAGGTCCGTAACGACGCTGTCGGCTTCAAGCCTCTCGACGAATGAATGGGCCAGCGGCGCGTCGACGCAGTTGTGTGCCAACGTCAAACCCAGCAGCAGCATCCTCTCCGACTTCAATGCCCGGGCGTTCTCAAATGCCGCATTCCAGTTCAATCCGCTGGAAGTTGCAATCAACTCGGCGATGTCGACCACCCAGGAGAGCCTCTCCCAAAAATCCTTGGCGCCATGGATGCACAGTATCGGCAGCGCATCTTCCGCACAAAATGTAGCGACGCTTTGGCCCCCAAGCGAAACGCTCACCAGGCGTTTGCCCAACGCTTCGAGATCAGGTCGAACCGGGAAGTGCCGCATCGTCCATTCGGTATGCAACTCAATGAGGCTTTGATTGTTGCCGCCGCGGTACGTGTATTCACCGGGAATCCTCACGCTCGACGGCTCCGCATCGTGCGGCCACGGAAAACGCGCCCGATAGCCAAGCGAGAGCATGTGTTCATGGGCGGAGGCCATCAAGCGCTGCGGAACAATGATGTCCACGTCATGAAATTGCCGCAGCGCCACGTCGCCGTAGGCCTGCGCGGCAAGCGCAGGCCCTTTGTAAGGAATCGCCGGGATTCCGCGCGAGGCGAAACGCTCCGTCACGCGCAGAAGTTCCCCAGTCAAATACATCGTTCGAATCGTGTTCGCGCGCGTGACCTTCTCCAGCCGCTCGAGCCACAGACTTGGAACGCGCGCGCCAACATTGCTGAGATGCCTGAACACAAGCGGGGTAACGCCGCTCTCTTCTGCAAGCGCGAGGATGGCTGCCCAGTTCAGATCGGGACGCAGCAGCCGGCGAATGCGCTCGGTGTGCGAAGCGGTGAGGCGCGTGCGCGCGCAGGAGAGGATAAGCTGCACCTCAGGCTGAATTTCGATGGCACGCGCGCCTAGCACGCGAGTTCACCTCGGATTGCGGGGACCGAGCCGAATCGTCCGCACAACGACGCGCCAGCGCGGATGTGCCGACGTCGGAACAGCATGCTGGCATCTTAGACCATCGACGGGAACAAAGGCCACTGTTGCGCCCGAGGTGTTGTCATGCATTCGAGTTGTGAAGTCGCCAGCTAACTGCAAGGACTTGACCACGCCGGTCGAGCCCGCCTCAAGCAAACGCTCCGACGGGCGGATGAGTCCGATCGCAACGTATGGACCGCGCCAAAATCATGATTTGCAAACTGCAGTGTGGTCGGGTTCTCAAGACGCGTACACAAGACGCGCCAGTGGATAGCCAGTCTGGGTCCGGCAGAGTCGCTTCAGTTTGGATTGGAGAGTCGCGGGATCCATTCCAGCGCCGTGGCAGACTCTCTCGAAATCCTCGGTGCTGTGGAAAAAGAAATCTTCGGCCTCGCGTTGCGCGCGGATGTTGTGCGATTGCCAATCCTGTACCGCTTGCAACAGCACGGCCATCCAAAGCCGCCGTTCCGAATTGGATGATTGCTCCTGCTTGGCTTCCCGACTGCCTGATTCCCTTTCGTTCAAGATCACGCTCATATTCCCCCCGGGCTCGATGCGTCGCGACGTTTGGAACAGTTCCGTCGCGAACGGCTGCAGAGGTTAGTGCACGCAAGACGCCAAGATCCAATGAACCTTGGCTTGTCCGCATTATTGGGCGCAAAGGGCTAGAGTTGCGAGACTTGTGCGTTCCTGACACCGCGTTTTTTCGGCCGCCACACACATTCCAATTTGATCGGCGCTGTCCCGAGTCAAAACACACGTTTCGATCACGAACACTTCAGGGGATTCGCCACCGGGGTATAGAGTCTTGAAAATGGGCGTTCGATGAAGACGGAGTTCGTTCGTAACGAGGGAGCGGACGCTCAACTTCGCGGCTTGGCAACCAATGCTTCACGAAGCTTGTGAGCGAGCGTGCTCAGAGTGAATGGCTTTTGCAGGAGCACAACATCCGAGCTGAGAATTCCGTGATGCACTATGGACTGATCGGTGTAGCCCGACATATATACAATGCGGATTCCGGGTCGCAGTGCGGAAATGCGCTCGGCAAGCTCGCTGCCGCTCATCCCAGGCATGACCACGTCCGTCATGATGAGGTCAATCGGCCCGGCATGCTGGGAAACCAATTCGACGGCTGCGCTTCCGTTTCCCGCGACGAGCACGGTGTAGCCGCTCATTTCGAGATATTCCTTGGCGAGATCGCGGACACCCTGTTCGTCCTCGACAAGAAGAATCGTCTCGGTCCCGCGCGGAAGCGCGACCGGTCCGGGGCGGAGCTCTTTGGGTGCGACGTCTTCATCCACGCGCGGCAGATACACTTTGAATGTGGTGCCCTGTCCCGGTTCGCTATAAACCCAGACGTACCCGCCGCTCTGCTTGACGATTCCATATACTGTAGCGAGTCCAAGGCCAGTGCCCTTGCCCTTTTCTTTGGTCGTGAAGAAGGGCTCGAAGATATGCGCCTGCGTTTCGGCATCCATGCCGCATCCATTGTCGGTGACGGCGAGCATGACATAGCGGCCGGGCGCGAGAACGACCGGCGCACGCGCGTAGCTGTTGTCAAATTCAACATTCGAAGTTTCGATGGTCAGTTTGCCGCCGCGCGGCATCGCATCGCGAGCGTTCACGGCGAGATTTAGAATCACCTGCTCGATCTGGCTGCGATCCGCTTTGACGCGCCATAGGTCCAGCGTGTTGACCGAAACCAGTTCGATGTCTTCGCCGATCAGACGCCGCAAAATTTTCTCCATGTCCGTCACGACCGTCTGAACGTTGAGGACGCTCGGGGCGAGCATTTGCTTTCGGCTGAATGCAAGGAGTTGGCGCGTCAACGAGGCGGCGCGCTGCGAGGCTTCCTGAATCTGCTCGGCATTTCTTCGAAGTGGCTCACCCGGCTTAAGGCGATCCGTGAGTAGCTCGGCGTGACCCTGGACGACCATCAGCAGATTATTGAAGTCGTGCGCAATGCCGCCCGCGAGCCTTCCGACAGCTTCCATTTTTTGCGCCTGCCGCAACTGCTCTTCTAGTTTCTTGCGGTCGGACACATCGAGCGCCATACAAATCGCGCCGTGCGGCTGACGGCTCGAATCGCGCAGGGGTTCGACATGGCACGCGTACGATCCGCCCCGCCACTCCATGTGGAACGTCACGGGCTCTCCCGCGATCGCGCGACGGTGTGCCGCAATCGGCAGGAAATCGTGCGCCGACGTCTCGAAGAATTCCGCCATAGTCTTCCCAACAATTGTGTTGGGTTGCAGTCCCAGGCGCGTCAATCCAGCGCCCAGCGCCGAGGCGAAGCGAAGATTCGGATCGACGGTCCACAGGATCGCTGGCAATTGCTCAATCAAAACGCGGAGGCGCGCCTCGCTCTCACGCAATGCCGTCTCGCCGCGCTTGCGCTCGATGGCCAGGGCAATCTGTCCGCCGACGGAAGCGAGGAACTCGAGATCGCGCTCAGTGTAAGCGTTCGGATCCTCATAATGCTGCACCACAAGCACGCCGATCGTCGCCGACGGCGTTCGCAAGGGGACGCCCAACCACGATGGCGATGGCGTTCCCACGAGTTCGACTTCGCCCTGCTCGGCCAGCTTGTCGAACACCGGCTGCGGAATGAGCATCGCGCGGCCGGTACGATAGACGTAAGCGGTGCAGCTCCGCCCGACTTCCTGCGGCGGCGGCGCCGCGTCAAATTGGTCCGCAAAGAACGGAAAATGAAACATGCCGGATGATGGTTCAAAGAGCGCGACGAAACAGTTCTCCGCATAGAACACTTTCTTCAACGCGGTGTGGATCGAATCCAGCAGGTCGTCCAGATTGTTTGTGACGTTAACGCTGTGGATGATGTCGAGCGTTGCTTGACGCTCCGTTTCCGAGCGCTTCCGCGCGGTGATATCCTCGACCGTTCCCTCGTAGTAGAGTAGCTTCCCGGCGTCGTCCCGGACCGCGTGCGCGTTCTCATTGATCCAGACTCGCGCGCCGTCCTTGCGAACCAGTTCATACTCGAAACCCTCGACGACGTCGCGCTTCTCCATAACGCTGATGAATTCCGCTCGGCATCCGGGATCCGCATACAGCTCGGCGCCGATGTCGCTGACCGAGTTCATCATCTCGGCCGGCGACGCGTAACCGAAGATCCGCGCGAGCGCCGGATTGGCGTTCAGATAGCGGCCCTCGGGCGTGGTCTGAAAAATTCCTTCGATCGCATTCTCGAACAATGATCGCAGGCCGTCTTCCGCGATTTTTTGTGCGCGCTCCGCATTTCTTCGCTCGGTTATGTCTTCGTACATCCCGAATGTCCCGATCTGCCGGCCATTGACAGCCAGAGGCACGCCGATGATCTGGACATCGATCAGCGCTCCATCGCGGCGCCGGCGTTGTGTCGTGGCTCGAACAGTTGAGCCCCCGCCAACCCGGCGGCTCAGCTCCCGCGCCTCGCGGTCCAATCCTTCCGGCGCGAAAAGCGCGTCCACCCGCTGGCCAAGAAGTTCTTCCTGCGAATATTGAAACAGCTTCTCGAATGCGGGATTGCACATCTGGATGCGGTCGTCCGTGTCCAGAACGACGATCGCGATGGGGTTATTTTCCGTGAGCGCATTCAGATATGCGGCATGCGTGGCGCTCTGCTCTTCGGCCCGCTTTCGCGAAGTGACGTCCTGCGCCACTGCGAGGACCGCTTTCCTGCCGTCGAAATCGATCGGATGAGTGCTGAGCTCGACGATGATTTCCCTGCCATTCTTGCAGCGATGCGTCCATTCGCCGTCACGGCGCGCGCCGGAATTCCCGCTGGCCCTCGAGGCCGACGGTCGGTTTACTTCCTGCGGTGAACGAAGATCGGTCAGGCGCAGCTTTTCAAACTCTTTCTTGGCATATCCATATTGTGTGATGGCGGATTCGTTCACTTCCAGAATTTCTAGCGTGTCCGCGTCATACACATACATGGCGAGAGGATTGTTGGCGAAGAGATGCTTAAAGTGAAAGTCGTTGGAGGCAGGCTCTTTCAAACCTGCGTGCGAAGCGTTGGATCCGTTTCCGGAAGCGTGGACGGATGACGTCGCGTTCCCAATGGGAGGCGCTGCTTCCAACTGCGCTTCGTCCTCTCGAGTCGTTTTCCCCATGAGTCCGTCAGAAGCCCTTCCGAGCACAGGAATCCGGGATGAACCCCGACATCGATGGTGCGCGGGAAGGTCTCGGGCCGCAATGGTACGTTCGTACCAAAATCGTAGAAAACACGAGGGTTATCAACTCACAACAGAAGGTCAAATATTGTGCGCGAATGGAGTAGCAAACAGTTGCGGAACTGGTAGGAATTCTCTAGTTTGCAGGCGCCGCTTCGGGGACGGCTTCGCCGTCCTTGCGCGGGTCGGAGGCGCCGAAGTTTACGCCAGTCTTGAACTCACGGCGCACGGCCTGTCCACCGCCGAAATCCGATGAAAATCCGTGATGCAAATCAATTTTGTGCCCGCGCGACTCGAGTTCGGCGCGCACGGATGCGGGGACGCGGTCTTCCATTTCCACGTCGCAGCCTTCAAAGGTGTATTTCGTAAAACGCGGCGATTCGAGAGCTTCCTGGATATTCATACCGAAATCGGCGACGTTGGAGACGAATTGCGCGTGCGCCTGAGGCTGATTAAAGCCGCCCATGATTCCGAAAGCGATGCGTTCCTCGCCGCGCGTCATAAATCCGGGAATGATCGTATGGAAAGGACGCTTGTGGCCTGCGAGGGCGTTCGGCGACGATGGATCGAGGGTGAAAAGAGCGCCACGATTCTGCAGCGCGAAACCCGTCCCGTCCGCGACCACGCCGGAACCGAACTCCGCGGAATTGCTTTGAATCAACGAAACCATGTTGCCATCCGCATCCACCGCGGAAAGGTAGGTCGTGTCACTTCCCATCGGCGGCGTCCCGGCCGAGACGTGACAGTTCGCGCGACTCGGATCGATCAGCGCGGCGCGCGACTTCGCATAGTCTTTCGAGAGCAGCCCCGACACGGGAATCTTACTGAATTTCGGATCGCCGTTATAACGGGCCAGGTCGGCGTAGGCGAGCTTTTTCGCTTCGATCATCGTGTGGAGCGCGTCGGCGGATGCGGGCCCGAATTTCCCGATCGGAAATCGCTCCATGATATTCAGCATTTCCAGCGCCGCGATTCCCTGCCCATTCGGCGGAATTTCGTAAACGGTCCAGTCGCGGTAGGTGGTCGAGATGGGTTCGACCCATTCGCTCGAAAATTCCTTCAGATCCTCGAGCGTCAATTTGCCGCCGGCGCGTTTTGAAGTTTCGACGATCGCGCGTCCAATTTCGTCCGCGTAGAACGCGTCGCGCCCGTTCGCCGCGACTTTCTCGAGCGAAGCCGCCAAATCGGGATTGCGGAAAATCTCGCCAGCGGCGGGGGCATGACCGTTTGGCAGATAGGTCTTGGCAGCGTTCGGGTCGGTGAGGAGCAGCCGCTCGTCGGCGGCCCAGTCGTTCGCAGTTCGTTCCGAAACGGGGAAGCCCTCGCGGGCATAGTGAATCGCGGCAGCAAGAACGTCCGTAAACTTCTTTCGCCCGAACCGGCTGAGGAGCTTGGACCAACCGTCGACGGCACCCGGGACTGTTACCGAGTGAATGCCCTGCTCCGGCATCGTGTGGATGTTTTTCGAATTGAGGAATTCGATCGTGAGAGCCGCGGGAGCCCATCCGCTTGCGTTCAGGCCGTAGAGCTTTTTCGTCTTCGCGTCGTAGACGATGGCAAAGAGGTCGCCGCCCATGCCGTTCATCATCGGCGCGACGACTCCCATGACGGCATTGGCGGCGACCGCCGCATCAACCGCATTTCCCCCATGCGCGAGGATCGTAGCGCCGGCCTGAGCCGCGAGCGGGTTTTCGGCCGCCACGATACCGCCGCGGCTCATGACCACCGACCGGCCTTGCGTGCGATCCTGCCCTTTCATAGCTGAGAACATCGCTGCCCCCACGAGCCCAACCATGACGAGAACTGTCGAAAGACTTCTCATGCGTTCAGCCTCGTGGCGGCTAAATCGTCACTTCGGTTTCGGGCGCGATTCCGGAGGAACCACTCCATTGTTGCGGTAGTAGACGACGAGCTGGCCGTAATGCTCGCCCATATGCTCGGTGTAGCCAACCCATTCGGAAAGATTCTTCAGAATGCCGGCGTCGCCTTCCTGATGAATCGCGGCTGCGCCGTCTTCGACCGACTTTTTCACGAATTCGACGATTTGCGCTTTCGTCTTGAACGTTTCCGCGGAGGGATCGTCGTTTTCGTCGCCGAGCTTCTTGTCCATGATCTTGTTGATCAGGCCAAAATTCGAGCCCGCAATGTGCCGCAGCACATCCGCGAACGTCCGCACCTGATCGTTTGGGCGATAGTTGTATTTGTCCTCCGGCCAATCCTGCGCCATCGCGACGATTCTGCCGCCGGTATCGTTCCAGTTTTCGAGAATGGCTTGGGACGGCGTCTTCGGCGCCTTCGAGCTTCCCTCCTGGGCGTGCGCACTGGTCGCGCTGAGACAGAGCGCGAACGCGGCGAGCAGCGTTCCCATCAAAATACGATTCTTCATGAAATTTCTCCTTCGCAGATTTGCCCCGCCGCGAGCCCCAGGGACGACGTAAGACTATCCATGTCGCGCCGTCATGTCCAGAGCACACGCTGTGTGTCGGCCAGTCCGTGGTGCGCCGGAATTCACGCGACGCGGTCTTGCATCACGCGGAATATTTGGACGGGACGACCAGCTTCGTTAGAATGAAGGAAGCACTTCGAAGGCAATCGCTCAACGCAAAGGCTCCTCTTGCCCGACGAATCGAAGATTGAGATGAAGAGCGGCGGTGGGCCGTCAACGCAACATCCGCTCACTCCTGAAATTGAGGCGCTGGTCCGCGGCGAACACTCCGAGCCGTTCCGCATTCTCGGCCCGCATTACGAAGAAATCGCGGGAAGAAATTGCGTGGTCGTTCGAGCGTTCCGACCGCGCACCGCGTCTCTCAGCATTGTGTGGGACCGGCGCGGGGAGCCGCAGCCGGCCGTGCGCGTGCATCCGGATGGATTCTACGTCGCGATTCTGCCGCTCGTCATTGCCGCGCCTCCACCGGGCCAGGAACTGACACCGATCGGATCGACGATGTATCGTTTGCGGATCACTTATCCAGACGGCCGCATCGAGGAAATCTACGATCCCTATTCGTTTCCCCCGATGCTAACGGAATTCGACCTGCATCTGATCAACGAAGGCACGCACTACCTCAAGTATGAAAAACTCGGCGCACACGTACGCGAACTCGACGGCATACGCGGCGTCCATTTCGCGGTGTGGTCGCCGAATGCGCGGCGCGTGAGCGTGGTTGGCGATTTCAATAATTGGGACGGCCGCGCGCATCCGATGCGGAGTCGCGGCGTTACCGGTGTGTGGGAGATTTTTCTGCCCGGGCTCGATGAGGGTGAGCTCTACAAGTTCGAAATACTGTCTCGTGTGGACAATCGAGTGGAACTGAAATCCGATCCATACGGCTTTTGCGCCGAGGTCCGGCCGAAAACCGGCTCAATCGTGTACGACGTCGATCGCTACAAGTGGAAAGACGATGACTGGATGGCGCGCCGCGCCAAGCGCGATTTCCTCCGCGAGCCGATGTCGATCTATGAAGTGCATCTGGGCTCGTGGCGGCGCGGCGGATCAGACGGCCGCAAGTGGCTCACCTATCGCGAACTCGCCGGGCAACTCATCCCCTACGCAAAGTGGATGGGATTCACGCATCTCGAGCTTCTGCCGGTGATGGAGCATCCCTACGATCCTTCGTGGGGCTATCAGACCGTGGGATATTTTGCCGCGACGACGCGCTTCGGCGAGCCGGACGATTTCAAACTCTTCGTTGATCGCTGCCATGCGGAAGGACTCGGCGTGATTCTCGACTGGACGCCTGGACATTTTCCGCGCGACGCGCATGGCCTCGCGTTCTTCGACGGTACACACTTGTACGAGCACGCCGATCCGCGCCGCGGAGCGCACCCCGACTGGGGCACGCTCGTTTTCAATTACGGCCGCAATGAGGTCCAGAATTTTCTCGTCTCGAATGCCGTGTTCTGGCTTGACAAGTATCACGCCGACGGCCTGCGGGTGGACGCCGTCGCTTCGATGCTTTACCTCGACTACTCGCGCAAGGCGGGCGAATGGATCCCGAATCAGTACGGCGGCCGGGAAAATCTCGAAGCGATCGCCTTCCTGAAGCGCATGAATGAAGTCGTGCATAGCCGCCATCCCGGCGCGCTCACGATCGCCGAGGAGTCCACATCATGGCCTGCGGTTTCGCGACCGACGTACGTCGGCGGCCTCGGCTTCGATCTGAAGTGGAACATGGGTTGGATGAACGACACGCTGAAATACTTTGCCCAGGATCCCATTTACCGCCGGTATCACCACAACGAGTTGACCTTTTCGATGATGTACGCCTTCACCGAAAATTTTGTGCTGCCGTTGTCACACGATGAAGTGGTTCATGGCAAGGGCTCTCTCCTCGCGAAAATGCCGGGTGACGACTGGCAGAAATTCGCGAACCTGCGGCTTCTGTTCGGCTACTTCTTCGCGCACCCGGGGAAAAAGCTTCTCTTCATGGGCAGCGAATTGGCCGACCGGCATGAGTGGTCGGAAGCGCGCGGACTCGAATGGGAGCTCGAGCAATCTCCTCCGCATCGCGGCGTTCAGCGCCTGATCACCGATCTAAATACGCTGTACGCCAAAGAGCCGGCCTTTCATCAGGTGGAGTTCGACTGGAAAGGTTTCGAGTGGCTGGAAGTGAGCGACGTCGATGCGAGTACCATCGCGTTTGTCCGCCGCGCCGCGAACCGCGATGATTTCGTCATCGTGGTTTGCAACTTCACTCCGGTGGTTCGCCGCGATTATCGCGTCGGCGTGCCTGAGCACGGATTCTACGAGGAGAGCCTCAACACCGATTCGGCTTATTACGAAGGCAGCGACGCCGGCAATCTCGGCGGCGTTCGTGCCGAGTCCGTGCCGTGGAACAATCAGCAGTATTCCCTGAAAATCGTGCTTCCTCCTCTCGCCGCCGTTTATTTCAAGCTCAAGCGTTAGCCGCTGGATTCGGCACCTGACGGCCAGCGCATCTCGGGCGTTTGCCGGGTTGCGGCTCGCTCATTCCCGTTCTGCCGATCGTCGGCGCCCTTCCGCGATCCTCGAAATCTCACGATCCCATGGAACTTTCCCATGAGGCTCTCCGTACATGCATCCAGAGGATTGAAAGGAGTTCATGATGAGGATATCCATGAAGGTGGGTGTGGTCCTGTGTCTCTTGGCCGGCGCGATCGCTGTCGGCACAATCGTTTCAAGACGGGCGTTTGCGGCGCCGCCGGAGAAATATCTCCACGTTCGTGTCAACAACTCAGAAAACAAGGAAACGGTCAACGTCAATCTGCCGCTGTCACTCGCCGAGAAGATTCTACCGACGATTCACCAAGGAAACGTGAAAGACGGCAAGGTCACGATCGGAGACGCTGAAATGGACAACGTGGACCTCCGCGCGATTCTCGATGCCGTCCGCACGGCGCCGGACAACGAATTCGTCACTGTAAAGAGCGACACCGAAGACGTTCGCGTGGCGAAATCCAAGGGCAATCTGGTGGTCCACGTCAACGAGACGAAGAAGGACGGCGAGAAGAACCCGGAAAAAGTCGACGTCACCATTCCCATGTCCGTCGTCAACGCTCTGGTCCCGACAGACAAGCGCGAAATCGATCTCGTCGCGGCCATCCACGCGTTGGCCGACGCCGGCGATACGCTTCTCGTAACCGTTCACAATGCGACCGAGGAAGTCCGCATCTGGGTGGACTCGAACGGCTCGTCGACGTAACCGATTCCCGCGGGGAGGCGGTGTGACTTGCCGCAAACCTCAGGAAATCCAGGAAGCGAGAAAGCCGTGATACTGCTGACAAAACTGGTGGTGGGCGCAGTCGGAACGATCGTGACGCTCGGTGCGATGGTCTGCAGCGAGGGTTTCGTGAGCGTCCGCGTTCAAGAAAAGCATCCCGGAGGCACGCA
Source organism: uncultured Acidobacteriota bacterium (assembly GCA_963771905.1). Lineage (GTDB taxonomy): Bacteria > Acidobacteriota > Terriglobia > Acidiferrales > UBA7541 > Palsa-147. Next base: position 24,504 of record CAVYVI010000003.1, read on the forward strand.
CATTTCGATCTTCGCGCCTGCGCTGCTGCTGAATGGCGGCTTGCGCTGCGTCCCATCGGAGCACCTGCGCGACGCCGGAGAGCAGATTCGGCCGTGGATGCCCACTATAGAAGCCGCTATGCAGCAAATGGGGAAAATGCCCGACCTAACGCTCGTCGAAGTCACAGACCCGAGCGAGCATGTGCAAGTTTCAAAGCGCGGCGGCTCAATCGTCGTGGATGTGGATGACGAGAACGAGACGGTGCACGTCTCCGCCCCGCTCCGCGCCATGGACGACGCCGTACAACAGATCGCGGCCGCGGGCCCAAAGCTTTAGCCCCACCACGCGGCGCGTTCCAGTCCACCGGGCGCCTCAGGGCGCCCGAGTGGATCGGTTTTACTTCGCGGGCACCCAGTACACTTCCTGCTTCAACGCCGCGTTCGCAAATCCGCGTCGCTTCAAAATTCCCATCCCGAGCTCGATCATCTGCGGATGGCCGCACAAGTATCCGGTCGCATTTTGCCCGTTGAGCCCCCACAGGTCGGCGTATTTGCGGATCACATCCTCGACGCGTCCGACTTCTCCGCGCCACGCCGTATCCTCCCATGGCCGGCTGACCGTCGCGACATAAGTAAGCCACGGAACCTCGGCCGCGATCCGCTCGATCTCCTCGCGATAGGCCAGCTCCCACGAGCGGCTCCCTCCGTCGATTATGTAGAAGCGATGCTCTCCAGCAAACCGCTTCTCTTTCCAATCGCGATGGAAGGAACGCAGATAACTGATGTACGGCGCGACACCCGTGACCGTGCAAAGAAGCAGATGATTCTTCCGCCCGCTTTGCAAATCGACTGAGAAGCGCCCCTTGGCGATCTTGCGGATAATCAGCTCGGCTCCGGTGTGAAGCTTGTACAAAAGCGGCGTCAACTCGCCTTGCGGAATCAGCTCGATGAAGATCTCAAGCGTCTCCTCATAGGGCGAGGAAACGATCGAATAGGCGCGTTCGACGCGCTTCTCGGGCGTATCCAGGCCGAGCGTGGCGTACTGCCCCGCGACGTAGCGAAACGGCCCCCCGGGATCGATGCGAATCTTCCAGAGGTCGGGTGCGATGTCTGTGCGTTCAAGAATGCGCGCACGGTAAAACTTGTCCTCCGTAGAAGCCATTCCGGCGGTCTCCCCGAAGATTTGTCAGAATCGTACGCGCGCTTTGAGCCGCGGCAAAGAGAAATAAGAAGAGGCGCCCCCGGATGGAGCGCCTCTTCCAAACTTTCACTATTCCAGCGGCCGGGCTATTGCTGCGGCCGGGCCATGTTCATTGGATTGAGGGGTACGGGAGTCCCGGTAATCCTGTCCTTCTCGTCGGACAGGATTTTCACCAGCACCATGGTCGTGCCTTGCTTGGAAACGGATTTGATCAGACCGTACGGCGGCGCCTTCGCTGAAATCCAGACGTCGGATTGACCATCGCCCGAGCGCCAGTGTTCGCACGTGAAGGTGCCTGCCGGAGTCGTGATCGATTCCGATCCAAGACTTTGGCCCTGGGCGCGTATGTCAGCCGTCTTGGCGTTACTCGCCCGCATCGCCATCATCTGCTGGGACATTTCCATGGGTTGCTGCCCCGGCATCTGCATGATCACTCTCGAAACCTGCGTATTCGTTCCGTCGATTACCGTCAGCGTCTTCATCACAAAAGTGCCCTTCTGCTGAGGATCTCCGGCCACGATCTCCATCCAGTAGCCATCTTTGCCAGCCACCGATTCCTTGCCTGCGATAAAAAGGTCCAGGTGAGTGGTGGTCCCGCCGCTTTTCTGGATTTCATAACTGCCACCCGCGCCGACGACGGGATTCCAGACGCCCTGCATGTCCGGCGGTCGAAAAAAGCCGCGCTGCGCTTGTCCTGCCGGCGCCAGACTGGCGAGCATGAAGACGGCGATTGCAAACCGGACAGCAAATTTCATGGGCTTCTCCTGTGCTTGAGGAATAAATGCGGTTCCACTGCCGCGATTATAAGTCGATTCCCTTGCTGTCCGCCATCTTCGAGATTTCGAACGACGCCTTGAAAGTCACCTTCCCAATGGTGCAGGTGAACTCGACGCCCTTCTCCGCAGGAGCGATTGCCGGTTCCCCGTTCTCCAACTTTCTTGGGAAAGAGAAAAGAACGACGTTCGGCTTGCCGTCGGAGCCTTTCTGCAAGGTCACCTCGCTGGCGGGGACTTTTTGCTTGGAGCGCTTCGTCTCGAGGATAGCCGCCGCTTTGAGCTCATTCGCGTCGACCTTCGTAAACGGCGTCATGTCCGGACCGACGACAGCCACTTGATAAACCGTGACTGGTACCGCAAGTTCTTTATCGGCATCGGCTTCCTTTATCTGTCCTCCCAGGACCGCCGCGCGAACAAACGCTTCCCGCATCACCCGTGAAGACGCCCAGCGCACCACAAACGGTGCCGAGGGTGTCTGATCGACGACGCCGCCAGCATCCGGCATTGTGGAACCTCCGCTTGCGCCGCTTCCGCCGCCATAGCTTCCGCCGCCTCCCATACTACGGCCTTGCGCGCCGCCGCTACTGGGGGGAGACGACGCGGCAGGCGCGTTGGCAACTGTGCCCGCAACGCCGGGAGCGGCGGAATCACCGGCATTCGCACCCTTTTTCCACTCTGCATTGACGCGAATGACGCGAGCCCATGGCGAGTCGTCCAAGACCCTTTGCACATCCCTCGAATCCCATTGCTGATAAGGCTTGTCTTTCCATGGATCACTTGCCGCCCAAGCGAGTGTCGCCAACAAGATGAAGCCGAGAGCGCTCAGTACGATCTTGCGCATTTCATTCCTCCCCCGTCCCGCGATGACTGCCGGTAGCTATCGCCGCTCCGAACATGCTGCGCGCTACAGTGGCGCGCGGCGTGAGGAACGACCGAAGTACCAAGTCTCTACGTCCGGCCGGCCGTCACGTGGCTTGCTCCTACCATTCGTTCGATGCGATAAATTGGCTTCAGGTGAGATTCGAAATAGGTACGCATCAGAAGTTCGCCGATAAGTCCTACGGCCAGCACCTGCAAGCCGAAGAGAAACAACATCATGCCGAGGACCAAGAGCGGCCCGTGCTGCTCGAACAGATGAGCTCCGAACAGGATTTTGTCAAAAAAAAGGAAACCAAGGATCGCGGCACCACCGAGTGCGCCCACAATGCCCGGCGGACCGAAGAATTGCAGTGGTCGGGTCATGTAGCGAAGCAGAAACCGAATCGTCAGCAGATCGAAAAACACGCGGATGGTCCGCGAGATGCCGTAGTGCGATTCCCCGCTCGGGCGGACGATATTCTTGATCGGAACTTCCACGACGGTCGCGCCGTTCCACGCCGCGAGCGCCGGAATAAATCGGTGCAGCTCTCCATAGAGCCGAATGTCCTTAATCGTGTCGCGTCGGTAGACTTTGAAAGTCGTCCCAAAATCGTGAATATTGACGCCCGAGAATTTGGCCATCGTCCAATTCGCGACGCGCGATGGCAGGCGACGCAGGAGGAAATTGTCGACGCGCTTCTCGCGCCATCCACTGACGATGTCGGCGTCGTTGGCATCGAGCGCTTCGAGCATCGCCGGGATATCCGCGGGATCGTGCTGCAAGTCTCCATCCATGGAGATTATTATTTCGCCCGCGGCATAGTCGAACCCGGCCGAGAGAGCTATCGTCTGGCCGTAGTTGCGCTTAAGACGCAGCGCCACGACGCGGGGATCGAGCTCGGCGAGCTCCGCGAGAATTTGAGCCGTTGCGTCGCTACTGTGGTCATCTATGAAGACGAATTCGACCGGCTCGAAGCGTCCGGTCATGACGTCGCTCAGCCGCGCATGTAGCTCGCGGACACTTGTTTCTTCGTTGTGGAGTGGAACGACGATGGAGTATTTCGGCGGCATCCCTTGCAATTCTCTCATTGCTCCCGTGACCGCGGTGCAAAGTCTTTCAATTCAAGTCCCGGTACGGCATCAGATGTACGCCCGTGTCGCGGACAGCTTTGCCAACTTCCGAATCGAGAAGCGCGTCGAGTTCGACCTGGCGATGTTCCTTCAACCGCGTCGACGTCTGCTGCAAGTCCGCGTCGTACACACCCGGATGACACATGATTTCGCTCACACCCTCCGGCATTTGCGAGATCAAGTGGCGCAGCGCGCTGCTGCAAAGATAGCCGGTGAGCGTGACGCCGAAAAAATAATCGGGGGCGCGCAGGCTGTAAGCCTTCAAACCCCGGCGAAATGCCGGCGCCGCCATTCCCGCCACGGAGATCAAAAAGCGCTGCGTTAGGTGACTCTCCGCATTCGGCACCTTGGCAGCCACGCGCGTCTCCTCGAACGGCTTGCGAACCCGCAAGATCCCGAACTCCCTGGCCACTCGAAAAAGTTCTTCCATAACAATAGGATGCGCGTGGGTGTGCTTGTGGGTGTCGAGGTGCGATGGCTGGATGCCCGCCGCGATGATTCTCTCGATCTGCGCGCGGAATTCCCGTTCGATGTCCTGGCTTTGAATCAGACCGCCCGAAAGACGCCCGACCAGCTCGAATAAACTCCCCGGCAGATCGCCGTTCTTCTTCGAGAGCGACGGAATTTCCTCCGGCGGCGCGACTGACCGACCGCCAATCAAAACCAGGTGAACACCGATGTCGATGCCCGGATTTGCTTTCGCGAGAGCGACGGCGTCATCGAACGCCGGAGCGTTGGCCATCAGCGTCGTGCTGGTCAGAATGCCTTCGCGGCACGCCCGCACGATTCCGGCGTTTACCCCAGGCGTGAGGCCGAAATCATCCGCGTTCACGATCAAAGATTTCATGGAGGCTGAGGCTTCGGCGATCGGAATCGAATCATATCATGGGACGTGACTTCGCAACGAGCCGGCCATCCGTCGGTCGGCTCGCGACCGGTGAAATCCGCTGCCGGCAAATTTTCGGCGCGCCTGCAATTTTCGCGCCGAATTGCCCGTCGAAAATTTGGTTCTTGTTAATTTCGCGAGAAAGTTTTCAACAATTTGTTGAAAAGCTTGTGGAAAACGCCTGATCCATCCCAAAAAACGCCCGTCAATGCAGCCTGCTATGCATTTTGCACTATCTCTGTGCAACGGGGCCCGCGTTCAACGCGAATTCAATTCTTATCGCGATATGCAAAACGAATGTGATGTCGAAGAGGACCTGACGAGAATCGCGAGAGGAACGTCTTTCGTGCGAACAAAATCAGTACCAACTCGGAGGCTTTTCGAGCTTGATCTGAATTTCTTCTTCGTCCTTCTCGATATCGTAATATTTCCCGTACGTGTGCCATCCCGGCGCGATCACTTGAATCAACACTTTTCCTCGCGGAACATCCGGAACCTTGACGGATCCATCCTGGTTCGTCTTGAAATTCATCTCCGCATCTTTCTCTTTGTGCGTGAAAAACGAGCGGCCCTCGGGATAACGGATATAAACGCTGGCGTTGCCGACGGGCTTATTCGTATCTGCGGTGACGACGCTGATCTTCAGCTTCGATTCCGGCTCGTCTTCGGATGATTTGTCCTTCTTCTCGTTCTTTGGTTTCGTCTCTGGCGATGGCGTTGGCTGTGGTTGTTCGGGAGCGTTCTGACCTGACTGGGCCGACGGTGCAGTTCCACCTGATTGGGACGTCTGGCCAGCTTGACCCGAGGGCTTGGATGTATCCGATTGGGCAGATGGAGATTGCTGCGATTGTAGTTTCGGTTGGGTTGCGGCGCGCGCGCTCATAGCGCTGAAAAGCACGAGGCTGAGCCCGCACACCGAGGCAATTCGTACGGCCACATAGGTCATTCGATCCATAGCATCAACCTGTCGCGCCTCGATGAGTGGCTGCCAATTTGGATGTCGCCCATGGGCCGGTCGCACGCGTTCATTTGACTGCCCGCATCGTCTGCGCTAACTTCGATTTGTAATCTGCGGCGCTGGCTCTTGCCGATTCCGAGTTCCCCGAACCCCGAACAGGCGTATCGTGGCCGGAAGCGCGCTCACGCACCGGCATCAGTTTGCGCAATTCAGCTTCTTTTCGCAAGCAGAGAGCATCGAATGCGCGGCCGAGTTTGGCGCAGCGAGAGTTAGGAGAAACATTATGGGATTTTCGACCGACGCGATCCACGTGGGTCAGGAGCCGGATCCTTCGACGGGATCGATTGTCGCGCCCATCTACCAGACGTCCACTTACGTCCAGGATGCGCTCGGCCAGAACAAGGGCTACGACTACGCGCGGACCAATCATCCCAATCGCAAAGCGCTCGAGCGCTGCCTCGCCAAGCTCGAAGGCGGCCAAGCCGCGTACGTATTCTCCTCCGGCATGGCGGCGATTGATTCGGTATTCCGCCTGCTGCGGCCTGGGGACCACTGCATCCTGTCCGAATCCGTGTACGGCGGCGTCTTCCGGCTCACGACGCAATTATTGGTCCAGTTCGGTCTCGAATTCAGCTATGTGGACACGTCGTCGAACGACAAAATCGTTCAGGCGCTGCGTCCGCAGACGAAGATGCTATACATCGAGACGCCGACGAATCCGACCATGATCGTCACCGATCTTGCCGCGGTCGGCCGAATCTCCAAAGAGAAGAACCTGCTTCTCGTTGTCGACAATACATTCCTCAGCCCGTATCTGCAGCTGCCGCTCGCTCTCGGCGCGCATATCGTCGTCCACTCGATGACAAAATATTTGAACGGTCACAGCGATTGCACCGGCGGTGCCGTGATTCTCAGCCGTCCGGCCGATGCGGAGAAAATCTATTTCATCCAGCGTTCCGCCGGAGCGGGTCTCGCGCCGATGGACTGCTTCCTCGTTTCGCGGGGCATCAAGACGCTTGCGGTGCGAATGGACCGCCACAATTTAAACGGCATGGCCGTCGCCAAATTTCTAAACGATCACAAAAAAGTGAAGCGCGTCATCTACCCCGGATTGCCGTCGCACCCGCAACATGAAATCGCCAAGCGCCAGCAGCGCGGTTTTGGCGCGATGATCTCCTTCGACGTCGGCTCTCTCGACGCAGCGAGAATGCTTTTGAATCACGTGAAGCTCTGCTCGCTGGCCGAAAGCCTGGGCGGCGTCGAGACACTGATCTCGCTTCCCGCGCTGATGACTCACGCGTCCATTCCCGCCGAGCGTCGCCGGGAGATTGGTATCACCGACGGCCTGATCCGAATCTCCGTCGGCATCGAAGACGTCGAAGATTTGATCGCCGATCTCGACCAGGCGCTCGCACACATCTAACCTCGGACGGTTCCGTCAAAAGCTCTTGACTGCGTCCTACAGCGATTCGGCCAACCATCGCAGATACGCCGCGGAACCCTTCGCAATGGGTAGCGCGATAATTTCCGGCACATCATAGCTGTGAAGGCGTTCGACTTCCCGCCGCATCGCCGCAAACTTATGCCGCGCTGATTTGACGACCAATAGAATTTCCTTTGACGTCTCGACCTTGCCTTTCCAACGATAGACCGACTCGACCGGCGCACCGACGATGTTCGCGCACGCCGCCAGCCGCAGTTCGACGAGCGCGCGTGCGATTTTCTTCGCCTCTCGCGCGGAGCCGCATGTCAGGAGCACGACAATCTTGTCCGTCATCCCCACTCCCCGAGTGCGATCGCCGCAACCGTTCCGTAGAAACCAAAACTTCCGTCGCCGACGCTTGCGCGCCAAGATACAATAGCGCCGCGTGACGAGCAACGCGATCCATTTCGGCACCTCCGGTTGGCGCGGCATCATCGCCGACGATTTCACGTTTGAAGGAGTGCGCCGCGCTGCGGCCGCCATCGCCGACCACTGCAAGACTCGAAATAAATCGCCCGCGCTTCTCGTCGGCCACGACACGCGCTGCTTTTCGGATGATTTCGCGCGCGCCGCCGCGCAGGTTCTGCGGTCGCGTGGCTGCTCGGTTTTCGTGTGCGGCGCTCCGGCACCGACCCCCGCGATTGGCTACGAAGTCGTCCGCCGGAAGCTTGATGGCGCGCTCAACATCACCGCGAGCCACAACCCCGCTGAATACAACGGCCTGAAATTTTCAGGCCCGAACGGCGGCCCTGCGCTTCCGGAAATCACGAAGGATATCGAAGCGCGCGCCGCGAAATATTCGCCGGATGAATTCCAGGGACCCGATGATGTGCGCGCCGGCCCGTTCGAGCCACTTGACATTCGCGAGCCCTATCTCGCGCGCCTGGAAGGGCTGGTCCGCTTCGACACGCTCGATTCCGTGAAGGGCGCGTTCGTCACCGACGCGGTTCATGGCTGCGGTGCCGGATGGCTCGATCGCGTCCTCACCGACCACGGCATCCCGGTCACTGCCATCCGCACCAATCGCGATGTTCTCTTCGATGGCCATGGCCCCGATCCGTCTGATGAAATGCTGCAGCCGCTGCGGAACGCGGTGCGCGAGAAGAAGGCCCTTGCGGGCCTCGCCACCGACGGAGACGCGGATCGCTATGGGATCCTCGATCGGGACGGTGCGTTCATCTCACCGAATCACATTCTCGCACTGCTCTTCGATTACCTCATCGAATCGCGCGGCTGGAAGCTCGGCGCATCCCGCAGCGTGGCGACAACGCATCTGGTGGATGCCGTTGCGGCCAAGCGGGGTGTGCCTGTTTACGAAACACCCGTCGGTTTTAAGTATGTCGGTGAGTTTCTCAGTCAGGATAGAATCGCCATCGGCGGCGAGGAAAGCGCGGGCCTGACGATCCGCGGCCACGTTCCCGAAAAGGACGGCATTCTCGCCTGCCTGCTTGTCGCAGAGATGATCGCGGCGCGCGGCGCATCGCTTCATGAGCAACGCGCCGATCTTTTTCGCAGCGTCGGGCGCGAATACTGGCCGATCCGCGAGAATGTTCACCTCGAGAAAGATGTCCAGCGGCGCCTGAAAGATATTTTGAAGGCTGAGCCGAAGGAAATGGCTGGACGCCGCGTGACGAAAGTGGATCGGACCGACGGGCTGAAACTGATCCTCGACGGCGGGGACTGGGTGCTGATGCGGCCGTCCGGAACCGAGCCGCTGGTCCGGATTTATTCCGAGTCGACGTCTGAAAAAACGGCGCACTATTTGGCCGCGGAGACCCAGAAGTGGATCACAAGGTAAGTCTCGGCGCGCAGCTTCGCGAATATGTTCGCGAGAATATGCGCGTCATTCTGTTCCTCGGCCTGATTTTGCTTCTCTTGCAGGATGTCTTCGGAACACACGGAGTTCTGGCGATGCGCCGCTCGCAGAAAGAAGCGGCTGCGATTCAGAAGGAAATCAAGCAGCTGAACGACGAGAATCGCCAATTGCAGGATTGCGTCAAAGACTTGAAGTCGGATCCCGCAACTATCGAAGGCATTGCTCGGGAAGACATGGGCCTCGCGCGCCCAGGCGAATACGTCTTCAAGCTCCCTGCGAAACCTACCGACGCCGCGAATCCCGTCTCATCCGCAGCAGCTCCGAGCGCGTCCCGCCAGCCAGCCGCAATAGACGCTCCCTTGCCGCCTTGTAGAGCGCGCTGAATCAATCTTTATCGTGTGGTTTATCTCGGCGCCTTCCGTTCGTGCCGTGCGCGTGACAAACGAGGACGCGCGATCAGGTCCGCCCGGGTTTCGCCATAAGTCCTTCTGCGGCGCCCATCAGTGCGCTTGCTTCAAGCGCCGGCGAATTCAACGTCGCAATCCATGCTTTTGCGCCCGCAACATCGCCTGCTTCAGCCTGCGCGCGCGCGATCCCGCGCACCGCAAATATCCGGAACGACCACGCGCGCCGGTCGGTATCTAGTAGCGTATCCGCCGTCGCCAAACCGGCTTTGTAATCTCCGGCGCGCGCCAGCGCGATCGCGACTGCACCGGCCACATCGCTCGTATCGTAATCGTTCGGGAGCGCCGCGGCGGTCGTCCGCGCGCCGGCAATATTTCCCGCTTCCGCCAGCGCCACGGCAATCTCTTGCAAAGCGTCTTCGTGATTTGTGGCCGCGGCGTCATCCACAATAAAATTGGCCGTTTGCAAAGCGGCCGAAAGATCGCGGGCCTTTGCCTCCGCGACCGCGACTGCCGCGAACGCCTGGCTTTTCGTAAACCCGTCAGGAACCGTGCGCGCGATCCCGAGCGCCGCGGAGAAATCTCCGATTGCGATGTTGGCCTTCACAATTTCGAGCAACGCGCGGCTCTTGTCGAAGCCGTAGAGATCGCGATACGCCTGCGCCTTCGCCAGAGCCTGCGTCGCAGTTTTCGCCGCCGTGTCGCGATTTCCCGTCTGCGCTTGCGCGCTCGCAATCCGCGCCAAAACAGCAGCCTGCGTCGCGCCATTGTGAATGCGCGCAGCCGTGTCTTGCGCTCCGGCCACATCGTCGAACTCGAGCTGCGACGATGCCATCAATTCGAGCGCGAGACTCCCGGTATCCGTCGCGGCGCCCGAATCCGGCATCGAGCGAATATAGTCGACGAACGATTTCTCAGCGCCAGCGAGGTCCCCCGCCTTCACCTGCGCTTTTCCGATCAGACGCAGATATTCATTCGCAATGTCGCTCGACGTCGTGCCCTTCGCCGCTGTGAGCCGGACTGCCGCGACGTCTCCGCGCGCCGCCTGCGCCGCTCCGATGGCCTTGAGCACGATGTTGCGGTAGTCCTGTTGCTGGTGCGCCGAGAGCGCAACCTTCAGTCCCGTGGCTTCGCCTTGTGTCGCGAGCTCGGCGACGGAATACGCAGCGTCGGAGTCGCCGGCTTTGGCTCGCGCGAAGGCCACTTGCGCGAACGCGCGCGCGCGGACATCGCTGTTTTGAATCGACGAGGCGGTCTGCAGAGCGTCGCCAAGGTCGCCCGCCTGAATCTGCACATTCACAAGATTGCTCAATGCGGCAGACTTCTGCTGCATGTCGCTAATGCCGTTTGCACGATCGAGCGCCTGCGCCAGAATCGAAGCGACACTATTCGAGTCCGCAGCAGCCGCCTTCGCCGCCGGCTTGCCGGATTTCGCGCTCTGCGCCATCGCCGGCGCGCCACTCAGGAGCAGAAGCGCCATGAGTTTAAAGCCTCGGCTTTTCAAGTACCTTCGCACGTCAGCTTGCACGCCTCCCAGCACGTTATGATGCCGCTCGCGCCGGCCGGTGAAATGCCGCCCAAATTTCCGCGCCCCTTCCCTTCAACCTCGTCCGCGCGATCGAGAGCAACACCATCGCCGTAAAGATGATCAGCAGTCCGAAGGTTGCCCTCGGAATCGTCTGCGTATGTTTCGTCAGAATCGAAAACCGCCCATACACGAATTCGATGTGCACCCAGTAAACCAGCAGAGACGTTTGTCCAAGCTGGACCAACGGACTAAACGCCACCCGCGGCAACCCCCATCGGCACCACGCGTAACTGATCGTGATGATGACCAGCAACACGCCGACGCGCAGCATCAGAAAATTCGGGCTGGTGTGCCAGAAATCGTACACCGAATAGATCTGTACAGGCCGCGCATCGAGCCAAAGCGCAAACTTGCAGAGCGCAACGCCCGCGAGACCAAACGCAAGAGCCGCGCGCGCCTCATTCTTCCTCGCCCAGTCACTGAACAGCAGAAATCCTACCGCGAGCCCCGCAAATGAAAACGCAGCCCACGGAAACATGGGAAAGAGCCACGGCTGCGGCTTGCCGAGTGTGTGCACGCCGTTGATGTATGACTCGAGATACCACGGCAGCCACTTCGGCCGCCAAGTCGTCCAGAGCGGCGGCGTGGCGAGCGCAATTCCCGCGGCCACGGCAACGGCGAGCCAGACGTTCGTCGCGCGCTTGCGCGTCAGCCGGCAAACCACCCCCATCAGCATGATCGAAAGGCCGATAATGTTCAGCACGTCCACGCGAAGAAGGTCCGTCCACGGCGACCATGGTTGCCCGAGAATGAACTCCTGCACGCGAAAGAGCAGGCCGAGTCCGAAGATTTCCGAGCCGCGCCGAATCGTTGTCAGCGCGATTTCATCGGATGAAAGATTTTTCTGACGCAATCGATTGGAGATGAGCGCAACCGAAACTCCCGCCAGAAACAAAAACAGCGGCGCGGGCAGCGTCCCGCCGAGCTGTGAGAGCTGTATGAATTTCGTCCGCCGTGCCGCGCCGCCCAGCCACGAATCGTAGCAATGCGTCTGGAACATGAGCACGCACGCGAGGCCGCGCATCCAGTCGATATAAGCGAGCCTGTTTATCTTGGTATCTGCCATGGTTCGCAAGTGAACCCAGAATCGCCGACCATCTCCGTCAAATCAAGTTTTTCGGGCAACGGTGCGCACGTACAGTAAAATCCTTGGCGATGCCGGGGACAGCGGGATCTCACGAATTGAAATTTGCAGGCGCGCTAGCCGTCTGGGCCGCTCTGCTTCTCACGGCGGTGTTTCTCGGCGTCTGGATGGGTTTCGGAGGCCGTCGCTTCGCATTCGCCATCCTCGTGTGCGCCGTTCTGCTGGCCGGACATCTCTTCCCGGCGGTGCCGCGCGTTCGCGTGAGGCTTCTCGGCTGGTTCGGCTCGCATGGCGGCGTTTTCGCAGTCCTCGTGCCGCTCGGTGCGTTCCTGATCTACGCGCTCGCCGTTGCAGGAGATTGGAAGTCCACGCTCATCGGCGCTGCATACATTCTCGCGCCCACGCTTCTGCTGGCCGCCACGCGCCGCAGCGAAAATGCTACGCCGCTGGACTTCGCCGCGGTTCTGCTCATCTGGCTACCAGTCGAGTTCCGGTGGATGTACCGCTTGTTGCCGTTTCCTCCGCCACTGACGCACACGATGACCATCCTCATCGCGGTGAATACGGCTCTCGCGGCGTTTCTTTTTGCGCGACAGCTCGTGGGCATCGGCTACGTTCTCGAGTGGCGGCGCGGATTCGCAACGGCCGTCGCGTTCAATTTCGCAGTGTTCGCCGCGATTGCGATTCTTCTCGGTGAAACAATTGGCTTCCTGCATTTCGATCCGAGTCTTGCGCGGCTGCGCTCTCTGCCACTGGCCGCCGTCGGCATCTCTTTCTTTACCGCCTGGCCCGAGGAATTGCTCTTTCGAGGATTGCTGCAAAATCTGCTTTCGAAATCCTTCCGGGGCGAATGGGCGGGTTTGATTACCGCGTCATTTGTCTTTGGCGCGGCGCATCTGAACAATGGCGGATTTCCGAACTGGCGCTACGCGATTCTGGCGACCATTGCGGGGTTCTTCTACGGCCGCGCATGGATGAAAACAGGCTCGCTACTTCCCGGCGCGATCGTCCACGCTCTCGTGGACATTCTCTGGCACATTCTGTTCCGATAGCTCCGGCGTCCGCGCGGAAATCGCGCTAACGAACGACGCCCGTCAGCGGGCTCGACGCCGAAGCGTAAAGTTTCTTCGGAATCCGCCCCGCGAGAAACGCCTTGCGTCCCGCGGTCACCGCATCGCGCATCGCTTCGGCCATCAACACCGGTTCCTGCGCCGCGGCAATCGCCGTATTCATCAGCACGCCGTCCGCGCCCAGTTCCATCGCTACCGCCGCATCCGAAGCAGTTCCGACTCCCGCATCCACGATCAACGGCACGTCCGTGATTCGCTCGCGCAGAATCCGCAGATTGGCGAGATTCTGAATTCCCATGCCCGAGCCGATCGGCGCGCCGAGGGGCATCACGGCCGAAGCGCCCGCATCGATCAATTTTCGCGCTACGATCAGGTCATCGGTCGTGTACGGCAGGACGACAAAGCCCTCCTTCACAAGAATCCTTGTCGCGCGCACCAACTCCTCGGTATCGGGGAAAAGCGTTTGCTCGTCGCCGATCACTTCGAGCTTCACCCATTCCGATAGCCCTACTTCTCTCCCGAGCCGCGCTGTACGCATCGCTTCGTCGCCGTTGTAGCAGCCCGCCGTGTTGGGAAGAATGAAAAGTTTTTCGCGATCGATATAGTCCAGCAGCGATTCCTTCGAGCGGTCCGTGAGATTCACGCGGCGAACCGCCACCGTCACCATTTCGGCGCCCGACGCTTCGTGCGCCCGCTTCATTTCCTGAAAGCTGCGATATTTCCCGGTTCCGACGATGAGCCGCGACCGAAACGCGCGCCCGGCGATAACCAGTGCATCCGGCATTGGAGTCTCCCGGAACGATTCTACCGCGCGCGGCCTGAGGTTGCCAGAAGCGCCGAGCGATCTCTCGATCAGCCGCGAGCCACCACGAGGATCAAACTTCAGGTTCGCTAATGGAGTGGTGGAAAAAAACGCTCAGGAAAGATGCTGCGTGCGGGGCTCTTTCACGTCGGCGTACAAGTCATCGATGACATCGCGGTAACGCTGTTCGATAATGCGCCGCTTCAGCTTCAGCGTGTAAGTCAACTCCCCGTTCGCCGCCGTAAAATCCTCCGCGATCAGCGCAAAGCGCTTCGGTTTTTCGTACTGCGCGAAATCGGCCGTCAGACGTTCCACCTCGTCACCGATTACGGTGCGAACCCATGCATCTGAAATCGCCGCGACCGCCGAACCAATCGTCTGGCCATCCTCGCGCGCCTTCGCTTCCAGCGCGGCAAAATTCGGCACCAGCAATACGGACACAAACTTGCGCCGGTCTCCTACGACAATCGCATTGGCGATGAGCGGACTGCTTTTCAGCCGATTCTCGATCGGTTGCGGCGCGACGAATTTTCCCGCCGCCGTCTTCAGCAGCTCCTTCTTCCGATCCGTGACGACGAGATAGCCGTCCGCATCAAGATGCCCGATATCGCCGGATCGCAGCCATCCGTCCGAAGTGAAGGCCTCGCGCGTCTGGTCGGGCTTGCGATAGTAGCCCTGCATCACGCAATTTCCGCGCACGAGAATTTCACCGTCCTCGGCGATCTTGACTTCGACATGCGGAATCGGGCGCCCAACCGTTCCGACCTTGTTCGCACCCGGCACATTCGCCGAAACAACCGGGGATGTCTCCGTCAACCCATATCCCTGATAAATCGGTATGTTGACCGACGCGAAAAACTCAGCGAGCTCAACCGATAGTGGCGCGCCGCCCGAGGCAAAAACTCTGACGCGTCCGCCCAACCCTGCGCGAATCTTGGAATAAACAAGTTTGTCCGCGATGCGCCATTCGAGTTTCGTCGAGCCTGAAACTTCGCGCCCGTACGCTCGCCACGGCAGGGAGCGCTGCGCCACGCGCATCGCCCAATCAAAAATCTTCCGGCGCACACCCGTATTCTGGCGGCCCTTGTCGAGAATGTTGGCGTACATTTTTTCAAAAAAACGCGGCACTGCCGCGACAACCGTCGGCTGAACCTCAAGGAGCGCCTGCGAAATCGTGTCGATCTGCTCAACGTACGCGATCGGAACGCCATGGAAAATGTAACCGTAGTCCATCGTGCGTTCGTAGACATGCGACAACGGCAGAACCGAGAGCGCCACATCGGTGGTCCTGAATTCATGGCTCTGCGCCGCGTCCAAGGCATTTGACGTGAGGTTTGCGTGCGTGAGCATGACTCCTTTCGGCTCGCCCGTTGTCCCCGACGTATAGATAATCGTGGCGAGTTGATCGGAAGTCACCGCGCTCGCCGTGCGGCGATATTCGGCGATGTCCGCGTCGCCGGCCGTCGCGATGAGCGTCTCGTACCGCAGAATTTCTCCGCCAAATCCCGCCGGTGGCGACACAGCAATAACGTGTTCGAGCGCCGGCACGCGATCCCGGCACGACACCAGCCGCTGCGTCTGCATCTCGCCCGCAGCGATCACGATCTTCGCGCCCGAATCATTCAGGATGTAGACGATCCGGTCCGGCGATTCGTTGAAGTACAGCGGCACATCCACGGCGCCGATTCCCTGCACCGCAAAATCGGTGACGTGCCATTCCGGGCAATTCGGTGCGAGCAGCGCAACGCGATCCCCCGGCTTCACGCCCAGAACCACGAGTGCTTTCGCGAGTCCCGCCACCCGACGCAGCATTTCGCTCGCCGGAATTCCCTCCCAGCCTGCGCTGGTCCTCCGGATCTGCGCGCGCGGACACGCGTAGCGATCCACTGCATCGAGGAAACATTTTGTTGTCGAGGGATACGCCATTGCCGTCGTTTCAATGTACCCCAGCCTTTGCCGCCCGCGCAATCCAGTGCCCGGGTCCGAATCCCCGCCCACCACGTTCCCGCGCTGTGACATCGCCAGCGCGCTGCGTTAAGATGGCGATGTCCGGCAGATGTCTGGAAGTGGAAGCTGGAGGCGGACGAATGGGCAATCTTGCGGCGACGGACAAGGCCAGCGCGCCAATCGTGCGCGGGCCGCGTGGCACCACGCGCACCTGCCGCGGCTGGCAGCAGGAAGCAGCCATGCGCATGCTCATGAATAACCTCGATCCGGAAGTCGCCGAGAAGCCCGACGAACTCATCGTCTACGGAGGCCGTGGCAAGGCGGCGCGCAACTGGGAATGTTTCCACGCCATCGTCAATTCCCTGAAATCGCTTGCCTCAGACGAAACTCTTCTCGTGCAATCCGGCAAGCCCGTTGGCATCTTCCGCACACACGAATATGCGCCGCGCGTCTTGATCGCCAATTCCAATCTTGTCGGACATTGGAGCAATTGGGAGCAATTCGAAGCCCTCGATCGTGCGGGCCTGATGATGTACGGCCAGATGACCGCCGGAAGCTGGATTTACATCGGCTCGCAGGGAATTCTGCAGGGCACGTATGAAACATTCGCGGCCGCGGGACGAAGACATTTCGCCGGCGACCTCGCAGGCAAACTCATCGCCAGCGGCGGCATGGGCGGCATGGGCGGCGCGCAACCTCTCGCGGCCACGCTGAACGGCGCGGCGTTCCTCGGCATCGACGTCGATCCCGAACGCATAAAGCGCCGCGTCAAGATGGGCTATTGCGACGTCATGGTCAACGATCTCGACGAAGCGCTCCGCATCCTGAAGAACGCCGTCCGCAAGCGCGAAGCCACTTCCGTCGGTCTGATCGGAAATTGCGCGGACGTCATCCCCGAAATGGCCAAGCGCGGCGTTGTCCCCGACCTGCTCACCGATCAAACGAGCGCGCACGATCCTCTTTACGGCTATGTCCCGCAGGGCGTCCGCGTCGAAGACGCCGGCGATCTGCGCGCGAAGGACCCCGAAAGCTACAGGCAGCGTTCGCTCGAATCCATCGCCCGGCATGTCGAAGGCATGCTCGCTCTGCAAAAACTCGGCTCGGTTACTTTCGATTACGGCAACAACATCCGAACGTTCGCGCATCAGCAAGGCGTGAAGAACGCCTATGATTTCCCTGGATTCGTGCCCGCTTACATTCGCCCGCTCTTCTGCGAAGGCCGCGGTCCATTCCGCTGGGCCGCGCTTTCCGGCGATCCGGCCGACATTCACCGCACCGATCAGCTCGTTCTCGAAATGTTCCCGCACGACGAAGTTCTGACGCGCTGGATCCATCTCGCGCAAAAACGCGTGCGCTTTCAGGGCTATCCCGCGCGTATTTGCTGGCTCGGTTACGGCGAGCGCGACAAATTTGGCCTCGCACTCAACGATCTCGTCGCGCGCGGCGAATTGAAAGCCCCCATCGTCATCGGCCGCGATCATCTCGATTGCGGTTCGGTCGCGTCGCCTTATCGCGAAACCGAATCCATGCGCGATGGATCCGACGCGGTCGCCGATTGGCCGCTCCTCAATGCCCTCCTTAATACCGCCAGCGGCGCCAGCTGGGTCTCGATTCACAATGGCGGCGGCGTCGGCATCGGCTATTCGCTTCACGCGGGACAAGTCACCGTCGCCGACGGCACGAAAGAAATGGCCTTGCGCATCGAGCGCGTCCTGACCAACGATCCCGGAATCGGCGTCGCACGCCACGCTGATGCTGGCTATCCCGAAGCCATCGATTTCGCGCGCAAGTCCGGCATCAAAATTCCGATGCAGTAGCCCGCCGCTTTGCGCCACAAAGGGCGGCGAAAGAGAGGCAATCATGTACGTCATCACGGGAGCGACAGGCCATACAGGCAGCGTTCTTGCAAATATGCTGCTCGCAAAAGGTGAAAAAGTCCGCGTCATCGGCCGCAGCAAGGAGCGGCTCGATCCGTTCGTTCAGAAGGGCGCGGAAGCTTTCGTCGGCGATATCGACGATGCCGAAGCCATGACCCGCGCGTTTACCGGCGCCCGAGCCGTTTACGCCATGATTCCACCGAATCACGGTGCTCCGGACCTGCGCGCCTCGCAGGAGCGCACGAGCGACTCTCTCATCGCCGCGCTCGAAAAGTCCGGCGTCACGCACGCGATTTGCCTCAGCAGCATGGGCGCCGACAAGTCCGAGCGCGTTGGTCCCGTTAATGGCCTGCACTCATACGAGCAGAAAATCAACCGCCTGCCGAAACTGAATGCCCTGATCCTCCGCCCGACCTACTTCATGCAGAACAACCTCGTCCAGGCGAAAATCATTCAATCGATGGGCACGATGGGCGGCATTCTGAAAGCCGACTTGCCTCTTCCCCAAATCGACGCGAAGGACATCGGCGCGTACACCGCTGACGCCATCGTGAAACTGAACTTCACCGGCAAGACCACGCGCGAGCTGCTCGGCCAGCGTGACGTCAGCATGAAAGAAACCGCCGCGATCTTTGGCGAGGCGATCGGCAAACCGAAACTCGGCTACTCGGAATTCCCGGCGTTCGCCGTGGAAATGGGAATGAAGCAGATGGGAATGTCTGAAAACCTGGTGAAGTTGATGATCGAAATGCTCGAGTCGATTAACGACGGATGGATGAAGCCGCTCGAGACGCGCTCCGCCGAGAACACGACGCCGACTTCCATAGAAACTTTCGCGACGGAGGAATTCGCGCCACTCTTCCAGGGCAAGGCCGCTATCGCGTAAAAACGTTCTTCACTTTCCAGGCTGATATCCGGGTCCGCGCAGGACTTTGCCCGGCCGTGCGCCCGTCATTTTGCCGTCCTCGATCACGGGCACGCCGTTCACGATCACATAATCCATCCCCACCGAGAACTGATTGGGCTTCTCGTATGTCGCGACATCGTGCACCGTCTGCGGATCGAACACGACGACATCCGCCCACATTCCAACCTTCAAAACCCCGCGATCCGCGAGCCCCATTTTCTGCGCCGGAAGCGCGCTGAATTTGCGGATGGCGTCCGGCGGCGTCAGCAATTTCTCCTCGCGCACGTATTTCCGCAGGATGCGCGGAAATGTCCCGTACGCGCGTGGATGCGGATGCTCCTGGCCCAAAATCCCCTCGGGCGAAGTGCCCGACGAATCATTGACGATCGACACCCACGGCTGCTTCAACGCGAGTGCCACGTCTGATTCCTGCATGCCGAAGACGGACACATACGTATACGCGTTGTCCTGAACCAGAATGTCCATAATCGCGTCCTTCGGATCCTTATTCCACATCTTTGCGATCTCTGCGACCGTCTTTCCCTGCAACGGCAGCAGCTTCGGATTTTGCACCGCGCTGATTAGAATTGCTTGTGGCCCGGGAATTTCATTCCACTCGTTGTCCCAATCCTTCGTCGAGGCCTCCATGTCCTTCTTGATTCGAGCGCGTGTCGCCGGATCCTGCAGCCGCTCGATCAGCTTTGGGTAGCCGCCATCGTGCGCCCACGGCGGAATGAACGCCGAAAGCGAATTCGACCACGCCGTGTACGCATACGTATTCGCCGAGATGTCGAGTCCGCTCGCCCGCGCTCGCTCGATGAACGACACCACCTCTGGCATTCGCCCCCAATTGGCCTTGCCGGCCACCTTCAAATGCCAGATCTCCACGGGAATCTTCGCTTCCCGCGCAATTCGCGATGTCTCTTCAAGCGCATCCATAATCCCGTCGCCTTCGCTGCGCATGTGCGTCGCATAGATCCCGCCGTATTTCGCGGCTTCTGACGCCAGCGCGATCAACTCATCCGTCTTCGCATACGGCGCCGGCGCGTATTCGAGCGCTGTCGAAACGCCCATCGCGCCTTCCTGCATCGCCTGCCCCACCAGCGCTTTCATCTGCTCGAGCTCGGCGGCCGTTGGCGCGCGATCCACGTCCCCAATCACGTATCGACGCACCTGCGTGGCTCCGACGTAGTCCGCCACATTGATCCCGATCCCCTGCTTCGCAAGCCGCGCGAAATATTCGCGGAACGTGTGCCAGTCCGGCGTGATGTGCAAGTGCTCGTAATCGATCCGGTCCTCCTGAAGGAGCGCGTCGGTTTGCGGCGCGATCGAGTTGCCCTCTCCCGTAATTTCAGTCGTGATGCCCTGATAGATTTTCGAAGGCAAGCGCGGGTCAACCAGAATCGTCAGCTCGGATTGTCCCAACATGTCGATGAATCCCGGCGCGATCACGCGCCCATGCGCGTCGATCGTGTGCCCCGCGGCGACGTCGCCGAGTCTCCCAATCGCTGCGATTCGTCCATCCCGAATGGCGATATCCCCCGCATACCACGGCGACCCCGTGCCGTCGATGATGTGTCCGTTCCGAATCACGATATCGAACGCCGATGTCCCGGAATCGGCGAACCTCGCGCGTCCGCCGTATGCGATCCCCATCACCAGGCAAACCAGCACAACTGCCATGCCCGCGAAAAATTTCCTGTTCATCGGTGCTCCCGAATCGGGTGCATTCACAAACGCCGCCGGAATCATAGGTCACAATTCACTCCGCAGGAAAGGCTTTCGCCCCGATGGCCATTCGCAGGAAGAAACGCTACACTCTCTCCGCTCATCGTGGCCGATGTCCTCATCACCGGGTGCTCGCAACTTCTGACTTTGCGTGGAGCCGCACCGCGTCGTGGCCGCGCCATGCAGGACCTTGGTATCATTCGCGGTGCCGCCCTGTTGGTTCGTGACGGCGCCGTCCGTTCCGTTGGCACTCGCAAGAAGATCGAAACGCTGCCGGAAGCCAAGCGCGCCAAAAAAATCGATCTCGGCGGCCGCGTCGTCCTTCCGGGTTTCGTCGATTCGCACACCCACCTCATCTTTGCCGAAAGCCGCGCTCTCGAATACGAGAAGCGCATCGCGGGCGCCACGTACGAACAAATCGCCAAATCCGGCGGCGGCATTCTTTCGAGCGTGCGCAAACTCCGCGCCGCCACGCCCGACGATTTGAAAGCCCGCGCCCTCGGTCATCTTCGCAATTTCGCCGCTCACGGCACCACAACTCTCGAAGCTAAGACCGGCTACGGCCTGGATCTCGCGAGCGAAATGAAGACCCTTGAAATCATCAACGATCTGCGCCGCGCCCAGCCTCTCGACATCGCTTCCACGTTTTTGGGCGCCCATGCGGTTCCGCCGGAATATCGTCGGCGCCCCGACGACTACGCCGACCTCGTCGCGCGCATCTGGATTCCCTTTATCGCCCGCACTGGCCTCGCGCAATTCTGCGATGTCTACTGTGATCGCGGCGCGTTCACCGTTCCCCAAGCCGAGCACATTCTCACCGCCGGACTTGTCGTCGGCATGGCGCCCCGCATTCACGCCGAACAGCTCGCGCGCACCGGCGCCGCGCGCCTCGCCGTGAAATTGCACGCGGCCAGCGCCGATCATCTTGAAAAAATCAATCGCGGCGACATCCGCGCCCTAGCTGCTTCCGGTGTCGCGTGCGCGCTTCTTCCCGGCTGCTGCTTTCATCTCGGCATCCCGCACGACGCACCCGCGCGCGAATTAATCGCCGCCGGCGCCATCGTCGCGCTCGCCACTGATTTCAATCCCGGCACGAGCCCCACTCTGAATATGCAGGTTATCCTTTCCATCGCTTGCAACCAGCTCGGCATGACCCCGGCCGAAGCCATTACCGCCTCCACCATCAATGCTGCCTACGCCCTCCGTCGCCACGAGCGTATCGGCTCCCTCGAACCCGGCAAATTCGCCGATCTCGCCGCGTTCGATGTCGATGACTATCGCGAAATTCCCTACTATTTTGGCGTTAACACCTGCGCGATCACCGTCAAGCGCGGCGAGCTGATCTACTCCCGCAACGCTCGATAATTTCCTCGTCTGGCCCGGCAGCTCTCGTCGTGCCAGCGCCTGTTGCCAGTTGCGGGCAGCGCCTCACGTGCACTGTGGCTCCCATCCGAGAAATCACCTAGAATGTTACCGGCAACACTCTCGAACCGAATGAAATCACTCATCGAATGCGTCCCGAATTTTTCGGAAGGCCGCGACACCTCTAAAGTCGACGCCATCGTCGCCGCGATGCGCGCGGTGGAAGGCGTCTATCTTCTCGATCGCGAAAGCGACGCCGATCACAATCGCAGCGTCATCACCCTCGCAGGCGAGCCCGAGCCCGTCGCTGAAGCCGCCCTCCGCGGCGTCGGCAAAGCTCTCGAGCTCATCGATCTCACCAGGCATTCAGGCGCGCATCCGCGCCTCGGCGCGACCGATGTCGTCCCCTTCATTCCCATCGAAGGCGTCACCATCGAAGACTGCGTCGCGCTCGCGAAACGCGTCGGCCGCGAAATTTGGAACCGCTACCGTATTCCTGTTTATTTTTACGAGGCGGCTGCTCAGCGGCCCGAGCGCGCGAATCTCGAAAATATCCGCAAAGGTCAATTCGAGGGCCTGCGCGATGACGTCCCACGCAATCCCGACCGCGCGCCCGACATCGGCGAGCCGCGCCTGCATCCAACGGCCGGCGCGGTCGTCGTCGGCGCGCGAAAGTTCCTGGTGGCCTACAACATCAACCTGAACACGCCCGACGTCGAAATCGCCAAACGCATCGCGAAAAATATTCGCTTCTCGAACGGCGGCCTGCGCTACGTGAAGGCCATGGGCGTGGATCTGCGCGCTCGGCACGTCGCGCAGGTTTCCATCAACATGACCGATTTCGAGCAAACCCCTCTTCACCGCGTCTTTGAAATGGTGAAACGCGAAGCCGAACGCTATGGCGTCACGATTCTTGGCAGCGAAATCGTCGGCCTGATTCCGAAGCGCGCGATCGAGTTGACGGCCGACTTCTACCTCCAGCTCGAAGACTTTTCTCCCGCACAGGTATTAGAGAACCGCCTCGCCGCATCGCTCGCTGGCGCGCCGCTCGAGACCCACGGAAAGCTCGCCGAGTTAGCGCAGCCGTTTCTCGACGCCGTCGCGGCGCCCACGGCGACGCCCGGCGGCGGCTCCGTCGCGGCCCTTTCGGGCGCCCTGGCCGCAAGTCTCGGCCAAATGGTCGCGGGACTCTCGCGCAAAAAGAAAGCGCAGGCGGCCTACGTCGATCAACTCAGCGAAGCGCTCGCGGATTTCCAACGCGCGGCAGGAGAATTCGCCGAAGCGATCGACCGCGACGCCGCCTCCTTCGACGCGGTCATGAAGGCCTACAAGCTCCCGCAGGAGTCCGCGGAAGAGAAATCTAGGCGCGACGCCGCCATTTGCGATGCACTGCGCGGCGCGGCCGAAGTGCCGCTCGAAGTCGCGCGCAAAGCTGTTGCCATTTACGAACGCCTCGGGCAACTGCAACCCATCGCGAGCGCTTCTATGTTGTCAGACCTTCGCGTAGGCCGTTCAATGGCCGCCGCGGCGGTCCGTGGCGCTCTCGAGAATGTTTCTATCAATCTCGATTCGTTGGCAGAAATTGGGGCGGATACGAGTTTCATCGCGCGCATGCGCTCCGAAGCAGAATCGCTTGATTCGCGAGTAATCGAAAGCGCTGTGAGCGCCGGCAGACCTTAGCATTCGTTGTATTATATTTGAGATCGAACTGAGGGTATTCGAAACTATGAAAAGGTCATTCGAACGACTGGTAGCAATCCTGGCGATGACGGTGCTGTGTTTTGCCGGAACTTCCGCTCTCTTCACGCGTCCCGCCGCAGCGGCCACCTTGAGCACGGACATCATCGGCATGTTCCCGAAGGACGTCGGCGAATTCGCCTACGCCAACCTCAAGGAGGCGCGCACGCACGCCTGGTTCGCGCAGATGCGGGACCAGCTTCTGCCGCCCAACTTCCGCCAGTTCGAACAGTTCCTCACTTCCGCTGGAATTGACCCGAATACTCAAGTCGACGAAATGGCCTGGGGCGCTCTCTCGGCCACGAAAGATCACGGCGAGCAGGTTCTCGGCGTGGCCCTCGGTGGCTTCACTCCCAGCTCTTCCGAAGACCGCTTCAAGCAGCAGAAAATTCCCTCCGTTCAGGTCCACGGCTACAACCTCTGGGCTTTCGGCAGCGGCGCTGGCGCCGGTGACATTTTCTTTTTCTTCCTCGACAACAATACGGCCGCATTCGGCCAGCGCGCGGCTCTCGAGAAAATGATCGATGTGCGCTTCGGAGGCTCGGAGAGCCTGTTGACGAACGAACTGATGTTCCCTTTGATCAAAGAAGCAAATGGCAATGGGACCGTTTGGGCCGTGTTGAATCAGAAATATACCCACCTCGCCATGCAGGAACTCCTCCCGCAAGCCAGCCAGTTCCCGCAGGCCGCGGCGATCATCCAAAAATTACAAGCGATGGAAATCCACGTTCAGGCTGGCAGCGGACTGAATGCAGAATTTCAGGCGGTGTGCGATTCCGTCGATGACGCTAACGTTCTCGCAGCGGCCTTGCAAGCGGGCGTGATGTACCGCCGCTATCAGGAAGCGCAAACGCACCCCGACGTTGCGGAGGCTCTCGACGCAGTGAGCATCGCCCCAAACGGCGACCATCTGCGCATCAGCATCCCCGTCACCGAAGATCAGCTCAATGCGCTGATCAAGAATCACGCTTTCAGCGTTCAGATGTAGCGCTGCTCGCCGCGGTCGAGACGCGCTGCTCGAGAGGAATTCAGAAGAAATTTCCGCGCATCCGTAAGAATCTTCGCTATCGTTCCGGAATCCTGGAAGGTTGCATATGACTTGCTTGGAAGTTTTCGCCTAGCGATTTTCCGCGCGGATATATTCAACAAGCGTCAAATGTAAGGCCCCGCCGTGCGTTTCGGCCGTGACCCGATCCACCTGCTTCTTTAGCATCGCAACAAACGCCTCGGTCGCGGATCGCACGCCGCCTGGACTCTCGAGCGTAATTTCAATCCGGTCGTCGTAATCCTGGCAAATCATTTGAAGCAGCGGATGGTGCCCATTCAACTTCGGCAGCGCTTCCCGGCACGCCTCGTTCGTGGCTCGTACGAGAGCGCGCCCTCGATCTTCCTTCATCCCGATGCGAAAGGCTGCGTGCTCGATGATCGCGGCAACCCCCGCCATCACTCGCGGATCGTCGTTCAGTCCAAATTTTGTGCGAATGTGATTACTCTCCACGTGCGTCCACCACGCGAACATCGCAAGCTTCACGGCAGTCCGGGCAATAGTAAAGCCCGTCAACGCACAGCCGCACGCCTTGCTGCGATTGGCAGTAGCAGCAGTATTTGTCGCAATTACACTTCGTCTCGGGCTTGTCGCATTGCGTACAGAGAACCACTCCGCTCATTCGCGTCTCCCGAGAACGCCGCCACGTTTCCTTCCTGAGCCAATACTAGGATAACGCGTCATCCCCGACAAGCCACTTCCACAGCCTTCGTTCCCCCACCTCTTTCGTACATCCCAGTACTCGCGTTCCCTGTGCGCAGGTCTCACCTGGTTCCTGTACCACGCCTGTACCAATGCCAGCTTGACGCAAGCGTCCTCCCGACGTATCGTCGCGCCCATTGTTGCCGCTGAGAACCCACTCTCGAGCGACGAAACAATTACGGCAACATAGCTGTTCCACAGGTTGATCGGTCCAGTCGTTAACCGCGGAATTATTGACGCTGCGGGTGTGTCTATCATCGCGCTTGCGTCATAAATCAAGGCTGCCGCTCGACGCAATTCGGAAGTCCGGTGAAGCGACAGTCTCAGGAGCGACCGGGGGGCCGCACCACTTAGGAATCCTCGTTCTCGGCCACAGTTCATATCCCAGGGTAATTCCCAGCCGTAAACCCTGAAACCCATTCTCGGGAGCGCTTCGCTCTCGCGCCTCACCCGGAAAGGAGATTCCAGATGAAGTCTATTCGAATGATCACCATCGTTTCCCCGCTGGCGTTACTCTTATTGGTGCTAACCGTTTCTGGTAGATCCAGAAATGACAGGCGTAGGAACAACGATAACAATAATAGGACTTCCGCTCAGGATCCAGGCGTGCGCGCCGTCGATTCCGGTGCTGGCCAGCCTCTCGCAACGCTCAGCTCCGCCGAACTGCAGTACTTCCAGGACGGCATGGCCCGCTTCCTGCAAACCGATTCTGTCACTGGGACGATTTCGGGTGAGCCCGGTACGGGGCTGGGACCAACTTTCAACTCCAATAGCTGCGGCAGTTGTCACTCGCAACCCTCGACGGGAGGCACCAGCCCTGGCACCAACCAATATCCCTTCATCGGTCCCAATCCTCAAATGGCAGTCGCCGGCGATGCGGGCGCGTCGAACACAATTCCCTCTTTCATCACCGCCGACGGGCCCGTACGCGAAGTCCGTTTCCCTTTAATGGTCAATTCCAACGGCACTCTGAGCTCGACTCCCGACGGTGGCGTTCATGACGTGTTCACCATCGCCGGCCGCTCGGACGCCACGAACGTTCCCGGCGTCTCGGGCCAGCTGCAAACCTGCACTATGGCTCAGCCGGACTTCTCGGCCATGGCGCAGTTGAGCAACATCGTCTTCCGCATTCCCACGTCCGTTTTTGGCGCGGGCCTGATCGAAAACATCGCCGACGCCACAATCCGCGCCAACATGGCCACTAATACTCAGCTCAAGCGGCAACTCAGTATCACGGGCCATCCCAACGTCAGCGGAAATGACGGCACCATCACGCGGTTCGGCTGGAAGGCGCAAAACAAGTCGCTCGAGATGTTCGCCGGCGAAGCCTACAACGTCGAAATCGGCGTGACCAACGAGTTGTTCCCCGACGAGCGCAGCAATGCGCCGGCCTCCTGCATGTTCAATGCAACCCCCGAGGACGAAACCAACTTCGCTAGCACCGGCGATCAGATTCCCAGCGACCTCGTCGCTTTCTCCGACTTCATGCGCTTCCTTGCTCCGCCCGCGCCCTCGATGCAAGGGATTCCTGGTAACCCCTCGAAAAGCTCGATCCAAAATGGCCAGGCTCTATTCAGCCAGGTGCACTGCGACCTCTGCCACACCCCGTCAATGGTCACCTCCACTTCCAACTTCACGGCGGCATTGAACAATCAAACTGCCTCCCTGTATTCAGACTTGTTGGTTCATCACATGGGATCAGGCTTGGCCGACAATATCTCTCAGGGTTCGGCCGGTCCCGATGAGTTCCGCACCGCACCCTTGTGGGGCGTCGGACAGCGAATCTTCTTTCTGCACGATGGCCGCGCCACCCCGGGAAACGGCGGCCTCCTGCAGGCGATCCAGCAACACTCCAGCTCCGGATCGGAAGCCAACGGAGTCATTTCCTTGTTCAACTCGCTGAGCGAAGAGCAGCAGCAGGATCTGCTCAACTTCCTGCGTTCGTTGTAACGGTTCCCCCAGCAGCGCAGCCTTCAGGCTGTGCTCACGGCCGGCATGCAAACGCATCATGCGCTTGCATGCCGCGCCGCTCCTCATCACCCAATCGTCACTGGAATCGCCGCCATTCGGCCTCCGCATTCCTCCGTTTCTTGACACTCCAGAAGTCGCATGCTACGTTGAACTCTGGGTCATTTTTCTGAGATTTTATTTGTGAGCGCGCCGGTCACCGCAGAACTCCATAAAACTGCTCTCAACGCTGCTCATCGCCGGATGGGCGCCAAGATGGTCAATTTCGGCGGCTGGGACATGCCCGTCGAATACTCCGGAATTCTCTCCGAACACCTGGCCGTCCGCACGCACGCGGGAATTTTCGATGTCAGCCACATGGGCGAGCTCGAGATTCGCGGTCCCAGGGCTCTCGAACTCGTCCAGCACATCACCTGCAACAACGCCGCCAAGCTGATCGACGGCCAAATTCAATATTCCGGCCTGATGACGCCCTCCGGGACTTTCGTCGACGATCTGCTCGTGCATCGCATCTCTGCGGCCCACTATTTTCTCTGCGTCAACGCCGGCAATCAGGATGCCGACTTCAACCATATCCGCTCCCGTAATCGCTTTGGCGCGTCCGTTGAAAATAACGGCAGCCGCTATTCCCTTCTCGCTATTCAAGGCCCGCTTGCGGCCGGTTTCTTGCAGCAGTTTACAAAAATCCCGCTCGACCGAATTCGCTACTACCATTTCAAATTCGGCGCCGTCGATGGCGTCGACTGCATGATCGCGCGCACCGGCTATACCGGCGAGGATGGCTTCGAAATTTACTTCGCGCCCGAACATTCCGAAAAACTTTGGACCGATTTACTCACCGCAGGCGCCTCGGACGGCATCCTTCCCTGCGGTCTCGGCGCGCGAAACACACTGCGTCTCGAGGCAGGCATGTGCCTCTACGGCCACGAAATTGACGACACCACCACGCCGATCGAGGCCGGCCTCGGCTGGATCTGCAAGCTCGACAAGGGAGAATTCCTCGGTCGCGATATAATTGTTCGCCAGAAAGCGGAGGGCCTGAAGCGCCATCTGGTCGGCTTCGAAATGCTTGACAAGCGCATCGGCCGCGACGGCTATCCCATCGCGATCGACGGCGTCAAAGTCGGCTGCGTCACCAGTGGAGGCCCCGCGCCGTTTCTGAAAAAAAATATTGGCATGGCGTACGTACCCGTGGATCGCGCCGCTCTTGGTGGCGGCGTCGAAATCATCATTCGCGGGACGCCCGCCGCCGCTCGCATCGTCGAAGTCCCCTTTTATAAGCGGCCCAAATAGCTTGAATCCGTACAGCACGACACTCTATAAGGAGCGGCCATGTATCCAGCGGACTTCCGCTACTCGAAGGATCACGAATGGCTCAAGATCGACGGCGACACCGGAACCGTCGGCATCACCGACTATGCCCAGAGCGAGCTCGGCGATGTCGTCTTCGTCGAATTGCCGAAAGTCGGCACATCATTAAAAGCCGGTCAATCTCTCGGCACCATCGAGTCGGTGAAAGCCGTCAGCGAAATCTATAGTCCCGTCTCGGGCGAAGTGATCGCCGTGAATGACGCGCTTTCCACTGCGCCCGAAAAAGTGAATCAGGAACCGCACACCGGCGGCTGGCTCGTGAGAGTGAAACTCTCAAGTAAAGCCGAGGCATCCTCACTGATGGATTCGAAAACTTACGACGCCTACGTCGCCGAAAAGGCCAAGGAACACTCGGCCTGATGCGCTACCTTCCCAAGAGCCCATCGGAGCGCCAGGAAATGCTCGCCGCCATCGGCGCGTCGTCCGTCGAAGAATTGTTCCAGTCCATCCCCGAAAGGTTCCGCTTGCGGAAACCTCTGAATCTTCCGGGACCTCTCTCGGAATCCGAAATCATTTCGTATTTCAAGGCGCGCGCGCAGGAAAACTCCCTAGGCTACACATCCTTCCTCGGTGCCGGCGTCTACAACCATCTCCGCTCCGTCGTCGCCGATGCTCTCATCCAACGCGGCGAGTTCTTGACCTCCTACACTCCCTACCAGGCCGAAATTTCGCAGGGCACGCTCGAAGCGATTTTCGAATTTCAGACGCTCATGTGCCAGCTCACCGGTCAGGACGTCGCCAACGCTTCGATGTACGACGGCTCGACCGCGCTCACCGAAGCTGTCCTGATGGCCGACCGCCTCACCGGCCGCAACAGCGTCCTCATCGCGCGCACCGTTCATCCGGAATATCGCCAGGTCCTTCAGACCTACGCGAAGCATCTGGGCATGCGCATAAAGGAAATTCCATTCACGGCATCCGGACAAATCGATTCGGCCGCGCTCGCCAAAGAAAACTTCGCCGATGTCGCCGCGGTTGTGGTCCAGTCGCCGAATTTCTTCGGCGTCCTCGAGGAGATTCCCGCGCTCGCCGATCTCGCGCACGCAAGCGGCTCTCTCCTCGTCGTCGGAATCACCGAAGCGGTTTCTCTCGGCATCGTGCGCCCTCCGGCCGAAGCCGACATTGTCGCCATGGAATGCCAGAGCTGCGGCGTCGCGCCCAGTTACGGCGGCCCGTACGTCGGCGTCATCGCCACGCGTGAAAAATTTGTCCGCCAGCTTCCCGGCCGCCTCGCTGGCCAGGCCTACGACGCCGAAGGCCGCCGCGGATTCGTCCTCACTCTCGCCACGCGCGAGCAGCACATTCGCCGCGAAAAGGCCACTTCGAATATCTGCACGAATGAAGCGCTCTTCGCTCTTGCCGCCACCATTCATCTCACTCTCCTCGGCAAGGAAGGCCTGCGCGAAATGGCCCAACAAAACCTCGCCAAGGCTCGCTTCGCCCTGGCGGAACTCGAAAAAATTCCCGGCGTGCGCCGCGCCTTCTCCGGCCCGACGTTCAACGAGTTCGTTCTCGAATTTCCGCGCTCGGTCAAACTCATCAACGCCGCGCTCCTTGCCGACAAAATCATCGGTCCGTACGCCATCGGCGTTGCGTATCCCGATCAAACCAAACGCGGCCTCGTCTGCGTCACCGAAACCATGCCGCGCGCCGAAATCGAACGCCTCGCCGCGTCGATCAAAAGAATTCTCGGCAACCTCAATTAAGGAGTGCTTGCCTTTTGAGCGAAACGCTAAAAACGGAAGCCCTGAGCGGTTCGACGGAAACGGGCCCGAGCTTTAGAGCTCGCCGCCATCCGACCCTCAACGAAGGCCTCATCTTCGAAAAATCCGCGCCCGGCAAGCGCGGATTTGAATTGCCGCCTCTCGACGTTCCCGCCGTGGACGCGGCGAAAGAACTCGGTGCCGCGTTCGTCCGCGCCGAAATTGAAGGATTCCCGGAAGTCAGCGAAATCGAAGTCATCCGCCACTTCACCCGGCTTTCCACCTGGAACTACGCGATCGATCTCGGCATGTACCCGCTCGGCTCCTGCACCATGAAATACAATCCGCGCGTGAATGAATTCGTGGCCCGGCTCGAAGGTCTCGCGAACGAGCATCCTTACCAGCCCGCGGAATTAGCGCAAGGCTGCCTGCGCATTCTTCACGATTTGCAGAAGTGTCTCCTCGAAATCACCGGCATGGACGCGGTCACGCTCGAGCCCGTCGCAGGCGCGCAGGGCGAGCTCACCGGCCTGCTGATGATTCGCGCTCTTCTCGAATCGCGTGGCAACCCGCGGAAGAAAGTTCTCATTCCCGATTCCGCGCACGGAACGAATCCCGCTTCCGTGGTCATTGCCGGCTACGAAGTCCTGAACATCAAGTCGAACGCGCGGGGCCAGCTCGATACCGACCATCTGCGCGAGTTTGTCACCGAAGATGTCGCCGCGTTGATGCTCACGAATCCCAGCACTCTCGGCGTCTTCGAGGAACGCATCGTCGAGATCGCGGACATTCTTCACGAGCGCGGCGCCCTGCTCTACATGGACGGCGCGAACATGAACGCGCTTGCAGGCGTCAGCCGCCCCGGCGATTTCGGAGTCGATGTCATGCACTTGAATCTCCACAAAACTTTTTCCACTCCGCACGGCGGCGGTGGGCCCGGCGCGGGTCCTGTCGTCGTGAAAAAAATCCTCGAGCCCTATTTGCCCGTTCCAGTTGTCGTCGAGAAAGATCCCGGCAAGTATGCGCCCGATTTTCAGCGCCCCGCTTCCATCGGCCGAGTCCGCGCTTTCTGCGGAAATTTTGGCGTTCTCCTTCGCGCTCTCGCTTACACGCTTGCTTATGGCCCCGGAATTCGCCAGGCCACCGAAGACGCCGTCGTCAACGCGAATTACATTCGCAAAAATCTCGAGGACGCGTTCGACCTTCCCTACAATTTGCCGTCGATGCACGAAGTTGTCTTCAGCGATGCGCGCCAGAAAAAACACGGCGTCAACACGATGGATATCGCCAAACGCTTGATCGATTACGGCTTTCATCCCTACACCACGGCGTTTCCTCTGATTGTTCCCGGTGCGCTGATGATTGAGCCGACCGAATCGGAGTCACGCGAAGAGTGCGATCTCTTCATTCAGGCGATGCATTCCATCGCGGAAGAAGCGGAGAAAAATCCCGAGCTGGTAAAAACCGCGCCGCATTCCACGCGCGTCGGCCGCCTCGACGAAGTCGCCGCCGCCCGCAAGCCTATCTTGCGCTGGAAGCCATAGCGTCCACCGCGCGTTCAAATTTCGGGCCGCGCGGACACACTTACACTTACGCTCGCTTTACATTGGGATTTTTCTGCCGGAGTTTACGTCTTCACTTCTTCTTTTCGTTTTCCGATTTTTCCGGTGAGTGTGCGCGCAACGCCGGCGCGCTCGGCTGCGGGGCTTCGGCCGCCACCGACGCTCCGGGGACGCTCACTGCGCGCCCGTCCGCGCGCGCCGCGTCCGCGGCCAGCGCCGTGGCCGGCGCCGCCATCGGAATCAACGCGCCCTCGGCTTCCTTCAGAAAAATCAGGCGAAGGTCG
The DNA here is from genome assembly GCA_963771905.1 of uncultured Acidobacteriota bacterium. Classification (GTDB taxonomy): domain Bacteria; phylum Acidobacteriota; class Terriglobia; order Acidiferrales; family UBA7541; genus Palsa-147. The sequence goes on from CAVYVI010000003.1 coordinate 56,733, forward strand.
TCCTCGTCCCAATCGATGGAAAGAACGTCACCGAGCGCCACTTGCTCCGTCGCGAGCAGGCTCGCCAGCGGATACACCAGATGCCGCTCAATCGCGCGCTTCAGGTGCCTCGCGCCGTACTTCATGTCCGTTCCTTCTTTCAGCAGAAATTCCCGCGCCGCGGGGGTCACGCGGAACAAAAATCTTCCGCGCGCCGTTTCAAGGACGCGTTGCTGCACCATGCCCAGCTCGATCTCCAGAATCTGTTCCAGCTGTTGCGCGCGCAGCGGATGAAACACGATCACTTTGTCGATGCGGTTCATGAACTCCGGTGCGAATTTTCGCTTCGCCGCTTCCGCCGCCGTGCGCTCCACTTTTTCGTCCAGACCCTTTTTCGATTCCGCCCGCTCCTGCGGCGCAAATCCCATTCCGCCGTTCATCAATTCCGTGATCTCGCCGCCGCCGAGATTCGACGTCATAAAAATCAGCGTCTGTGACAAATCGACACGGCGATTGTCTCCCAGCGTCAACGTTGCTTTGTCCAAGATTCCAAGCAGCAATTGCCACAGCGCGTCGGACGCCTTCTCGATTTCATCGAAAAGCAGGAAACTCAGCTTCAGTTTTTCGGTGTGGAATTGCGCGAGCGCTTCCTGCGTAATCAGCGGGTGCGTCTCGCGATGCCCGAGGTATCCCGGAGGCGAGCCGATCAATTTCGCGATTTCGTGCGAGTGCTGGAATTCCGCGCAATCAACTTTTATTACCGCGCGTGGATCTCCAAACAGAATTTCCGCCGTAGCTTCGACCACGCGCGTTTTCCCCGCGCCGGTTGGCCCGAGAAACAGAAGATTTCCCACCGGCCTTCCCGGCGAATTCAGCCCGGCGCGAAACACTTGATACAAATCCACCACGGCCTGGACGGCTTCGTCCTGCCCCACGATTTTCCGGCGCAGCCCCGCCTCAAAATCTCGCGATTCCGTGCTTCGTTGCGTCGGATCCAGGTGCTTTGCCCGCGTAGCGACGGTCATTTTCTTCTACCGAAACTTCCGGCCCTCCCCAAGAGCCATCGGCCGTGACCGCTCGAACTGATCGAGCTTGACATCGAGCGTCGAGCGAAGTAACCGCAATTGCGTGACCAATTCGTGACTCGAATCATCATGAGTCAGCGCCAAATGCGGCGGAAATAAATCCGCCAGGTCCAAATTAATTATTCGCAGAGACTGAACCAAAGTCTGGGCGTATGGCGAACGGATGTCAAACAGTTCCACGCGCCCGTTTATCCTTTCTCGCAACTGCGACCAATCCAATTCCAGAAAGGGGTGCTCGCGAGTTACCTGCCGCACGACGTCGTCCGTAATTCGCGGCCGCTCTCCGAGTCTCGCCAAATGAAGCTGCTCGATTTTTCCGCGCCGCCGCACGTTGTGCACCAGGTAGTACGAGTTCCCTCTCTTCCGAATGAACGCCACGACCGCCCCCTTGAGTTCTCTATCGGCGTAGTGTAGGTTCCGTCCACTACGCGGTCAATGGTACGATGCGCTAGATGGACGAAAGTTGCACCGAAATGGTAACTAAGGGAAGCAATGGCGTTCCGGCGTTTCAGTTTGAACCGCGCGGAACGTCATCGCAAACTCGGCGGGCGATTCTTCCCCTGCTGAATTAGATGCGTGCCGAACTCAAGAGGATAGGAGCGAGCCTGTGCCCTGGGATGCGGTCTACCGTCTGGTAAAAAAAATCCCTCGAGGTCGCGTAACAACCTACGGCGAGTTGGCGCGGGCGCTAAAACTTCGCGGCGGTGCGCGCGTCGCGGGCTATGCCATGGCCGGGTGCCCGTCGGGACGCGGCATTCCCTGGCATCGCGTCGTTGGCGCCGGCGGAAAACTTTTGATCCGCGAGCCGTTCGGCGCGATGCAACGCAAATTGCTCGAGAGTGAAGGCGTCGAGATTCGTGGTTCGCGCGTCGACTACCAAAGGCATGGTTGGTCGCCGTCGCGCAAGCGGCGTGCTCGCCCTTCTCAAAAATTGCGCCGCCGTTGAGCCACGTTCCCATCGCCGCAATTCGCGCCCGAGGCGCGTCTGTGATAAGTTTTCACTTCGCGTTTGATCTTCGAACCAGAAACATAGCGCGATTGCACGAGAACTTCTTGTAAAGCCGGAACATCTTTGCGCGCAACGCCGCGAATCGTGATTGGTGCCGCGCGTGCGCCGGCGCGATTTCGCGGGACGAAGGATTTGTGAGCGAACCAGTTATCCAAGTTCATGATTTGCATAAAAGCTACGGCGACGTCGTCGCTTTGCGCGGCGTGAGTTTTGAAGTTGCGGCCGGCGAAGTTTTCGGCCTGCTCGGTCCCAACGGCGCCGGGAAAACCTCGACGATTGAAATTCTGGAAGGGCTCCGGACGCCGGATCGCGGCAGCGTTCGCGTCGCCGGCCTCGACCCGCAAAGATCCGGAATGGAGTTCAAGCAGACGGTCGGAGCGGTCTTGCAGTCCACTTCCCTTCCCGCCAAACTTCGCGTCTCGGAAGCCATTGCTCTCTTCACTCAGTTTTATCGCCACCAGAGCGATTCCGAGGCATTGCTCCGGCGCTTTCAGCTCGAAGAAAAAAAGAACGCATTCTATAGCGACCTCTCCGGCGGTCAGAGACAGCGCCTGGCGATGGCGCTCGCTCTGGTCAACGATCCGCAAGTCGTATTTCTCGACGAGCCGACGGCCGGGCTCGATCCGCAAGTGCGGCGCGAAATTTACGGAATCATCGAGCAGTTGAAGCAGGAGAAAAAAACGGTCCTGCTCACGACCCACTACATTGAAGAAGCCGAGCGTCTCTGCGATCACGTCGCCATCGTCGATTCCGGCCGCATCATCGCCATGGGAACGCCACGCGATCTGAAGAATCGTTCGGCGGGCACGACGCGCATCGAAGTCCGCCTCGCCAGCGCGCTCACGGATGGCGTTTTGAAAACTCTCGAAGGCGTCGCCGATGCGCGCCAGTTCGACGGCGTCCACGTTCTGCACTCGACGCGTCCGCCGCAAACGATCGTGGCGCTCGTGAAATTGCTCGAGGCGCAGAACAATGAATTGCAAAGCCTCGAAATGTTTTCGCCGTCGCTCGAGGATGTCTTCATCGAATTGACCGGCCGCAGACTGAGGGAGTGACTCTGCGGGAGTGATGCTGGGGAGAGTCTGTCTTGAAAAACACGTGGATACTGACCAAGATTCGCGTCGTGCTCGCGATGCGCAACAAAACGTTCATGTTTTTCGGCCTGGTGATGCCGCTCGCTTTTTTGTTTTTCTTCGTTCTGATTTTTGGTAAGGGCAGAAGCGGCATGATTGCGTACATTCTCGGCGCGGTACTCACAATTTCCGTCATGGGCAGCTTCTGGGGATTGAGCGTGCAGCTCGTGACGTTTCGCGAGCAAGGCATTTTGCGGCGTTTCCGTATCGCGCCGGTTGGCGCGGGCGCGATGCTCGCCTCGAGCATTCTGTCGAACTATGTTCTGATCATCCCGACGGTGGCGGTGGAGATTTTGATCTGCCGGCTCGCCTTTCACATGGAGACGTGGGGAAATCTGTGGGCCGTGTTCGTACTCGTCTCCGTGGGCGCGGCGACGTTCTCGGCGTTCGGCCTGATCGTCGCGAGCGTCACGAACACGATGCAGGAAACGCAGGTCATCAACAATCTGATCTGGTCCGGATTCCTGTTTCTTTCGGGCGCGACGATTCCTCTCGAGGCCTTTCCAAAGTGGATTCAGCGCGTCGCCCTGTTTTCTCCGGCCACTTATCTCGCCACGGGTCTCGAAGCGGCGACGACGCATTTGTCGACGTGGACCGAAGTCGGTACGGATGTCGCGGCGCTTTCCGTTGGCCTGATTGTGGCGTTCGAAATTTCGCGGCAATTGTTCCGCTGGGAACCCGAGGCGAAAGTCACCGGCCGCGCGAAACTCTGGGTCCTCGCGGCGCTGATTCCCTTTTTGCTGTTTGGTGCATATGAAAACGTTTTCGGGACCCGGCTGCAACGAGTCCAGAGCGAATTTCAAATGATCAGCTCCGTCCCGGGGCCTCATTCTTCGCAAATTTCCCAATAGATACGCGAGCCGCGGCAAATCGATCGGGCGCGCCGCGACGCGAGTTCTGAAAAACATCCGCCGAAAAAATATTTTCAGGAGGCTCGAAATGGAACGCAAAGCAACGGCAGTCTGGAAAGGCACTTTGCGCGAAGGCGCCGGTGCGATCTCAACCGATAGCGGCGTCCTCAAGGACACGCCGTACTCCTTCACGACGCGCTTCGAGAACAGCCCGGGCACGAATCCCGAAGAACTCATCGCGGCAGCGCACGCCGGCTGCTTCACCATGGCGCTTTCCGCGCAACTCTCCACGCTCCATTTCGCGCCCGAGCGTCTCCAAACCACCGCCGCGGTGACACTCGAAAAGCTCGAAGCCGGCTGGACCATCACGAAAGTACACTTGGACGTGACGGCGCGCGTTCCGGGCGCATCGGCGGACGCTTTTGCGAGCGCGGCGGCGTCGGCGAAAGCCAATTGTCCGGTCTCGCGCCTTTTGAAGGCCGAGATTACAATGGCGGCGAAACTCGAAAACGGATGAGATCGTTCGAAGCCATTGCCGGCGTTTTGCTTCTCCTCGCGGTCTTGCTGGACGCGTTCGAAGCCATCATTCTGCCTCGACGCGTTACGCGGCGTTTCCGCATCACGCGCTTGTTTTATCGCACCACCTGGAAGCCATGGCGGGCCGTCGGGTTGCGAATGCACTCTGCAAAAGCGCGCGAAGCGTTCTTTAGTTTTTTCGGCCCTCTTTCGTTGCTGCTTCTGCTCGTGGTCTGGGCCATCGGCCTGATCGTTGGATTCGCGCTGCTGCTTTTGGCGATGGGGCCGCCCGCCGCTGCGTTCCCCGGCAAATTTGATTTCCCCGCCGCCCTCTATATGAGCGGCACAAATTTCTTCACGCTGGGCCTCGACGAAGTCGTGCCGCACACGACACCCGGGCGAATCATGACGGTGTTCGAGGCGGGCATGGGCTTCGGCTTTCTGGCCATCGTGATCGGCTATCTCCCGGTCATTTATCAGTCCTTTTCGCGGCGTGAAGTCGCCGTCGTGCTTCTCGATGCGCGCGCGGGCTCTCCGCCGACGGCGGCCGAGCTTCTCCGGCGCCACTCGCATCACCAGGGAATGGACGCGCTGCAACAGGTTTTTTTCGAATGGGAACGATGGTCGGCAGAGCTTCTGGAAAGCCACCTGTCGTATCCGGTGCTGACGTATTACCGCTCGCAACATGACAATCAATCCTGGCTCGGCGCGCTGACCGCGATTCTGGATGCATGCGCGCTCACAATCGTGGGAGTGGAAGGCGCTTGCGTGAAGCAGGCGCAATTGACATTCGCGATGACGCGCCACGCCGTCGTTGATCTCGCGCAAATTTTCAAAGCGCCGCCGCTCACACCCCGGCACGATCGTTTGCCTCCGGCCGATCTGCTGCGTATGCGCGAAATGCTGCGCCAAGCCGGCTTGAAAATTCGGACTGGCCCGGCGGAAGACGAAAAACTCGCTCAACTTCGCAACATGTACGAGCCTTACGTGAACGCCCTCGCGGACTTCCTCGCGATAAACGTGCCGCCATGGATTCACCCGAAAAGCGTTACGGACAACTGGCGCACCAGCGTATGGAGCCGGATTGCGGATGCGCCTGGAGATGAATCTTCCGCATCTGACAATCATCTATAGTCCTTTCGCGTCTCGCTGGACCGAAGGCGCGGCGCCATTCCGCCACGAGGTGATTGCCGATGTCGACGATGCTCGAGCGACTTGAACGCACTCTTCGCGGAGAAGCCCCTCCACCTCCCATTGCGCGGCTGATCGGCTTCGACCTGATCGCGGTGCGCGTCGGCGAAGCTGTCGTCCGCCTCGAGGCCGGCGAAAAGCACGCTAATCCGATGGGCACTCTTCACGGCGGCATCTTGTGTGATATTGCGGACGCTGCGATGGGCATGGCCTACGCCTCGACGCTTGAGGAAGGCGAATCGTTCACCACGCTCGAACTGAAAATCAACTTTCTGAAGCCGGTCTGGACCGATGGACTCAGCGCGATCGGGCGCGTCGTGCAACGCGGCAAAACCGTGGGCCTGGCGGATTGCACGGTGACGAATTCCAAAGGTGATCGCGTCGCCTACGCGACTTCCACGCGCATGACTCTTCGCGGGGAAAAGGCGCAAGGACGCTGAGGCGCGGGTTTGGCTCCTGCTCGCGAACGGGTTGGTCTGATCGCGTCCCTGGGCGAGTGCCCCATTTGTGACTCGCAGAGAGAGTCGCCCTCTTGTGTTTTCAATGAGTTGGAGCATCTTCTAATTTCTCTGTGTGACTCCCAGAAACGCTCATCGGCGCGGGCTCAAGCTCGGGCCTGGGTTCTGCGTCGGGCGCGGCATTGGGCCCGGGCTGGGACGCGCGTTCACGGGTGACGATGGTGTGATGGGCCGGATCAATCCATTTGCCGTCATCGTTAATCCGAGTGTGGGCAATTACGGCACGGATGATGGTGTCGCCCGTGACTTTGACGTGGCCTGCACGCTCGATGAGGCTTTCCAGGGCGAATCGGAGGGTGTGCCTGCGGCGTTCCCATAAGCCGGTGGCGTGAGCGTGCCGGTAAATCGTCTGGCGATCGTACAGCTTATGCTGTTCGGCGATGTCGGCTGGGCTGACCCAGCGGAGGAAGTCCTCTTCGATGGCGTCGCGGTGCGCGTGGCGGCAAATGGCGCAGACGCGCTTGTGTCGGTTTAGGTTGGCCCTCCGGCGGGCTGGCCGGGCGTCGTCCGCGGCGCGTTTGCGATGTTTGTTTTTGATGGTCATGGCCTTGAATTCAGGCTAGCGCAAAGTTTGGAAAAAGAAAAATCCACAGACGTGTTGAAAGATGCGGCAAGATATTGCGAATCAGGGGTTTGAAAGTATCCGTATTAATTCATTTCGGACTAGTACGTCCAATAGCGCAAAGTTGAGGAGACTTTTCGCGGCGCCCAGGCCCGCGGCGCCTAAATGGAAGTCCAATCGCACTCTTGCGCAGGCGTCCATTTTGTCTTTTGCACATGGGCAAGCCCGCGCGCCGGGCCAATCCGGGGCCAAAAATCCGTGTGTTATACTTTCGCTTGCGGCCAGAAGAGAAGAATCACGGGTTCGATGGAGAGCGGCGATGGCGTTGAAAAAGACCGACAAGATCTGGCACAACGGCAAGCTGATTAACTGGGACGACGCGAAAATTCACGTCATTTCGCACGTGGTCAGCTACGCCTCGTCCGTCTTCGAAGGCATCCGCTGCTACGACACGCCGCAGGGCCCCGCCATTTTCCGTCTTCGCGAACACATGCAGCGCTTGATCCACTCCGCGTACATCTACAGGATGGAACTCCCGTTCAAACTTGATGAGATTTGCAATGGCGCGATGGATCTGGTGCGCGGCAACAAGCTCGATTCCTGTTATATCCGCCCGATCGTTCTTCGCGGCTACGGCGATGCGGGAATCAATCCGTTCAATTGTCCCGTCGAAGTTTACATGGCGTGCTGGGAGTGGGGCCGGTATCTGGGCGATGCAGCGATGAGCGACGGGGTCAGCGTGTGCGTGAGTTCCTGGCAGCGTCCCGCACCCAATACGATTCCGCAGATGGCGAAGGCCGCGGGTAATTACATGAACTCGGCGCTGATTCGCATGGAAGCAATGATCAACGGCTACGACGAAGGCATCGCGCTCGACGTCAACGGCCACGTCAGCGAAGGCTCCGGAGAGAATCTTTTCGTCGTGAAGGACGGCATCCTCTTTACGCCACCTCTCGCGAACGGTCCGCTTCCCGGCATCACGCGCGATTCCATCATGAAGCTTTGCCGCGATCTGAAAATTACCGTGCAGGAGCAAACCATTCCGCGCGAAATGCTGTACATCGCCGACGAGCTCTTTTTCGCCGGCACTGCTGTGGAAGTAACGCCGATTCGCGCGGTCGACAAGATCAAGATCGGCAGCGGCACGCGCGGCCCGCTCACGCAGCAGTTGCAGGAAGAATTCTTCGCGCTGACGAGCGGGCAGAAGCCCGATCGCTACGGGTGGCTCTCACCTGTGCGCGTTCCCGAGGGCGCCGCGGTCCGGTAGGATTTCGAATTCCGCAGTTGCATCGGCTGCGTAGCTTCGTTTCCATAGTTCCGTGCCGCATCTTCCGGCCCCGCAGCTTCGCTTCAATCGTCGCGACTCCGTTTTGACTCGACTCCCCCGATTCAGTAGAATCGCGCGCGAACTGGATGCGTCCCTCTTTGCGCGGACAGCACCGGAGGCAATCTTTGTACAATTTGCCGCAAAAATTGCTGGCCGAAGTTTTCGGTACTTTCACACTTACGTTCGCAGGCGCGGGCGCGATTTGCACCGATCAGTATCTCCACGCGCTGGGGCAGCACGGTTCCGGAATTGTGGGCATCGCTCTCGGTTACGGACTTGCGGTGGCGATCGGCATCACGGCCGTTGGGCATATTTCGGGAGGGCACTTCAACCCGGCGGTTACGATCGGCTTTTGGGTGACGAAGAAAATCAGTACGCTCGACGCCATTCTGTACTGGATTGCGCAGTTGCTCGGCACCACCCTCGCCGCGTATTTTCTGAGTCTCTGCATCCCGGAATCGATCTGGCGAGGAGTGCAGTTGGGCGCGCCGAGTCTCGCCGACGGTTTTTCGCGGACGCACGGCATTCTGCTCGAAGCCGTTGCCACATTTCTGTTGGTGTTCGTGTTTTTTGCGACCGCGGTGGACCCGAATGGCGGGTTCCACAAAATATCGGGGTTCGCGATCGGGCTCACGGTCACCATCGACGTGCTCGTCGCAGGCCCGTTTACGGGTGCCGCGATGAATCCCGCGCGGGCCTTCGGCCCCGCTCTCGCCGGGCATTATTGGGCGAATCAGGGCGTGTATTGGGTCGGGCCGCTGATTGGCGGTGTCCTCGCGGGCTGGATCTACAACAGTTTCCTCCTGAAAGACGCCTGAACGTCCGGGGTTAACGATCTCGAACTATCGTAGCCCGGCACACTTGCTGCACCCTCACCCGCATGCTACGTTGGCCAAGATTCGGGTGAGAGGACTTTCCGTGCATGGCTACCGTAATTGATGATCTCCTGCGACGCGCCGTCGAAAATAAAGCGTCTGACCTTCACCTGAAGGTAGGCAATCATCCCTATCTGCGCGTCGACGGCATCCTGAATCCGATCAGCGACGTTCCGCGCATCACGCCGGAAGAAATGCTGTCGATGGCGTTCAGCATGATGACCAACCGGCAGAAACAGAAATTCAAAGAGACGGCCGAGCTGGATATGGCGTACGGCGTCGCCGGACTGGGCCGCTTTCGCGTGAACGTATTTCAGCAGCGCGGGAATGTGGGGATGGTGCTGCGCGTCATTCCGACGAAAATCCGGACGATTGAAGAACTCGAGCTGCCGCGCGTCCTGAATAAAATTTGCGAAGAGCAGCGCGGGATGGTGCTGGTTACGGGAACGACCGGATCCGGTAAGTCGACGACGCTCGCCGCCATCATTGACCGGATCAACTCGCTGCGCCAGGAACATATTATTACGATTGAAGACCCGATCGAATATTTGCATCGCGACAAGAAGGGATTCATCAACCAGCGCGAAGTCGAAGTCGATACCTCGAGTTTTTCCACCGCGCTGCGCGCTGCCCTGCGTCAAGACCCGGACGTGATTCTCGTGGGCGAAATGCGCGACATCGAAACGATTCAGACGGCGTTGCTCGCCGCCGAAACGGGCCACCTCGTGCTTTCCACCTTGCACACTCTCGATGCGACGGAAACGATTCAACGCATCATCGCCGTGTTTCCGCCGCCCGAGCAGAAGCAGATTCGCTTGCAGCTTGCGACCACGCTGCGCTCCGTGGTCAGCCAACGGCTGGTTCGCCGCAGCGATGGCACCGGCCGCGTACCGGCTGTCGAAGTGATGATCGCGACCGGATACATACGGGATTGCATCGTCAATCCCGACAAGACGCGACTGATTCGCGATGCGATCGCCGCGGGCACCAGCCAATACGGCATGCAGACTTTCGACCAGTCGATCTTCGATCTCTATTCCCGCGGGCTGATTACGCTCGAAGAAGCGATCATGCGGGCATCGAATCCGGACGAGTTCCGGCTGCGCATTCAGGGCGTGCGCTCGACCGCCGATGCGGCGCGCGAAGAGATGGAGCGCGCGATCAACGAATTCGAGCGCAGCGGGCGGTAAGCTGCCTTTTGTTCCTGCTGCGTAGCGCTTTGCGTTTTCCGCCGGCTGGCTTTCAAGTTCCGCGAACCCGATAACGCAAATTCTGTTTTCGCCTATCTGCGTGGTTCGCCGCACCGCTTGATTCCCCGCCCAGCTTGATTCGCTGAATCGTTCCGCCTATCGTGTTCTTGTGGCCTTTCGAACTCCGAAGAAGCTCGGCACGGAATCGGAATTGTACGGCGCGGCTATGCGCGCCTTGATGCGCCGCGCGCATTCGGTGCATGAAATGCGCGAGCTGCTCGAGCGGCGCGCGGAGCGCGTCGAGGACGTTCGGCCGGTGCTCGACCGGCTCAAGCAGCATCGCTACCTCGACGACGCACGCTTCGCCGCGGATTATGCGCGAATTCACGCTCGCGCGCGCCGCCAGGGGCGCTATCGCATCGCGCGCGAACTCCGCACGCGCGGCGTGCCCGACCGGCACATCGAAGCGGCGCTTGAAGCAGCGTTTGCCGAAACGAATGAGGTGGAACTGGTGCGCGCCCGGCTCAAGCGCAAACTGGCGCAATTTCGCGGGCCAATCGACGAGCGGAAGGCGGCGTCGCTTTACCGCAGCCTGCTTCGCGCGGGCTTCTCGAGCGATTCAATCCGAAGCGAGCTGCGCCTCGCGCGGATCGAAGCCAAGGCGCTTGCCACTTTGCCGGATATGGTCGAGGAAGATTGAGGCTGATGGCTGTTTGAATGACGCCCCTAGGTTATGCGGTTCGCGGCCCGCGGAGAATGCGAGCCGGGAGGAAAATAATCGCGCGGACCAAGTCCAGCGCGCCTTCGACCGCGATGCCGACCAGACGGAACGGCAGCAAAAGCAGCCATACGATCGGATAGAGAATCAGCGCCAGAATGGCCAGCGGCCAACATAGAATCAGCAGAATGCACCACAGCAGAAATTTGATCATGTTCGCCCCTTAGCCTGACATATATAGGTACGCATTCGCCATCAATTTCGTTCCGTTCAGCTCAGGCGAACTTTGGTGCGGGCCGTCGCGTTCATTGATACGCTCAAATGCCTCTGCCATAATGAGGCGATTCTACCTTCTCCGAGGAAAACTTGACCGGCAACGAGATTCGAGAAACATTTCTGAAATTCTTCGAGGCGAAGGGCCATCGCCGCGTGCGCAGCTCTTCGCTCGTCCCGGCGAACGATCCCACGCTGCTGTTCACGAACGCCGGGATGAACCAGTTCAAGGACGTTTTCCTCGGGCTCGAACAGCGCGAATACAAACGTGCGACGACGTGCCAGAAATGCGTGCGCGCCGGCGGGAAGCACAACGACCTTGAAAACGTCGGGTTCACGAACCGCCATCACACGTTTTTCGAAATGCTGGGGAATTTTTCGTTCGGCGATTATTTCAAGAAGGACGCGATCGCGTTTGCGTGGGAGCTGGTCACGTCGCCGAAGTGGTTCGGCATTCCGAAGGAGAAACTCTACGTGACCGTCTTCGGGGGCGCAGAGGTGGGTCCCGACCAGATTCTGGGAAGCGATCGGGAGTCAGCGGTTTTTTGGGGAGCATATCCCGAGCTCACGAACCGTGTTGTCGAGGTTCCTGGCCTCAAGGAAAACTTTTGGTCGATGGGTGACACGGGCCCGTGCGGACCATGCACAGAGATCTTCTATGATATGGGACCGGCAGCCTCGGACGAAGGTCACCTCGATTGCACCTTCCCATGCGACTGCGGCCGCTACGTTGAAATCTGGAATCTTGTGTTCATGCAATTCAATCGCGACGCGGGGGAAAGCTAAATCCGCTGCCGAAGCCGTCGGTTGATACAGGCGCGGGGCTCGAGCGGCTCGCGGCCGTGCTTCAGGGCAAAATCAGCAATTTCGACACGGATCTATTCCGCCCGCTGATGAACGTCGTGCGCTTCAAAGGCAAAGTGTCGATGGGCGATCCTGATTCCAGTGCGTCCCTGAGAATCCTTGCCGACCATGCACGCGCCGCAACATTTCTCATTACGGACGGCGTCATGCCTTCGAACGACGGAAGGGGGTACGTGCTTCGGAAAATAATTCGGCGCGCGCTGCTACACGCCAAAAAACTGTCGAGTTCCTGGACACAACTAATACCCACCTGGAAGCACGTGTTCCCCGACATGGCGTTCGCAGTTCGCGACGTAATGAAGGACGCCTATCCGGAGTTGTTAGAGTCGTCCCCGCGAGTCAGACAGATTTTGCTAAACGAGGAAGCAAGATTCGACAGAACGGTAAACGTCGGGCTGGAGAAGTTTGAAGCGCTCGCCGCAGACTTCAGGGCGAAAATGGCCGCTCACCAGGAGGCTGTGGGACCTTTGCCACGTTCAGGATGGGCTCCTTTATCTGGCCGTGACGTTTTCAAGCTCTATGACACCTACGGCCTTCCGCGTGATTTCATTGAGGACGTAGCGAGGGATAGCGGGCTTCAGGTTGACTGGGACCAATATAACCAGGCGATGCTCGAGCAGCGAGAGCGGGCAAGAGCATCCTGGAAAGGCGCGCACAAGGAATCGGCGAATCCGGTTTACACGAAGCTGGCGGAAACATTCAAGACCGAGCCGGATTTTTACCAAGGTACGGCGACGCGCGACGCGCGGATCGAAGCCATCGTCACGAAGAACGGCCTCGTCAACGAACTTCCGGCCGGAGCGGAAGGCGAGGTCGTTCTCGATCGCACGACGATCTACGCGGAATCGGGCGGACAAGTCGCCGACACGGGCTCGTTCTTCGACAACGCGCAATCGCTCGAAATCGCGCAGGTGAAAAGCGCGTATTATCCCGTTTCCGGATTGATCGCGCATCGCGTCGTCGCGAAAGAAAATTTGCGTCCGGGCGATCGCGTCGCGACCATCGCCGATCCCGTCCGCCGAGCGCGCGACAAACGCAATCACACGGCGACGCACCTGATGCACGCGGCGCTGCGGAATATTCTGGGCACGCACGTGAAGCAAGCCGGCTCGCTCGTCGCGCCCGATCATCTGCGCTTCGATTTTTCGCATTTCGCGGCCGTCGATCCGGGCGAGCTCACGGAGATCGAACAGCAGGTGAACGAGGAAATTCGCCGCAACTACGAAATTCAGACCGACATCATGAACATCGACGAGGCGCTCGCTTCCGGCGCGCTCGCCTTCTTCGGCGATAAATATCCGGAAGCAAACGTTCGCGTGGTCACCATTCCCGACGCCGAGTATCCGCGCGGCTTCTACAGCAAGGAGCTGTGCGGCGGAACGCATGTGACGCGCTCGGGCGAAATCGGCATGTTCAAAATCGTGGCGGAGCAATCTGTTGCCGCCGGCGTTCGCCGCGTGGAAGCCATTTCCGGGGACCGCGCCGTGGCCGAATACGTGAAGGCACTGGATACCCTCCGCAAGGTCGCTGGCGCCCTCAACGCGGGCCAGGATGAGGTCCTGGCAGTAGTGGAGCGCCAGTCGCAGACCATCCGGCAGCTCGAGAAACAATTGGAGGCCCTGAAGCGAAAATCGGCGGGCTCCATGGTAGATTCGCTTCTCGAGGGCGCACGCAAGGTGAAAGATGTAAACCTATTGGCTTCAGCAGTTTCCGGAGTAGATCGCGATGCCTTGCGCCAGCTGGTCGATTCCCTTCGCCAGAAGATGGGTTCCGGAGTCGTAGTTCTCGGCACCGCCGATGACGGCAAAGTGGCTCTAATCACAGGAGTTACTAAGGATCTGACATCCCGCGTCCACGCGGGCAAGCTGATCCAGGAACTGGCCAAGAAAGTTGGTGGCTCCGGAGGGGGCCGGCCTGATCTGGCCGAGGCTGGCGGAAAAGACACATCCGCTTTAGAAAGTGCTATGTCCGAGGTTCCGGCCCTCCTGGAACGAATGTTACAATCGGACCTGTAGCGCCAGAAACGCACCGGGAGGTCCTCCCTTCCGGGCGCGGATGTGTCTTTCGTTCGGAAGTGGGAAGTTCTGCCTTTCCCTTGTGCTGATGGACAAGCGAGCCATCTCGACTGCAATCGTCGCGTGCGGCCTATGGCTAAGTCTAGCCGGACCGGTACGCGCCCAGATTGCATCTACAGTAGGTGATGGTGGCAAACTTGTGTTTACAAACGCGGAACCACCGAACCCGGCCCCGCGGCGGATGGCTCCAAAAGGATTTCATCTATTTCCATCCTCCGCGTATGTGAGCACGGACAGCAACGAGACGGCGGAACAAGCACTCCTGCCGGATCGAATTGAACATATCGTTCAACAGGCGTCCGAGCGTCACAACCTGGATCCGGCGCTCGTCAAAGCCGTCATCGACGTTGAGTCGGGCGGCAATCCGACGGCGGTTTCGCGCAAGGGAGCTCTGGGATTGATGCAACTGATCCCATCGACGGCAGGACAACTTGGCGTTGGCAACGCGTTCGATCCCGCCCAGAATGTCGAGGGCGGAGCGAGTTATCTGCGCTCGCTTCTGGATCGCTTTCACGGGGATCTCGAAAAGTCTCTGGCCGCGTATAATGCAGGGCCGGGGCTCGTGGAACGATTCGGGGGAGTTCCGAATATACCGGAAACGCGTTCTTACGTTCAGAAGGTAACCAATTCCTATTTCCGACCCGGCTCCGGTCGTGATCCTTCGTTCGCGAGTCCTCCACGCATTCCCGTGCGGAAGGAAGTCGATGAGCGAGGCCGGGTAGTTTTCACGAACGAATGACGCAAAGATTTTCGAAGCAGGGCGCTACAATGCGCGCAAATTGGAAAGTTCTGGGGCTCATCGCGCTGCTGGTGTGCGTCGCGGCACCCTCGCGCGCGCAGCAATCGAAGCTCGATCGGGCGCGCGACCAATTTGAACGAGCCGTTGCGCTGCGCACCGAGCTCGAGAGCCGGCCGATGGCCGAGCGCTCGCTCGCGCAATACAAGCTGACCATTGCGGCGTATAAAAAAGTCTACGCGATCTCGCCGCAAGCCGAAGAAGTCACGCCGTCTTATGTCGCCGCCGCCGAGCTGTATCGGGAGATGGCTCTGGCCTACGACGAATCCTTTTTCCAGTCCGCCATCGATACCTACAATTTTCTCATCAAGCAGTACGGGCACAGCCGTTACGCGGCGTCCTCGCTTGTGGCGATCGCGAAAATCCAGCAGGACGATTTGAAAGATCCATTCGCTGCCGAAGCGACGTACAAGAATGTTTTGAAATTGTATCCGAAATCGCCGAAGTCCGCGGATGCGAAAGAAGCATTAGCGGCTCTCGCTGAAGTGCGTTATGCCCAGGCTCATCCGCCGGCGCCCGCAGCGCAACCCGCGGAGCAAGACGCCGCGGACCGCTCGGCCCTGCCTCCCCCGCCTTACTCAGCGCAGTGGGACCCGAAGGAAGGCGGCTCGGAGGGCGGCGTCGCGCGCGTTTCGGCGGTGCGCACGTTTAATGCGGAGAATTACACGCGCGTGGTCATCGAACTTGGCAACACGGTCCGCTTTGAGGCTGGACGGATTCGCGATCCGGATCGCATTTATTTCGATTTGTACCAGGCGGCACTTGATCCAGCTCTGGCGAAAAAGACTTTCAACGTCGACAATGGCTTCCTCAAGTCGGTGCGCGTCGCACAAAACAAGGCCGGCGTTGTGCGCCTCGTTCTCGATGTCGAAACAGCGAAGGTCTACTCAGCGTATCTGCTTCAAAATCCGTTCCGGTTGGTGATTGACGTTCACGGCGACACGCACAGTCAGACCGCGGCAGCCACCAAGCGAACCGGGCCCAGGGCCGTTCCTGAGCCCGCTGAGTCGAAGCCGGTGCCTGGACCAAAGCCGCTCGCGTCAAAACCGGCAGGCCTCGACGCGTCTTCGAACGCGTCCGGCGACGGGACCGTCGTCGCTGAAAATACGGGTCCGGCGCCGGTGGATCGCCTGCCCATTCGCACGCTGCACGGGAATGCGCCGGCGATCGTGGCGACGCCAGAACCGAAAACCATGCGCGATGGCCAGCGCTCTCTCACGCGCGCGCTCGGTCTGAAGATCAATCGAATCGTCATCGATCCCGGCCACGGCGGACACGACACCGGCACGGTCGGTCCGCACGGTCTGATGGAAAAAGATCTCTGCCTCGATGTCGCGCTGCGCCTCGGCAAGCTCATTCAGGAGCGCTTGCCCGGCGCCGATGTGGTTTACACGCGCAAGGACGACACGTTCATCCCGCTCGAAGAGCGCACGGCTATCGCGAATCAGGTGAAAGCCGACTTGTTCATTTCGATTCACGCCAATTCGAGCCACGATCATGCCGCACGCGGCGTCGAGACGTATTACTTGAATTTCGCCACCTCGCAGGACGCCATGGACGTGGCCACACGCGAAAATGCGCTCTCGCAATCGAGCTTGCACGACTTGCAGGACATGATTAAGAAGATCGCGCGAAATGACAAAATCGAGGAATCCAAAGAGTTCGCCGACGACATTCAAGATGCGCTTTCCAAGCGGCTCCAGCAGGTGAGCCAGTCCGAGCGCAATCGCGGCGTGAAGAAGGCGCCGTTTGTTGTCCTGATCGGTGCGGACATGCCATCCGTGCTTTCCGAAATATCATTCCTCAGCAACGCCGCCGACGAAAAAATGTTGAAGAAGCCCGACCAGCGCCAGCGCGTCGCAGAAGGTCTCTTCCGCGGCGTCAGCAGCTACCTCGACAGTTTGAACAGCCTGTCGTATAACCGGCAGAAACCCGCGGCCCCCCGCGCGGACCTCGAAGCGGAACCCGACGGGAACCAGAAGTAAGATTCAGCGTCTAATAGACTGGACTCATGCGCCGGAAAATTGTCATTCTCTTGATGGCTGTTGGCTTCACGCTTGGCCTCGCCGTTCTCCCCGCCGGGATTCGCGCTGCGACCCACGAAACCTTGCCGGCGAGTTTTGCGGCATGGAACGCGAGCAATTCCGAGATGCCTCTGGCCATCGGCGCCATCGGGGTGAATTCGGCGATTTTGGAAGAGTACGGCTTCGCGTCCGCGACGCAGCGCTCGTATTCCCACGGCTCTGCAAAGCTGCAGGTCGCGGCGTATCGGATGAAGGATCCGAGCGGCGCCTATGGCTTGTATTCCTATCTCCGCACGCCCGAACTGCACCGCGTCGACATCACCGAGCATGCGTCGCTCGCAGCGGCGCGCGCGCTGATTCTCCAAGGCAGTATTGTCCTCGACGTCACGGGAAAAAATCTCACGGCGTCGCAAGCTGAGTTCAAAGCCCTGGCCGCCATCATTGCGCCGCAGTCCGACGAAGGCCCGTATCCCGTTCTCTACGGCCATTTGCCGCAAACAGGCTTTGTGAATTCTTCCGATCGCTACATCCTGGGTCCCGCGGCGTTGCACGAACTGTACCTTGTCGGCGACGGCGACTGGCTCGGTTTCGCGAGCGGCGCCGAAGCCGAGGTCGCAAAGTATCGCGTGAATGGGCAGGAGCTTACGCTTCTGATCGTGGACTATCCAACTCCACAGGTCGCCGAGAAAAAACTGCAAGAATGGAGCCACCAATTCAATCTGAACGGCGCTGACAACGGCGCCGATAAGCCGGTGCTCTTCGCGCGGCGTTCGCTGACACTTGTCGCCATCGTCGACGGAGCCCACACGGAGAAACAAGCTGCCCTTCTTCTCGATCATGTTCACGTGGCCGAAGAACTGACATGGAATGAACCCAACTTTTCTGTCACGCAAGACAACATTGGGACTGTGATCGCCGGAATTATTACCGGCACGGGAGTTCTCTGCATGTTCGCCCTGATCGCGGGACTTGCGTTCGGCGGATTCCGGCTGGCGATTAAGCGGATGCTTCCGGGTCGCGTTTTCGACCGCCAAGATCAACTCAACGTCCTGCAACTCGGCCTCGGCAGTAAGCCTATCAATTCAGACGACTTCTACGGTCTCGGCAAAGAGGCACGGCCATAATTTGGCCGGTGGTCCCGACAGAGCGACCCGCATCGTGGTTAAGCCGATGTAAACAAGCTAGATACAACAAACTGCGTTTGTAGCATTCTTTCTTGACTTACCGGCCACCCGTCCTCTAAACTGCGCGCGAGGAAAGAGTTCTGCGGCCTACCGCGCATTGGCCCTGGAGCTTTTCTCCCCTCGAAGGCCCGCCTCGCCGCGGGCCTTCTGTATTTTGGGACCTTGAGCGCATTGCAGATTTCTTCCGTTTGACCGCGACCCGAAACTGAATTCCTCATCTTCAACAGTGGAGTCGACCGGCGCAATTTTGCCGCAGCTACCGGCCGGCGATAGAATTCGCCGTCGAGACAGGCCGAATACCGCACGAGCCGTTTTGCAGTTAGTCGCTATTTTGTTATAGTCACTCTCACATTTTACCCGGCGCGGAGAAAGTTGTACCCGCCGGCGACGATCCCAGGAGAAATGGAAATGGCTACCGCGCGCACGTCTCGAGCTCCCTCCCGCCTTCAGCGGGCCGAACAACGCGAGAATCTAGGACTTCGGGAACGCAAAAAAGCTCGGCTGCGCCAGCAGATTATCGATACGTCGATCCGGCTGTTTCGCAAGCGCGGGTACGAGAACACGCGCGTAGACGATATCGTGCAGATCCTCGAAATCAGTCAGCCTACTTTCTTCCGTTATTTTCCGAGCAAGGACGCGGTGCTGCGCGAAGTCGGGCGGCGCGGCTTCGCCTGCATCAAGGAGCACCTGGAAACCGAGCTGTCGAACAAGGCGTCGACGTCAGACCGCCTCCGAAGAATGTACTTGGGTATGGCGCACGAAGTCGAAAGCGACCGCCCGCTGTGGCGCGCGATTGTACTTTCGGGCGCGATGGACCCGGTGCGTTCGCCCGAAATGCGGCGGCCCGAAGAGATCGCCGTGAGCTTGCTGCGAGAGATTCTGGCGGAGGGCCAGAAACGCGGAGAAATCACGCGCGACTTCCCGGTCGCTCATCTGGCCGAGTTCATGGAAGGCTTATACACCACCGTTGTTCGCCGCTGGGCCGTGGACCTCATGGGTCCCCATGACTTGAGCGAGCGCGTAAGCAGCGCCGTGGAATTCTTCCTTCGGGGCAATCGAGCCTAGTCGGCGAAGCTTCTCGCGTTATCTCTCTACGCTCAGGTGAAACGAATGAAGGCAGCGGTCCTGCACGAATTCAAAACTCCACTCGTGCTCGAGGAAGTCAGCCAGCCCCAGATTCGGCCCGACGAAGTTCTGATCGAAATCGAAGCCTGCGGTGTCTGCCACTCCGACCTGCACGTAGCCGACGGCGACTGGGTGCAACTGGCCGGAATCGTCAAAAAGCCGCTGATTCTCGGTCATGAAATCGCGGGCCGCGTAGTGGAACGTGGCGCAGAGGTACGAAGTCTTTCCGTCGGCGATAGAGTCGGCGTCCCCTGGATTCACAGAACATGTGGAGTGTGCGAGTTCTGCCGCGAAGGAAATGAAAACCTCTGCATGAAACAACAGATCACGGGCGTCACCGTGGATGGCGGCTACGCGGAATACGTCACGGCGCCCGCCACTCACGCACTGCCGATTCCCGACGGGGTGTCCTCGATCGAGGCGGCGCCGCTGTTCTGCGCCGGCGTTACGGTATATCGCGCGCTAAATCAATCGGGGATTGTCAGTGGACAGAGGCTCGCGGTGTTTGGCATCGGCGGACTGGGACACCTGGCCGTGCAGATCGGAAAGGCTCTCGGCGCGGAAATCATCGCCATCGATGTTGCCGAGGAAAAGCTCGCACTCGCCAAGTCACTCGGCGCCGCCCACACGATGGATGCCGCTTCGCCCGACACGATCAAGCGTCTGCGTGCGTTGGGAGGGGTTCACACGGCAATCGTAACTTCAGCGGCAAAAAGCGCCTACGACATGGCCTTCTATTCGCTACGACCCACCGGCACCCTTCTCGTGGTCGGCTTGCCCGCCGAGAACATCTGTTTTCCGCCGATCCTGATGGCTTCCGGAGAGGTTCGCATCCGAGCGAGCGCGGTAGGAACGCGGCAAGACGTGCGCGAAGTGCTGTCGATGGCGGCCGCAGGCAAGCTCCGCTGCCAAACGGCGAAGCGCCCGTTGCATGAGGTAAACGCCGTTTTCGATGAGCTGCGGCGCGGCAAGATCTCCGGGCGGGTAGTCCTAGAACCTCGCTAAATTCTTTGCCCGGTACTTGCCGGCAACGGAGCCTGTTTTTCCCCGCGCAGACGCTTGACGTTAGTCGCTCTAATATGATATTGCCTCTCACAATTGTGGCCTTTGGGGGCCACCGCGGGGAAGATTCCGAACACTGCAGCCAAGCTCGTGCCGAGAATTTTGATTCGCAATCGGCAGTTGTTGGCGGACTGATTCGTGCGCTTGCAGCTTCGTACGGACGGTCTGCGAATTATCTCTTGGGTTCGAAAGTCTGACAGTGGTTCCGGGGGCGGGGTTGACACAGAATGAAGTGGGCTCCAACCAGCGCAGCGCCAGGGAACGTACTCATCGAGAATCTCACGATCTCGATGAGCGATCGAACCGGCTCGCGTTCCATTTCTCGCGCTGCAGGAATCCCATCCAATCCCGGACCAAGAAATTCAATCAGGGGCGGAACATCACAAATCCAGAAGGAGAGCATATGAAGCCGATCAGCTTACTGGTATTTGCGGTTGCGTGTTTGCTGTTGGCACCCAGTGCGACTCGCGCGCAGGGCGTGGGAACTTCCGGCAACATTGCCGGGACTGTGATTGATCCGTCCGGTGGAGTGATCCCGAAGGTCACAGTGGTTGCCGAGGAACCTGTGCGCGGTTTCAAATTCACGGCAGCCACCGAGAGCAATGGTGGATACCGGCTGGCCGGCCTGCCTCCAGCGACATACACCTTGACCGCCCGGACCGCGGGCTTTCAGACGGAAGTTTTGAAGGGCGTGGTCGTAAACGTGGGCGAAACAACGATCGCCGATTTTCACCTTAGACTCGCTGCCGCGGCAACGGAGGTTGAGGTGAATGCGGAGCCGCCGGTGGTGGAGACGGAGCGAGGCAGTCAGGCGGACACTCTCACTGAACAATACATCACGGACCTCCCGATCGACCGCCGCGATTACCTGACGTACACGTTGCTCTTGCCGGGCGTCGCGGACTCAACACGATTAGCCGACGACCAGGATTTTCGCGTAAAGCAGACGCCGCAGAGCGGGCTTTCCTTCTATGGCAGCAATGGACGCGGAAACAGCATCACCGTGGACGGCGGAGAAGCACAGGATGATGCCGGCGGCGTGCGTCCGACTGTCAGCCAGGACGCGGTGCAGGAGTTCCAGGTGAACCGCAGCAATTACACGGCGGAACTCGGCGGAGCGAGCGGCGCATCGATCAACATCGTGACGAAATCCGGGACCAACGACGTGCACGGCAGCCTGTTCAGTTTCTTCCGGAACGACGCCATGGATGCCCGCGATCCTTTCGCGTTCAGCCAGGCCTTGGCGCCGGGCGCAGTGTTCGATCCGCTCGCGCCGGATGTAAGCGGTGAGCCGATCAAAAATACCTTGCAACGTTACCAGTTCGGCGGAAATGTCGGGCTTCCGATCCAGAAGGACAAGACGTTTCTGTTTGCATCGTTCGAGGGACTTTTGCAAGACGCTCAAAACGCGGTTCCCCTGCTGACGGATACAAGTATTTTCCGCCCAACCACGGACCAGCAGGCTGCAATTGCGGCCGCGGCGGCCGCCGGGACTAGCCCCGTTACCTGCTTCAGTGGGGCGCTCGCCACGGGGCTTGGATTGCCGACAACCTTGCCGGGAGCTGCTTGTGCGGCCACCCTGACCGGCGTTTTAACCTTGAGTCCGACGGTGAATCCGTACAGCGCTTTCCTGGTGAATCAGTTTGAAAGCAATGGCGGCCTGTTTCCTTACAACACGCGGGAATACCTGGCCTCGGTGCGGCTGGATCACCGTTTCAGCGAGACGGACCAGATTTCTTTCATTTACCGGTATGCGCATGACCTCGAAGAGAACCCGGATGTCCAATCGCTGACGGGATTTTCAGCAGGCAGCTCGACTCACGATTACGACAACAACCTTCAGGGCGCCTGGTTCCATCAATTTAGTCCCAGAACCCTCAATGAATTCCGCGCGCAATGGGACTACAACGGCTTCAATGTAATTCCGAACGAACCGGGAGAAGTTGGATTGCAGATTTCGGGTTATGCGAACAACTTGGGAACGAACATTTTTCTGCCCAACCTGACAATTCTCCGGCGTACTGAGATCGCAGACAATGTCACGATGATCCGCGGCAAGCATACGATGAAATTCGGAGGCTCCGAGCTTCTGCGCGGCAACCACACCGAGTCGCATACATTCCTGCCGGGCCGTTTTGTGTTCGGGACGCTGCCGGGATCGTTGCTGAGTCCTTACCTTGCGAGCACGGGCTTGACCTCCCTTCAGGCCGCATCATACGCACTGCCGGAGGTCTTTCAGCAAGCGTATGGCGACCCGGATTATCCGGCCTATACGCGCCCTCTGACCGGACTTTACTGGCAGGACTCGTGGGCGATTGCGTCGAACTTGACGCTCGATTTTGGCGTGCGCTATGAAATCGACTCGCAATTTCAACCCCTGAACACGTACTACGGCGATGTCGGCCCGCGCGTGTCGTTCGCGTGGGACCCGTTCAAAGACCACAAGACGGTCATTCGCGGCGGCTATGGGATCTTCTATGGGCCAGTGGACGCTCAGATCGCGCAGGTCGATTTGAGCCTGGGCGTGCTGAACAAGGACCACAGCACCGTGGAAAATCAACACAACACTTCGCAGATTCCCGATCAGGTCAACAATGTCGTGAACACGTGCGGGATTTCGTTCGCAGGCTTCCCGATTTTCCCCGGGGGAACCAGTAGCCCATGCACCAGATACATCTCCATTTATGTTGATCCGATCAATGGCGCCCCCGGCCTTCCGCTTGCGACTGCGCCGGTGCTGTTTTCGACTTTGTTCGCGTCGGGACCGAACGGAGGAGCGATTGGATGCACGACGCCTCCTCCCGGCAGTGAGGCGTGCATAACGCCGGCGGCGGCGGGAGCGCTCGGCATCATTCAGGCCAATAGCGGGCCGCTGGCTCCCTTAACTGTACTTTTCAGCAATCCGCCGAACTACAAGCCGCCGTATTCCCAACAGGCTTCGATCGGCATCGAACGCGAAATCGCCCCGGGATTTTCAGTCTCCGTCAGCGGAATCTACTCTCACACGCTTCGTCTGCCCGTCGCGATCGATACCAATCTCCAGCCGACCACACCATTGAGCACGATCACTCTGGCCAATGGAAAAACTGTGAGCTATCGGAACTGGAACACCAGCGCGTTGACCGATCCGGTCGCGGGCTTAGAGAGCTCGGGGCCGGGCGCCGGAGGCGTATATCCTTGCGCGGTGACTCCGAATGGCTTCGGCCAACCTACATCGCCGTGCTTCGTGAATCCACTGATCGTACAGAACAACCAGTACACGTCAGCGGCGTCTGCTTTGTATGAAGGCGGAATCATCGAAGTGAAGAAGCGATTCGGAAATCACTACACGCTGTTTGGAAATTACACGTACAGCAAAGCGTTCGATACCTCGACGGACTTCAACACGGATTACGGTCCACAGGATCCGACGGATTTGGGCGCGGATCGGGGTCTCTCCGAATTCGATGAACGGCACAAACTCGTGATCGCGGGAATCTTCGACAGCCCGTGGAAACAGCCGATTCTGGCCGGCTTCCAGCTCGCCCCGATTTTCAGCTATCACAGTGGGCATCCTTTCAACTTGCTGGCGGGCGGCGAAGTAAATGGCGATAACCACACGACCAACGAACGTCCCATTGGTGCGCCGCGCGATAGTGGCCTGGGACCAAACATGATCGATTTTGACATGCGCCTGAGCTGGGAACACAAACTCGGTGAGAAACTCAAACTTCAGTTGACCGCCGAAGGTTTCAACATCGCGAACCGGACGAACTATGCCAGCGTGAACAACGAAGTCGGGCCCTTCTTCGGATTGACCCCAGGGTTCACCACATTCAACGTAAAAGGGATAAAACCCGGCACGGTTTTGTCGAACGGAGACATCGCCGGGCCCAGCACGCCATTGGGATTTACGTCGGCGCTTGCCAAGCGAGAGGTTCAGCTCGGCGCGCGCTTTACTTTCTGACATAACGTAATTTGAGCCTCCGGGCCAGGGAGTCATCCCCGACTCCTCGGCCCGGCACGCTCGAACGTTCGTGCGCTTCATGCTTCGTGAGTTATGCTTCAGGCCTCATCCGTCTTTGCTGGTGGCTGGGATTCAAAACGAATGAGAACTCTTGTACGGCAGCCGATTGAATGCTGAACGAAACCGCTAGCAACATGCACGTCAAGCAGCTTTTCGATCTCACTGGGCGTGTCGCAATTGTCACCGGCGGATCAGTGGGCCTCGGGCGCCAAATGGCGGAAGCCCTGGCCGAAATGGGGGCGGACCTCGTCCTTTGCGCCCGAAAAAAGGAACGGTGCGAGCGAGAAGCCGAAGAACTGAGGACGCTTGGCGTGCAAACTTTGCCGCTCGCGTGCGACGTTAAAGATGCCGCGAGCATTCAAGCGGTCGCCGAGGCCACCGTCAAACAATTTGGGCGGATCGACATCTTGATCAATAACGCCGGCACATCGTGGGGCGCCCCAGTCGAAGCGATGACTCTCGAGCAGTGGAATAAAGTCATCGAAACCAATCTGACCGGAACGTTTCTGTTTTCGCAAGCGGTAGGCAAAATCATGATCGCCCAGCGCCGCGGAAAGATCATCAACATCGCCTCCGTCGCCGGGCTGCGTGGTTCATCTCCAAAATTCTCCGCCATCGGCTACAGCGCCAGTAAAGGCGGTGTGATCATTTTCACGAAAGACCTCGCGTGCAAGTGGGGCATGCACAACATTCAGGTAAATGCGATTGCACCTGGCTGGTTTCCGACCGACATGTCGGAAAAAGTCATCGAACGGAACAAAGAGGCGCTCTTGGCAACTATACCTTTGGGCCGATTCGGCGGGCCGCATGATCTACAAGGCGCCGCTGTTTTTCTCGCTTCCAATGCGTCAGACTTCGTTACCGGACACATCCTTGTGGTCGATGGAGGTCAGTCCGCCTAAGCCGGGCGAGGCACGCTATGAATATTCCACTCACACCTCTGCGTTTCCTGCGATACGCCGAGCAACAATTTCCACGCAGGACTGCGGTCGTCTGCAACGACGACAGATATACGTACGCCCAACTGGGCGAGAGGGTGCGGCGGCTCGCGGGAGCGCTGCGCCAGGCCGGCGTCCAGCCGGGCGATCGAGTCGCTCTCCTCAGTACCAATTGTCACCGGTTGCTGGAAGCTTACTATGGCGTTCTGGAAGCCGGCGCCGTTCTGCTGCCGTTGAACATCCGGCTTACACCCAACGAACTCGGCTACATTCTGAACGACGCCGGAGCGGCATTCCTTTTCGTGGAGAGACAATTTGTCGGCTTGGCGGAAGCGTTTCGCAACGATATCCCCTCGGTAAGAACATTTTGCCAACTGGATGGCGCTCCCGAAGCGCCCTGGCTCGATGCGCGCAATTACGAAGCTCTTCTCAGCGCGGCGACGCCTCATCGCGCCGACATCGCGTCGATCGACGAAGACGCAGTGGCGGAGCTTTTCTACACCAGCGGCACCAGCGCCAATCCCAAAGGGGTAATGCTCACCCACCGAAATGTGTATCTTCACGCGCTGCATGTCTGCCTGGGATTCCACATCGAAGCGGCAGCGGTCGAACTCCACACTATTCCTCTCTTCCACGCGAATGGCTGGGGAGTCGCGCATTTCCTGACGTTGCTCGGCGGAAGGCACGTGATGATCCAGCGTTTCGATCCGAAAGAAGTTTTTCGGCTCATCGAGAAAGAAGGCGTCCATTCCTGCAGCCTAGTTCCCATCATGGCCACCGCTTTGGTGAATTGCCCGGAGCGTCCCAAATACAATTTGAGCAGCCTGCGGCGCATCGTCATCGGCGGTGCCGCGTCGTCGCCGACGCTCATTCGCGAAGTGGAAGAAAAGCTCGGCTGCGAGTGCTATTCAGGTTACGGTTTGACGGAAACGTCCCCGGCGCTTTCGCTTTCTTCCGGCAAGGCCGAGATGGAGTGGAAAGGCGAGCAGCGGTATGCAGGCCAGGCGATGTCGGGATTCGCGATTCCCGGCGTGGAAATGCGTGTTGTGGACGCCAACGATAACGACGTGCCGCACGATGGCCACTCGATCGGCGAAATCGTCGCACGCGGCGACGGCGTCATGGAAGGCTACTGGCGCCAGCCGGACGCTTCCGCCACAGCTCTTCGCGGCGGCTGGTTTCACACTGGAGACATGGCCACGCTCAACGAGGACGGCTACTTACTGATTGTCGACCGCAAAAAAGACATCATCGTGAGCGGTGGAGAAAATATCTCCTCGCTGGAACTCGAAAAAGCCATCCTCGCGCACCCGGCGGTGCTCGAAGCCGCCGTGATTCCCGTTCCAGACGAGAAGTGGGGCGAAGTCCCCAAAGCGCTTGTGGTTTTGAAGCCAGATGCTGCCGCGACGGAATCCGAACTTATCGAGTTCTGCCGCTCACGCCTGGCGCATTACAAATGTTCGCGCTCATTCGAGTTCGTTGACAGTTTGCCCAAGACGGGCACCGGAAAGATTCTCAAGAAAGATCTCCGCAGAAAATATTGGCAAGGCCAGGACACCATCCGGCCCGAATCCGTCGAAGCGAAGAGAAAAGGCTCGCCGGCATAGCGAAACGGCAAGGAGCGCTGCATGGATCTCAATCTCAGTCCCGACGAGCTGCAGTTCCGCAATGAATTCCGCGCGTGGCTCGAAGCCAACGTTCCCAGAGACTGGGCCGAATGGCGCGAAAAACCTCTCGAAGAATCCTTCCCCTACTTGCGAGTGTGGCAGCGCAAGCTGTACGAAGGCGGCTGGGCCGCTGTTTCCTGGCCCAAAGAGTACGGCGGCCGCAGTGCGACCTTGATGCAGCAGTCCATCTTCTGGGAAGAAATGGCTCGGCTCGAAGCGCCGCCGATGGCCAATTCGCTTGGCCTCGGCCTCATCGGCCCTACGATCATCGCTTACGGCACCGAGGCCCAAAAGAAGCGCTTCGTTCCCAAGATTCTCAGCGCCGAAGAAATCTGGTGCCAGGGCTTTTCG
Organism: uncultured Acidobacteriota bacterium; assembly: GCA_963771905.1. GTDB lineage: Bacteria > Acidobacteriota > Terriglobia > Acidiferrales > UBA7541 > Palsa-147. The sequence goes on from CAVYVI010000003.1 coordinate 84,052, forward strand.
GAGCCGAACGCCGGCTCTGACTTGGCGAGCTTGCAAACGGAAGCACGCATGGACGGAAACCACTACGTGGTCAACGGGCAAAAGGTCTGGACCAGCTATGGCTGGATCGGCGATTGGTGCGAGCTCGTGGTCCGCACAGACGCAACCGTGGCGAAACACAAAGGCCTCACAGTTCTTCTGGTGGATATGAAATCGCCCGGCGTCGAAGTTCGCCCCCTCCGGCAGATGACTGGCGAGTCCGAATTCAATGAACTTTTCTTCCGCGACGTGCGCGTTCCCGCGGAAAACGTCCTGGGCAAAGTGAACGACGGCTGGAACGTGGCGATGAGCACTCTGATGTACGAGCGCGGTTCTTACGGCGCCCGCCTGCATCTTATTTTCAAGCGATACATCTCCCGTCTCATCGAACTCGCTCGAAGCACGCAGCGCAACGGCCGGCCTGCTGCCGAGGACCCCATCATTCGCCAAAAGCTCGCGCAGTGCAGCGCGGAGATCGAAATCATGCGCTTCAACCAGATGCGCGCGTTCAGCCGCATGACGGCTACGGGCGTGCCGGGGCCTGAAGGCTCCATCCAGAAAATTTTCTGGAGCGAGCTCAACCAGCGTCTCCAGCAAATTGCGCAGGAGGTGCTCGGTTCCTACGGCCAGCTCCTGGCCGGCGACCCGCGCGCCATCGACGAAGGAATTTGGTCCTACGCCTACCTGCGCACTCGCGGAAATACGATCGAAGCAGGCACGTCCGAGGTACAGCGGAACATCATCGGCCATTTCGTTCTCGGCCTGCCCAGAAGCTACTAAGGGGATACTCCATGCAATTCGGTTTGAGCGAGAGCCAACAACTGTTGCAAGACAACGCCCGGAAATTTTTCGCGGGCGAATGCCCGATCGGCGACGTTCGCCGCCTGATGGAAACCGACACGGCCTTTGACCAGCCGCTATGGACCAAGATGACTGCGCAAGGCTACACGGGGATTATTTTTCCTGAGGAGTACGACGGCGTAGGTCTTGGCAAGGTCGAGCTGATTCTCCTGATGGAGGAGGCCGGCCGCGCTCTTCTGCCGGGTCCGTTTTTTTCAACCGTGGCGCTCGCGGGCGCCGTTTTGAACGAAATTGCTACGCCGGACCAAAAGAAGAAGTTCATCGCACCGATTTGCCGCGGCGAGGCGCGCTCGACGGTCGCGATCCTCGAAGCCGGCGCCAGCTGGAATCCCGCGGATATTCACGTTTCTTCTGCGAATGGAAAGATCAGCGGCGAAAAGCTCTTCGTGAGTGACGCCGCCGCCGCAAACTTCATCCTCGTCGTCGCGCGCGATGGTGTCTTCGCCGTCGATGCCAAGGCGCCGGGAATCACGATCAAGGCGATGATCGGCATGGACCTCACGCGCAAACTGTACTCCGTCTCCTTCAACAACACGCCCGTGGAAAAGCTCGGAAGTTCCGCAGGACTCGCCCGCGCATTCGACATCGCCACGGCATCCCTGGCCGCCGAAATGGTCGGCGGGATGCAGCGCACGCTCGACATTACCGTCGAATACGCGAAAATGCGGAAGCAGTTTGGCAAGCCGATCGGCATGTTCCAGGCCGTGCAGCACCAATGCGCCGACATGTACCTCGAAACGGAGAGTTCGCGCTCCGCAACATATTATGCGGCTTGGGCGCTCGAGGAAAACGCGCCCGATGCGGCACTCGCCGTTTCGATCGCAAAGATGTATGCGAGCGACGCCGCTCGTACCGTGGGCAATCGTGGTATTCAGGTGCATGGCGGCATGGGCTTCACCTGGGAGAATGACATCCACCTGTATTACCGCCGCGCGAAAGCGTCGGAAACCGCATTCGGCGACGCGACGTTCCATCGCGAGCGGATTGCCGGCCATGTGATCGATGCCGACGCGAAGCTCGTAAGAAGCGCCTAAGAATACAAGAAAAGAGACATCCGCTATGAGCGACCTGGTTCAACTCACGAAAGACGGCGACATCGCCATCATCACCATCAAGAATCCGCCCGTGAACGCCCTCAGCCCCGGAGTGCCCGAAGGTATCGCGCGGGCGATCGAGCAAATCAACGAAGACGCCGCAGTGAAAGCTGCCGTCCTGATCGGCGACGGACGCACATTCGTCTCCGGCGCCGACATTAAAGAATTCGCCAAAATGAGGTCCGGCGAAGGGCGCGGCACCATGAGTTTTCCGGATGTCCTGACGCGCATCGAAAATTCGCGAAAGCCGGTCGTCATGGCCATTCACGGAAGCGCACTCGGCGGCGGCCTCGAACTGGCGATGGCCGGCCGTTACCGCGTGGCGGTGCCAAGCGCCCAAGTCGGCCAGCCCGAAGTGAAGCTTGGCATCATTCCCGGTGCGCATGGGACGCAGCGTCTTCCGCGCCTCGTCGGAGTTGCGAAGGCAGTTGCCATGTGCGCGGAAGGCAATCCCATCCCGGCATCGGAAGCGGTGAAATTCGGAATCGTCGATCGCTTGATCGAAGGCGATCTGCTTTCCGGCGCCGTTTCTTTCGCCCGCGAAATCGTCGGCAAGCCGGCTCCGAAGACCCGTGACAGAAATGAAAAACTGGGCACGCCGCAGGAAAACACAGCCATCTTCGCCGCGGCCCGCGAAACCGCGCGCAAAAAACAACGCGGCATGATCGCGCCGCTCGCCGCCATCGACGCCGTCGAAGCCGCCACAAAGCTTCCGTTCGACGAAGGCTGCCAGCTGGAACGAAAGCTCTTCACGGAATGCCTCGCCTCGGATCAATCCAAAACGCTGATTCACGTTTTCTTCGGCGAGCGCGAAGTCGCGAAAATTCCCGACATTCCGAAGGACACGCCGACGATTCCAGTGAATCGCGCCGCGGTTGTCGGCGCGGGCACGATGGGCGGCGGCATCGCGATGGTGTTTGCGAACGCCGGAATCCCCGTGCTCCTCAAAGAAGCGGAACAAGCCGCGCTCGATCGCGGGCTCGCCAATATCCAAAAGAACTACGCGAGTTCCGTCGCACGCGGGCGCTTCACCCAGCAATTCGTCAATGAACGCCTGAAGCTCATCCAGCCGACCGTCACCTACGACGGCTTCGCGAATGTGGATATGGTCATCGAGGCCGTTTTCGAAGGCATGGCGCTGAAGAAGCAGGTTTTCGGCGAACTCGATCGCATTTGCAAGCCCGGCGCCATCCTCGCCAGCAACACCTCCACTCTCAACATCGACGAGATTGCGTCGGCCACTTCCCGTCCCGAGTTCGTCATCGGCACCCACTTCTTCAGTCCCGCAAACGTGATGCGCCTGCTCGAAGTAGTTCGCGGAAACCGAACCAGCAAAGAAGTGATCGCCACAGTCATGCAGCTTTCGAAAAAGCTCGGAAAAATCGGCGTCCTGGTCGGCAATTGCCGCGGCTTCGTTGGCAACCGCATGTTTCATGGCTACGTCCGCGAATCCGTCTTCCTCGTCGAAGAAGGCGCGAGCATCGAGGCTGTCGACAAAGCGCTCACCGATTTCGGCATGGCTTTGGGCCCGCTGGCGGTCGGAGACCTGGCCGGGCTCGACGTCGGCTGGCGCATCCGCAAGGAATATCGCCATCTCGAGAAGCCGGGCATTCGCCAGGCATTCGCGGGCGATAGCCTTTGCGAAATCGGCCGCTTCGGCCAGAAGACCGGCGCGGGTTGGTACAAGTACGATGAAAAGCGCCAGGCCTCTCCCGATCCCGAAGTCGCCACGCTTGTGCGCAAGTGGGCTGCGGAAGCTGGCATTCCACAGCACGAAATCTCGGCCGCCGAAATGGTCGATCGCTGCGTCTTCGCACTCGTCAACGAAGGCGCCCGAATTCTCGAAGAGGGCTTCGCTTCGCGCGCGATCGATATCGACATCATCTACATCAATGGCTACGGATTTCCAGCGTATCGCGGCGGCCCCATGTGGTATGCCGATACCGTGGGGCTCAAGAAGGTTTACGGCCGCGTCCGCCAGTTTCAGGAACAGCACGGCGAAATCTGGGAGCCCGCACCCTTGCTCAAATACTTGGCCGAGCAGGGCAAGACGTTTGCAGAATTCGTTCGAGGGCAGGGCGCGATTGCCTAGCGGCGCGAGAATTCTGTGAGCCGTCTGTTCCTCGTGAGGCACGGACAGGCTTCCTTCCTCGAAGCGGACTACGACAAACTGTCTCCGCTAGGGGAAACTCAGTCGCGGCTGCTCGGAGAATACTGGGCGCGGCGGAGCATGTTATTTGATCGCATCGCGACTGGCCCCCGAGCGCGGCAGAAAGACACCGCGAGGTTCGTTGACGAAGCCTATCGCCGCGCGGGCGCGCAGCTACCGGAAACAATCGTCATGCCGGAATTCGACGAATACGACGGCGAAACCGTCCTGCGACTCGCGCTTCCGGAACTTCTCGAAACTAGCCGCGAAGTCCGCGAGTCGTACGATTTCTTTACCAGCTCATCCAATCCGCCGGATCGCTCCAAGCACTTTCAGAAATTCTTTGAAATCGTGGTATCCATGTGGGTTCGCGGAGAAATTCACGTTCCCGGCGTCGAATCCTGGGCGGAATTCTCCGCGCGTGTGAATCGCGGAATCTCGCAGTTTATCTCGCGGTGCGGCCACGGCGTGAACGCTGCAATTTTTTGTTCCGGCGGGCCGATCGCCGTAGCCGTCGAACGCGCCTTGCATCTCGCGTCGCGCGATACGCTGCAAGTCATGTGGATGTCGCGGAACGCTTCCTACACCGAATTTTTATTTTCTGGCGATCGCTTCACCTTGAGCGCTTTCAATGCCTTCCCTCATCTCGACGATCCATCGTTGCTGACGTATCGTTGAACGGGAATTCGCAAGAGAACACGATGCACGATTTTCTCGATCATCCGCGAACCGTTCGGCCCGGCGAAGAACTCGATCTCGCCCGGCTCGCGCCCTTCCTCCTGGAGCATTTTCCCTGGAGCACCGGACGCATCGCTGTCGAGCAATTTCCCAGCGGCCATTCCAACTTGACATACCTTGTACATCTCGGTGAGCGCGAGTTCGTGCTGCGCCGGCCGCCCTTCGGCAGCAAAGTCAAGACTGCGCACGACATGGGCCGCGAGTATCGCGTCCTCTCGAAGCTGCACCCCGCTTATTCCCCGGCGCCCGAGGTCTTGCTCTACTGCGACGACGAATCCGTCATCGGCGCGCCCTTCTACGTGATGGCGCCCATTCGAGGCGTCATTATTCGCAGAGATCCGCCAACCGGCCTGGAATTACCGCCGGAAACGGCGCGCCACCTCAGTGAATCCTTCATCGACAATCTCGCTCGCCTTCATTCGCTCGACTACGCAGCCATCGGACTTGGCGATCTGGGGAAGCCGCTGGGCTATCTGGAGCGCCAGGTGCGCGGTTGGACCGAGCGCTATCACGGCTCGAAGACTCACGAGCTCCCGGAGGTCGAGCGCATCTCCGCGTGGATGAAAGAGAACATGCCTTCAACCGGCGCGGCGGCGCTGGTCCACAACGACTACAAGTACGACAACGTCGTGCTTGATCCCGCGGACATCACAAAAATCATTGGCATGCTGGATTGGGAGATGAGCACGATCGGAGACCCGCTCTCCGATCTTGGCGGCGCGCTCGCATACTGGATTGATCCAAACGACCCTGAAGAATTGCTGAACATCCGCTGGTGCCCATCCACGTATCCCGGAAGCCTTACGCGAGCGCAGCTCGTCGAGCGTTACGCAAAAGCGAGTGGCCGCGACGTTTCAAGCCTTGTCTTCTATCTCGTGTTTGCGCGATTCAAAGTCGCCGTTATCGTTCAGCAAATCTATTACCGCTATCACCAGGGACTGACGAAGGACCCACGTTTCGCGGCGATGCCGGACGTCGTGAAGATTCTTTTGCGCGCCTCTCTTCAGTCCGCCGAAACCAACTCCATCTGAAGCTTTCGCGTTTGGAGCGGTTTCATTCAGGATAAAAGCGCAGGATCCATTCCGCCACGCAGCACGGCTTGTCCGAGCCCTCGCACTCGACCGTGAACGAAAACACGGCCTCGACGGCATTGGCAACGTCTCGAATGGAGTCAAGCGTGACGCGCGCGCGAATTCGCGACCCGGATCGCACCGCCGCGGGAAAGCGCAGGCGGTTCAATCCGTAATTCACGCTCATCCTCAGGCCCCGCACATCAATCACTTGATCCATCAGGTGGCCGAGCAGCGAGAGCGTCAGAAACCCGTGCGCGATTGTCGTGCCGTACGGCGATTCCCGCGCCGCTCGCTCGCGGTCCACGTGAATCCATTGGCGGTCTTCGATGGTTTCAGCGAACTGGCCGATGCGCTCCTGCGTGACGACAAACCAGTCGCTCACGCCGATTTCCTGGCCCACTCGGCCTTTCAACGAATGCACGGATTCGATGACGGGCGCGGCCATGGTCTTACTCGAGAAGATCGGGTTCATCGTGAATGATGCGTGCGAGCATCGGCTGGCACTGGAACCAGCCCGCGAGGTGTGAGCCGATCTGCTCGCGCGTGGCTGCCGCGTGTGCGGGCTCGATCTTCACCGGCTCGCCGGCAGCCTCCGCCAGAAGCTGCGCCTGGCAGCTCCGGTCCATCGTAATGAACCACCACAACGCTTCATCGACGGTTTCGCCGACGGTCAAAAGTCCGTGATTGCGCAAAATCGCAGCTTTCTTTTTTCCGAGCGCCTGGGCGATGCGTTCGCCTTCGGATGTTTCGTAGACCACGCCGGTGAAATCCGCGAATACTGCGTGATCCTCATAGAACGCGCACGAGTCCTGCGTGATGGGGTCGAGCAGCCGTCCGAGCGACGCCCACGATTTCCCATACATCGAGTGAGCATGCGCCGCGGCCATCACATCCGGCCGCGCCGCGTGCACTTGCGAATGTATGGCAAACGCCGCTGCGTTCACCGGATACTTGCCCTCCACCACTTCTCCTCTCCGATCCACCAGAATCAGGTTCGACGCGCGAATCTGGCCGAAGTGCACGCCAAACGGATTCACCCAGAAGTGATCGTGGCGCTCTGGGTCGCGGGCTGTGATGTGGCCCGCGACTCCTTCGTCGAATCCGAATCGGGCAAAAAGCCGGAACGCCGCGGCCAGCCTCTGCTTGCGGTGTTTCCGTTCCTCTGCGGCCGTCGCGAACGTCGGCGGCCTTGGAATGTTCAATACGTTGGCCTGTGTCTGCGCCATATCACCCTCCTTCACCCGAAAGTTCCAGCGCCTACCGTGGCGCCGATTGCGCGCGCGGTTTTTCCCATTTGCGAAGTTCCTGCTTCGCGATCGCTTCGATGTGCACTTCATCCGGGCCGTCCGCGAGTCGCAGCGTGCGGACACCCGCCCACGCCGCCGCCAAAAACGTGTCCTGCGACACGCCGGCGCCGCCGTGCGCCTGGATCGCGCGATCGAGAACGCGCAATGTCACGTGCGGCGCGACGACCTTGATCATCGCAATTTCCGCCCGCGCGCCTTTGTTTCCGGCCGTGTCCATCATGTGCGCCGCTTTCAGCGTCAGCAGCCTCGCTTGATCGATCTCCATCCGCGAATGCGCGATGTCCGCTCGAATCGTGCCCTGTTCCGCGAGCGGCTTGCCGAATGCCACGCGCGACTCGACGCGCTTGCACATCAATTCCAGCGCGCGCTCCGCCGTTCCGATGCAGCGCATGCAGTGATGGATGCGTCCGGGCCCCAGGCGTCCCTGGGCAATCTCAAATCCGCGCCCTTCACCCAGAAGCAGATTCGTCGTCGGCACGCGCACGTTCGTGAACGTCACTTCGGCGTGCCCGTGCGGCGCGTGGTCGTAACCAAAAACGGAAAGCAGCCGCTCGATTTTCACTCCCGGCGCGTCCATCGGCACCAGGATCATCGACTGCTGCTTGTACACCGGCGCCGACGGATCCGTCTTGCCCATGAAGATGGCGATCTTGCAACGCGGATCTCCCGCGCCCGAAGTCCACCACTTGCGCCCGTTAATCACATACTCTTTTCCGTCGCGGACGATGCTGGCTTCGATATTCGTCGCGTCTGAAGACGCCACCGCCGGTTCGGTCATCGCAAAACACGATCGGATCTCGCCCTCTAGCAATGGCTTGAGCCAGCGAAATTTCTGCTCCGCAGTCCCGTAACGCACCAGCACTTCCATGTTGCCGGTGTCCGGCGCCGAGCAGTTGAACACCTCCGCGGCCATCTCGCTGCGCCCCATGATCTCTGCCAGCGGCGCGTATTCCAGATTGGTGAGCCCGGCGCCGTACTCGTTGTTGTCTGGAAGAAACAAATTCCAGAGCCCGACGGCACGCGCTTTCGGTTTCACTTCCTCCATAATCCGCGTCGGCGTCCACCGATTCTGCGCGATCTCGTCGTGATAGCGCTTCTCGTTCGGATAGACGTACTTGTCCATGAAGTCTTGCAGGCGCCGCTGCAGTTCCTGCACTTTTTCGCTGAGTTCGAATTCCACCTGAATCGCCTATCTGCCGGCAAACTTGGGAGCCCGCTTCTCGAGGAAATGCGCCACGCCTTCCTTGAAATCCTCGCTTTTCAGGCTTGCCAGCATCTCTCGTTCCGACACTTCAAACGCCTCGCCGAGCGTCTGGAACATCGCATCGTACACCTGCTTCTTCATCACGCGTAGCGACCGCGGGCTGACTCCCGCGGCCACGTCCCGCGCGTATTCCTGCACCTTCTCCATGAAAACAGCCTGCGGAAAGACCTGGTTCACCAGTCCCATTCGCATCGCTTCATTGGCGTCGATCATCCGCGCCGAAAATAACAGATCAAGCGCGTGCGCCACCCCCACGAGCCGCGGCAACATCCACGCCATTCCGTATTCGGCGATCAATCCGCGCCGCGAGAAAGCCGTTCCGAATCGCGCTGTATCCGAAGCGAACCGCAGATCGCAATACAGCGCGATCACCAGTCCGAGTCCAACCACCGGACCGTTGATTGCCCCGATGACCGGTTTTCCGACGGCAGGAAAATACGAGTACTTCCTTCGAAAGTCGGCTCGCACGCTTTCGTCTGGCGCCGCGCCGCTGCTCCGCAGTGCCTGCTCGCGCCCTTTCTCATCCAGGCCATGCTCCGCCACCGAGCTCAAGAGCGACATGTCCGCACCCGCGCAGAATCCTCGGCCCGCGCCCGTAAGCACGATCACGCGCACGCCGTCGTCGCGCTCGGCTTCCTCGATGGCCAGCCGCACCTCCCGTTCCATCGTCGCCGTCCACGCGTTCAGCTTGTCCGGCCGGTTCAACGTGATCGTCGCCACACGGTCCGCAACGCCGTACAGGGTCTCCACATTTGGCATAGTGAGCGGGATTATATACAATGCCCGTCACGTTAGTCACATTCATCTGTGTGTGACTCTCTGATTCTATGATCTTCTCCGCGCGCACCCTGACCGCAACCATCTCCCGCAGCCGGAGGATCCATGTCCTTCGTTAATAATCACTGCGCCAAAATTTATTGGGATGAAGAAGGCTCCGGCGAACCTTTGCTGCTCATCATGGGCCTCGGCTATGCCTCCAACATGTGGCATCGCAGCCGCCCGGCTCTTGCGAAACTGTATCGCACCGTCGCTTTCGATAATCGTGGCGTTGGTCAAAGCGATGCGCCTGCGGGCGTGTATTCCATCGCGTTGATGGCCTCCGATGCGGCTGCCGTACTCGATGCGGCAGGCGTCGATAGCGCGCACGTATTCGGCGTTTCCATGGGTGGCATGATTGCCCAGGAATTTGCGCTTCAATATCCGAAACGCGTGCGCTCGCTGATTCTGGGTTGCACTGCCTCAGGCGGAACCCATGCCGTAAAAGCCGAGCCTGAAGCGTTGCAAATTCTCAGGCGCCGGGGCATGTCCCCGAGTGAATTGAGCGAGGCCATCATGCCCTTCATTTATGACGCTGCTACTTCGCGCAGCCTCATTGACGAAGATATGGCCATCCGCATGAAGTGGTATCCGACTCTGCAGGGATACACAGGCCAAATTCAAGGGATTCTCGGCTGGGAAGCTTACAGCCGCATCGACCAAATCACGGCTCCGACGCTCGTCATTCACGGCGAGACCGACAGGCTCATTCCGGCCGCGAACGCCCGATTGATCGCCAATCGTATACCCGGCGCCAAGCTCGTATTGATCCCTCGTGCGAGCCACATTTTCGAGACCGACCGGCCCGGCATAGCAAATCGCGCAATCATGGAATTTCTCGCCGCACATCCTGATCGTCCGTAGCGCTCCCCGGCGTAGATCGCACTTTCCGCCCGACACAACGAGTTCCTCCTCGCCGTCATCGAATTTTTCCGCGGCCGGCGCTTCATTTGCAAACATTCCCCCGAGCCCGCGCTGCCAAGAATGACTTCTGGCCTCCGGCCGCCAACCGAAAAATCGCTACGCCGAAATTCGCTTCGCGCGCAGGACTTCCTGTTCCCGCCATTCCACCCACGTCAGGTAAATCAGGCCGGCATCGAAAATCGTGAGAAGCAGCATCGCGATCGAATGCGTGTGGCTGTACCAATAAATTTGATAGGCGCCAAAGATGGAGAAAACGAAGATCGTAAGCGGGTAGGCCCACATCGCGTTCATCCACGGCGCAATCACGAGCACAACCTTCGTGGCCCCGTGCGACAGCAGATACAACGATGCGAACGTGCGGTTGCCGCTCAGCAGCGTCTCCGACGCCCGCAGCAAGTGAATGGCGATGAAGTCCCGAGAATCGCTCGAGAGCTCGTGCTGGCAGAGAATCCTTACCATCGCGTTCGTTGCCGACGGGTGAATGAACCAGAGCAGCACGCCGCCGATGGTTTCGAACACGCCGTCGATTCCTTTGAGCGCGATCCCGGCCCGAAATGTGCCCTTAACAAGGCTATGGATTTGCGGCTTCATCAGCGAATCATACGACGTCGCGACGCTGCTCGCTCCCACCTGCGCGACAATCGTCAAGCACCATGGTCCCTCTATTCAAGAACCGAGCGAACACGCTTGGCGAATTATGAATTCTGGCGAAGGGCGAGTGCAGCTAAAGGTCACACCGTGGCGGCACAGATACACCGGGAAAACAATTACAAACGGAAATGGAAAAAATATTTGGCGGATGAGTCTGTAAGCCGGATTCTCTGACCGGCCAAAATCGCTCTTTTTGAACCAAGCACTTACGGAAAACGCGCGACTTACACCGTCAACTGTGTCAGTGAAATCAATGGTGCTCGGATAGCGGGCACACGGTGGGCACACGATTTCGGAGGCGTGAACAGAGCGTGAGAGCTTCAACTATCCACTCACCTGATTTCGCCGACCTTGATCCCACGAAGAGCGATACGCTTCCGAACGAGAAAATGTGAAGTATCACTGCTGCGTGCATGCTTCTGGGCGCGGATATTCAAACGGTGAGTGGCACCGATTTTCCGCATGGCTCAGCAACTCCCGGCGCGCAGCCGAAAAAGGTCAACAAAAAAACACGTAGAGGACCCAATCGAGCGGCGCTGGTTGCGCCGCCCGGATTGCTCCACGGGGCCGATCTCGACCGTCCGCTGTCACGACTCGGCTCCGCTGGTTCGAGACCTTCTGGAGCCTTTCTGACCACTGTCGCGTGCCATCTGGCGAGCGGGCCGAGCCTGCCGTGGCGCACGACTGCCCCTAGTGGTAGCCTGCAAGCCTTGTGATGACTGCTGCTGATAATGTATCTATCGCCGGGTCCAAGAAAATTCACCATTGGAAAGCCTTCCGGTCCAAGCTCACGAACGGTAGTGGCCAAGACCCGTGGAAAGTAGCGTTTCGAGAATATTTCCACCCGCGGGTCCTTACGTGAAGACTTTCATGGACGTGCCAGTTGGCGACGCGCTGCTCTACGTTGATTCGCGCGGACGCGTGGGTCTCTTAATCAACGAACGCGATTTTTCGAAAACCTATAAGATTTCGTCCCCGGTTTCAGTTTTTATTCCTCGCAAAAGGCGAATAAATCCAAGGAGGCTCCGTGCGCGCACTTACAGGCTGGCTCAAACAAAATTTTCGTCGGCGCATCGCGATTCCGTTGGCCGCTCTTGCGGTGTTCGCTTTTATGTCCATGCCGATCCACGCCCAAAGTTATCGCGGCTCGATCCGCGGCCAAGTCGTGGATGCCAGCGGGGCCGCTATTGTCGGCGCCGAGGTCACGGCAAAGAACCAGGCCACCGGCGCACCCTGCAGTGTCCCCACGGACGCTGAAGGCGGTTATGTGATACCCGAGCTGGTTGCCGGAGAATACGAGGTCACCGCTGCAGCGAAAGATCTCGCCCCGGTCGAGCAAAAGGCTGTCGTTGTGGTCGGTCTCGAGACAACCTTAAACTTCACTCTGGGCAAAGTGACAGAGTCCTTGCAGAAGGTCATTGTCAACGCAGAAGCGACTCCGCTGATCGAGACCACGCAGGACGTGCTTGGTGGGACCGTCGAGCAAACGCTCGCAACCGAACTTCCGCTCAACGGCCGCGACTTCGGCAAGCTTGTAGCTCTCGTGCCCGGCGTGATCGTAGAAGGTTCAGGCGTCGCCGGCACGGAGAAAAGTTTCGGCCAGTTCAACATCAACGGCAACCGGGACCGCTCGAATAATTACACTCTGGACGGCACGGACAATAACGATCCGTGGTTCAACAATTCAGCGCTCAACCAGGTCGGCATTACCGGCGCCCCCGCCTCGCTTCTGCCGATCGACGCGATTGAGGAATTCAATCTGCAATCGCAGTTTCCGGCCGAGTACGGACGCAACTCCGGCGGCGTCGTCAACATCATCACGAAGTCCGGCACCAACGACTTCCACGGATCGGCCTTCGAATACTTGCGCAATTCGTTTTTTGACGCGCGCAACTACTTCAACACCGTGGGCACTCCTCAAACGCAATTCATCAACAACCAATTTGGCGGTTCCATCGGCGGCCCAATTATTCACGATAAGACATTCTTCTTCGGAGCTTACGAAGGCCAGCGCGAACGCGTCGGCTCAGACTTTGATTTTGCGCTGCCCACCACCACGGAAATCAACAATGCTCGCGCTATCGCGCTCGGAATAAATCCTAACATCAATACCGCTCCGCTCGACGCCATGCTCAGCTATTTTCCCGTGAACAATACCAGTTCGAACCTTGTTCAGGGCTCGGTGAAGGATTTCAACGATCTCGATAATTTCATCTTGAAGCTCGATCATCGTTTCAATGACATCAATTCTTTTGCCGCGCGCTACGCCTTCGGACAGAGCGATCAGAAATTCCCACTTGGCTCGCTCGGCGGCTTCGGCAGCGGCTCGCGCCTTCCTGGTTTCCAACAGATTTCTCCCACGCGCGTGCAAGTAGTATCGGCCAGCCTGCTATCGGCCTTCAGTGCCACGCACGTCAACGAATTGCGCTTCGGTTACACGCGGTTTGGCAATTCCTTTACCTCGCAAGATGCGGTGCAGCCCATTTCAGGTCTACCTGACTTTGGCACCGGTCTGACAGGCCTCCCGGAGATCGATTTCGATGGGTTTATTGAAAATCTGGGCGCCACCGCGTTTAGCGTTCCGCGGGCGCGCGTCAGCCAGAATTATCAGATACTGGACAACTTCACGTGGATCAAAGGCGCGCACACGCTCAAATTCGGCGCGGAATTTCGGCGCGCTTGGGTCAGCGCCTTCAATGACAATCTTGAGCGCGGCCTCATCGAGTTCGGCCCTACTGGTCTTGATCCAGCAGATCCCGTCACCGACACTCTCACGAATTTCTATTTGGGAGCTTTCTGCGATCCGACCGGCACCATCTGCCCTGGCTCTGCGGAGGGAAACATTGGAAACACACAGCGCACCACCTACAACAACGGCTTGGCATTCTTCGCACAGGACGAATTTCGTGTGCGCCCAAATCTCACGGTTACCTACGGAGTTCGCTGGGAATATTTCGGCCCTATCAGCGAAAAAAATAACCTCCTCTTCAATTTCCCCGGCCCATTCTCGGCCACTTCTCAGCTTGAACGAGTCGCCTCCGGCGGACTGAGCGGCGCTTACAAACGCGATCTCAATAACTTTGGCCCGCGCCTGGCCGTCGCATGGACTCCGTTCAAAAATACCGTCGTCCGCGCTGGTTACGGCATCTACTACGACTACATTCCGCAGGATTTAATGATCGCCAACTACACCACCGTCGCTGGCATTGCTACAAACCCTGTTGGTCCCGAGCCGGTTCTCCCTCTCGGATTCAATCAAGGTGCCTGGACCGGAACTGCAAGTGGACCAGTTTTCACGACCATTGGGGGGCCGTATCCCATTTTCGTGACAACCCACAATTTGGCCACGCCCTACGCAGGTGAGTGGAATTTCAACATTCAGCAGCAGATTTCAAAAGGTGCCGCTATTGAAATTGGCTACGTGGGCAGCAAGGGAACGCGCCTCACGCGCCTATACGACGCGAACCAGGACGACATCAATCCCAATTACGGAGAGGTTGACACGTTCAGCAGCAATACCTCCTCCACTTATAACGCTCTTCAGGTGCAGGCGCGCTTTTCCAACTGGCATCGCTTTTCCGGCTTCTCCGCGTATGTTTTTTCAAAATGTCTCGATGGTGCGTCAGACGGCATCGACTTCAATTTCGCCACCGCGGCATTTCCGCAAAATTCGGACAACCTGCAGGCCGAAAAGGGTCCATCCACATTCGACGCGAGGCATCGTTGGACCACCGCACTCAACTACGCGGTTCCCATGTGGGGTGCGCTTCCCCAACGCCTCGCCGAGGGCTGGAAGTGGAACACGATCGTCACTGTCATGTCCGGACAGCCGATCGGCATCATCACCGGCAACGCTATCGTCAATGCGGATGGCTCGTACAATTATCATCAGCGACCCGATCTGCTCCCCGGTTTTAGTCCGATCCTTAGCGGCAATCCAGCGAACGGCTATATTAACCCGCTCGCATTCACGGAGCCGATGGTGAATCCGCCGTACGGTGATCTTGGCCGCGACGCCGTCTATGGTCCTGGCTTCTGGAATACAGATTTTTCTGTAACGAAAGATACGAAACTGACGGAGCGGTTAAATCTCCAGCTTCGTTTCGAGTTCTTCAACATCTTCAACCATCCGCAGTTTGCGCTGCCCGGAGGTTCAATCACGCCCGGCGGAGGATCTGGCCTTGCGCTTCCGCAAGCCTTAGCTCAATGTTCGGGCTGCTTTTCCACTTCGACTCCGGATGTTGCGCAGGGAAATCCAGGCCTCGGTGGAGGCGGCCCGCGAGTGCTCCAGTTCGCCGCGCGATTCCAGTTCTAAGCAGCCGATGCGCCATTGTCGCTTTAGGCGTTTCTGGCACGCTGGTAAAATCCGTTAAGCACCCCTGGGGCAGGGTCAAGGGGTCGCGCCACCACGACTCGGCTCCGCCGGTTCAAAGCCTCCTACAGACTTTTTGACCGCTCTGCCTGGTCATCTGGCGAACGGGCAGACTGGAGCAGGACGGCGCTCCTGTGAAAATCGAGGAACACTTTTTGGCCGCCGCTGAACCCTCCCACATTGATAACCTTCGTGGTGACGATGCCCATTCGTTGGAGAGAGGGACGATGAGCAACCGGGGAAATTATCAGCTTCCCGTCGTCCTCGAAGCCGATGAACCCACGATCGAAGAGATGATCGATGCTCGGTGTCAAGAGCAGACCGTTCTCGCCGTTTAGCCGCTCCTCGTTTGTCGAGTCCCGCCATGGTTTGCAATGACTAGCTACCAGGTGCACGGGATTGTCGACGCCTGTGATGCGGCACCTGCATTCGATCTTGCTCACCCTCTCTTTGAATAATCCCTGCCCATTCCGGGCACGGATAATCGCTATCCGTTCAGTTTCCTGGACGGTGGAATCGTTGACCAACTCCTGCTCCAACTTGCGTTCCCATAAATCGAGATCATCTGCTGAAACCGGCTTCACGGCACGAGCGGCCAGAGCGATGGGTGCTACCTCCTGGCCGATCAGGCCAATGAGCACTTCGGCAAGCCGCGTGGGTATCTCGGTAAGGTATACGGCTTGAAGACCATTCCCGTTCGGCTGAAGGGGTGAATACCGATCAGGCAGAAGTGATCTAAGGATGTCTATGTGATCCTTAGGTCGAACCTTGTTGGCAAGCTCTCTGAAGTTCACCTTCACTTTCCAGCCAATGTTTTCCCAATTCTGGCCAGCATTTCCGAACTCCAGCGGCTTCGGGCTCTCCCAGCAATAGGATTGTGCAATCCCAACTGCGAGGATTCGGGTGTCCATGAAGGAGAAGATCAGGTCACCCGGCGCGACCTCACGCATTGACTCGTAAAAGGGGTTTCGCGCGCCATTGGCGTTACGCTTGGGCGACCAAAGATAACCACCTTGAACCTCGTGGCGGTATGTCTGGTTCTGGTTAACCCACCAATAGCGCATGTTCCCGCTGTTTTCTTTCTGTACTCCCGAACCTTCTAAGTTTCCGGTTCGGTACGCGCATTATAACGGCGCACTGTGCTGGGAACAACGATCAGCGCGACCTAAAAGCATGCGCGAGCGGCCAGCCTTTCGGGTCTCGGCCCGTTTCCGCTCTTCAAGATCACGACGGGCGGACACGGACGGCAGCCTCGAAAAGTTCTTCTCTCTTGAAATTGAACCGCACGAGCGCAAGACGGCCGAGGTTGAGGGCTGGATTCTCGGAGTTTTGTAGCGCCGTCAGGTGAACGTGTCGTCAAGCACGCCAACCGCTCGTGAATTTGCGAATTGAATGGTTGCGGGGGCTTGCAATGCTCCGAAGACGCTGGTTCTGCCTTTTAAGTGCAGGCTGCCGGTTCCCCGTCATAGGCGCCTGATGCGAATGGGTTAACCTCTATCGACGCTTTGGCCGAACGCAACCGCAAAAGGACAGCCTGTAACTGGGTCGGCCCAGTGCGCGATTCAGACGCTTTCGGCCACACTACTGCGGTGGAGTTTGCGGCGTTCCGTAACGACGACTGCGGCCGACCTGCAGGGATCGAGCTCGCGCCAGCAGTTCGGGCGGAAGCAACTTGGCTGAACTTGCTGCTGGCGCCTCGATGGTGTGTGCCGAGTGAACCTCGACCGAGGTGGCCGGATCTACCAGGCTGTAGTCGCAGCCCTCGACATCTGGATGATTCTCATCGCAGGGAATGAGCAAAACCGCGTGCTGGTCGCCGTTCGCGAGCGCGCCGAACGCCGCAATCTCGCCTTGATCACTGATAAACGACGCCGTGAACACGAAAAACGGGGTGCTCGGAGGAATGAGAGTATTCAGGTCGACCAGGGAGCCGTTTTCCCACAGGAATGCCGTGACGACAGAAAAATCGCACGGCATGGAGTCGCCCACAACCTGTGATCTTGAATTAATGAAGTTCGCCTGACTGATGGGGCTTCCCGCGAGCGCACCAAGGTCTGCCATCACGCCCTGCCTCCACAGGAAGGCGTGCGCGGCCTCGCGTGGCGGTGAGGAACCCGGGCAGGGAGCCGGGATGCCTGCGATCCCAACAACCTCTCCTGCTTCGTTGATCCAGAATGCTTCGCCGTCGGCGCTGCCTCCAAAGGGAGGCGCAACAAGGTCGATGAGCTTTTCGCCGTCCCACAGGAAGGGGTGGTTGATTTCGTCTCCAGGCAGGAGTGCTCCACCGACTACCTGCCCGTGCTCGTTCAGTCCGTTGACCGCTGCCGTGTTGGTGCCGCCAAGACTCCCCAGATCTTTCATGCCCTTTCCTTTTTCCCATAGGAATGGATGAAGTGTGGGAAAACCGGTAGTAGGGTTGGGAGTTGAGTCTGTGTAGGAGAATCCAGCTATCTGGCCATGTTGGTTGATCAGGCTTGGGAAGGCGTCCGGACCGCCCAGCGTGCCGATGTCCTTCATTCCCTCCTTCTCGTCCCAGACGAAGCCGCGTGTCTCGGTCGCGTTCGCAGGACAAATCTGGAACGGGAGACAATAAAGGTATTGATAGTAGAACGAGAAAGGGTCGGGGACATCGTTCAGTGCAAGCCCCGTCACCTGGCCCCGGTCGTTGACCGCCTGCGAGAAGCTCGAGCTTCCTCCGAGCGTCCCGAGATCTTGAATCTTACCGTTCTTCCAAATCACAGCTCGGAGTTCCGGCAGGCCGGGGACGACTGGATCGAATTCCCCATTTTCAGAATTGCCGGCTATTAAGCCGTTCGAATTGATCCAGAAGGCGGCACTGCTGACACCGTCTGTGAGTGCGCCTAGATCGGTCGTTTCACCGTTCTGCCATTGGTACGCATCCGTGACGTAGCAGTCGGGGACATAGCAAAAGACAGGATCGGCGGAATAGGGGTCCGGGAGGGAGGTGTCCGCAAAACCCACGAAGACTCCTTTACTGTTGAGAACCTGGGAGAAGTTGTAGAAGGCTGTGTTGAAGCCATAATTGTCAGTCAGGTGCAGATCGTCAAAGTAACTCGACGGGCCCCCAAACGTGCCGATGTCTATGACCTTGTAGTGGTGATGCGCGGTTGTAGAAGCCACAACCGACAGTGCCTCGGCTGCGGCCGCCGGGGCGGCGGCAATTGTGATCGTATAAGTCGAGCTGGTGGTCCCAGAGAAAGGATCTGTCGCCGTGATGACTACATTGCTAAACGTTCCAGCTTGAGTTGGTACGCCGTAAACGAGCCACAGAATGGTAGGAGTAAGAATAGGAGGGACATCTCCCGGGCAAATGAATTCCCCGATGTGTAATCCCGGGGGCAAGGACGTGCCTGACCACTGCTCATACTTGCTGCCTCTGTTGGTCGCGAGCACAAACCCTTGCAACGGCGGCGTGCAGGTGGACGAGATAGACGTGCCGTAACCAATTCCCACCGTTCCGTTGGGAGGAGGTGAGGTGATCACGAACTTCTGAACGTTTATCGAATTGGAAGTGCCAGTGAGTGACGCATTCGCCGTGTCTGTCGCCGTGATGGTTTGGGTGCCAAGAGTGTTCAGAGTTGCCGAGAAGTTTCCTGTGCCATTCGTGAGAGTTGAATTTGCCGGGAGCGCCGCCAGTGGATCGGTACTTGTGAAACGGATCGTCCCGGAGTACGTGGGTGCCACGTTGTTCGCGGCGTCGAGGGCGCTGACATAGAGATTGATCGCATACCCGGGATTGGCTCCCTCTGGAGCACCCACGGAAAAATGAGTCGGCGCATTAGTAACGACCATGAGCAAATTTGAAGTGCCGGTGATGGAAGCGGTCGTCGTGTCCGTCGCTGTGATGGTCTGACTGCCCAGAGTCTTCAGCGTGGCTAAAAATGACCCTGTGCCATTTGTCAGAGTGGAATTCGCCGGCAGCGAGGCCTGGGCATCGGTGCTCGTGAAGTGGACCGTACCAGAGTAAGTCATAACAGTATTGTTCGAGGCATCCAGCGCCGTCACGCCGAAGTTGAAGGAGATTCCCGTCGTGGCGTTGGATGGACCGGTCACCGCAAAATGAGTGGCCGGCGCGGTTACGGTGATCGAATTCGAAGTGCCCGTGATGGAAGCTGTGTCCGTCGCCGTAACGGTCTGGGTGCCCGGAGTCATAAGAGTCACAGATAAGGTTCCGGTGCCGCTGGCCAGCGTCGAGGCGGCTGGAAGCACCGCCTGAGCGTCCGAGCTCGTAAAATGCACGGTCCCGGAATATGTGCTCACAGTGTTGTTTGCAGCGTCGAGCGCGGTCACCATGATGTTGAACGCCGTCCCTGCGACGGCGTTGCCCGTGGCCGTGACGGAGAAGTGGGTGGCAGTTAGTTGAGGAGTTCCACCGCCACTGGCACCGCCGCCGCAGGCGCTAAGGAGACGCAAACAACAGACCAGAATTAAGACCAGCAATATTCTCTTCATGATGCCTCCGCGCACCTGCCAGGCCAAAAGGGCTCTTCGGGAATTCACCGCTATCCTTCCTACTTATACCTGCGCAAAACTTGGCCAAAACCTTGCATGGCAGGCTGGTTCCACAAGTGTCTGGTGGTGCAACGTTGTCTGGTAGAAGGGGGTGTATAATTCCGCGTACAGGAAAGTCCTGTATTATCAGCGCGGAAACCATGTCTGACACACACGCAGTGACGCTCTTGCTGGCCGAATGGGCGAAAGGCAATCAAAATGCCTTGAATGAGCTCACGCCGCTTGTCTATCGCGAGCTTCGGCAACTTGCCGCCGCCTACCTGCGAAGAGAACGCCTCAGCCACTCCCTGCAACCGACCGCGCTTGTCCACGAGGCCTACTTGCGTCTCGTGGATCAATCCAGTCCCAACTGGGAAAACCGTTCGCATTTCTATGGAGTCGCAGCGCGTCTGATGCGGCAGATTCTTGTGGACCACGCTCGCCGGCGACATGCCGGGAAACGCGCTGGCGTCAAAATTCCACTGGACGAAGCGATAAGTTTCCAGCAAAAACGCTGCGGGGACCTGTTGGCTCTTGACATGGGCCTGACAGCCCTTGAAAAGTTCGATCCCAGAAAGTGCAAAGCCGTGGAGCTTCGCTACTTTGGTGGTCTTTCCTTGGAAGAAATAGCGCAGGCACTGGCGGTCTCCAGTGCCACCGTGCGCCGCGATCTACGATTGGCCGAAGCGTGGCTCAACAGCCAAATGTAATACGAATAGGTGCCGCTTGACTCCTGAACGCTGGGCGCAGATCGAAGACTTATTTTACCGCGTGGCGGATTGCCCTCCGGAGCAGCGTAGCCAGTTTCTCGCAGAAGCGTGTAATGGCGACTCAGACTTGCGACGGGAAGTAGAAGTGTTACTTGCCAGTGAGAAAAGTGCCTGCGACCGCATGCAGGCGGCGGTGCACGGCGGTCTGGATGCCATGACCTTTCCGCTGGTCGGCAAGATCGTCTCGCATTACCGAATTCTGGATGGAGTTGGCGGCGGCGGCATGGGACTCGTTTATCGGGCGGAGGACCTTAAGTTGGGCCGGCAGGTTGCCTTGAAGTTCCTGCCGGAAGATTCCGTCAAAGAGCCCGCGGCACTCTGGCGATTCGAACGCGAGGCCCGTTCGGCATCCGCCCTGGAACATCCCAATATTTGCCCCATCTACGAATTTGGCGAACACGAGGGCCAGCCCTTTCTGGTCATGCAACTGTTGCAAGGCGAAACGCTGCGGGAATTGCTCTCCGCTCACGGTCATACTAAGCCACCGCTGGAGATTCCGAGGGTTCTTGACCTCACTCTGCAGATCGCCGAAGGATTGCAGGCCGCACATAGTCACGGCATCATCCATCGCGACATCAAGCCGGCGAACATCTTCATTACTCAGCAAGGCCAAGCCAAGATACTCGATTTCGGCTTGGCCAAGCTCACCAAGGGCAGCTTCAACGACGAAGAACAGGATCCAGTTGGTCCTGACCCAGCCGAAGGCTACCGGAGCGCGCGCGATTCGTCCCCCCAGGGGACTCCGGATCCACTTCTCAGCCGCACCGGCATCGCGATGGGAACGGCCGGTTATATGTCTCCGGAGCAGGCCCGCGGCGAAAAATTGGACGCACGCACGGACGTATTTTCCTTTGGCCTCGTGCTTTATGAGATGGCTACTGGGCGGCGCGCCTTCACGGGCAATACCGGTCCGGTCCTTCACGAAGCCATTCTCAAACAAGAGCCCGTCTCACCGCGCAGGCTGAATCCCAACCTGCCACCGGAACTGGAAAAAATTGTCCAGAGGGCGCTGGAGAAAGATCGCGACGCGCGCTACTCATCCATTGCGGCCCTCGTGGCGGACCTGAAGGGCCTGATTCGAAGTCTTCAGCCGAAACCGCGCGCGATCCGCTGGGTTGCAGCGACCGCTGCAGTCGTTGCGATCTCCTCTGCCGCGCTTATTTTCTGGCTCGTAAAACACCAGCCCGCGTCTCTCCCGCCTCGTCGCGAGTTTAAGCTACGTCCGCTAACCACGAATTCCCCCGAGAACCAGATACTGAACGGCTCGATTTCGCCCGACGGCAGATACCTGGCGTACACCGACCTCGTTGGCATACACATCAAGGACCTCGATAATGGCCACGTCCGGGATCTTGCTTTACCTTCGAAACAAAATTTGCAGACCGTGGATTGGGACAACAACAACCCCGCCTGGTTCCCTGACAGTCGCACGTTCCTCGTCAATCTCTTCCCGGCAGGGAAGCAGCTTGGCGAACTGACTGCGTCTGACGCAAGCATTTGGGCCTTCTCAGCACTGGACGACTATCCCCGAAAGATTCGTGAGCACGCCTTCGCGTGGTGCGTTACTCCGGACGGTTCGGTCTCTTTCGGAGCAAACCAAGGCACATTTGGTCCCCGCGAAATGTGGCTAATAGCGCCTAACGGCGAGCAGGCGCGCAAGGTATTTGAAGCAGACAAGGACAGCGCCATCGGCCCGTTCCTTTGCCCTCCTGACTCCAAGAGGATCTACTACATAAGTGGCGATCCGTCCGACGCTACATTTTTGAGTCGCGATCTGAACGGTGGTCCCTCCACGACCGTTCTCGCTTCTGAACAGTTGATGAATACGCCGGGAATTTCAACCTTGCCGGACGGTCGCTTGTTATTGGCCGTCAACGAACCTGATTCCATGGACGGTACATGCAACTTCTGGTCGGCGAAAACGGATCCTCAAACTGGAAAAATTGTCGGGGGAAGGGATCGGTTGACGAATTGGACTGGATTCTGCATGGACCCAACCAGCGTGACCAGAGACGGCCGGCGGCTCGCATTTATGAAGTCGTCGGGTCAGAAGACGACGTATTTAGCCGATTTGGACGCGAGCGGGAAAAAGATCCTGAAGTCGCGCCGTTTTACGTTGGATGAAACGGAGAACATGCCCATGGCCTGGACGGCGGACAGTAAGGAGATCATTTTCTTTTCCAGGCGTAACGGGCCGCAAGGAATTTTCAGGCAAAAGTGGGATGAAAATATGCCGAAACTGATCGTCGAGGGACCAGGCCTGGACTTCTATGACGCCCAGACGACGCCGGACGGAAAATGGCTCCTATACGCGACGCGTCCAACTGGGAGTACGAAGGGATTTCAGTTCATGAAGGTCCCGATTGCCGGAGGAACACCAGAACCAATTCTCCCTCCGGCTCAAGAGGGCAAGATTGAAGAGGGAGGGCCTTCTTGTGCCACGCAATCGGCAAACATGTGCGTCCTAGTCGAAAGGACAGCGAATCGCGAGCACGCGATCATCACTGCACTCGATCCTGTCAAAGGGCTGGGTATGGAACTTACGCGCTTTGACCTCAATCCGAATACAGTCAGCTGGAGCGTGGGTCTTTCGCCCGACGGCACACGCCTCGCCCTCATCGCCAGCCCTGCCGATCCCATTCGGATCCGCACACTGCGCGACGGGTCTGACCGCGTGATCCCGACCGCAGGTTGGAATAGCAAGCAAACGATGTTTTGGGCAAGCAATGGCAAGGGGCTTCTTGTCACCAACAGCGTCAAAGGAGGAGCAGACCTTGTGCTCTTTGACTTCGACGGTAAGGCAACAGTCCTATGGCACAATAACGGAGGCTTTTATCCTTGGGGCGTCGAATCTCCCGATGGTCGCCATATCGCAATCATGGGCTCTGATTTGAGCCGCAATCTGTGGATGATGGAGTATTTTTGAGTCGCCGGTCCGCGTTCAGCGACTCCCACGTTTAATCTTTAGAATCGCAATTGCGCCTTCACCTGAATCATCCGGCCGGAAACATTCGCGTTGAGCCCCGATCCCAAAACGCTGGTGGGCGGCTGCTCTTGATAGAAGATGCGGCCAAAGGCGGTATCCGAAATGGAGCTATCGGGAAATCCAAAGTTGGGATGGTTGAAAAGGTTGAAAAACTGAAATCCCAGCGTGAACACACCATGCTCCCAATGCGGAATGGTTGTGCTCTTCATGATCGCGAGGTCCGTCGTAACGTATCCCGGCCCGCGGAAGCGATTGCGCCCTTGCGCAAAGGTCGCGCTCGGCCCACTGCACGGCCCGTTTGTGCCCGGCAGATTGCCAGTGTTGAATCCTGTTTCGCAGCCAGACTGCACGAACAGCGCGCCGGGGCTCGGAGAACCGTCCTGCTGCACCTGTGGGGGCAGGCAGGGATGAGGAGCTGAAGGTTGGACCGCGCCCTTCCCGCAGGATCCTTGCGGCCCGATCGGGCCGACAGGAACCGCATAGATCGGCCCGAAAATATTGTCGTTGACCAGAGCGCCAGACTCTGCATAATCAAACACGGTGTACGGAAATCCGGTACGTGCAATCAGCGTTCCCGATACTTGCCATCCTTTCTCCAATGCCTCTGGGCCATGACCGCGAAGAGCTTTCCTGAACGGAACCTCCCAAACGTAATTCCCGTTCACGGAATGGCGCACGTCGTAATCTGCCGCTCCGTAACTCCCTCGCAGGTTGCGCCCGTCTTGCGGATACAGATTGCTTCCGAAAGCGAACTGCCCCAACCCGCCGTTCGAGACTTCGTCCAGTGCGTGGCCGTAGGTGTAGTTGATCTGCAGCAAGCCGGTTCCCCACGTGGAAACTCGTTTTTCAAAGGACACTACCATGCCGTTGTAATTGGAAATCGCGCCCGTCCCGAATTGCTGTACCTGGCCAAATCGCGAGTCATAACAGGGCGCCACCGGCGGGCTCCCGCAAGGAGCGGACGGATACGTTCCAAAGTTGTGCGCATTCGCGTTGGGGTCCTGGAAAAACTCGTGGATTCCGTGATTCCCGAAATACCCGACCGTCAAAGCGGTCGAAGAGCCGAAATTCTGCTGGGCCTGCAAGCTCCATTTCTGGTACTGCGCTATGCGCACGGTGTGCGGTGCGTTGTAAACCGCCGGAGGGCTGAAGGTTGGATCGACTGCCTGGATTTGCGCCAGTGTTTGCCCTGAAGCAAAACCATTCAACAGTGCTGCATTCGACTTAGTGGCCGCATCAAAGAGGTTGTTCGTTTCTCCCGGTGCCAGGTTGTAGCCTGTAATCGTGTAGGTATTCGCCAGCGGAAAACTGGTGGTCTCCGCGGCGGCGACGAGGCCGGGCAGAGGGTCGTAGAAGATCCCAATTCCGCCGCGCAGAACTGTGTTGTGCGAAGTTCCCCGCGGCTGCCACGCGAAACTGAAACGCGGCGACCAGACGATATTGTCCATATCCGCGAAGGCCCGCCACTGATGGGTAAGAATGGCCTCATCGTACGGCTGATTCGGGTCGTGGTTCAGCAAATCGAAGGAATTGACCAACCGCGAGAAACAACTGCTCGCACACACGGGATTGGATTGGTGCTCGGCGCGCAACCCGAATGTGAGCGTCAGATTCGCGCGCACACGCCATTCGTCTTGTCCGTACAGTGCCAGGCTGTAGATATTCAGTCGATTCCAGGTATTCAGAGGAAAGGTCTGGATTAGAGTCGTAAAATCCTGGCTGGGGTTTGATGGCGCGGTTCCGCCGTAGAAAAACGCGTTCAGTGTCTGCGGCAGGATCTGGCCGGTTCCGCTATAGTTGTAGCCCCCGCCTGTCAGAGACGTGTGCAGCAAACTGATTCCGGCTCCCAGCTTATGCTTTCCGGCCGTCTTCGCAAGGTCGTCGGAGACTTGGAAGGAAACTGACTTTATCCCGGTGAACATTGCCTCGAAATAGTCAAATCCTCCCAGAGTGCTGAACGGGCAGCCGGCGTTACACCAGCCCAATACTGTTGGGAAAACCGCCTGCGTCTGCGCCGGGTTCGCCACGCTCTGCTCTAGAAAGTTGTAGGTTCCAGCCAGCAAGAATTGGTTCGCCGCTGTCGGACTTATGGTATGCGTCTCGTTGAGTTGTCCCTGCCACCACGGTACGTGAATGAAGTTATTGAATGCGGAGTTGATCGGATCAATCCACGCGGCGCGTTGGCCGTGGTCATATTGAGCGAGCAAGAAAGTCCTGTCTTTGGCCCTCAGGTTCCAATCCAACCTGCTCGACACGACGGATTCGCTGGCAGAATGGTACAAATTCTCGAAAAAATGAACTGCGCACGGCGTTCCAACACCCAATGCCATGGGGTCGTTGGGGTCATTTGGATTCCTCCAGCCGTTGCAGCCGAGGGGATCGACGAAGTTACCTGGCATCGCTTTGCTCGCACCTGGGGTTTGGTTGTAGAGGTTAAACACCTGCTGGTAGAACTTGTGAGATGCGGACATCGGCCCGAAGATCGCATCAATGTTCGCCATTGTTGCCGTTTCAAAGGCTGCGCTCGGCAGAGTCACATAAGCTGGTTGCGGAAGCACCAGGTGCATTCCTTCAGTATCAAAAAAGAAGAACAATTTATCTTTGACAATCGGGCCGCCGATCGATCCTGCCCACTGGTTCGCGATATCGAATGGCCGTGGGTTGCCCTCTGCATTGTCAATCCAATCGTTGGCATTCAGTGCCCGTCCGTTCCAATACCACGCTGCGTTTCCGTGAAATGCATTTCCTCCCGATTTTGTGATGTAGTTGATACTCGAACCGGCGGCTCCTCCGAATTGCGCTGAGTAGCCGTTGTTAACGATGCTCGCTTCCTCCACTTCGTTCTGTCCCAGCATCATCCCCAACGCTCCGCTGTTGTTGGTGTTCAGGAATATGGAGTTGTCATTCATCCCGTTGATGGTGAACAAGTTCGACGTCCCAGGCATTCCCAGAATGGAGACATTTCCTAGGCCGCCGGCTTCTGTGTTCATGATCGCGCCAGGGGCTGTCTGAGCGATGTAAGTCAGATCGTTCCCGGGATTTGGGACTTCTCCGATCTGTTTCTCGTTCATCGTCGTTGAGACGTCGCCATTTTCGGCCTGGAGGAGCGGAGCCTCTCCCGTCACCTTTATCGCGATGCTTCTAGTCTCAATTTCCAGGGTTATGTTCACTGTGCCGGGAGGGCCGAGCAGCACATTTACAGTTCGGCTTAGTTCGCGAAACCCGTCATGGGTGACGGTCAAGGTGTAGCTACTTGGCGTCAAAAAGAAGAAGTAGTATACCCCTTCGCGATCTGTCTCCGTGCTTTGCACCGTCCCCTTGGCGGTGTCCCTGATTTCTACAACCGCATCAGGCACCACTGCATTGCTTGGATCACTTACGACACCGGTTAGAGCGCCCGAGCTCGTCGTTTGCGCACGCGAATTATTGGACAGACAAGGAACGAGCAGAAGGATTGTGATGGGCAGAATCACGGGCCTAAGTTTCATGGAAGCGCACCCACGATTCCATCGAACAAGTCCTCAAGATTAGAGGGTTCTGGCCGTGCCGACGATACCACTCCATAACCACTTCCGAATAACTCGAAATGCAGCGCCCCAAGAAAACAGTGCCAGCCTAGCGTTCACCTCAAAATGGGAACAACTTGCGAGCAAACGCTGCCGGATACCGGCCAAGCCCGTTATGCAAGACATAAGAAAAGACAAGACGAACCAACTATTTAGTGATTCAGCGTTTACCTGGTTTACAGACAGTACCTTGCGGACCAGTATTTTTTGTAGCTCTCGGTCGCACTGATTCAACAAGTTGCGGAAGCCGCGGCACGAAACGTTGCGAACCACGTCGATTCTTGTGGTCCGTGACGCATCGAGCATTCAAGAATCTCATGTATCTCGAACTTTGAAATGCCTTCTGTTTCGCCCGATATTTCACTGACTTCCAAGCCGCCACAACTCGGGGTTTTCTGAACGCCCGGTGATCCCCTGGGACTCATGAACAGAATTGCGTTATCAAGGAGCCAACGGCGGGTGTCCATTTCATCGGCTTCGAGTTGAAGGAAGGGATTTCACTCCGAGAAGCGGAACGTATTGCCCAACTTCTACGCGAAAGTGTCTGCGCTGTTTCTTACACCAGCTTAGCTAGGCGATAACTTCTGCCCGTAAACCTATTTCTGGGCGTCCGCTGGGATCTCGCCGATTCGTTCCGATACATCCACAGTAGGTTTACCTAGAACTTTACCGCTGGCAATCAGCACGGACCTTTCGCGACAGAATATAAAAATCCGTTCGAGGGATGTATCAGGCGTTGAAAGTGGCTCGTGAGACAGGAAGCAGGGTCGAGATTTGGTTTTATCCGCAAGGGCGCCAAGCGCCCCAACAACAGCCCCTATTTCTTCAGAGTTGCTGCTGTACCATTCCAGGTCAGCGAATACCAACCGGCCACTTTTAAAACGCATGTCGTGGAATTCGCGACTGTTGTGCGCAATTATTCCACTGCTCAAATCCGTGATTTCGTAGCCAGCATTGGAAAACTTCTTCACCACATCGGTCTTGGACATGCCGAGCCAAACGGTTATTGATCCAACGTCTAGAGACACGCGATCATCCGGCGATGATTGTGGCTGTTCGGTCTGCGCGGGCGACGCAATAAGCAAAAGCAAAAAAAGGGACACAAATCTCATGACGCCATCCTCGGGTGGGCATGATACGCCCGGCCTGTATGCGGATCAAGCAACAGAGAAAAGGGGTAGTGGGCCACTTTGAAGTTCAGGCTGATTTGGGTTGGGAGCCGAAGCCCCCGGACCACAGCAACCAAATTACGAACACCCACCAAATGATTCCGACGAGATCATAGCCGATGCTCTCTGCCGTGTTCGGGACTGTGAAAATTCTTATGGGGCTTGCAATCAGAAGAATCAGGCCTACCACAACTTTCCATTTCGTGTATTTTCGCAGTTTCACGCTGCTGCCTTCTTTTCAGCCTAACACAGTTCCACCAAATCGTTGACGCTCCACAGGTGGTCGGTAAAGGTAAGTGTGTCTTACTCAGACAGTTTTCTAACGACGCTCTTCCGGGAAAAGAAAAATGGGGTTATGGGTGGGTCGTCGGCTACTCGGAAACGGGGTTCGAGGAGATCAGACCACGCGAGCAGCACTGAATAACATCGCTTTTCTTAGCATTTCCTCGAACCGGACTTCGGGCCCGGAATAATTTCCGAGTGCGCCGTGACTCGCCCCAAAGACTTTTCGGCCCGTCGGGGGCAGACCACCACAATCAGATCGCCGCCTAAACCATGTGCGAAAAACCCCAGACTGTATCAATCAACGATTCTCAGCACGCGTTGAAGATTTTCAGTCTTCAGGGGCGGCCCTCCGAATTTCAATGGGCAGGCCCCGTTCCCTCAAATTCTTGAGGAAGCCGTCCATCTGTCGCGTAAGCGCGAATCTGTTGTCTACCACGATGGTTACAGGCTTTGCGGGCGGACCTATCGGATTTGCTGAGAACCGGAAAACCAAATTGCCGAGATACCAAGCTGCGGCCTCGTCTTGCTGATTTTCAAACGGGCGAAGGTCATATCTAATTTCCGCCTCGCTTTAGTCTCGTTGCACCGTGCTTTTGAATCGATCCTCTGTCATAACGGCATTCTGGCCCTGCGTTCTCTCGATCCGTCGCCTAGTCCTTCCGAGCTTTCCGAAGGCAGGATCCGGCATCCATTTGTTGTCATAGGTGCGGACGGGGCCTTTGTAACCCTTTTCCCGGTTGAAGAGGAGCACACCCTTATCGCGATAAACCTTAAGCAATTGTTGTTCGAGCTTGAGTGCCTCTTCTTCCGTGAGTTTTCGGAACTTAATTCGGACAAACTCGTCAGGGGCAAACCCCTGATATTGAAGGTCTCGAAGCCAGAGCCTGTGAGCTGGGGAATAAATCCTCCTGTCCACCCATGCTCTCTCGCGCGTTCCTTTTCCGACGTACACGACATGATCAAGTTGGTCCTTGTCCCCGGGCCGGACTTTTCTCGGATCCAAGTGGATGTAGACGTAGCAACGCGGATAGGCTCTCAAAACGGCGCGGATGACTTTTTCTCTCATTTCAATTCCTTTCGCGCAATTATGTACTCCTAGCGTCGATTATTTTTTCGTCTGGATAGTCCGTCATTGGGAATCAAACTGCTCCGTAAACGACCACCGGGTATATTCTTGTTTGGATACGGAGTCGTGCTTCTATCCTCAAGCCACTCAATGTGGAGGCCTAGGAATGTCGATCCCTCCGAGCACTGTCCACGACCGTTTCTTTCTAAATCATTTGCAGTCCGTTAAAGCAAACGGGGAGTGGTATTACAACCAGCGTTTCTTGGGGCGCGGAGGTAACGGGACAGCTTTCTTGGTGACTTGTTCTTCGGGACCGAATATGGGAATGCAGTTTGTGCTCAAGGTCTTCCACAAGATTAGTGAACCAGCCAGACGGCAAGCATTCCTCGATGAGATAGGCCACTTGAGATCCCTAAATCACCCTGCAATAACGAGGATTTTCGACGAGGGCATCTTCACCGCACCCACCGGCATGAAGTACCCATTCGCAGTCATCGAGTTTGTTCCGATCACGGCTCGCAGCCTATTGGCATCCAAACAGGTCGATCGGCTCCAAGCCATCCGCATTGCCCTCAATTGTCTTTCCGCGATTGAGTGCATGCACAGGGCGGCTGTGCCACTCATTCACCGCGACATCAAACCTGAAAATATCCTCATCGGGGAGATGGGATCGAAGCTAGCAGATTTTGGGCTGGTAAAGGCACTCGCGGATCTTCAGGTAGAAGAAAAAGTGGATGCGCTCAAAGGAACTCAGTGGCCGGGAATGCCGTGGCGATATCGTACGCCGGAGCTTGTCCAAAGGGCTCACAAGCAATCGATACCAATTACGCCCAAAAGCGATATCTACCAATTCGGCACCGTCTTTTACGAGCTGTTGACGGGGTTCAATCCTCAGCGCCAGCCAATCAATGTCACAGATCCGATCTGTTTAGAATTGCGTGAGATCAAAGGACATCAAGGTCAAGAATTGGGTCTCTTGATTAAAGAGATGCTCGCCGAAAAACCATCGAATCGGCCCCCTGCGAAAGTTTGCCTTAGACGCCTGAACAAAATCCATGAGGCGTACTGTAAATCCCTCTTCAGCGTTACGGGAGAGTTCGTATGACGGGTTTCTCATCCAGGGTCCACATTCATAGGAATCGGTTTGGCGACCGCAATGGGCCGCTCGCACAGCCGAGGACGGATTGTCGGCTACTCGGAAACTAGCCGCGAGCTGTGTCCGCGGAAGTCGCTCCGCCCTTTTCGCAAACCGTCTTAGTAATCGACCGCTTTAGGCTTCATGTTCAAGAATCCCTCAGAGCCATGGCTCTCTAACTCATTGAAATTAGGAAGCGAGATCCATAGAAAATCGGCGTTCGGTATTCATCTGTTTATTGAAGCATGACTATCCGACGTGTTAGCCTCGCAACGTCAGAGGAGAAGAAATGAGCGACGGTGTCGTCAGCGGGCGGGATACCGCGAGAGTAGAGCCGTGGTCTCGGGTCGCAATTCTTCTCTTTTTTCTTGCTCTCGCACTTGTGCTTTCTCGCTACCTTACTGGTTCATTCCTGCCCTCTGACCCGAAGCAGTCCCTGATTTTTCAAGGTAGCTTACTACTCATTGTTTTGGGGTCGGCAGTCTTGGAGCACAAGTTCACAAAGCCTGCCGACTCAGCCGTCAACGCTCTCATGGGAATTGTTACTCTGATTCCTGTGGCTGCCTGCAATGAACACACCAGTCTTTGCGACGTCCGAAACTTTTGGTGAGCATCTCGAAATCGGAAAGGCGGGGGATTTTCTTTATGGATTGGTTCCGAGAACTGCCATCAAAGTTGTAGGTCCGTTAATGGATTTCATTGATTCACACACCGCCATACTCGGGGTGACAGGCTCCGGTAAGACGGAACTTGCATTCGACATTATCCGCAAGTCCACGGAAAGTAGCATCAAGGTCGTTTGTATCGACCTCACGTCGCAGTACGCTGGCCGATTGGCAAGTCTAAACCCTGCAAATCTCTCCATTTCAGCTAAGCTTTCTGTGGAGCTAGGGCAAAAGTTGATGGACGTAGAAACAGGTCAATACGGTGCGGGCGCAGAAAAGAAAGCTCTCAAGACCTTCTCCGACAAACTGAGGGCGGTGACCTGCTCCCCGAAATTTAGTCCAGCCAAAACTTAGCTTCTCCGGGTATAAGAGCGCGAGAGGAGAAGCGTCATGAAAAGAAGCCGCTTTAGTGAAGAGCAGATCGTTGGGGTGTTGAAGGAGGCGGAGGCCGGAGTTCCCGTGAAGGACCTCTGCCGCCGGGTGGGTGTCAGTGAAGCGACGTTCTACCACTGGAAGGCGAAGTACGGGGGCATGGAAGTGAACGAGACCCGGCGGCTCCGTCAGGTGGAGGAAGAGAACGGACGGCTCAAGAAGATCGTGGCGCAGCAGGCGCTGGACCTGGACGCGCTGAAGGTGGTGCTGTCAAAAAAGTGGTAGGCCCGCGGGCGAAGCGAGAAGCGGTGCGTGTCGTGCGGGAACAAGCAGGGCTGAGCGAGCGACGCGCCTGTGGGCTGATCGGGATGCACCGCGGGAGCTGGCGGTACCAGCGGAAGGAACGGAACGAAGCGGCGTTGCGGGCTCGGCTGCGCGAGTTGGCAGGGGAGCGTCCGCGATTCGGCTATCGGCGGCTGTACATTTTCCTGCGACGGGAGAAGACCGAGGACGGATCGCTTCGGTGGCGGGTGAACCACAAGCGAGTGTATCGGCTGTACCGGGAGGAAGGGCTGGCGATGCAGCGTAGGAGGCGCAAGAAATTTCGATCTGAAGCGCGGGTGCCGTTGGCGCTTCCGACGCGTGCAAATGAGATGTGGACGATGGACTACACGCATGACCAAATGGCCGGCGGGCGGAAATTCCGAACGCTGAACCTGATGGATGGCTACACGCGAGAGGCCCTGCGGATCGAGCCGGACACGTCGTTGCCCGGTCTGCGTGTGGTGCGGGTTCTGGAGGGGCTGCGAGAACGACGTGGAACACCGGCAGCAATCCAGGTAGACAATGGAACGGAGTTCACCAGCCGCGTTGTGGATCAATGGGCGTATCAGAATCAGGTGGCGCTGCACTTCATCGAGCGCGGCAAGCCCACACAGAACGCATTCATCGAAAGCTTCAACGGGAAGTTCCGCGATGAATGCTTGAACCAGAACTGGTTCGTGGATCTCCGACACGCACGGGAGGTGATCGAGGACTGGCGAGTGGATTACAACACGGTGCGCCCGCACAGCAGTCTGGGCTATCGAACGCCGGAAGAGTTCGCGGCAAGTGTGGCCGCACGACCGGCGTCTCCCCCCACGCCGGTCGTCTCTATCGACCCAGCATGGGCCGGATCGGATGTGCAGGAACCCCGGAGTGCTAACTTATGACTGGACCAAAAACGGGGGGCAGGTCAGTGACTATTCCAGTGATCTTTCTGTCTTGGGGATTGCGAACGAGCACGTAACCATGTTTCACAATGGTTGGTATGGCATCGAACAGCGTGCCATTGCCGTCTACGACTTGTGCATCTTCTCGGCAATTCTGAACCTTACAACACTCACCACCGATGGCATACCGAGAGGCGATGGACTTCCAAGAGATCATGCCTTTGACTTCACGCTCGCCGTGCATGATCGGAAGCTGTGAGTAGTCGAACTGCAACATCATCGTCACGGCTTTCTTCAGGAGGTCGTCCTGACCAACTGTGGTCAAAGCTTTATTTGCGGCGGGGAGGCTTCCAATCCTGAACGTGGGGTCTGCTGGCTCGCTCAGTACAGTCTCCACGACTCCTTCAGTTGCCACAACAATTGTGTGTTGGTGGCCTTCGTGTAATCCGGGCTGTTGCGAATCAATCTCGTCCTGCTCTGCGTCGGACAATGATTGTTCTTCGTCGAGTTCATCCCCTTGGACGATCTCCGCATCACCAACGGGAGCGACAGTGGCGACAAGGTTGCTGGCATCCTTAAACCGGATTCGAATCTTCTTGTCGATCCAGACGGATTCGAAATCCGGGTCAGTCACCAGACCTAAACTGTCTAAACCTGTTCTGATGTCATGTACCTTGTTGAGACCACGGCGCTCAGCTTTGAACATTCGAAGAAGCTCGCGGACAGTGATGCGGTTGACGTGACCGGGCCGAGGTTTTAGTCCAAGAGAAGTGAGAGCGTTTTATATCACAGCCATAGGCTGTGAAGATGGATTTGCTCCCCAGGGGCTATAGGCCGCCGGGGCAGGCGGCCTATAGCCGAGCGCCGAGTGCGGCCTCTTCGTGTTGTACTCCACACGCCATTTCTCGATTACCACCTGTGCCTCCCTTAGCGAATAGAAAATCTCTCCGTTCAGACACTCGTCTCGCAACTTTCCGTTGAAGCTTTCGCAGTAGCCGTTCTCCCAGGGACTCCCCGGCTCGATGTACAACGTTCCCGTCCCCACATTCCCCAGCCACTTCCGCAGTTCCTTCGCGACGAATTCCGGTCCGTTGTCCGAGCGAATGTTCTCCGGGATTCCTCGCCACAGCATCACGTCCGCCAGCGCCTCGATTACCTCGTAGCTTCCCAACCGTCGTGCCACGCGGATCGCCAGACACTCTCGCGTGTATTCATCAATCAGCGTCAGCATCCGCAGCGTTCTTCCGTCGTGCGTCATCGCACTGACGAAGTCGTAGCTCCAAACATGATTCGCCCGCTCCGGCCGAAGCCGTACACACGATCCGTCATTCAGCCAGAGCCTTCTCCGCGCCCTTTGTCTTGTGGGCACTTTCAGCCCCTCGCGCCGCCAGATGCGCTGTACCCGATCCTTCCCCACCTGCCAACCAGCCATCCGCAACAGCGCCGTAATCCGACGGTATCCGTAGCGCCCGTATTCACTGGCCAGTGCTACGATCGCTTCCGTCAGCGCCTCTTCGTCGATCCTCTGGATCGCGGTATAGCGTTGTGTCCTGCGCCACTGCCCCAGCAGCCGACAGGCATGCCGCTCGCTCACTTCGTACTTTTCGCGTGCATGCTCCACCGCACAACGCCGCCGCTCAGGGCTCACAAGTTTCCCGAGGCCACATCCTTCAGGATCTGCTTCTCCAGCGACAGCTCCGCCACCAAACGCTTCAGCTTCGCGTTCTCTCGCTCCAGCTCCTTCATCCGTTTCGCTTGATTCAGCTTCAGACCCCCATATTCCTTTCGCCAGCGGTAGTAGGTCTGTATGGTGATTTCTGCCTCCTTGCAGGCTTGCGGGGTGGGCTTTCCGTTTGCAATTCCTACTTCAATCTGACGCAGCAACGTCACGATCTGCTCTGCTATGTATCTCTTGATTGGCATGTCCAGCTCTCCTTTAGAGTGATTTTCTCTCACTCCCGCTGGACTAATTCAAGCCGGTCACGTCATAACCCACTTCATCCAGCGCGATCACGTCGTAACACATCCATCGTGCCAGTACGCGACGCACTCCGTTATGCTGGCCGGCTTCCACCAACTCGTTCACCAAGTTCGCCGCCGTCGTAAAACGCACTCTGCGCTTCTGGCGGCATGCCGCCACGCACAGCCCCGATGCCAGATGCGTCTTGCCCGTTCCGCATTCGCCGATCAGCACCACCGGTTCGGCCCGCGTGATGTAGCCGCCTTCGGCCAGTTCGCGAATCTTCGCCGCTGGAATTTGTGGCGCTCGCGCGAACTCGAACTCTTCCAGCGTCTTCATCCGTGGCAGCTTGGCATCGTGCAGCCGGTGCGCGATCGCGTGCCGGTCACGCTCTTCGCTCTCCATCGCCAGCAATGCTTCGAGGTAACCGATGTGGCTGCGATTTTCTTTCACCGCTTGTTCCGCCAACTGCACGAAGTTCGCGCCCACCACCGGCACCTCCACCGCCTTGCAAAACTGCCGCACCGAAGCGTGCTCCAGAGCTTGTGCTTGTTGGTTCATGGCCGCACCGCCCCGAGCAACTGGTCATAGTCGTTCAGCGCGGGCAAGGGCCGCTCGTACCGTTGCAACAAACCGATCTCCGGAAGCGCTCGCTCGCCGTGGGTCAGCGTGCCGGCCACCAGCAAATGCCGCACCGCCGCCGCATCCGTGCAACCCAGCGTCAACGCTTGCTCAATCCCTTTCCGCAGCGCTTCCCATCCGTGTTGCGGGCCCAGGCGCAGCAGTTCGATCATCTCGCGCGTACCTTCTTGCTTCCCGTGCCGCTCCCGCAAGCTCTGCCACAACTTGTCGAAACTCTCCGGCCAGCGCCCGCGTTCTCGCCACTGCTGCAAGGGTGTCGATCCCGCCAGCGCGCCCGGTTTTCTTTCCAGCACGTCCAAGTAATGCTCCAGATCCAACACCGCCTGATGCCGCGCGAAACTACGTTCGTGCCGCGCCACGCAGCGTTGTTCGTACCACACTTCCACATAAGCAGGCAGCAGCCGTGCCTGCGTCTTCGTCCCCGCCCGCAGCGGCACCGAGTAGCGATTCGTCCGCACTTTCACGCAGCCTTGGCCATCCACCACCGGAAAACTCGTTTCCGCCAACTCGAACCCTTCACTGAGTAAAGGCAGCAGATGTTCGCGCTCGATGCCCATGGCCTCACCCACCGAGAGCGGCTTCCCGTGAATCCGCCGCTGTTCCTCCTGCTGGCAGCACGCACGCAAATATTCATTCAAAGCGGCCAGATCTTTTACTTTCGGCACCGGCACCAGGTGGTTCCGCCGGAAATAACCCACTTCACCTTCCACGCCGCCCTTTTCGTTGCCGCGCGCCGGGTTGCAAAACTCCGTCTGGAATCCCCAGTGCGAACGAAAAACGATCAGCCGGTCGGTCTCCTCCCGCTGGTAGCCGCGCAAAATCTTTTTCACCGCGCTCTTCAGGTTGTCGTAGCGCAGCCGCTTGAACACCCCACCGAAATAGTGAAAGGCCTGCTCGTGCGCTTCCAGAAACGCTTGCTGCGTGGCATGGAAATACGCGGTGTGAAACGCCCCGCCGCCCGCCATGCTGCGCATCGTGAAAAAATGTGTGGTCTCCCGGCCCTCCTCGAACTCCACCGCGGCTTCGTACCAATCCACCTGGGCCTCCACGCCCCAGTCGTAACTCTGCGGCACGAACGTCTCGCGCGCCGCCACACCCAGCTCCTGCCTGCGCCGCCGCACGTAGCGCCGCACTGTGGCTTCCGCCACGCGCACTTCGGGATGCTCCTGGCCAATCCGCTGCCAGATGCGGTGCGCCGTGTGCCGCTGCTTGCGTGGCGCTTCCCGATCGCTCTGCAAAATCCCGTCAATGAACTCGCGCACCAGCCCCAGCTTCGGGCTGCTCCTCGCTGGTGTCTTTCGCTCCGGCGGTATCGCGCTGGCCAGCGCTTGCCGCACCATGCGCCGATGCGTATTCAACTTCTTCGCCACTCCTTGGATCGTGCCCACTCCAAATCGGTACTCCCGACGTATCTCCTCGAACAGTTCCACTTTGCGTCTCCTGTCCATCGGCCCCCCGTCGTTACCGCTGACAGGTTAGGCCGTTCGTGATGTACAGGGTGGGCCAAATCAAATGCGCGAAGTGGACCAGCTCAGAGTAGCGAAATCATGATCATCACAGATGTGCCGACTGCTCCAGAATTCGGGGAAATCGATGTGATTGCAAGGTTTTCGATCACCGTAAATTGCACGGCATTGCTGGTTACGCCATTCATGGTGAGGCTTACAGGGCCGCTTGTCGTGCCCACGGTTACATAGACGCTAACGCTCGTGTCACTCCAAGAGACAACGCTCGCAGTCACACCGTTGAACTTTACGTAGCTGCTCCCTTGGGATGCTCCGAAACCGTAGCCGGTCAAGATGACTTCGCCGGCAATTGGAGCCGCTGACGGCATCAGACTGTTGAGAACTGGATTGTAAGCAGAGAATATGATGTCGGAATTGCTCGGGACAGAATTCACCGTTACGACGACCGGGCCCGTCATGATGTTACTCGGCACAGTGGCGACGATTTGCGCGTTGCTCCAGCTTGTGACTGACAAGGGCAACGCTCCGTTGAAAGTGACCGCGCTGGTGCCTTGCGTGGTGCCAAAGCTTGTCCCGTTAGCAGTGACGACCGTCCCAACCGGTCCAGCCGTGGGAGAAATACTGGTGACCAGAGGCATGAGTCCTGAAGTGAATGAAAGGTTGTCGATTGTAGCGGTAGTCAGTGCCGAATTGTAGTCACTGCTGACGGCGAGGCCAACGTACACATTCTGCGCCATCGTGAGAGTCTGACTCGACCCCAGTTGAGTCCACGTCGAACCGTTTGGGGAAGAATACGCAGTAAAAATATTTCCGCTTCGAACGAGCTTTACCCAATAGGGAAGAGGAACTGGCGTGTCCTACCCACTCCCCATGCCGAAGGCATGGCTCTTCCAGCGCTCTTCGGCGCTGCCAGTTAACCGCGCCAAACCAGGGATGCTCAGCGCGTTGTAGCTTCTGTACGTGGCGTCCGGCGATTCCGAATGGCGGTGGAGAGCCTAGTCCAGCAGAACCAAACCGCGAAACTTACCAGATACCACCATAGCGTCCCGATTGTTCCAAAAAGGATCAACGGACGGTCGTGATTGTAAGCCAAGGCTAGGATAAAAGCCGACGCTGGCGCATCGATCCAGAACAGGTATCTCCAAGCGGACTCGGCACCTGCCAAAGCGATGCTCAGGCAGGCGCAAAGATGTAGGGCGGGCAGTAGATGCACGCAGACAGAACGCACGGGTGATCTCGTCATAGTTTCACCTGTTGTTGAGACAAGCAAATCCGACACAAGGCTGAGACTTGGGGGGCGGCGAACTGCAACTCGGGCAATTTGGACTATTCGGTCCCGGATCTGGACCCAACTTACCATGCCAATAAATTCCCGTCACTAGGAGATCGGGAACGACGCCAGACCCTGGCATCTCACCAACGAAAATCTGGTCGCATACCTTGAAACAGTTGGAGCGCCCGTCTGGGCTGCACGGTTGCGTGCTCCGGCAGTTGAAGTAGCAGATATCGTGGTGCATGCAGACGGTGTCGTACCGATCTATCGGGGGCTTGTAGATGCCGGCATGTCCTGGATCGTATTGCTCAACCAACCCGCCAGTCCAGTCAGGCCCGCACCAATTGCCATAAATTCGCAACCGCCCTGTTGGGTCCGTGTAAAGAGCCGGGTTGTTGCCGACGTAATCGTAAAAATTCCCATCGCCTGAACCGAACCGAATCGGGTCCTCAGAGATAAATCTTCCCGTTGTTGGGTCAAGGTAGCGCGCCCTGTTGAAGTAGAGATTGGTCTCGGTGTCGAACTCGCGAGCCGTGTAGCGGAAGAAGTTCGTCAGCGAGCCACTCGAATTGGTCGTGTTTCCGAACGAGTCGTAGGTGTAAGTCTGAGCGAGTGTGCCTGTTGAGCTGCTAAGGGAAGTGACCGATCCGATGCCGTCCTGCTCGTAGTAATCGGTTGTGGTGCCGCGCAGCATGGCCAGCGGTTCGTCGATATCCCGATCTTGCGTGTAGCGGGCTACAACTCCACCCGTGGAATTCAACGTTTCAACTAGGTTCCGGCCGTCGTAAACGAAGATGCTGGTATCAGTCGGCGACTGCTTATAGATTCGCCTGCCGGTCGGATCGTACTTGAAGGTCACCGTCCCGCCGGAATTGGGCAGAGTCACACTGGTCAGGCGATTCTCGTAATCCCAGGCGTAGCTCGTCGTATTCGACGAGGCCGTCTTGCTTGTCGTGTTGCCGTTCGTGTCGTACGTATAGCTTGCGTTTGAATCCGACGTCAGCTCGTTCGAGGAATTGTTCGTGTACGACGACACCCCGAGCGACGACAGCCGATTGCCCACCGTGTCGTAGCTGTAGCTCTCCGTCGTGTTCGATCCCTGCGTCACGCCCGTCAGCTCGTAGATCGCGTCATAGCTGTAGTTCGACGTCACTCCCGCCAACTGGTCCGCTTTCGTCGTCCGATTTCCAGCAGAATCGACTGTCTGGGAAATCCGAGGATCTAATTTTCGACATGCCGTGGCTCAGGGACCGATGTTCAAAGCGAAACCAAGACTCAGGTGTAACACGGAGAAGTAGTCCGCCCGGAAACTCTCTCCTCGGTATACGTCCGGGCCGCCCGCCTTTGCTCGGCCATCGTTTGTGGCGAATCGCAGACCTGCTCACTGTGAGAGTTCATATACCTTGTACATGAAGACCCCGATAAAACCAACACCGATGAGATAATAAGTTGCGACTAGCCACCAAAACTGGTTCGGTTCTTCGGCGCGGTAGACGAAACCACCAAAGCGTCCCCACGATTTTCCAGTGCACGTCGAAACCACCGCACCGGAAAATGAGATGGCCCCAAGTATCAAGTAAAGGTACGGCGGCCTTAGAAGTGAGGGCAAATCAGGCATCAATAACGTCCCCATTCCTTCCTGCTTGCGTTGAAAGAATTCCCAGTTGTCAATGCGTTACCCAACGCGCACAAAGCTTGCCTTTCCAATCGCATACTTTGATTCCGATCTGATGGACAAATCTTCGGGAGCCAAGAGGCACACCGCCGTTTTCCCTGGTCGTCCGGCGGATTTCCTCAAGGACCGATTGTTTCTTGATCTCGGCCCGTGACATGTTCCGCGATTCTAACACCACTGCGAAACGGACAAGAATAGCTCAACGAGGAATCTGATTAGCTGGAACGGTACTAACAAGCTGTGTCAAGATGGCGCACAAAGGAGAATCGCCCTATGTTTTGCTCATCTTGTGGAACGGAGCAACCGGACGATTCAAAGTTCTGCCGAAAGTGTGGCCGTGATCTTTCTGGGACCGCGCCACGCAGATCGAACGGTCGGATCGGTTGGATCATTGCGGTAGTCGCTGTGATTGCTCTTTTTCTGTTCATTGCACACATCACGCGAGATTCGCACACTATCGGGACCGCGAGTCCGCTCCAGCAGTTGGTGGAACAGTCGCGTGCCATTCAAATGGTCAATACCGCATTCACTGTCAAGAATATGGGTTACGTCTACTACGCAGTTGTCGTACCGCCCGGCGCCACAAACGTATCCGTCACGGGGCATTTCAGCGCGAGCGGTGGAACGGGAAACGACGTCGAAGTCTATATTCTCAACACGGATCAATTTGCAAATTTTCAAAGCAGGCACGAGACGACCACGTTCTACAACAGCGGTCGCGTAACGCAGAACTCTATCAGGGCGATACTTCCACCAGGAGGCGCGACTTACTACCTAGTGTTCAACAACAATTTCTCTTTCCTGTCGGCGAAGGCCGTCCAAGCAAATGTCACATTGACCTACGCGCCATGAGCTTACAATCCCTGAATTCGTAAGTTCAGTACAGACGTGACAAGATGATTCAGTTGCCTAATCGAAAAAAACCGCTGTTCAACAAAGACCGCCGACGGAAGCACCATCATTGGAAGGTAACGCTGTTCTATAAGGATGGAGAGAAATATGCTCGCGTCTATATCGATCAAAAAAAGGCGCGGCGTTTCGCAGAGCGGCAGAAAAAGTCTCCAGCGGTCGAGAGGACCCGCATTCACAAAATCAGCTAATCGAGCGACTCAATCACGCTCACCTGAAGGCAGATGCTTGAGCACCGCCTACAACAATTTCTTCGCCGTCCGGAAAGTTGCCGACTCCGACATCCACATCCTGCGGCAAGCAAAGGCCGAGTGCTCGAAGCTGAGGTGAGGACGTTGCCAACTCCTCTTTGCCGACAAGACGTTCCTCCCTCGCGTTCCACGCACTCGGGCCACGACATTGGAGAAACCGGATAAGGCCTGGAGCCGCACACCGTCACTCAGCCACGGATCATCGCGGCGAATCCTAAATCGTCGGCGACAGTCAATCTTGGAAAAAACGAATAGATCAAGAATCGTGCGATTCTCCTCATCGAGCCTCGCGAGAAGCGTCACGAGTTTGCGCTCGCGCGGATTTGGATCCACGTGCCACCGAAGCGCGCCCTTCCAAACCCGAATAGACCGTGCGATGAGCACCGCGACGATCACGCCAGTTCTAAGACGCAGTCGGGGTCGCCATCTCCCGCCGCGCCGGATAATCGAGACATCGTTCGGAAACAGAGAAACGATTTGAGTGAGCAGCTCATCGCGCAGTGCTCGCGTGCGCCGTCGCAGATCGATTGACCCGAAATCGCCTGGACGTCCGTAGCCGATCAGCTCATACGCGCGTCGCAGGCTCCCAAATCTGTGTCGATAAGTCGAAGGAGACGGTAGGTCAAGCGCATTCTTTATCAGGGCAAGCGACAGCCTACCCTTAGATGCCAGCAGCGCCCTGAGACTTTCCAGCAACTCCTCGTTCGATTTGTTGAATGTGCGGCAGTTGAGAATTCGTTGCGCCTCGTCGAAGGTCGCGCCGTCAACAACGGGCTCGAAAGCGTTGGGCGTGACAGTCCACTCCGAACGAGGAATTCTGACCGTTGGCGTATAGAGCTTGCTCGATGTTCGACCGAAGACATGGCACCCGGCGTACTTGGGGCTAGTCAAGATGGCGTACACGGATTGGTAATCCCACCGCGAGCCTCCACAGTACGGAATGCCAATTCGATTCAACTCGCGAGCGATCGCATACACGGTGCGTCGCTCGCTGATCAGCATTCGGAAGATTTCGCGGACAACCTGAACCTCGTGAGAAGGACCGGGAACGAGTATGACCCGATCCGTTGCGATACTTTTTCGCTCACGGAGCGCAAGGAGCTGCTTGGGTTGCCGCTCTCCGGTTACCAACATCCGGCGCAGCCCATACCCGGGGAGACCACCTTGCTTGAAGCCGAGCCGTGCCAATCGGTTTAGCCCACTGAGTACTTTCACACCCAGCTCACGGCTGTACTCCCCCGCCATCGTCCGTTTGAGCGCCTTCATGATTAAGCTGGGCATGCTTCCGTCATTCGCGAAGGACTCGGCGCAGTAATGCACCGGGACCCCGGCGGACTTGCAGAGGAACTCATAGTGCGCGGATTCGTCGGTGTCCTGGAAGCGACCCCAACGGCTGAGGTCGTAAACCAGAATGGCTCGAAAGGTCGCGCCTCCACCGACAACG
This sequence comes from uncultured Acidobacteriota bacterium, assembly GCA_963771905.1. Classification (GTDB taxonomy): domain Bacteria; phylum Acidobacteriota; class Terriglobia; order Acidiferrales; family UBA7541; genus Palsa-147. The sequence continues at coordinate 126,676 of CAVYVI010000003.1, forward strand.
TCTTGAAGGAGTTGGCGGAGCCCAGTCCGGCGCTTGAGTACAATGCCACTTCTTGCAGCGTCCGAATATGTTTGGATGACGGTAAAACCATTTGTTTCAGCGTACCGCTGAATTGCTGCGGCCTGATTCTCGAGCGAGTACTGCTGGTGCTCGGTCGACATGCGCAAGTACTGGGCGGCGGGAATCGTCTGATCGGCTGTCATTTTGCACCTCGATAACAGCAGATCGGCCGGAAGCCGGAGAACTTTAGAGAAAAAGTACCGGGCAGGCGTCATTCGGCGGAGTAGCGACTGCGCGAGAAGCTCTCCGTGAAAGTACGTACGTACTGCTGCGGATTGACGGAAGAATCGGTTGGTGTAACCTCAGCCCATTGCCCGAAGGCGGTCTCTTCCTGAAATGAAGTGCCCTGCGGACAAGGCCGGGGATCGCTGCTCACTCCGGGTGGCGACCCCCGGTTGCATTGACAGACTGGCGCGGGCCTTCCGCGAACTCGCAGCAGCGAAGCGGACCTTCCATTTCGCGACGACCGACAAGGGTTTTTGAGGGATCTCAGCGGAAGTACAGGGTTAGGGTCGACCGGTTCTGACGCGACCCCGACGTGGCATCCTCGCCGCGTCACACGGATCGTCGATCCTTCCCATCTCAGACTTCCTTCCGACGCGACGATTGGTTCGGATGCGCTATTTTCCGCCAATCACGTCCCACCACGGAGATCGATCACCGCGTGAGCGATTCTCTTTTTTCGACACAACGCGCAAGTTGTCTAAGGTACTGCTTCCGCCCTGCGAGAACGGAATTACGTGATGAACTTCATATTTCTTCGGATTGAATTTCTCTCCTGTTTCCACCTGCCATCGCGCGATCACCTGCCGCCTCACTGAAGCCGGTATGTTTCTACTTCGGGCAGGTTGCCTAGTCGCTAGGACGACGCCGACGAGCATTCCCACGACAATCGAAAATTCCGCAGGAATCTGTAGCATGGCTCCGAGTATAACCGTCACAATGTAAGCTGCCTCGGCCCTAAGAATGATACTTGCTCGATGAGCAAGCCCCTGTCGGCGCCGATACAGGGATAGTAGCAGGGGAAAAATGAGGGCGAAAAGGATTACCAGACCGATCGATAGAGAATTCATCTGTTCTCTGACGATAGTGGGAGCGACTGAATTCGGCAACCCAACATCGCCTATGAGTTAACGATATCCACGTCATTCCGCCGCTGAATTCACTCGTCAATTCGAGCGCCAGTCATCGTCGTCTGCAGCATCGCTCCATCGAATGTTGCGCCTGCCGCCGAGCAAATCAAGACATCTCCTTTGAACTTGTCCGTTCGCCAAATGCCGCGACTTTTGTTAAATATTACGCGAACGTGATAACCGTTCGGATGTTTCGTGAAATAGCGCATTTCTCTGCGCTCTGAGTCTTCGCGATACGTCTCTGGGTTGCACCAATAGAGCACCGTAGCCAATTGCGACTTTGATGCGGCTTTCACGATTCAGGCGATTCGCCTGGCCGCAAGAAAATTCATCGACTGTTCCAGGGAGGAACCGTAAGAAGACAAAAAGCTGTGTAACTTTATATCGAGCGCCGAATCATACGAATGGTTCGTTGGGTCTTCATCTTCATCGAGAGGGAGGGTCGGCATGTTTCGCGTGAGACTCGTGTTCATCGGCGTGGCCGCGGTTACCCTTCTATGGGCTTCCTTGCCTGCGCGCCCGGGAGCAGTGGGCGAGGGCAGACACCCTGCGACCGACACTGCGCAAGGCACTCCCGTGCTGGTGGAATTGTTTACCTCCGAGGGGTGTTCCGATTGTCCTCCTGCTGACGCTCTGCTCGAAAAATTGGATCGGTACCAGCCCGTAAGCGGCGCCGATCTGATCGTTCTGAGTGAACATGTCGATTACTGGGATGATATCGGATGGCGGGACCCATATTCCTCCCGTGAATACACCGAGCGTCAAGGCGCTTACGCAGGCCAGTTTGGCCTTGGGAGTGTTTACACGCCTCAAATGGTCATCGACGGACATTTCCAGCTCGTGGGCAGCGACGAGAGCGGGGCGATTACGGCAATTGAGAGTGCCACGAAGGCCGAAAAGGTACCGGTCAGCGTCTCTTTAACTCGATTGAAAGCCAACAAGATGATTGCCGTACACGTTGGCGCCGGTCAGTTGCCTGCCTCGATTGCAGCAAAGTCTGTAGACGTCTGGATAGCGATGGCCGATGACAGCGACGAGTCATACGTGAGGCGCGGCGAGAACGCCGGAAGGACCCTAAAGCACGTTGCCGTCTTGCGAAGCCTCACGCGAGTGGGAAAGGTTAATGAGTCCGGCGATTTTTCGCGAGATGTCGTGATCAACATCACTGGCCAGAATGCAGGCAGCTTGCGGGCTGTCGCCATCGTTCAAGAGGCGCCAGCCGGTAGGGTCTTGGGAGTGGGATCGGCACGACTTTCGAATTAGCCTAGTCTGCGTGTCGTACCTAACCCCTTGTCGGCCATCGTGCCGGCTTGACGGCTTCCGAGGGTGGCAAAATGAAATACGTCGTTGTAATTGGATTGTCCATGATTATCTTTGCGCTGCCGCATGCGCAAAACAACTCATCAAGCAACGGGGCAGACTCGGCCTCGATCGGACTGGCTGTGGGACAAAAAACGCCGGCCTTCGTTTCTCGCGACCAATTTGACCGTAGCCAATCCATTGAGACATTGAAGGGGACGAACGGAACGGTTCTTCTTTTCTTCCGCTCCGCTGATTGGTGACCCTTCTGCAAAGCGCAGCTCGTCGAGCTGCAAAATGCCGAACAAAGGTTCAAAAACAGCGGAATCAAGGTCGCCGCCATCAGTTATGACAGTCAAGCGATCCTCAAGGACTTCGCTGACCGGCACAAAATCGACTTCCCGCTTTTGGCCGACCCCGATTCCCGGATCATCTCGAGCTTCGGCGTTCTGAACGCGCAAGCGACGGGGAAGGAAAAGGGGATGGCGCACCCCGGATTTTTCTTTATCGATACGGGCGGCGTTATTCGTGAAAAGTATTTCGAAACGAAGTACGTCAACCGATTCACGCCGAACAATGTGATTGGGAAGCTTTTCCCTGAATTGACGGAAGAAGTAAGCGAGAGGGTGGAGGCGCCGCATCTGGGGCTTACTCTCGAGCAATCAGACAGGGAAGTGGCACCGGGCAGCCGGGTGAGCCTGATTGTGGATATTCAGCTTCCCCCAGACGTTCATGTCTACTCTCCGGGAGTGCGAGGGTACAAGCCGATTCAGCTCGTCTTGAGCCAGAATTCGGGAATCGAACTCGCTCCCGCAACTTACCCTGCCTCCGAGGATCTGTATTTGGAGGCGATCCAAGAGCATGTGCCGGTGTATGCGGGAAAGTTTCGTATCATTCAGGATGTCACGATAAACTTCTCTGCCGCGTCCGACGGCGTCCGCTCCCTGATTTCCTCGGATAAGACGGTGACTATCAGGGGACAATTGACGTACCAGGCATGCGATAAGAGGGTTTGCTATCCGCCGGCATCTGTGCCCGTGATGTGGGACTTGAAAGTACTTCCCTTGGATCTGAAACGGTCTCCCGACGCCATTCGGCACAATTAGGTAGTATCAAAAGACCGTCTCGGCATGGAGCTTGATACGAGAGACCGGAACACAATAGCCCTCGCGGCGCTGCGAATCGCTGTGGGGGCGCTCTTTCTGATTTTTGGCGTGTACAAGGTGTTTGGCGCGGGATTCACCCGGGGCGGCGGCTTCCAACTCTGGATCAACCGGTTTCTTGCGGAGGGCGCTTACCCGTTTATGGTTCCCGTGCTTCAGAAATTCGTATTGCCACATGGCACGGCCATCGCTTTTTTCGTGGCCTACGGTGAGCTGGCGATTGGTCTCGCACTCTTCCTTGGAATTCTGGTGCGTCCCGCGAGCGCCTGCGGAGTGGTCTACATGTTCACGTTGCTGTTTTCTTCGAACTACCCTGGCCCCCAGGCTCCCCTTTGGCAGTATTTTGGGGCGTCTCTCGACCACTCGGTTCTTGCTCTTTGCTTTGCTGCATTTATTTTCGGCGAATCGGATCGGGCGCTATCGATTCGTCACTACTGGGAATCGATCACGAGGAAGGGGGAAACTTGACCCTCTCGCTCCTCGCATGGGAGCGGTTCTCGGAAGGAAGCGATGAAGTAGTCGGCACAAGCCTTTAAGGAGGAGAGCATGAGCGACGTCGTCTACACTTCGAGGTCGAGAATTGAACGGAAGACGGGGCCTCTCCGTATTGCGCATCTGCCAGGTGAGTCCCTGCCGGTGATTTATAGCGTCCACGGAGCCATCGCGGAACATTACAAGGTGGACCCCGCGAAGCTGAAAGAGTCGCATTCGTCGACGATTGACTATGTCATCTCCGCCACCGCCGGTTGAATGATGGGCACATTCGCAGGTGCGCTGGAAGCGCGCCAAATCGACGCAAGCAATGGAAAACTGACAGCCGACGTGACCGGAGAGGTGGAAACGGAGGAAGGCGTACTGGTGATCCGCCGGATTCATGTGGCGATGCGCTTGGTGGCGTCCGAGGGTGTGAAAGAAACGGTGGACCGCGTGCATGGCCTTTACGCAATGAACTGCCCTCTGTATCGCACGTTGCACAAGGCGATCCAACTCACGTCCTCTTTCGAGGTGGTGGCTCCGGGAGCCGCGTCCTAGAGACTCTCTTGTAAAAAAACGGGCGCGAGGCTCTCGCGCCGATACATTGCACTTTCAAAATCACGGACACCGAAGGTGTTGCTTCCTCCTGCCGCTTCCAACTGGAAGAGCAGCAATGAATGGCGAGTGGCAACACGATGGCGGAACTCAGCGGTCGATTTCAATGCACACGTCGTCGTTGAGGCTGACTGGATGATTAGCGATTTAGTGAGTGTGTCGACCAAAACAGACTACATCGAATTGAGGTCAGCACCGATGTACCAGCGTGGGTTTTCTAGCTTCCTTGAGCGGCGGCGAAAACGGTTCCGACAGATACGCCCATCTCGCGGGAAATCGCCCGCCACGAGTTCCCGGCAGCCCGCAATGTTGCGATCTGCGCCCGGTCAACAGACTTCTTTGGGCGTCCGAGCCGTTTTCCTTTCGCACGCGCATGACGCAGTCCAGCGCGAACTTTCTCAACAATCAAATTGCGCTCGAGTTCGGCGACAGCGCCCAAGACTGTAAAAATCATCTTTCCCATCGGGGTGCTTGTGTCCACTTGTTCCGACAACGAAACAAACTGGACATCAAGTGCGTTGAATGTTTCCAGAGCACGGAGGAGATGCGACACGGAACGAGCGAACCGATCGAAACGCCACACGACGACTACATCAAAACGCCGCTCGTGAGCGTCCTGCATCATCCGGTTTAGCTGTGGTCGAGAGTCCTTTTTGCCGGATACACCGTTGTCAACGTACAGATCGTGAATCTGCCAGCCTCTTCGCTGGCAGTATTCTTCCAACTCCCGCGTCTGCATCGACGGGTCCTGACTGCCGTTGAGTGTGGAGACCCGCGCATAGATGGCAGCGCGGACTGTGGTGGGATCAGAGCATTCCTGTCGTACTATTCGTGAAGCCATTTCGACCTCCTTCGTAGGTCGGTTTGGTCAGGGGCGTCGCGGTGCTGAATACACCGTGGCGTCCCGTTTACTTTAATTCCTTTGCTCGCTCCTGAAGATACTTGTCAATCGCACGGCGAATAAGTTCCGCGACCGGAGCGCCTGTCTTTTCGGACAGCGTCTGTAGCTTCTTGACCTGGTCTGTCTTGAGGAACAGGGCTGTACGCTTCATGTAGAGAAGATAACACACAGGCATATACATGTCAATAGGGGTGCTGGCTGTTGTCTTCCGTTCCGATGACCTGCAACGTAGTATTCCCGGCTGCTTTCCGGCCTGAGACGAGATCATTGGGCGGCGTTGACAGGAAGGAATCGCTGGAAACCGAAACACCTCAAATCGATGGTGGTACCATAGGCCTCTGCCGGGAAAAGTTGGGAATACCATGAGAACCTTTGCCCAGAACGAGCCACTGACGGAAACCGAATTGGACCGCCTCGATGAATTCCTGAGGAGCTACAAAGGCGGCAAGGCTATGAACATTGAGGAGGTCGATGGGTTTTTCTCTGCCCTGATCGCCGGTCCTGAAATCGTGACGCCCAGTGAATACATGCCGGAGCTGTTTGGCAGCGAGACGTCGGAGACGCGTGCGTTCAGCACTCTCGCCCAAGCTAACGAAATCTTGGGGCTCCTGATGCGCCACTGGAACAATATCGCCGGGACACTCCTAGAGGGCAAAGCGTATCTGCCGGTTCTTCTGGAGGATGAGAACGGAGTGGAGCACGGCAATGACTGGGCTCGCGGCTTCATCCGAGGGACCCACCTGCGCCACGATGGTTGGGCCGAGTTGCTCGCCGATGACGATCATGGCGGATGCATGATTCCGGTGCTGATGCTCTACCACGAACACGACGAAAATCCGGCCATGCGTCCCAAGACGATTGGTCCGGAACAACGTGAAAAGGTAATCGCATCCATGGCGGCGGGGCTGGTAGCAGCGTACCGGCATTTCAGGCAGTACGAGGAGCCCAATGCGAACACTCGCGCACCCGAGCCTCCGCACACAACCAGTAAGATCGGGCGGAATGATCCGTGTCCGTGCGGGTCTGGGAAGAAATATAAGCTTTGCTGTGGCGGCGCGACCATCCAATAAATTCATGTTGTCGGATTCCCCAAAAGCAACTAGAACCGAACATTCTTCCTGCCCCGCTCTCGAGAATCTCGTGTGTTGGACGCTGAACTATCACCGTGCCCGACGGCGATTCCACTTCTCCGATTAACAGTTTGTTGAAAAATGCAGTTTCGCTGCAACTTTAATTCAAAAAACTCGTCTGAAAGTAGGAAGACCAAGGAGGCGAGTGAATGCGCGGCGACGATAATCAGCAAGAAGGAATGTTCAGCTACGTTTCTCCCGAGAAGCGCGTACCAGCCGATCATCCGCTGCGACCGATCCGCAAGATGGTCGATGAGATTCTGAAAGAGATGTCCCCGCAGTTTGCGAAGTTGTACTCGGACGTGGGGCGGCCCTCGATTGCGCCCGAACGGCTGTTTCGATCCCTGCTTCTGCAGATCTTCTATTCGGTACGCAGCGAACGCATGCTGATCGAGCAACTGCAGTACAACCTGCTGTTCCGGTGGTTCGTGGGGATGGAGATGGACGAGGTGGTGTGGAATCACGCGGTGTACAGCAAGAATCGGGAGCGCTTGCTGAAGGAAGAGATTGCCGAGTCGTTTTTCCAGCGGGTGCTGGAACGAGCCAGGCCGTTTATGTCCGATGAACATTTCACGGTGGACGGAACGCTGATCGAGGCCTGGGCCAGCCAGAAGAGTTTCCGACCAAAGGATGGGAGTGGGAAGTCTGCTGGACCGGGAGGAGAGGTCGACTTTAAAGGAGAAAAGAGAAAGAACGAGACCCATGAATCGACCACGGATCCGGATGCGCGGTTATACACGAAGTCCCGAGGGAGCGAGGCGAAGCTGAGCTATATGGGACATGTAATGATGGAGAATCGCAACGGACTTTTGCTGCAGACCTTTCTGAGCGAGGCGAATGGCAGAGCGGAGCGAGATGCTGCGCTGCTGATGGCCGAGGCCGTCCCGCGGGGAAAGCGAGTGACGTTGGGAGGAGACAAGAATTACGACACGCGAGAATTCGTACGAGAACTGCGCGGGATGAACATCACCCCGCACGTGGCGCAGAACACGAGCAATCGCAGGAGCGCGGTAGACGAGCGGACCACGCGGCATGCCGGGTATGAGGTGAGTCAGCGAAAGCGCAAACGAGTGGAGCAGTCGTTCGGGTGGATGAAGATGGTCGGGATGCTAAAGAAAGTGAAGTTGCGAGGGATCGACAAGGTGGGATGGCTGTTTACTTTCACCGGGGCCGCCTACAACCTGTGCCGATTGCGAAACCTGATGGCCAGAACGTGACACGTGGCTTCGACGAGCCGGCTCGGTAGATAGAAAAACCCAAACCACTCCCTTACAACTCAGCGAAAACTCAAAACTGAGAACGAAAAAACTTCGAAAACTAAATTCTTCAACAAGCTGTTAATGCGTTTATCGGGAGTTGAGCAGACTTGGGACAGCGTCCCCACAGAATTAATGCCTCTTGCCTTCGCTCACTGCCTTGTACCGCCCAGGCCTAAGAACGTAGCAGGGCAGGACCATGTCCGGCTTGAGTACATCATTGGGGGCACCATCGAGAAGCCTCAAAATGTAAGTCGGTGGCAGCTGATCTCCTGATTCCGTAGCATTCGCCTCGTAGGACAGACTCTTCACACTTTCATCGCATGTAGGGTCACGAACCACGCGCAACTCATAGAGCCTCGAGAAGTCGAAGAATTTCTCCGGCAGATACGGCCCGTACCGGTAAAACTCGTACACAACTTTGACGGGAAAAGGTTGCCTTCCCAGCTTTGGTTCATTGCTCACGCCAAAAATAAATACGTCGTACTGTAGACCGCCCAGAAGATTTGTAGGGAACCCAGTCAAATGCTCGACTCTTCCAAAAACATGTCCCACTATTGAGCGCTGTTTCTCGAGAGAGGCCGTGCCGCTCGCCGCCACGTGCGCCGCCAAATTCGCGAACACCAATGCGCTCACTGCCAATACAGCGGCACTGCGCCAAAATATCGGGCGTCTTACAAGATCTTTTCTAAACAAGAGTCACCCGTGCTGTCGGACCATTTTACCTGATGATCAGTCATCTCTCGTCGACAGTGCCCGATTGGTCGGATTACGGGACATCTCTGCTTGCGATAACCCGCGATCTCGCGACCTCACCAAGAGAAAGACTTCTCTTGTTGACCTCGAAGTCATGCATTTCCACCGAGAGAGGCACGAAGCCGTGTCCGAGCCGCTAACCCAGACCCGTTCAAATAATGTCAGCGGGCGTCTCTAAACGCTTCTCTGTGCGTCGGTGAACCAATCTCTCCAGAGGGCCGACGCGCGTGGCTGAAATGGCTTCCGGTATCGGCGGCTAGTGACTTGGTGCGCTCAATTCCCTGCTTCATTTCAATGGAAATTCACGATTGAGCCATTCCATTGCGAAAACATTCCTGTGCTGACCTGTGACGAGAAATTCAGCCTCTACAAAGGACTCAAGGTTGTTTGGTAGTTTTAGAGCGGTGGCCGTGCCGACGGAATCGGGACGCAAAAAACGGGGTCAGCTTGGAAGGACGACGGTGGTGCCGGAGGCTTCGTTCATCTGGCGCGTGGCGTCTTTATCGAGTTCGGCGACGGGGAACGAGCGTCGCAGGCCTTCGCGCGTGATGTAGATGAGGCGGTCCCCTGAAAATGTGAATGCGGAGGCCAGCACGACTTGGCCGTCCTTGCGCACCAGGATGAACTCGCCGACATCCGGCAGCGGAGCGGCCGGCGCAGCAGCGGCGTACTGGACGGGGGCCGGGGCGGGCTGCTCGACAACGTACTGCTCAGGTTGCTGCGAGGAGTCGGGCTGCTGCGTGGTGTCGTAGGACACGTCGTTGTCACCATAGTCGAAGCCGTAGTCGTACGGGTAGTAGTAATAACCCGGGTAACCTGCGCCGAGGAAGATGATGGATCGGCCGCGGTGCCAGCGTCCGTAATGATCGCGCCAGGGGCGAGTGGTGGCCAGACGAGTGGAATTCAAGCTTGGCGTGCGTACGAAACTGCGCGCGGCGTAAGTTCGATGGACGGGTGCGGCCATCCGGGGAGACGCACGAACCATGGGAGCACGTGCGACGGGCGCGCGGGAGACTCTGCTGAAACCACGGGACGCGCTGCTGAACCCACCAGATACGCCGCCGAACCCGTGAGACGCGCCGCCACCGCCGCGGGCCCCTCCTCGCTGCGCCCATGCCGGGGCGGCAAAGGCGAACAGAAAAGCCGCGCCCGATACTGCCACCAACCCGGCTTTGAGTGCCCTCGTCATGTCGAGAGGCCTTCCCTACTTACCTAGACGCGCGGCGCGAGAGGTCGGATGCCACAAATCTCCGGTCTGGACCTCATCGACCGGGTATTCTAGGCTCCTGCTGCCAAGCACACAACGGGTTTAAGCCGGGATTTCCGATTTGGAACTCAATTTCAGGCGCATCGCACTCCTCTCCTGCCCCTTCACAACGAATTTCACAGCAGAGCAGACTCCAGCGAGATCGGCGGAGTCGCTACAGCTCGTTCTTGCACGTCTCACAGGCCCCGCTTGCTGTCGCGTGATCGATTTCTCAGACACCGCTCCGACCCTTCTCCCTTAGCCTCACATTTCGCACCTTCAGTCCGAGCCCTATGGGAGCCTTGACGTACAGCAGAAAGATAGTAATCGTAATACATTCGACGCTGGTTCAGCACCGCCGCGAGTTCCGAGTACCGTATTTTCAAACTTTCCGGTGTAAGAAGTACAAAATCGAGGATTAAAAATGGCTGCGGCCATTCGTAAAATCGCAAGTGATACTGATAAAGCCACGGATGAAAACGGCAATAAATATTTTGCTAAAACGGAAGATTGGACGCAGTACCAAGAACAGCAAAGAGATCTAATGAAAAAGGCGATGGATGCCTATGGCAAATACAAGAATGATGCTCTAAATTTACGGGACGATATGGTTAGACGCTTGGGTCGGTCTCAAGACCCGCAGATGGGCTTCACCTATATGAAGCCAGTTAACCTGCTCGGCATCAAGGACGTTGCCAATGACTTGGAGACGTTATCGAGCAATCTACCATTGCCAACGAAATAAGGGGATGAATAAACGGCAACGCCGCCAACTGAGTCATAGAAATTTGATGCTGTGATGAGCGAAGGTTCGCAAATCGAAGCCGCGAACGATACGGCGCAGGCTACTTCCGAAGCAATTCCCCACCGCCCGGCATCAACTCTTGCGCGGTGAGATCGTCCACGGGAACGGAATCCGCCGCGCCCATTGCCATTGAGATCCGAGTGAGCGGCAAAGAGATCATCGCCGTTCGCACGAAATAAGACCAGGGCCTACCGGCCAGGCACCAACACCTGCTTGGGCGCCACAACTTTCACTTCGCGCTCCTCGGCCCTCACTTCGATGTTACGCAGCTCTCCCGTTTTCTTGGCGCTCGGCTGAATGAGGAACGTCAGCAAATACTGGTTGTGAAGATTTTCGTCCAGTTGGTTCAGGTAAGGCGCCAGGGAAACCGGAGCCCCCAAGTCGCCGCCGATTGTTTCGCCACCCGTCTGCTCGGAAAGCTCAATCAATTTTCCAGCGGAGATATTCCCTCGAAAAGAGAGTGAGTAGCGCGTGCCGGCAATCGGAATCGCGTGAACTGTGAGGCCTGCTTTCAGGACGTCCTCGATGGAGGCGTCCGCGTATGGATCCTCGATGCCGGGATTGAGGGGATCATTACCGCTTCCGAATACGACAACTTCGCGTCGCGCTCCTGGCTTCATTGGCCAGTGCTTCGCCAAATCGCTCAACGAAAGATAAATGCTCGGCGACTCGCCGGCGTGGAGACCGAGCGTCAGGTGCAGCACCTGCGCCGCCTTTTGATGGTCCGTTGTAAACGGCGCTGCCACATAGGCCGAACCGTTCTCGGCGTAGTAAACGCCCACCTCGGTCGATGGCGCTTTGTCTTGGATAAAGTTCGCCATGTCGTTGAGTTGCTCGGCGATGAGAGTTGTGCGGATGTTCTCGTCAATGAGCAGCGCCAGTTGTAGTGGACCTTGCGGCCCTTGCGCATGCTCCCACCCGGTTACTTCGAGCACCTTATTTCCCGAGTGCACGATAATGTCCTGCTGCCCGATGGGTGACGCGGGCTTATTGTTGGTTCCCAGAACCGTTACTGTAACGGTGACCGGAACCGACGCAGCATTATCTTTATTGTCGCTTTTTCTTTCTCGGGCGAATGCGAACGCCGACGTCATAAGAAGTGTAGCAATGAGAGTGAAGAACAAGAGAAAACGATGAGAATCCATAATTGCCGCCTCTAAGGATTTAGATGCAGCAGGTGGCTCACGAGACGTTTGTCGTTCAATTGGAATTGCCGAGAGAAGAGTGGAAAAAACGAACAAAAAACCTAAGCCGAAGCGTTAGGTTGCTGCACCCATGAGAGTACGGTACCGTACTGCTTTTATTTCGCAAACGTATTATGGTCACGGCGAACCGGACGGCATCACCCATCGTCGCAAACGCTTTCGGAAGTCGTTCCGGTGACCGGACCGCGGTTTTCGTCCAAGAGAAGTGAGAGAGTTTCTATACCACAGCCATGGGGTGTGAAGATGGATCTGCTCCCCAGGGGCTATAGGCCACCGGGGCAGGCGGCCTATACGGGACTCATCGCCGTGTAGTATCGGAAATAGGGGCTCCACACTGGAGCATCATCGAGCGCTGCTAACATGTCTACGGGAAAGAGCTAAATAGAATGCTAGGAGGATTCGTGCGAAGCACATTTTTACTTGGCTTGTTACTTTCGGCTATGAGCGCGTCCACCGCTTCAGCCCAAACATATCCAATGGATAAGAACCAGTTTCAGTTGTTTATACATGATCTCGACCGAGATACGACTCGTTGGATTGGTGTTGTCTCGGAGGTTGATGTTAGTTCCCTCAAAAATTTGCCGTACAGAAAAGGACGATTGATGGACGAAGTGTTGGGAACGCTCCGTGACAATCTGTCGGAGATTCAAAAGGATATTGGTAATCTGAAAAACGACGCTACGCTAACTTCGCAGGTCGAGCTGCTTATGGACATGGAGGAAGCAAAAGGCTCGATGGATGACCTCGCAGGTGATTTGGATATTGTGGATCCTGTGGACCTTGACAAATTTACAAGGTGGTTAAATGACGCAGATCGGTCGTTTGGAGAAATGAATGAAGCCAGCGTAAAGCTTTATAAACACGTTCACTCTGTTGCTCAACAGATAGACAACCGCAAAGAATGCTGGAAGTAAGTCATGACTACGATGAGGCCCACCGCAAGTGAGATCGCATCTGGTCAACCCGTCATGATCGTGGTGTGGTCACTGCGAGGTGAAGCAAATGGTAGAAAAATCCTGCCAGGTAGGGCACAACGTCCACGGTCAGGAAAAGACAGCCGGGTGTCCGAGACCGGTTGCGGTGACGTGCAAGACCTGCTACCGAGAATATTGTGCGGAACACGCCGGGCTGCTCGTGCACGGAAAGAGTTGCGACGGATGCGATGCCGCGAAAATACGTACCAGTTGAGCGAACGCTGCGCTGCAAATCTTTCGGCTAGAAGGCCACCGCCACCGTCTATCAATCGGTTTTAATTCCGATTCTCGCCAGAAACTCCTTCATCAGTTCGCGGTCCCTGAGTTCGATTTGAAGCACTTCGGTTCGTTTGAGCGTAACCTGAATTGCGGGCCGCCCCGGTCGAGACCCTCCGGACCCCTGAATGTCGTCCACAACCAGATTTCCAAATTGTGGTTTGCTGGCCGCGATAGCTTCGATTTGCTCTTTGGCGCCCCTGAAGATGTTATCTCTGACGAAGCGTTTAAAGGATTCCCTTAGCCGACTCTCATCCCATGCTTTCAAGATCTCGGGCGCAATCATCTTTTGAATAGCCCAAAGGACAACCACCGTAGGCTGCCCAACCGAGACTGTCCATGGGCTTTCCCGACGTATTGATATGACCTGAGCGGGTAGAGGAAGATCGCGACTCAAGCGGATGAATGAGCCGAAGACCTCTTCACGCTCTCTGCCGGAGAGGTCAGCCACTTCAACGAAGGAACGAATCTGCTCAAAGACTAGCGACCGAGTCAGCTCATCGATGGCGATGAATAAGTATCGGAAGTCAGACGGAGTAGTGTCATCTGAATCAGTTAGCAGTTTGTTGAAAAATGCAGTTTCGCTGCAACTTTAATTCAAAAAACTCGTCTGAAAGTAGGAAGACCAAGGAGGCGAGTGAATGCGCGGCGACGATAATCAGCAAGAAGGAATGTTCAGCTACGTTTCTCCAGAGAAGCGAGTGCCGACGGACCATCCGTTGCGACCGATCCGCAGGATGGTCGATGAGATCCTGAAGGAAATGTCCCCGCAGTTTGCGAAGTTGTACTCGGACGTGGGGCGGCCATCGATAGCGCCGGAGCGGCTGTTGCGGTCCCTGCTGTTGCAGATCTTCTATTCGGTTCGCAGCGAACGCATGCTGATCGAGCAACTACAGTACAACCTGCTGTTCCGGTGGTTCGTGGGGATGGAGATGGACGAGGTGGTGTGGAATCACGCGGTGTACAGCAAGAATCGGGAGCGCTTGCTGAAGGAAGAGATTGCCGAGTCGTTTTTCCAGCGGGTGCTGGAACGAGCCAGGCCGTTTATGTCCGATGAACATTTCACGGTGGACGGAACGCTGATCGAGGCCTGGGCCAGCCAGAAGAGTTTCCGACCAAAGGATGGGAGTGGGAAGCCCGCTGGACCGGGAGGAGAGGTCGACTTTAAAGGGGAAAAGAGAAAGAACCAGACGCATGAATCGACTACCGATCCGGATGCCCGGTTGTGGACGAAGTCCCGAGGGAGCGAGGCGAAGCTGAGCTATATGGGACATGTAATGATGGAGAATCGCAACGGACTTTTGCTGCAGACCTTTCTGAGCGAGGCGAATGGCAGAGCGGAGCGAGATGCTGCGCTGCTGATGGCCGAGGCCGTCCCGCGGGGAAAGCGAGTGACGTTGGGAGGAGACAAGAATTACGACACGCGAGAATTCGTACGAGAACTGCGCGGGATGAACATCACCCCGCACGTGGCGCAGAACACGAGCAATCGCAGGAGCGCGGTAGACGAGCGGACCACGCGGCATGCCGGGTATGAGGTGAGTCAGCGAAAGCGCAAACGAGTGGAGCAGTCGTTCGGGTGGATGAAGATGGTCGGGATGCTAAAGAAAGTGAAGTTGCGAGGGATCGACAAGGTGGGATGGCTGTTTACTTTCACCGGGGCCGCCTACAACCTGTGCCGATTGCGAAACCTGATGGCCAGAACGTGACACGTGGCTTCGACGAGCCGGCTCGGTAGATAGAAAAACCCAAACCACTCCCTTACAACTCAGCGAAAACTCAAAACTGAGAACGAAAAAACTTCGACAACTAAATTCTTCAACAAGCTGTTAGTCGGTATTCGACAATGAACGAATCCTGATCATCCATTCACGCCTCCTGCGTAGGCAATGTTCAGCGGAAAACCGGCCAATCTCGGCCCCCATTCATCATCCCACGAGGAGTCGATCTCATGCGGGACGCAGGCAAGAAACGGAACCTCACTCTTCTGAGGACGAGCAGCAGTGTTTCTTTTTCGCTCCATGTGCGTTCTCCTTTGCCAAAATCCAAACCAGTATGAACAGAAATGCGAGAGCGATTCCTACTGCATCGAATTGTGCTCAGCACCGATATACGTGCGTGGGTTTTCTAGCTTCCTTGAGCAGCGGCGAAAACCGTCCCGACTGAAACACCCATCTCGCGTGAAATCGTCCGCCAAGAGTTCCCGGCAGCCCGCAATGTTGCGATCTGAGCCCGGTCGACAGACTTCTTGGGCCGTCCTAGCCGTTTTCCTTTCGCTCGCGCATGACGCAGTCCGGCACGAACTCTCTCTACGATCAGGTTGCGTTCTAGCTCGGCGACAGCACCTAGGACGGTAAATACCATCTTTCCCATCGGAGTGCTTGTGTCAACCTGCTCTGAAAGCGAAACAAACTGGATATCAAGTGCGTTGAATGTTTCCAGGGCACGGAGCAGGTGCGAAACAGAACGAGCGAATCGATCGAAACGCCACACGACGATGACATCGAAACGCCGCTCGTGGGCATCTTGCATCAGTCGGTTTAGCTGCGGTCGGGAATCCTTCTTGCCGGAAACGCCGTTGTCAACGTAGACGTCATGAATGTGCCAGCCCCTTCTTTGGCAGTACTCTTCCAGCTCCCTTGTCTGCATCGAGGGATCTTGACCGCTGTTGAGTGTGGAAACGCGCGCATAAATGGCAGCACGGACGGTGGTGGGATCAGAGGTTTCTTGTCGTAATATTCTTGAAGCCATTTCGACCTCCTGCTGGGTCGGTTTGGTCAGGGGCGTCACTCGGCTCGAACCGGGTGGCGTCCCGCTCTCTACTTTTCTTTGGCCCTCTTGGCTAAATACTCATCCAGCGCGCGCCTGATCAGCTCGGCTACGGGCGCTCCAGTCTTTTCATTGAGCGCTTTCAGCTTCTTCATCTGGCCCGACCTGAGATAGATGTTAGTCCGGTCCTTCATATGCGTGCCAGTATATCCTATATGGCAGTATATGGCAACATCTAATAGCTCCGCCCTCCAATAATTGTGGCGCAATCGGATGTTCCAACCGCTCCCACGACCTGTTCAAATAACGTCAGCGGGCTGTACCGTGCGTTTTTCGGCGCCTCCGTGGGCCAAACCCTTCAGGAGGCCGACGCACGAGGCTAGAGTGGTTTCCAGCATCAGCAGCTAGTGGCTGGGTAGGGCTCATTTTCGCTTTTCATTTCGATCCCCTCTAAAGATGAGGCACATACTCTGAAAATCGGTCAATTTTTCAAGAGAAGACGCGCTCGACAATTCTGTTGAAAGGATTGCTGTGCCTGAGAAAAACAGAATCTTGGACGTAGGTTGCTCGCCGCGGCCACCACAAGAAACTGTATGTTCTGAGTCTTTGATCGTCGGAAAGGAAAGCTCAGCCGGTCTTCGTCAACGAACATCCTTCAGGTTGATCCGTACTTTGCAGTCCGTACAGCCACCCACGTCCCGAACGCCGTGCGAACTTGGAATCCCTGTGTCGAAGACCACGTGAACGTCGTTGCTTTCTGTCCAGACATCGAGCGGGAAGACGGCAACCAACCCGCGTCCTTCTGCGCTAAAACCGAATAGGTTCTTGTACTGTTCTGGCATGTCGAACGTGCGTGTCGGATGCACCGCTTTCCGCTGAAGTCAAACACCCAATGCGCCTTCTTACTCTGAGAGGTGCTGGAGACGAACAATTTGCCCGTGCAGTGTTTTGTCCTCCTCGGCGTTTCTTCCATCCAACTGAAACTTAACCGAGTTAGGGCGAGTCAGTGCGATTCAATTTCGGAATTCAGGTTCAACGCGAGGGTGTCGAAAGATAGCGCCGAGCCTCTTCTCTCAGCGCATAATCCGTGTCTGCATTCTTCCAAATCTGGAGAAGTTCACGGTAGCTGGCCGTGGCTGCCGTTTTGTCGCCCATGGCGCTCTCGGCGCGCGCCAGCCCCAACAAAGATTGCGTTCGGTTCGGAGCGCGCTTCAGAGAGGCTTGGAACGCCGCACGCGCCTGAGGTGCTTTTTTCTCCTTAAGCAGAAGCTCTCCGAGAAGTTCATCAGGAGGTTTTTCAGGATAGGGCGGACCGAACGCGTAGGGCAAGTCGTTCCCCTCCGCCACGGCCTGCTGCATGAAGGCGACTGCCTGTTCGTCATGGCCTTCGGCGGAGAGGATCAACGCTTGAATCTGCATTTTTTGAATTTCTGGGACACGCCGCGCGGGATCACCGGCCGGAAGCCCGGCATGGTCAAAAACGGAAGGGAGCTGAGGTAGAAGCCGGTCGAGGGTGGCAAGAGATTGTCGCGCGGCGGGGAGATCGCCGAGTTCAGCGGCGGCGAAACCCGTACCGAATGCGTGGTTGAATTCCGGTATGAGGGCGCCGCCCATGTCGACGTTCCAGGCGGCAGCCTGGCCGCGCCAACGGCCAGTGTCGACGATGTAGCGAGCACGCATCTCGACAAAAGAGGGGACTTTTGCAGCGTCAGGGTCAACCGTCGCGACGGCCAGGGCGGCCATGCCCGGTTCCATGGCCTCATCGCGGCAGGCGGCAATCACTTTTTTTGCCTCCGCGAAGCGGCCCTGTTCCAGATAGCCGTAGACGAGCCAATAGTTGTAATGGCCGCAGGAGACCGGAGGCTTTCCTGCCGCAGCTGCCTGGCGGTTTTCGACGGAGGTGGCGGCGACGTTGGCGCGCACTACGTCGTCCCACATGCCAAGCGCCATAAAGATGTGCGAGCACATATGTAGGGCGTGGGCCGCATCCGGGGCGATCTTGGACAAGGCACGGGCCGCCACGAGTGCACCGGCGGCATGCTGCGGGTCGTCCATGCCATGAATCCAGTAGTGGGCCGCGCCGGGATGGTCAGGGTTTCTCATGAAAACGGCCTTGGCAATTAGCGCAGCCTTCAGATACGTGGGCACATCGCGGACGCCCTCACTCTTGCCCAGCAACGCCAAGGCGTAGAAGAGCTGCGTCTCATCATCCTTAGGATAAGCCTGGCTCAAACGCTGCATTGCGTCCGCGTACTTCGCATCGCGCTCGCGCTTTGTGCCGAGGCCGCTGTACAGGATTTCAACCGCGCTCATATAGGCGCGTTCGCGCGGATCGGCAATGCGGCGGGCGCGCGCTTCAGGCGTGGGTGCGAATTTGTCGAGAGCATCCTGACCCGCGCTGACATCCAGCTGGTTCCAGACCGGATGATTGAAGGTCATCGCCTCGCCCCAGTAAGCCATGGCAAATTCGGGGTCGAGCTTTTCCGCGGCAACAAACGACTTGGCCGCCGCGTCATATTCAAAAACGTGCAGCAACAACAGACCGCGTATAAAGTCGTGCTGCGCAGCCGCCGAGTGCGTCGAGGTCGGAAATGTCGCCGTGCCCAAGCCTGGAATGGTCGTCGCCTGAAGCAAGCACGCGAAAACGGGCAAGAGCACGAGAACGAAGAAGGCCTGATGCATCCGAACAGGCGCTTTCCCATAAAGCAGATTCGTCATCTTGCCTCCAGGTGAGAGACGAAGATATCACCCGGAATTTCCTTTTTGATCTCGAAAACGGCACCATAGTACACCCGCCTCGCATGTTCGCGATTTTGTAAGGTGATTCTCGTCGGAGGCCCTCCCGACGGGCTGTCATTCATACCTTCACAGCCCCAAACTGCACCATTTGGGGCCTACTTTCGTAACACGGTTTCTTGCCGCAACCCGTCGTAGGGGGGATTCCGCCGCTGGCTGGACCACCATCCACCTTTCCCGTCGGTATCGGTATGTACGTTCGTGGTTCGATTATCATGCGGTATTTTGTGGACGCTCGGATTGATCTCCATGAGCTGAACCTGTATGAACCAAACCCGGAATGACGATGCTGTATCTCTGTACGATGGTCTGTTCCCCCTAAACTGAGTCAACGCGCTTGCGAATTTACTCGTCAACGTCAGCACCAACCATCGTCGCCTATATCATCGCTCCATCGAATGTTGCGCCTGCGTCTGAGCACAGGTTGCACGTGATGCGCGGCTCTCCTGGTTTTACTGAGGAGGCTCGAAGCTAGGGGTTCGGCCTCCGAGCGAATCTCAATGCGGCGGTGGTGTTGGCACGCCGACGCCAGTCGTCTTCTCGTGAAGATGTTTCTGTACCATGGCTATGTAGTGCTGCGCATAGTCGTCAAGGCTTGGAAAGATCTTCGTAGGCAACTGGGCTATGTCGGCGAGACGCGCGGTCCATTCCTGTTTCTCTTCTTCTAGTTGGATCTGCGTCTTGATCTTTATGAGGTCGATTTTCTTCTGAGCGTAGGTCATGGTGTCAATTTTTCCGTTTTGATACAAGCCCTCTAGTTCTGTCTGCTCGTACTCCACCACAGTAAGTTGCGTTTGCATCCTGTATTCGAGCTGAGCCTTTCTCAGTTGAAAACTTTCTGATGGCGAGTCGAGGTACGCCTGGTGCAGCTTGTGAAAATAAAGGCGCAATTTGGATCGTGATCCATCGTCTGAATCGACATACACGCGGACGTCCGCCACGACCGGTTCGGGAAAGGCGCTGAGAATCACCGTGAACGCAAAATGATCCACGTCTCGGCCGGCGTCATCCAGCTCCTTTAGGCCCTCATCCGCATTGAATTCAACTTTGTGTCCCGACCCCGCCTTCAGCGCGGAGGCGTAGACGCTCTCTTGCGGCGCGTCGAACGTTTGATAGCGAGGATTTGCAAACTCAGGCTGCTGGGGTAATCCAAGAGCCAAGACGCCCAGTAGCACAATATTCGTTGAGGTCATGCGCCGTCCATCTGGTTTCTCGCTCGTAGGGACATCCCAACCTCCCTCTTCCTGGGTCTGTCAGCAATCCTAATATCCTATTTTGGGATATTCAACCAGTATGAACTAAAAGGACAGGGCTTCTACTTCGAGTGGGTCTCGAGGGAGTCAGCCCTGAAAAGCCGGGAATACGTCCGAAAATATCGATCGTTTCTCGAGAAGTTGAGGCAGGCGCGCGAGGATGCGCGCCTCACCCAGGTTGAGATTGCCCGTCAGCTTTCGAGGCCACAATCTTTCATCTCGAAATGTGAATCAGGCGAAGGCAGGGTGGATTTCGTCGAGCTGCAAGAAATTGCCAGGGTCTACAAAAAGCCGATTTCCTATTTCATTTCGAGCTGAAGGGACCGCACCGTCCCAAGGCTGCCAGAACGTTCCCTCGGATCGCAGCTGTCGGACTCGGATCATCCGGTTGCGTTTTGCGTCTTCATGATTGCGGTGATTGAAACGCCAAAGACAACTGCTGTGACCACATCGAGAATCTGCCAGTCGGCCCGACGGAGGCCAATTGGCACTAGGGGATTGAACAGGACCGCGATCCCTCCCATCAACCAAACCCACATCGATTTTCTCATTTCATATGCTCGAAAGGCGAGATACAGTCCACTTCCGCAAACGACAAACCGGAGAAGGATGTAGAAAACATAGGGCCATCGTCCCAGTACGGCCATTGTCAGGAATACGAGGGAAATAATCGCTGGAGTCTTAGTAATCGGAGTGGGCATAGAGAATGGTCCTTCTCGAAAGTGCCGACGTCGCCGGGCTCAAGTGTTCCAAACGACTACCGGAATCGAGACGGACTCTCAAATCGTGCTGTCGAGCCGCATTCTACTTGCGAATTTCGATTTGGCCCGGCTCGTTGGCAGTTATTTCCGGCGTTCCTCGGTAAGTTGTTATTTTCCCGGTCACGCACACTTGCTTGTCGCGGTAGTTGGTTTCCGGATTTCCAAACTTCTCGCGGTCGGCACCCCAAATCACAATCGTGAATATCTGGTTTGGATATGGCTTGTCGAGGTTCAGAAAGGTCGGTTGACCGCGACTCCGTTCAGCAAAACGAGTACTCACGACCATTCCGCATACGGTGGCTTTTTCTCCTACATGATTTTTTGCCTCCGCTGCGGTTATGTGTCCGGTCTGCGCTTGGACGACAAATGCGGCAGCCAAGGAAAGGAAAACCAGCCCTAAGTTTCTAAACGTCCGCATAGGTTTAGCCCCTCTCCGTGACAGGCCGCCAATTTCGGAAGAGCGGCTCTCGCTTGCTCTCGCCAAGAAGTTACGCTCTCACTCAATGTTGAGTCAACGAAATCTCAAGTGTGGCAGTGACTCAGTTCGGCTTTCTGTGTCGAGCGCGGAGAAGTGATGCCACGGTGAAGAGAAGCACGTTTGCCGTTACGGCCATTGCGCACAGCCCCCAGAGCGACCAATTGGCTCCGAAGTGGCTATGCGTAAGTACCGGAAGTGAGTCCAGACTTCCAGGCAGCAATAGCAGCAGCGATACAAGCCACAATATCGGGTCTTCTAGGTAATAGGCCTCGACGGCGGCCAACGTGCCCAAAACCTGTATCACGCCAAAAACCCACCAGTACTTGCGCTTCATGCCGCTTCCTCAATGGCCTGACGGCCAAATATCTCCGCCAATCTGCGGCGAATTCGTATTCACAGTCCAGGCTTATCCGATAATTGACGACGCTTTGCAAAGAGCTGGACTGTGACGGCGTCATAATTGCCCGGGCCCGCCTTACGTTCTCTGTAATATTCAAAATCGAAGGCGCGCTGGAAGGCGAAACGGAGTTCCCCCGCTCTCGGCAATTCAAGGTAGTTTCCTCCATGCGCCGGAACAGTTTCAATAAGAAGGTATCCACCCGGCAGAAGCGAGCTTTCAAAGCGTGGGAACAGAGCTGGCAGCAGAAAGTGGACGCTTATGATTGCTCCGGCTGTACCGGCTCCGAACGGCCATGGATCATGTACGAGATCCATCTCGCACAGCTGCAAATTATCGCAACAATTATCGCGAGGCGGATCCGAGCTGCAACGCATCCGCAGTTCTGTCAAGTCTTTATCTATACAGATAACTTGGCGGCCGCTCTGGGCGAGGAATACGGCGTTGCGTCCCGCCCCGCAGGCAACGTCAAGAATCGGGGCGTCAAGATTCGAGCCAACGATGTAAGTCGCGAAGCGCCTCAAAAAAGGACAGGGCTCCGGAGCTTCAAAGTCGAGCGAAGCGCGACGTTTGCGTTGCATTTTCAAGGAAGTCGCAAACCACCAGAGGGTGCAGCTGGCGAAGCCCATTCAAGATTTTGGTCTGTTAACCTAAAGTTAACGTTATCATGAGAAGGTCGAATTCCGATTGACAGCCTCTTTCGTGAAGCATAGCCTCTGAGATAAGGCCCTCGGTAGATTCTTGCTTTTGAGGAGGTTTCCGACAATGGAGAAAGACAAAACCAAAGAAAAGAGTCTTATCTCAACGCTTCCGGGGAAGCTGACAGCTTTGATCGGCGGTGGACTTGCCCTCCTCAACGGTAGCGTAAGTCTAGACGCCAAGCCGGTCTTGCCGGACCTTTCACACGCTATAACCACTGAGGTCGTCACCACTTCGACGGCAAAACCTCTGCCTGCCAAACTTATACTGCGACATGCTGGACCTGGCTACAAAATTATCGCCCAACATGATTCTCATTCTTCGCATAGTTCTCACTCCTCGCACGGCTCCCATTCATCGCATAGCTCCCATTCATCGCATACTTCGGGAGGATTTGCGTGAGTAGCGTACCGGAAGGCTTTTCTTCCGAATCTGATTCCGAACATTCTGCGACGATTCGGCTGGACGCGCGTCTCTATACAAAGGAAGCCATCCTACGGACCTGCCATTGGTTCAGCGATGTTGCCTACGTTCATTTTCCGGAATCACCGGACGGGAAATTCGCTATTCACGTTCGCCTGAAGCCAGTCCCTCCCACGCTAACCGATCCAAAACCACCGAGAATCGACGATATCGTGGGGGAGTTTTGCAATTCTCTGCTGGAGTTTGAGTTGCGACGGCTAGTTGAGGCGGAAACTGCTCCCGTTCGTCAGTTGATTCTCGCGAAGGCCTTCTCAGAGTCCGGAATTTTGGAAGATGAACCGCCTGGAACGATAAGCGATCCTGTAGGGAAAGATAGACCCGATACCTTCGTTCAAATAAGCGGCAAACTAGCTCCTGCGAGGGATTGAAGGCTCGATGAATCCGATTTTCCATGGCTAGAGTCTTCTATCCAGTCGAAACCTACTCGGCTCCTGAGTCCGGATACCGACTGCTTCCATTTCGCTTTTTGAGATTGGATCAAGACAGAGAAGTGTTCGTGAATGAAGTCGGCGAGTTTGTAATCGGACCGGTGGGCACGGCACAGGCGTTGGTACGAAAACAATTGGCCCGCGGCTCCGGCCTGTATTCCATTTTGAAGGCCAGACAGTTTCTGGCGGACGACAGCTCTTCGCCCCTCTTGGATCTGCTGGCGACAAAGTACCGGACAAAATACAGTTTCATCGACGGCTTCACCAAGCTGCATATCTTCGTTGTCACGCTTCGTTGCGATCATTCGTGCCACTACTGTCAAGTCTCTCGTCAAACAGCGGATAAGAGCACTTACGACATGAGTTTTGAGACAGCGGAGAAATCCGTAGATCTCATGATGAAAACGTCGGCGCGAAACGTAACTCTGGAATTGCAAGGTGGCGAACCCCTTCTCGCATTTAATGTCATTCGCTATATCGTTCCACTCGCCAAGAAAAAAGCGAAGCTCTTGAACAAGGATTTAGACATTGTGGTGACCACCAATCTAGCGAATGTCACCGATGACATCTTGTTTTACCTGCGTGATGAGCAGATCAAAGTATCCACGTCACTCGACGGGCCAGCTTCTGTTCACAACATCAATCGGCCCCGTCCCGGCAACAACAGCTATGAGCTGACGATCGAGAATATTGATCGCGCTCGCAAGATTCTTGGCCACGAGAGAGTGGCGGCGCTTATGACGACGACGCAGCTTTCTTTGGAGCATCCGATAGAAATCATCGATGAGTATGTACGTCAAGGCTTTCATTCAATTTTCCTCAGGCCGATTAGCCCATATGGGTTCGCTGTCAAAACTAAAAAGAAGACCGGTTACCAGATGGACGCTTTCTTGAAGTTCTATCGCACTGGCTTGGCCCACATTTTGGACATAAACAGAAAGGGATATGACCTTGCCGAAGTGTATACCAAGATTCTGCTGACCAAGATTCTCACTCCCTACGGGACGGGGTATGTGGATTTACAGTCTCCCGCGGGTGCAGGTATAAACGTCCTCGTTTACAACTACGATGGGGATGTTTATGCCTCGGACGAATCTCGGATGTTGGCGGAAATGGGCGATCATACATTTCGGCTGGGCAACGTGCGGCAAGATACACATAAACAGATATTCTCGGGAGATGCGTTCCTCAATCTCGCTGCTGCCTCCTGTAACCAGTCACTGACGGGATGCTCAGATTGTGCGTTTCAGCCGTATTGCGGCTCCGATCCTATCCACAACCACGCTACGCAGGGAGACGTCTTCGGTCACAGACCCACAAGCGATTTTTGTCGTCGGAATATGGAAGTGATCAAGCACCTTTTCCAATTGATCGCCGAGAACGACCGGCAAACCATGCGCATTTTCTTTGCCTGGATTAGCGGTTCGGGGCTTCGAGATGTAAACCAAATGGCGCCATCATGAGGCTCACGACCGGAGGTGTCCCCGACAAGCACTGGAAGGAGCCGACAG
Source organism: uncultured Acidobacteriota bacterium (assembly GCA_963771905.1). Taxonomy (GTDB): domain Bacteria; phylum Acidobacteriota; class Terriglobia; order Acidiferrales; family UBA7541; genus Palsa-147. The sequence continues at coordinate 151,544 of CAVYVI010000003.1, forward strand.
TCGGCAGAGTTTCGTGGGAACCGATTGATTACGGGAATCGGAGCAAGACAATCCTCATCAGCGAGACAGTCCCGCGGGACCCATGCGAGTTGGATGGTTACCGAGGATTCCTTACAACGGCGAAACTGAAGTCATATTCGGCTCCAGTCCCGACGATATCTTCAATCCAGGAACTGAAGCACCTTCGTACGGGCGATATCGTTGCTATGGAACCCGAAAACGGGTTTGTCCGAACCCTGTACCGTCCCGATTCAGATCATAACGTCGTCTTCGCGACGCAGCGATGTAACAGCAATTGCTTGATGTGTTCCCAACCGCCGAGAGATCGAGATGATACAGATGCCTTGCTCCAGCGGAATTTAGAACTGATTCGCCTCATTGAGAGCCCTCCAGCAAGGCTCGTGATCACCGGTGGTGAACCAACGCTATTGGGTGAAAGGCTTTTCACACTCATCGCTGCGCTCCGCGACAAATTTCCTACAACGTACTTACACATGCTGACGAACGGCCGAATCTTTGCGTGGCAGTCATATACCGCAGGCTTGGCAGCAGTTCGACACCCAGATTTTGTGTTGGGAATCCCGCTGTATTCCGATGATCCTTCAATTCACGACTACACGGTGCAGGCTTGTGGCGCCTTCGATCAAACGGTGTTGGGTCTTCAACAATTGGCGAGATACGGCTTACGAGTGGAGATCCGGGTCGTACTTCACGCAATCACAATTCCCCGCCTACCGGAGCTTGCAAATTACATTTACCGAAATTTTACCTTCGCAGAACATGTTGCCCTAATGGGACTCGAAAACATTGGGTACGCACCGCGTAACATGGACAAACTGTGGATTGATCCGGCCGATTATCAAGACCAACTGGAACTGGCGGTCGAGATTCTATCTACGAGGGGGATGCACGTTTCGATCTATAACCACCAGTTATGCGTTCTTCGGAAATCGCTTTGGAAGTATGCACGCAAGTCGATTTCGGATTGGAAGAACATGTATCTTAGTGACTGCGACGAGTGTGGAGTTCGTGACGAGTGCGGGGGCTTTCTCCAATGGGCTACCAAGTTGCATAGCGCCCACATTCGCGCAATGCCGTCGTCTGGCTAAGACGTGGTGCGGGCACACGGGTTCGTTCGGCACCGCCGGCACCAACCATCTTTTTCCACAGAATGTCAGCGACGTGCGTGAGAGCCGCTGAATTCACTCATCGACTTCAGCACGAACCATCGTCGTCTGCATCATCGCTCCATCGAATGTTGCGCCTGCAGCCGAGCAAATCAAGACATCTCGCTTGAACTTGTCAATTCGCCAATTGCCGCGACTCTTGTTAAAGACAACGCGAACGTGGTAACCGTTGCGATGTTTCGTGACGTAGCACATTTCTCTGCGCTCTGAGTCTTCTTTGTACGTCGTCGGGTCGAACCAATAAAGCACGGTTTCTAACTGCGATTGGGATGGGCTCTCACGATTCAGTCCCCTTACATAGGCAATGTTCAGGGGGAAGCCTGCCAATCTCGGCCCCCATTCATTATCCCAAGAGGCCTCGATCGCATGTGGGACGAAGGCAAGAAAGAGAACCTCACCCTCCTGGGGACGATGAGGGCTGTTTCTTTTTTGCTGCATGTACGTTCTCCTTTATCTGAACGCATCAGGAGGCTGAAAACAAAAACGCCGCCTAATGCATCAGGCGGCAATCTTTCGAGAGACTTTTTTCGGAACTCTCGTTCCGCACATCGAGCGATGAATCGCTCAAGGCACCGCGGCATCTCTCAGCCCGGTTGCCGGGCCCGTTTTATTCGGGCCGCTCCTGATGCTCATCACATCCTACCACTTACCACCTCCCGTTAGGCATCCACATTCCGGTGATGCTCGTTGCAAACGCGCCTTGGCTGGAAGGAGCAGAATTCTATCGCCCTCACGATCAAGTCCAGGTTGACTACGCTTGGCCGCAGAGAATGGTGCCACGATCGTGATTCCAAGAAATGCTGATCCACCTCGCTGCACTGCACGCTGCAACGGTCGTCAAAGTCGCACGTTCATACTCTTCAGGATACGTTCATCTGACTCGTCCGGAGTCCCCTTCCCATGAACTTTTATGGCCGCCCATCTGTCGATCGAACGAAAAAAGTGAAGCGTAAAGTATCGGGCCTTTGCGGCTTGGCGCAATCTGTGTTCGTAGGATTTGCTCGGCTCGGTGGAGAACTCCACCAAAATGGGCTTTCCTTCGTTCGCTCGCGCAAAGAACAAGAGGTTGATCGCTTCGGGCTCTTCGTACTTGTCCACTTGATCGTTCGCGGGCGGCAATGGCGATTCGATCGTAGCCCCATATCGAGAAAGAGCGGCGTGCACTTTGAATGCTGAAATGTCCTGGTGACAAATTTCGATGAGTTCGCGCGTCGTCATGCTTTTAACGCGTTCCCGTCTTTCTCGCCTTGCTCGTCGGGCGTTATGTCGCCAATCGAATAACTGAGATTCGGTCAAAACTTCCACGCTCACGATCATCATTTTCGATTCCTGCCCTTTCTCTCGACGTCACACTACCTACGAAACGATTTTGGTACTTGTTCTACGATTTCGTCGATCCCACTCACGTGACGCCTAAGCGTTTTGCTCTTCTTCTGTTCTACGTCGCAGTTGACATTTTACCATTCGCAACGAAAACTCGAAATCGCCAAATCAGTTGACCACTTTCCCCGTTTTCCCTACGGCGCCAATCGGTTCAAGCTTGCCCGTGTCCGGATTGATCTTTGCGCCAATCGCTTTCAGGTGCGGATCCAATTCTTGGATCGGCGTCCCGTAAACGTGGTGTCGCTCGAAAGCAACTTCCATAAGTTGCGCCATTAATTCCTTGTGACGCGCCTCTTCCGTGCCGAGCGGCTGACTGGCTTGTATCTCCGCCCGCTGTGCTGGATTCAGAACAACGCCCGTGTCCACGAGAATTCGATAGCCGAGCTGCGCATCTTTCCGCTTCTCCAGGGCGTGCTGGACGGCCGCGATGGCGAGGTCCGCGAGGCCGTAAAATTTCTCGCGCATTCGCGCCACATATACTTGCATCTCATCGGAGTGAACGATCCGACTTACGGTTTCGCGATTCCGGCCTTCTTCTCGAGCGATTTTGACAATTGAGTCGCCCGTCGCGTATCTCTGCAGAATCCGAACACGCTGCGGCGGAGGAACCTTGTCGCGAGACCTTTTTGCTGGCAACTGCTGGCTTGCGCTGGATTTCTGCGCAGCCTCGGGTTGTACATCTTTTTTCCAGTTACGAAGGCCCACAGACGGCGGACAGGCAGTCAACTGAGCATCGCGGCCGGACACATTACGCGGTGAGTTTCTTGGAGAGCGAGATTTCGACGAGGTGCGATGGGCCATGGCTTCGATGAACCTCCTGACGGAATTGGTAATCCAGAAACCATCGTCCATTCAGAAGCCGCGTGCTGAGGGAATTGCGATATCGCGTCCCGATCTGGGTTCATTATCCGGCTTCGCTCGGGATTCGTCAACTTGACATGCGAGCACGGGGTTTGAACTGAGGACACTCCCACCAAGTTCGGGCGCCGGCTGGTCTTAAATGGAATGAACCGTCGGACTCAGTCGACGATGAGCCTGCGATACAGTCGGGAGTACTGGATGCAACTTCGGTGATGCGTAGTTCATCCGGCTTCTTGCTGATGTCACAGCCTGTATCCGAACAACTCGCATGGAGGCCGCAGCGCCCTGTAGCTTTGTCGAAGAACATCCCATCACTAAATTATCCGATATATCTGCGTAGTGACTAACTTCTGTTCTCATCGAGCAACGCTCACTCAAAAAAGCAATGCATTGCGCTCATCCATTCCGGATTGGACTGTATGTTCGCGCCGAACAACCTACCCAGACTCTGCGATATGGGCCAGCTATTGAGGCGCGAACCGATCGTGACCCGGGCATGACCCAAGACCCTCGGTTGGTCTTCGAAAACAGCCTGGTCGATCGAGCGCTTCGGCGTTAGAAACAACGGATGCACCGCTTAGCGCACCGCTTGCACCGCTCATTCACCGATTTAAATAAACAATCGGTGCATCAAAAAACGCCACTCTACTTGGGGTGTTGCCGCGTTTTAGGTCTGACTGAACCGATTACACCGATTCTGATAAATATACACGACTCTTTGGAGAGTGACGGGAGCGTCCGGCGGATGAAAACTTTTGAGAGGAGCATAGAGCGCCCTCGCATGCTCTCCCTGCTACGCCTCTCCAGAATCGGTTCTATCGGTGATTTCGGAACAAACCTCAATTGTTGCTACATTTTTGACGAGTTTTCGTACACCGATTCTTTAGAAGGGCTGCCGGAATCGGCGCATGAAATCGGTTCAGGCGGAAGAGAACGCTATACGCGGCTGGCGTGCTCACAGGCAACGCCTTGACTCTCTGGCCCGACCGCATCTTCGGGCCGTGGGAAAACCCGCGATTTCTCGATATACCAGATTCGGTGCCGTCCACCGGCGATAGTGCGCTGCAAAGTGTTGCGGTCTTCGTTGTGGGCAGCCAAGAAGCCGCGCTCCTCGAGGCGTTTCCCGAGCGTCTTCTGGGTAATGGGAAAAGACTCCCCCTGCTCCGCGGCGAGTTGGTGCGCGACAGCAAAGGCGGAATCCGGTAGAAGAAAGATGTATCGGTCGTTCTTCCATCCGATTAGTTTGCTCTTGAATTTCGCGGCTGGGCTGCTCCCAACGAAATCATTTTCTGAACCTTCCGAATCCAGATGCGCATCGCCTCGCAAGATCGCAGCGCCAACCAAATCAAGAAATCGTCGGGCTGGCTCTTCGGCTGTCAGTTCACGCGTCTGCGCTGCCGACGCCTGCAATAAGGACTTCCACGCATTGTTTCCAATTTGCTCCGCGTCCGATGCTGAGACTGCTCCGCACTCCTCGGCGAACTCGAGAAATAAATCGATCCCAGCCATCAGATTCGCCATGATCTCCGGTGTTCGAGCGTGCTGTCCGTCGCGTGTCGCCTTCGTGCGGTAGAACCGAACAAGGTCCCGAAGCCGTCTCCGCGTCGCGTCAAGTCGAGGAGCAATAGACTTTAAGAACGCACTCATGCCTTCGGCGTAAAGCCCAGCGCGAGCGTCTCGTTGGCACTCGGCCAGTATTTTCTTATCCACATCGCCCGGCGAAAAATTGTCGATCCACACCCGCGTTCTGAGCGATTCTCCCCGCGGAAGTTCTTCGCCGGTGCTCAGCGTCAATCCGCGCGGCGGCTGTGGATTGCGGAGCGATATGTCGCGGGCCATCCGCCCGCGTCCCGCGTTATTTCCTTGGCCACGAAAAACCCGATCCGCGTGCGACTGCATCCGGTCGATGTCCACGCGGCTGCCGCCCGGAGAAAAATCGTCGATGACGAGCAAAGCGTCCTTCAGGATAAATTGAAGCGCACCATTCGCATTCGCAGTGCTCTGCCACGAAGCTGGAAGATGACGGTCACTCCACTTCGCACCGAAATGATTCATCGCAAGTGCCGCGAGGCAAGTCTTGAACGTGTTCGTGGGGCCGTAGAGATGTAGGCCGAAATCGGCGGTATCTACGACGGCGCGCCAAATTGCCCCATAAATCGGAACGGTGATGTGCCGGGGTGCAATGTCGAGAAACCGCAGGCTTGCGCGCACCGCAGTTTTCAATCGATTTCCTGCCGGCGGGTCAGGGAGGATAAAACTTTCAAGCTCCGTGGGTAGCTTTACGCGGATAGAGTCGTAAAGTCCGTACCTGTCGATGGCTCCCCCGCCATGTAAGTAGGACCAACGCTTACCGATCTTCCGCCATCCAGTGTGGAGATATACTCTCCGGCGAGCGATGTGGCCCGACAAAAGCTGTATCGCACAGCGAGCGTGGTCGCGCACGCTGTTCCCCGCAGCAATGACGGCTTCGCCCCCGAGATTCTCGATGGGCCAGTTCATCTGCACAAACTCCTTCGCAGGGACACGCAGTCGCCTCTTGCGGCCGCGGCACTCGGCTTCAATTTCTAGGTGGTGCGTCACCTGGATTCCATCGTCTTCTACGATATCGGTGACGATGCGAGCCGTGAAGTTCGTTAATGGGCGCCGGACCTTGTCGCCTTTTGTCGTGCATGTGTGATATACGATTCCCTCATCTGTTGATTCGTATGGGATACTGAGCTGCGCGAAGCTGAAGGACTCCCCCATCCTTTCTTCGACGGCCGCACGAAAGTTTTTCCAGCGGTTTTCGTTGTGCCCACAACTCTCGTGGAAGCAGCAGTACGCCATGCCTCCACCGGGATGGAGGAATATCGCCGCGTCTCTGTGATCCGGATTGAACCAGCACCGGGCAAGCACCCACTTTTTGCCACCGTCGGGCATGTCAAGGACGGTTTTCACGTCGATCCTCGCCCAGTCGAGAAATTCATTCATGCGCGATTCGCTGGTGTCGTCTGTTACTTCGCGCTTTTCGGTCGCCTTGCCGGGCCTCATTGCGGTATTCGCAAGCTGTTCGAGCTGCTGCCGCGTCACGATCCCCAGTTCTTCGGGAACGCGAAAAATTCGCGAGAATCGATGTGGCCGCTTCGCCGTGTTCGTTCCCTTCGCAGCGAGCGACCCATACGCTTTTGTAATTCGGGCCGCGTTATAGACTTTCGTATCGATGTCGACATCGTCCGTCGCGAACTTCTTCGCAATTGCCGCGAGGCAATTCTTGAATAGCGCTGCGGTGTCGGGGTGGTTCGGCTCATCTACGCGATAAAGCAAGTGGATGCCATTTCCGGACATTGCGCTGACCGGGTCGGGCCATCCCAGTGATCGTAGATACTTCGTAGTATTGACCGCAGCCTTCAGTGCGGTTACAGCTTCTTCCTTCGTCGAAGAGACGCGCGCAGGCCGTTTTGGATCGAAATCCACAAGCAGCCAGCGGCGCCGGACGATTTCCGAATCCTTCGTCGCTTCCATTACTCCGCCGTGCAACTTGTTTATCGATTTCCGCGAATGCAGAGCGTCGTGACAGAGGTTCAAAGTGTAGTAAATGCCTTCGTGTTCGCCGCTGTCGCTCAAATCCTTCACGGCGTTCGCGAGCATTTCGTGGTCGTCGAAGTACCCGGAAATCGCACCACATTTTCCTGGAACGCGGACTTCGACAAGTTGATCGGGCTCGAAGAGAATCTCGATAGCCTTCTTGATCCGGTCGAGCTTTGCGGTGCGAACCAGCGGTTCACTCGGCATGGCGGCCTCCGCGCTGTTTCGTTGCCGGCATAGCAACCTGATGCGTTCTCGGTCGCGTTGCGTGATCGCGCCGAGCGAATTCTTCGAGATCACATCGGGAAATGAGTACGCGTCTTCCAATCCTGCGGACCGGCAACTCGCCCAGTTCGATCATCAGATCGACGAGACGCAGACTTACTCCGAGCCAAAGCGCAGCATGCTTCCTTGTGAAAAAATGCGAAACGAAAAGATTGGACTTCATGGCCGGCTCCTCTAGACGCAAAAGGCGAACTCCGCCCTGCGTAAATTTTTTCGGCGGTACTGCCGCCGGGAGCAGCGTCCAGCGTCCGTTTGGCGTGAGAAATTGCGGGGGTTCGTTTGGGGCAAAGCTCTACGGGGACGGCAGTTCCTTTGCGTACCGTCCCTGCGCGATAGAATAATTCTGCGCGTGGCTGCACATTTTGTCAAGTTTGCGCGCGGATCACCGCCGGTGCATGCACGTGTGTGCGTCGAATGCGCTGGACAAGTTCGCGACCGTCTGATAGTAGATAAGCATCCGCGCGGGATCTTCTCCCGCTCGGGTGCACGCAGCGACGAAGTGCAATCCCTAAAATTTATCGTGGTGGAGTAACGGTGAATCGCGAGATATTTTTTGCGGACGCGCACGCGTTCTCCGCAGCAGTCGATGTGGATAGACGGGACGCATCGTCAGACGCCTATGTCGAATCCTCAAGCGAAGGCGAGGAGCCCGAACCAGAATCCAAGAATGTTGTATGAAACCGTCCGACCACGTGCGGACGTAAAAGTCACGCGGGGGAGAAGTGTTCCGCAGCTGTACGGCGGACGCCGCAACCGATAGACGCGGCAGCGACGGAATGGCAGCGAGTTCCAGTCGCCTGGACCATCATCGCGAGATTGCGAGGCAATGAGACGTGACCGACTCGGCAGAGGCAACGCAGCAGTCAACACACCAGCTCGATCCGATATCCGGGAGATATCGCGTACTCGTCCCGGGAACCGAAGAACGAGCGCTGATTTCGTCGGCGTCGCAGACGCGAATTCGGCACAGATCGCGACCGCAAATCCACACGAAGGCACGGGATTTCAATTATTCTTCAGCATTCCAGATCTCGCGGGACGCTGGCGTTGTTCACGCGCATCAGTGTACAACCGTCTCCGCGGCGAGAAAGTGGTAGACTTCGCGACCAACGGGCGGAAGGGGCATAAAGTCGTACCGCTGGCGACAGTCTTGAAGATCGAGCGAGAGCATCTACGGGTGCTGCGATGACATTGCGCATAAAGAAGCGTCGGAAGGCTTACCAGCTCGAAGGCCGTGCTGGAGAATGCGTCCGGCGCGGATCAGGTGAGCGTGAACGACTCAGGCTTTCGCTCGGCACGACCAACGGAGACTCGGCGCAAATTCTGCTCGGCAAAATCGAGCGAGCACTCGCCCTGGGTCCGGACTCTTCACTGTGGCGCGATTTGCGCGGAGTGCTCCCAGCGGATACTTTTGCAAGACTCGCAACAATAGCAGGCCACACAGCGGACCAGAATCTGGATTCCCCGAAACATTCCTGGGACGATCTCGCCTCGAAATTTTCTGCCTGGATGACGCAGCGCGTTGCGCTTGACAAGTTGCGCGATTCGACGCGCAATCGCTACCTTCAAACCTCTACAACTTTCGAGAAGTTTCTCGCGACCCGTGGCATCGTCGAACTTTCTCAGATCAACCGAGCGGTCGTCGAGGACTTCAAGGCATGGCATCTGGCACGGGTGATCGTGAAGAAGAATTCGCGCGGCGGCCGCGGTGTGGTACTCGACGCGGCGATTCTCCACAGAATTTTCGGCTTCGCAGTCGAATGCGAACTCATCGCCAAGAATCCTGTGCGTCTCGAGGGACGACCCGGCGACGAGCCCGAGCGCGGCGCACAACCGTTCAAAGCAGCCGAACTCACAAAACTGCGCCAAGCGTCCGGCGCGGATCTTCTCGCATTTCTGCTGCTACGTTGGACCGGATTGCGCGGCTCGGATGCCGTGGGGCTTCGTTGGGAGGAGATCGACTGGGAAACGCGCGAGATCAACCGTCTCACGGTAAAGCGAAGAAAGCGCGTCTTGCTGCCAATCCACCAAGAACTTCTCTTTGCACTGGAACTGGAGCGCGATCGTCGCAATCCACAGCCCGAGGAGCGCGTGCTGCTGAATCCAGCTACTGGTAAGCCATTGACGCGCCCTCGTCTATATCAGCGGATGGTCGCGCTAGGCCGTCGCGGAGGGGTGCTCGAATCCCATCCGCATCGATACCGGGATACATTCGCAGTGGACCTGCTTTCGCGGGGGGCATCGCCCTACGACGTCGCAAAGCTACTCGGCGACACGGTCGAGACGATCGAGAAGCATTACGCACCGTTTGTGCGGGAGCTGCGCGAGCGGGCTCGACGAATCATGGAATCCGGAGAAGGCTTGGAGCAGATAGCGGGCACACCATGGGCACACGCGGATGGTGTGGAAAGGAAAACCAATTGAAACGAAAGGAGATAATGGCGGATGAGTCTGTAAGCCGGATTCTGTTCGACGCTCGCCTTTGATTTTCAGCCGAAGCCAAAAATCAATTCGCGCTCGCCGCAGCGACCATTCGTCTAGGTCCCGGATCGCTCCGGGACTCCAGCAGCCTACCCGAGGGTCCAAACGGGCCGGGCCGGCCCTCCCCTCCTATTTGGCCTTGCTCCACGCGGGGTTTTCCGTGCCCCGGATGTTGCCACCCGGGCGGTGGGCTCTTACCCCACCTTTTCACCCTTACCAGGCGGACGGCCGAATGAGGCGGCTCGCAAGGTTTCCCTTCGATCCGCCGCAGAGGCGCGTTTCGCACCGGCGGTTTATTTTCTGTGGCACTTTCCGTAGCCGCGCCCTTCCGAGCGCAACCCCCTGGCGTTACCAGGCGCGTTGCCCTTGAATCGCTCGCCTTGCGGCCCGCGATTCCGGAGTCCGGACTTTCCTCCCGCGCCGCCTTCTCGCGAAGGCAGCGCCAGCGATCGCCCGACTCACCCGCCGCCACAATTATACGCGGCCACCGCCGCCCTCACAACGCCACTTCGCTGTCAGACGAATTATCCTTACGCATCCGCGCGCTGTTTTCAATGCGACTGGCTTCCCTTCGCTTGTTCGATCCGGCTCAGCCGCAGCACTCCCGCCGCCGCCGAATAGCGCACAATATCTTTCTTATCCGTCATCGCAGGCACAATGTCCGCCAGCAATGCTGGATCCCCGCGCTTCGAGATCGCCTCAATTGCCGCCGCGCGAACGCTCCAGTCCTTGTCAGACACCGCTTTCGCTAGCGCCTGGCCGCTCCTCGGGTCCGGGTCGCCGGCCAATTCCCGCGCCGCCGCAGCTCGCGTAGGCGCTGTGCTTCTTTTCTCCCACGCGTGCAGCGCCTCCATTCCATATCCTCCGTACGGCACGAAGCCAATCCCCTGGTCAAACGCGAATCGAATGGCCCTCTCCGGCGTCTTCATCTGATTCAATTCCGCATCGATCTCGCCCATCGGTGAGGTTCCGCCCTTCCGCGCGCCAACCACGAGCGAATAATAGACGTCGTATCCCGAGTTGCTCTTGAGCTGAATGAGCGCATGGCCCACGGCGAGCGCCACCGAAATATCCTTATCGTTGATCAGATCTCGCAATTTCGGAATGGCTGCGCTCGAACCCAGCGCGCCCAGCGCTTTTGCTGCCCCGGCTCGCACCAACGCTTCTTTGTCGCCGAGCGCGTCTTCCGCCAATGACACCGCTTCAGGGTCTCCGATTGCCAGGCCCAGCGCCTGGACGGCATTCGCGCGCTTGTCCATGTTCGATTCGTGCGCGCCTGCCACGAGCAGGTCCCAAGCCTGCTTCCGGGAATCCGCCTGCGCCGCGGACTGCGGCGACGCGTATAGGGATGCATTCGGCCAGTCGACGACCGCCGGCGTGAAACACAACAACAGCGTGAGAACTCCCACGACGGTGCGCATCGGAATCCCCTTTGCCTCCCTCCGGTCATCAAAATCAGGACAACAATTCCGCGCGCCGCTAATTCAAGCCGGTCCTTACAGCTTCACCGCTCGGCCCGCCCGTGCCCCTCACTTCGCCCCAACAAGCTTCTCAAAGCCCGCCTCATCCAAAATCGTCACGCCGAGCTCGCGCGCCTTGTCGTACTTCGATCCGGGATCCGTGCCCACCACAACATAGCTCGTCTTCTTGCTCACCGACGAAATCACTTTTCCGCCGTGCTCGACCACCATCTCCCCGGCTTCCTCGCGCGTCCGATGCGCCAGCGTCCCCGTGAAGACAAACGTCTGCCCCGCCAGCTTATTGCTCTTCGGCGCCTTGCGCTCGACCTTCGGATTCAGCCCCGCCTCGCGCAGCCTCTTGATCAGCTTCTGGTTCGCCGGCTCCGAAAAAAACTCCGCGATGCTCGCGCCCACTTTCGGCCCCACTTCTCCGACCGCCGTCAAATCCTCCAGGCTCGCGCTCGCAATTTTGTCGATCGATCCAAAATGATCGGCCAGCAATTGTCCCGTCCGTTCGCCCACCATCCGCATCCCCAGCGCGTAGATCAGCCGCGCGAGCGACGCTTTCTTGCTCGCCGCAATCTCATCGATTAAATTCTGTGCCGATTTTTCCGCCATCCGCTCGAGCCCCGCGACCGTCTCGACATCGAGCGAATACAAATCCGCGAAATCCTTCGCCAGTTTTTTATCAACCAACTGGTCCACAATCTTTTCGCCCAGCCCGTCAATATTCATCGCGTGGCGCCCCGCATAATGCATCAGCGATTCTTTCAGCCGCCCAGGGCAGACCGCGTTCACACAGCGATACGCAACCTCATCTTCATTGTGATGAATCGCGCTCCCGCAATCAGGACATTTCTTCGGCATGCGGAACGCATGGCGGTCCCGCCCGCGTCTCACCACTTTCAGCACGTGCGGAATCACGTCGCCCGCGCGTTCCACCAGCACCGTATCGCCGATCTCCACGCCGAGCCTTCCGATTTCATCCATGTTGTGCAGCGTCGATCGGCTCACCGTCACGCCCCCGATTTGCACTGGCTCGAGAATGGCCATCGGCGTCAGCACGCCCGTGCGTCCGACGTTCACGGTGATGTCTCTGATAATCGTCTCTTCCTGGCGCGCGGGAAATTTGTAAGCGATCGCCCAGCGCGGCGCCCTCGCCGTATAGCCCAATTCGTTCTGCAGCGCGATTTCGTCCACCTTGATCACGATGCCATCGATCTCGTACGCGATTTTGTCGCGCTTCGCTTCCCAAACCTCGATGTAACGCTCCACCTCTGTGATCCCGTGGCAGATTTTCGCTTCATCGCCGGAACTCTTGAATCGAAATTGCTTCAGCACTTCAAGCACTTTCGAATGCCGCTTCTCCGGAACGCGCCCGTTCACGAGCAGGTAGTACGCATAAAAATCGAGCCGCCGTGATGCCGTAATCGTCGGATCGAGAACGCGCACCGCTCCCGCCGCCACGTTTCTCGGATTCGCATAAATTTTTCCGCCCTGCTCTTCCTGTTGTTCGTTCAGCGCTTCGAAAGCCTTGCGCGTCATGATCGCTTCGCCGCGCACTTCGAAATTTCCTCCGATCCCCGCTTTTTTCAACGCGGCCGCGTCGATGCGCAGCGGAATCGAGCGAATCGTCCTAACATTCGGCGTCACGTCCTCGCCCGTCGTGCCATCGCCGCGCGTTACGCCGCGCACGAGCACGCCCTCTTCGTACAGCAGCGACAAACTCAGCCCGTCGAATTTGTGCTCCGCGACGTAATCCACGCTCTTCCGCCCGGAAAGCTCGCGCACGCGCCGGTCAAAATCGTTCAATTCCTCGAACGAAAAGGCGTTGTCGAGGCTGATCATCGGCGTCGTGTGCCGGTACGTTTCAAACCCCGCGCGCGGCGTACCGCCGACTCTCTGCGTCGGCGAATCCGGCGTCACGATTTCCGGATGCGCTTTTTCCAGCGCCTTCAGCCGGTTCATAAGTCTGTCGAATTCGGCGTCGGACACTTCCGGATCGTCGAGAACGTTGTAGAGGTACTCGTGCTTGCGGATTTTCTCGCGCAGGCTCGCGATTTGCTTGGCGTCGACAGCCACTTTCTGTTTCGGCATCAGGCCTCGAGGAACGCAAACGGTAGAAGCAGTCCGGTATTATACAATGTGAGTTTGCGCCGATACATTCCGCTCGGCCGGATACCCGAGGACTTAGGGAGTTCATGCTCGAAGGCGTTCACAATGCACTTTTGATCTACAACCTGGCGAGCGGCCGCCGCCGCCATCGGCGCTTTTCCGAAATCGAGGAAGCCGCACGCCTTCTGAACGCCGCGGGCATCGACGCCGAACTCGCGCCGACCACTGGCCGCGGCACGGCCACGGGCATCGCGCGCAATGCCGTCGCGCAGAATCGTGAACTCGTCATTGCCTGCGGCGGCGACGGCACTATCAACGAAATCATCAACGGCCTCGCCGGCAGCTCCATTCCCATGGCCATTCTTCCCGCCGGAACCGCCAATATTCTCGCGAAAGAACTCGGCATTCCGTGGGACATTCCCGCCGCCGCGCGCCTGATTTCCACTGGCACGCCGCAGCGCATCGCGCTCGGCGCGGTCATGAACGCGACGCCGCAAGGCGATCCCGATCCCTCGCAAGGCTGCCGCTATTTTCTTTGCGTCGCGGGCGCTGGGCCCGATGGCGCGATCGTCCACGCCGTGAACCCGGATCTGAAGGATCAGACGGGCATCATGGCGTATTGGGCTGCGGGCGCGCGCCAGCTCTTTCAGTACGCATTTCCGCAGATGGACATTTTTTCTCGCGAATCGCGCTTGAGCGCCACGCTCCTCGTCGTCGGCCGCACGAAACATTACGGCGGCCCGTTCCAGATCACCACCGGCGCGAGTCTCTTCGAGGACGCGTTCGAAATTGTCGCGTTCGATTCGACGAGCCGCTTTCGTTATCTCGCCGCGCTGCCGGCCCTCTGGCTCGGCAAATTGCGCAAGGTGAAAGGCATTCACGCGTGGAAGACGCGCGAAGTCACCTGCGCCGCGGCCAACGGCACCACCGTCTACGCGCAAGTGGACGGCGAGCCGGTCGGCACGCTGCCTCTCCATTTTCGCATCGTGCCCAACGCGCTCACTCTGGTTGTCCCCGCCGCTGCAAACAAGTAAAGTCGCCGCTGGCTCTCGCCGATGGAACCGATCACCCAAGCGCTCGCCGCCGCGGCTCTCTCGCGTACAGGTCTCAAGAAAATCGCGACCCGCGCCACGCTCTTGCTCGTCGTTGCCGCGCTTGCTCCCGATCTCGACTTGCTGAGTTCGCTCGGCGGCGCGGACGCTTACCTCCGTTTTCATCGCACGTTGCTCCACTCGCTTCCCGGAGCGATTCTCCTCGCGGCCGCGCTCGCCGCTCTCGCATGTCTCATCGATCGCCGATTCAAATCTTCGTCCGCCTCCGAACCTTTGCGCTTTTCACGCGCATTTATTTTGTGCGGGATCGCCATCGCATTTCATTTGCTTCTCGATGTGTGCGATAGCAGCGGCGCTCAACTTCTCTGGCCGTTTCATCCCGCCTGGTATTCGTGGAATCTCACCGCAAGTCTCGATCCCTGGATTCTCGGAATTTTCATCGTTGGCCTGCTGCTGCCGGAGTTGTTCAATTTGGTAAGCGAAGAAATTGGCGAGCGAAAAAAGAATCGGCCTGGCCGGCGCCGCTGGGCCATCGCAGCGCTCCTTTTCGTGATGCTCTACTTCCTTGCACGCAACACTTTGCACGCGCGCGCCACCGATTTGTTGTTGTCGCGCAGCTACAACGGCTCGACCCCGGTTAGAGCAGGCGCGTTTCCTTCGGCTGTCTCGCCATTCGAGTGGCGCGGCATCGTCGCGACCGACACAGCGCTCGTGGAAGTTGATGTTCCTCTCGGCCCCGCGGGCGCATTCGATCCGGATCGCGGCCTGGTGCACTACAAACCCGACAGCTCGCCTGCGCTCGACGCGGCGCAAAAAACTCTCGTAGCGCGGCGCTTCCTGGCCTACGCGAAATTTCCTCTCGCCAGCCTCGAACCCCGCGAGGATGGCTTCCACTTCGAGCTGCGCGATCTTCGCTTCCCCGCCGGCTCCGCGAGCAACGACAACATCGTCGCCGTGATCGATCTCGATTCGCAACTCCGCGTAATGCGCGAGCGATTTCGTTTCGCCCGCGAACGCAATCGCTGAATGTTCCGCTTTGACTTTTTACGCAACGACGAAAGCGAATGCGATGCAAATGTTTATACGACGGGCTTCACTTTTGATTTTCGAGCGAGCAGGTGCGCCGCGCCGGCAATCAACAAAACCACGCCGACCGTTATCAATCCCGCCGTGCGTCCATGTGTCAGCAGAAACGTCGTCGCTGCGTCGCCATACCGCACGGCGAGAATTCCTTCCGCGAAATAGCGCAGCGCGCGTCCCAGAAGCAGCGCGATCACAAATGTCCGCAACGGCACCTGAAAAACACCTTCTGCCAAAATGAACGCTTTGAACGGCAACGGCGGCGGCAGCAGCGCCGGAACGAACACGCTCAAAAACGCGTTGCTGTCCACCCAATCGCGAATTCGCGTCGCGTGCGCGCCCGCTTTGCTGTGAAAAAAAGCTTCGCCGCCTTTTTTCGCGAGAAGATAGAGCCAAATGCACCCAGCGAGCGATCCGATCGTCGCCATCGCCGCGTAGTACGGCATCCGCGCCGGATTCTGAATCGATTCCTCGATCACCAGCAAATCCGTGACGATGGGAAACGAAAGCACCGACGAATCGAGAAATGCCACAACGAATAGCCCGGCGCCGCCCAGCGTAAATACCAGGTGCTGCAACCACGCCGGCAATTTGATTTTCTTGTTCATCCGTGCCCGCCAACTCCGCGCGACGAATCCGCGATTGTAGCAAATCCTCCCCGGAGACTTGGCCCAGCGCCTGGGTTTGACCATCCAGGCCCAAAATGTTATAAATGTCCGTTTTGTATCGACTCGCAAGTGAGATAGCGATCGTCCTCCCAGCGATGTCGAAGCTTTCGACGCGGCCAAGCTCAGGACTCTTGTCCAGTTTTGATGTGGAAGAACGTCTGAAGGTCCGGCACGGTCGTTCCCAGTACGCCCTCCGTTACGTGCGCGAGGGCGGAATTGTGCCGGAAGGATGCGGATAGCCGCGTCACGATCCCACGATTCGATTTCGTCATGGAGAATTTTGAATGAGCGCTTGGCTTTCGAAAATGTGGTTGTTCACGCGCTGTTGCGCAAAACGGTTCGCGGCTGCCGCAGCCCTTGCGGGCCTTACTGCGAGCGCCGCCCTAGCTCAGACTTCGCCGCAGTCGGAAGGCGGCGAGGCCAGCCTCAAGCTTCCCGATCTCACGCAGGTTCAATTCCTTGGCGTGAACGGGCACAAGCTGCTTCTCTTCGGAATTCTGTTTTGCATCGGCGGCCTGATTTTTGGCCTGACGATTTACACGCGCCTGAAAAATCTTCCCGTGCATCGCTCGATGCGCGAAATTTCCGAGCTGATTTACGAGACCTGCAAAACGTATCTGATTACGCAGGGCAAATTTCTTTTGATGCTGTGGCTTTTCATCGCCGTGGTGATCGTGCTGTATTTCGGCGTTCTGGCTCCCGTGCCGGGCAAGCCCATCGCTCTGACGCTTCCGATTATTTTGCTGTTCAGCCTGGTGGGCATCGCGGGAAGTTACGGCGTGGCGTGGTTCGGGATTCGCGTGAACACATTCGCGAATTCGCGGACCGCGTTCGCGAGCCTGCGCGGCAAGCCCTACCCGATTTATCACATTCCGCTCGAGGCGGGCATGAGCATCGGCATGATGCTGATCAGCGTCGAGCTGCTGATGATGCTTTTGATTTTGCTCTTTATTCCCGGCGATTACGCGGGACCGTGCTTCATCGGGTTTGCCATCGGCGAATCTCTCGGCGCGGCGGCGCTGCGCATCGCCGGCGGAATTTTCACGAAAATCGCCGACATCGGTTCGGATTTGATGAAGATCGTTTTCAAAATCAAGGAAGATGACGCGCGCAATCCCGGCGTAATTGCGGATTGCACCGGCGACAACGCGGGCGATTCGGTTGGCCCGAGCGCGGACGGCTTTGAAACCTACGGCGTCACCGGCGTCGCGCTCATCACTTTCATTATTCTCGGCGTGAAGGATCCCGCGATTCAGGTGCAATTGCTGGTCTGGATTTTCGTGATGCGCGTGGTCATGCTGGTCGCCGCTGCCCTGGCCTATTTCCTGAACGGCGCGATCGCCAAGGCGAAATTCGGAAACGTCAGCGAAATGAATTTCGAAACGCCGCTCACTTCGCTGGTCTGGATCACGTCGTTCGTATCGATCGCCTTCACGTTCGCGAGTTCCGCGATCATCATTCCGCTCATCGGCGGCGACACGTCGCAGTGGTGGAAGCTGGCGACGATTATTTCCTGCGGCACGCTGGCCGGCGCGCTGATTCCCGAGCTGGTGAAAAGCTTTACGTCCACCGAATCGCGCCACGTGAAAGAAGTCGTCGTCTCGGCGCAGGAAGGCGGCGCGTCGCTCGGAATTCTGTCCGGCTTCGTGGCCGGAAATTTCTCGGCTTACTATCTCGGCCTCGCGATGGTCGTTCTCATGTCCGTTGGCTATCTGATCACCACGATCGGCGTTGGGCTCGGGAATCTGATGATCGCCGCGCCCGTTTTCGCGTTCGGACTTGTGGCGTTCGGATTCCTGGGAATGGGACCGGTCACGATCGCGGTGGATTCGTATGGCCCGGTCACCGACAACGCGCAATCTGTTTTCGAACTTTCGCTGATCGAGCAGATTCCGGGAATCCAGCAGGAACTGAAGCGCGATTTCAATATCGACGCGAATTTCCATCGCGCGAAAGACATGCTCGAAGCCAACGACGGCGCCGGAAATACTTTCAAGGCGACTGCCAAGCCGGTGCTGATTGGCACGGCCGTTGTCGGCGCCACGACAATGACTTTTTCGATCATCATGGCGCTCACGAATGGCCTCACGGAAAATGTCAACAAGCTTTCGCTGCTGCACGCTCCTTTCGTTCTCGGGCTGATCACCGGCGGCGCGATGATTTATTGGTTTACGGGCGCGTCGACGCAGGCCGTCACGACGGGCGCGTATCGCGCGGTGGAATTCATCAAGGCGAATATCAAGCTCGAGGGCGTCGAGAGAGCTTCGGTGGCGGACAGCAAAAAGGTGGTCGAAATCTGCACGCAGTACGCGCAGAAAGGCATGCTGAATATTTTTATCGCCGTGTTTTTCGCGACGCTCGCTTTTGCGTTCGTCGAGCCGTTCTTTTTCATCGGCTACTTGATCTCGATTGCGATCTTCGGGCTCTATCAGGCGATTTTTATGGCCGATGCCGGCGGCGCGTGGGACAACGCAAAGAAAATCGTGGAAGTGGAATTGAAGCAGAAAGGCACGCCGCTGCATGACGCGACGGTCATCGGCGACACGGTCGGCGATCCGTTCAAGGACACGTCGTCGGTGGCGCTCAATCCGGTGATTAAATTCACGACGCTTTTCGGTTTGCTGGCTGTCGAGCTGGCGGTGAAGCTGACTGCCGAAACCGGCGGCGGGCTTACTCACATTCTGGCCGCGGTATTCTATTCCGTGTCGTTCTACTTCGTGTACCGGTCGTTCTACGGGATGCGCATTCGGGTGAACGCGGCGGCGGGCGAACCCGCGCGGACTCCTGCGGACTGAAGCAGAAGGCTCGGTTCGAATTCCCTCTCCAGGCGGACGCGACGCGATGGCGTCGCCCGCAATCGGATTTCCTGCGTAATCGTCCCTCCCAAGGGTGGTGTTTTTGTCCCGATTAGAAATGGCCTCCGTCGTTTCGTTTGAATGATTTGCGGCGAATTCTAATAATTTTGGGGTTCCGATTAGAATTGGGCGGGGTGCGATTCGGCGGGGATTCAGGGCGAGCATGTCGGCAGGCTCCGTGCCCGGCGCTGATTCCCGAAGATTCAGGGCGGGCACACGGGTAGGCTTGCCCTTCGCCGTTTGGCCCGGGTCCAGTAAGGGCGTGTCTCCGGAGCCGAGGGCCTCGGGGGTGGATTCGAATTGGGCGGCGATCCGCATTTTGCACTCACAATAATGGTCGCACGAAAAGAGTGAAATTGAGCAGTAGCGGTGTGTAAGGAATGTGGTACGAGACGCGGAACTACGGAGACCCGAAATCCCATCTTCCTCGCGGCAACTACAGGGCTACCAGCTAGAAGCACTTGCTAGACCGGGTCCTAAAGGAGCTTGGTGTCGAGGAAAGCGTCGAACACTCCGAACGGAGTGAGATCTTTTGGGACGCCAAGGACTGCGTGGATGAGTTGGGACGCACCGTTCCATTCTGTTTCTGATGAAGGTCCGTGCATTTCATGGTCATTCAAGAAGTACAAAAAGACAAGAACGCTCGGTATATCGTTAAGGCTCTTTAGGAAATACTGATAGGCCAGACGGTTCGCGTACTGGTAGAAGTGGCGGCTCCAATCGGCCGTTGACTTGGGCGCATAAAACCGCCGCGCCTTAGCTAGACTCTTGTCGATCAACGTTTGAGAGGCCGGCGTCGCCCTGGTTGCTGGTGATGCGGCTTCAGAGATGTGCGCTTTCGCTTCAATGAATAGCGGGGTTCGATTCGACGTGATCCCGATGGCGTCCCACACAGGACCACGTTGGGGCCAGAATGTTTTCAGCGGCGCCTTCAGGCTCCGGATTCCTGCGGCTTCTAACGCCTCAATGTCCCGGCGTTCTCGAAACGATTCGTTCTCGAGCGGCGAGCACCACGTTACTGAGCTTCCTGCCGCGACGGCACCGCTCCGTTGAAGTGCTTCCAGGAGAAGTTGCGGCTTCTTATTGACGGCGATCTGCAGCCACTTCTGACTTCCCTTAGTTGCATAATTTGCCATTATGCCGTCCTCGATTCGCTGGAAGCGTCGTGCGCCTTGTTAGGTTCACGCCCGCCGAAAGAGTCGGTGGTGGGCGCCCAAAGACCGAGCGAGCGGGCCGGATTCTAGCATGGTCCCCGGCAAAAGCCGTATCTGACCCGATGCCGCGAATTTGGCATTGTTCCGCGGGAGAGATGCGGATGGAGTAAGCTGCGGCAGATGATTGCGAGACCTGCGTTGCGGGAGGCGTTGCGTTCGGGGGTGCGGTGCCGGTGCCCGCATTGCGGGCAAGGCGAGCTGTTTCGCGCGTGGCCGAATCGGATGTTGGCGCGATGTCCGGTTTGCGGGCTGTCTTATTTTCGGGAGTCGGGATACTACGTCGGGGGGATGATTGTCACGTATGGCATCACGATTGTGGTGCTGACGATTCTGTACTTCGCGTTGTTGCCGCTTCCGGATGTGCATCGGCTCACCGCCGACGAGAAGCTTGGATTGTGGGTGGTGGTTGCGGTGATTCTGTCGCTGGCATTCGTGCGTTACGGATATAGTTTGTGGCTTTCGATTGATTATTGGATTGAGCCGTGGGAGCCGGAGGGGTGAAGGTGGGGAGGCGGAGGCGAGGATGGGGAAACGGCACAGAGACGGAAGGCGCGCTGGTCAAAGATAAAGGCGAAGGCACACGGGCTGAAAGGCGTCACCTCTAAAGAGGTGAGCTACATTCGGAGGAAGCGAATTCAAGCAACCCGCTCGCGCCGAAGACTTGGGCACATGGCGCCGGCAGTCGGAGATGACGAGAGCGCACGAAAATGCGGATTCCTCGGCGGACCCTGGCGACCGCGCGCGCAAAAGCAAGCTTCGCGCGGGCGATTGAGGCTGGCCGAGGATTTGGCGCTGACGAGCTCGCGTTCGCTGAGGACGGCCGGGCTGGGGAGGCTACGGCTCAGAGTGAACAATCGGGCGCATCCCGACGGATCGGGACGCGAAAGGCGCCGTCAGGATGCCAGCGAGTAAATCCATTCGAACGGCACGATCTGGCGAAGCTTCATCTTCGAGATCTTCCCCCGCCAGCCGCAGCCGGGATGTTCGCAGGCAACTTGCTCGCGCGCAAACATGGACATAGCTTCCGCTTCGGAGAGGGATGCTTTCGTAGACTTGCGACGGACGCTGATCGTGTGAGGGCCCTTGGGGCACTCAAAGACAACTTGATAGGCTTTGCTCATAGTTCATTGTATACCAAACGGCGGACCTTTTGCTTGTCTTTCGCCTGGCAGTTTCCAGGTCGTAATTGACGATTTTGATCGAAAATGGCGGCGCGAGATGTACTTCTACCCTACTGTACTGTAAGGACTTAGGTCCATGTTCCGTACGATGCCGGGAAGCGCACGAAGACCAACGGCGATAGCGAGACCGCGAAAAGTTTGCTTGCGGGCAAAAGGGTACGCGGGCTATTGCTCGCCGTCGTATTCCTCCGGGACGTCGTCCTCGGGAACTTCGTGGGTCTTCACTTCGGAAACGTCTGGATCGGGCGCGTCCTCGACGCCTTCGACCACTTCCGCCTCATAGGCCTGGCCGTCTTCGAGGAGTTCGGTGACGCTTTCGGAGTCGGCTCGCTCGCGCCGTGACAATCCCTGAATGTCGCCGGACTGGCCTGCGCTGCCGGAATGGTCGTCGGAACGCGCGCCAACGTCAAGGCGGCCGAGGCCGTAGAGTTTGCCTGTGCGTTTCTGGCGGCGCGCCGGCTTCCTCTTTGCGGCCGGCTTTTTCTTGGGCGCGGGCTTCTTGCGCGCGAGCTTCTTCGGAGCGGTTTTCTTCTTTGCCGTTTTCTTCTTCTTGGTCTTCTTTTTGGCCATGACGAGAGTCTAGCATTCGATCGGCGCGGCAACAACATGCGGAGCCGAACGGAGAAGAACGAAATGCAGATCCCTCGATTCGCCCGGGAAAACTCCCGCTCGTCAAATGCGAATGTTTAGCACGCATGAACGGCCGTGCTGTTGTTAGGAGCGAATCAATTGGAGATAACTTTTCGGGCCGTCGTCGAAGCCTGGGAAGACTTTTGAGAGATCGGGATTGCCGAGATGCTTCGATAAGATCTCGCTGAGGACGCTGCGATAATCGGTGGTGACGGCGAGATCGCGGCCCTCATGCAGCTTATCCTCGCTGATGCCGGGCCAGCGCGTGTAGACTTTTCCGCCTTTCACGGGCCCGCCCATGACGAACATGCAATTGGCGTGGCCGTGATCGGTGCCGCGATTGCCGTTTTCATGAGCGGTGCGGCCAAATTCGGACATGCTGACGAAGACGATGTCGCCCATGCGGTCGCCATGTCCTGATGGAACGCGGCGATTCCTTGCGCGAGATCGCGGAGCAGATTTGAGAGCTGGCCCTGGACGCCGCCTTCGTTCACGTGATTATCCCAGCCGCCGCTATCGAGGAAAGCGACTTCGAGGCCGACATCCGCTTTGAAAAGCTCGGCAATCTCCTGGAGGCTCTGGCCGTAGCGGCTCTTCGGATACTGCGCGCCGTTTTCGGGCTGGTACGTGTCGGGATTGATTTTCTTGAGCTGGTCGATGGCGTCGAAAGTTTCCTGGCCGACGCCGCGCATGGCCTGGTCGACGGTTTGCGCGTACATGGCCTCGAAACCACCCTGGACGGTCTGCTGCGGGCCGTTCATCCGGAATTGCTTGAGATCGGGAATGGCGACGGAAGGCGCGGAGCCTTGCAGCGTGAGCGGAAGATACGGGCCGAAGGCCACGGCGCGAAACGCCGAAGGCTTTTCTTCGGGCAGCGCTTGCATCGCGCGATTCAGCCAGCCGTCATCGGTGGATTTCAGGCCAGGCGTGCCGGATTCCATGAAATCCTGGGCGTCGAAATGGGAGCGCGAGGGATCGGGCGAGCCGACGGCCTGGACGATGGCGAGTTGATTCTGATGAAAAAGAGGCTCGAGAGGAGCGAGGCTCGGATGCAGGCCGAAGAAACCATCGAGATCGATCGCCGCATCGCTACCACCGCGTTGCGGCTGAGGGATCGCGATGGTCGGGCGCATGCGATAGTAGTTGGGCTCGCCGAACGGCACGACCACGTTGAGGCCGTCCATCGCGCCGCGCTGGAAGAGGACGACCATTTTCTTTTTGTTGGGCGAGACGGTGGCGGCGATGGCGCGCTGCAAAAATGCGGGCATGGCCGCCATTCCCACCATCGCTACGCCACCGCTTTTCAAGAAAACGCGCCGCGTGATATGCATGACCTGACTCCTTACCAAAAAAATTGCTCCCGCTAACGCCGCTGAAATTCCGGCGCGCCGAGAACGAGTCCCGCGATGAGCGCCTGATTTACATGCTTGACCGGATCATCGAGTTGCGCCTGCAAAATTTGAGGATCTTCGAGACGCGCTTCGAGCGTCTGGCGCGTTTGCGAAGCGACCTGTGCGTCGAGGAAAACTTCGAGAGCGCGATCGAGCGAGAGATGCGGATCGCTTTGCGCGTCCGTGCCGAAAAGGGCTTCGAGATTTACGTCCGTGCCCGAAACTTTATTGGAAGCGAGTGCGAGAGCAAAATTGAGACGGTTGAGTAAAGCGCCGGTATTGACCCACGTTTCGGCTTTGTCGGAATAGCCGGTGGGCGGCTGGGCCTGAAAGAGCGGCTCGCCCATGCGGCCGACCCATTGCGCGAGAGGAAGCGTCACGGCTTCGTCGGCGTTGAGCGCGCGGGCCATGCTGACGGCAAGCTCGAAGGGCTGCTTGACTTTGGCGCGATAGGCTTCGCGCGACCAAAATTCGGGCGAATAAATCATCGTTTTGAGGACGTCGCGAATGTCGCCTCCGGTTGCGAGATAAGTTTTGGTCATGCGGGCGACGAGCGTGGGCGGCGGATCGTCGGAAACAAAATGACGCGCGAGTTTTGTGGAAATGAATTTCGCGGTGCTGGGATGATTCGCGAGCATTTTCAGGGCTTCTTCGCCGTCTTGCATGCCGCCGGAATCGAACGTGCGGCCGAGGACGACTTTTTTGCCTTGAGCGTGGAGCTTATCGTCGAAGAAGAATTCGGGATCGCGGCGCGGCTCGTGAACCGTCCAGCCGGTGAGGCAACGCGCCATCTGGATGACGTCCTGCTGGGTGTAGCCGCCGTCGACGCCGAGGGTGTGGAGTTCCATCACTTCGCGGCCGTAATTTTCGTTCAGGCCGCGCTCCTGCTTCGGCGGCGGAGCGGCATTCGTGCTGGCCGGGCTATTTGGCGGGCCGCTGACCGGGCCCGGAAACGTTCCGGGCGTCGGCATCGATCCGCCGGCGAAAATTCCTTGGTAGCGTGCGCGGCGCGCGGCTCTCTCGGCCTGCAATTGCTGAAACGCGACGGGGTCGACGCTCAAAAAATTGTCGAGATAGATCAGCATGGCCGGGCTTTTCGCGGTGGCCAGAAGCAGATCCTGAAATTTTCCCAGCGTGTGCGGACGAATCGTTTCCTGGACGTAGGAAGTGAGCAACCACTTGTCGGCTTCCTTGTTGGCGAAAACGTTGAAGTGGTTGAACCAGAAATCTTCCATGACCGCTTCGAGTTGGCGCTGGCTATAGATTGCGCGATCGAGCTTCGCCATGGAAAGTTCGACGACGATTCGCTGCGGGCCCTGGATTTTTGCGAGCTGCCTTTCGGCGGCGGCATTCGGGCCGGATTCGTCGACTTTCATTACGGCATCGCGCGCGCGCCCGCGGATCTGCTGCTCGTATTGCTCCTTGGTCACGCCTTCCTGCTTGGCGGCTTGCTGCGGCTGCGGATATTCCGCGAGGAGCATTTTCGGCAACATTTTCAGCGTCGGATATTGTTCGAGGCGCGCATCGAGGGCGGAATCGTCGATCGAGTCGGGATGGAGCTGGCGATCGATCCATTTTTCGAGACCGAGCTTTCGAACCATTTCGACTTCGCCCGGCTGCGGGCCGTAGGCGAGACGATTGAGCGCGTGCAAGATGGCTTCGTCTTCGGTCAGTTCGGTGATGGGGAGCTTGCCCTTGAAAGATTTCCTCAGTTTGATGGGCGCGGGCTGCGCTGGAGCGTTTGCCGCGGACGCGGCGAGATCGGCATCCTCTGGCGTATAGGGCGCGTTGCGTTCGGCGCGCGCGTAGGGCACCGCAAGAATCAGCGCCAGCGCCACAGTGAGGGCAAGGAACGAGGACGCGCGCCAGTCGAAGCTGACTCGCTCCCGCGTCTGATTCCGTGCGTCGCGCATTCGGCGGCTCCGCTCCTTGCGCGGAGATACACCACTTCTTGGGGGGCGGCAATCGCCCACACTTATGTTAACCCCGCATGAGGAGAGAAGTTGTGTTGTGCAGCGTAGCGATTACTGTACTTCGCCTACTGTACTTCGATAAAGGTGCGCCGCGGAGCGTTCGCGCAGGTGCGTCGAGCGAAATGTGGCGACGTCTGCGGTGGAGAAAGACACGCCCATTCGCGCGACGGCCTCGCTGCGCCTACGGTCTCAGGCGATGCAGCAAATCCTTGAGCTTCCCTTCATCCTCGGCCGCCATTTTCGTGAACTCGACGCCCACTCCGCTTTCGACCGCGTCGCGCACGGTGCACTCGACTTGAAAAGTCAGGTCAGAATCTTCCACGCGCACGCGCAGGACGGCGCCGGGCGTCTTCGCGGACCGCATGCGAATGAACATCCCGCCCATGCCGATGACCGAGACTACGCCGTCAAAACTCGGCTCGATTCCATGACACGGCAGGGTGCGGCCTTCGGGCAGAAGTATGCGCCGTTGCTTTCGGCGATCTTCCGGGGTGGTCAGAGTCATCGGGCCGCTCGAAATGCGTCCAGGGTCCACGAATCCTGGACTTCATCGTGCCTCAAGACGTAATAATTTCCATCATCGGCACGAACCCGGAAATACATGACTGAAGGGGAGTACCACTGACCATCCACTTCGCTGACTTCGAAATTCCGGCCGCGAAGCGTAAAGCGCTGCGGACGTTCGTCGGCACGATAGCCCGCATAACACTGGACTCGAATCTCGCTCATCGCCGTCGCTCCTCGCGAAAACGACTCGCTGACATCCAGGTCCATTATAGCAATTCGGGGAGCGTCCGGCAGATTCAAAACGAGGTCAGGTCAGAGTGCGATAGCGGGGGTGCGCTTGCATGTCCTCAAACCGGATGGTGTTGTAGGCAGCGCCGATAAACAGCACCATCGCGGTGAGATACATCCACAAGAGCAAACCAATCACCGCCGCGAGTCCTCGATAGATGGTGTCGTAAGGCACGAGGCGCACGTAAAATCCGAAGCTGATGTCGACGGTCCACCAAAGCACCGTCGCGACCGCCGCGCCCGGGAGAACGTCGCTCAGCGCATGCATGGCGGGCTGGCCGAGCCGGTAGAGGACGATGACGACCAAAAGCGCGATCGTCAGGGCCAGGCCGTGATATACGCCGGCCGCGAGCAAGCGCACCCAAGGCGCGAGGCCGAGATGACCGATCAGCCAGCCGCGCATCGGACGGCCAAACACCGTAAGAATCACGAAGGCAATCCACGGAACGATGGTCATGGAAAACATGGCGAATGCGCGAAACTGCAGCCAGCCGTAGGAAATTCGGGGCTCGGTATTCTCGATGACCCGGAAACCCTGGATGAATCCAATGAGCACTTGCGAACCGGCGAGCAACATTCCGCCCATGCCGAGCCAGATCCAGCGCTCGGGATGACTTCCCTTTTGCATAAAGAAATCGAGGACCATGCGCTCGCTGCCGGGCGGAAGGATGGTGCGGAGACGTTCGGGCAGCTCTCTCACCTCTCCCCGAAACGTATCCACGCTGGTCATCACGCCGAGGGCAAAGAGCAACATCGGGAAAAAGGCGAGAAACATGTTGAAGGCGACGGCTTGGCCGATAGTCACGCAACCGGGAAACACCCGCCCGAGAGCGCGCCCCAAGTTTTCCAGCATGTCATCCATGACGTCCGGCGGATTATAAAGGTTTCGCCCGGCTTGCGCGCGGAGTTTCGCAGTTGCCCCGGTTCGCGCCGGAGAGTAAACTTTTTGCGGAATTCTTCCCGGGAGGTGGCTGATGCCCCGCTCTGTGCGCTGCGGATTGATTCAGGCGAAGTGCGAGTGGTCGCCGGACAAGCACTCGCTCCCGGAAATCCGCGAGAAAATGATCGCGAAGCATGAAAAACTGATCGCCGAGGCGGCCAAGAAAAAAACACAGGTCCTTTGCCTTCAGGAACTTTTCTATGGCCCCTATTTCTGCGCCGAACAGCAAACCCGGTGGTACGAGCTGACGGAAGCGGTTCCCGGCGGCCCGACGGTCGAGCGGATGCAGAAACTCGCGAAGAAGTACGGCATGGTGATGGTGATCCCGGTGTACGAGCGCGAAATGAGCGGCGTTTTTTACAACACAGCCGCGGTCATTGATGCCGATGGAAAGTATCTCGGCAAATATCGCAAGCATCACATTCCGCACTGCCATCCGGGCTTCTGGGAGAAATTTTATTTCACGCCGGGAAATGCGGGATATCCCGTGTTTCAGACGCGGTTCGCGCGAATCGGCGTTTACATTTGCTACGACCGGCATTTCCCCGAAGGCGCGCGGATTCTCGGATTGAACGGCGCGGAAATTGTTTTCAATCCTTCGGCAACCGTAGCGGGATTGAGCGAGTATCTGTGGGAGCTGGAGCAGCCGGCCCACGCCGTCGCGAACGGATATTTCGTCGGCGCGATCAATCGCGTCGGGCAGGAATTGCCGTGGAAGATTGGCGAGTTTTACGGGAAGAGCTATTTCTGCAGTCCGCGCGGAAAGATATTCGCGCAGGCCAGCCGCGATAAGGATGAAGTCCTCGTCGCCGAACTGAATCTCGACGAAATTGATGAGGTTCGCGCCACCTGGCAATTTTTCCGCGATCGGCGGCCCGAGTCTTATGGTGAAATCACGCGGACGCAGGCGGCCGGAGCGCGCCAGGATGACGCCGCGGATTAGCTTTCGCTGCACCCACAAGCGAACGACAAAAGAGGACAATCGGAATGACCACGACGCCCCAGGCCGTAACGCGCAGCGACGAAGTCATCAAGAAGCACAAGGAGTTTCTGTGGCCGTCGGTGACAAATTATTACCAGAAGCCGCTGGTGGCGGATCGCGGCAGCATGCAATATTTGTGGGATCTCGACGGCAGAAAGTACCTCGATTTTTTTGGCGGAATCGTGACGGTGGGGGTAGGCCACTGTAATCCCAAGGTCACCTCGAAAATCAAAGCGCAGGTCGACCGGCTGCAGCACACTTCGACGTTGTATCCGAACGAGCACATCGTCGCTCTGGCGGAAAAGCTCGCGCAGATTACGCCGGGAAAATTGCAGAAGAGCTTTTTCACCAATTCCGGCACGGAAGCCAACGAAGCTGCCATTCTTCTCGCGCGGATTATCAGTCCGAGCTTTGACGTTGTGGCTCTGCGCCATGCCTACGCGGGCGGATCGGCGCTCACGAAAGGCATCACGGCGCATGCGAATTACCGCAAGGCCGGAGTGATCAGCGTCGGCATTTCGCATGCGATTAATCCCTATTGTTATCGCTGCCCGCTGCATTTGACGTATCCGGATTGCGGCGTGGCGTGCGCGAACGACGTTGAGAATCTGATTCAAACGGGCACCAGCGGCAACATCGCGGCCTTCATCGCCGAACCGATTCAGGGCGTCGGAGGATTCATCACGCCGCCGCCGGAATATTTCAAGATCGTGTTCAAGATTGTGAAGAATTACGGCGGCCTTTTCATTTCGGATGAAGTGCAAACCGGCTTCGGCCGCACCGGCAGGAAATGGTTCGGGATCGAGCAGTGGGAAGTGACGCCGGACATGATCACGTGCGCGAAGAGCATGGGGAACGGAGTTCCGATCGGCGCGACGATCACCACGGCCGAGCTCGCCGACCAGTATCGCGGCGCGACGATATCAACGTTTGGGGGCAATCCGGTCACATCGGTGGCAGCACGTGCCGTCATCGAAGTGATCGAAGAAGAAAATCTGCGCGAGAACACGCACGTCGTCGGCGGTTATTTCCGCGGAAAATTGGAAGAACTGCAGCAGAAATACCCACTGATCGGCGACGTTCGCGGAATGGGCCTGATGCAGGGGCTCGAGCTCGTGAAGGATCGCCGGACCAAGGAGCCGGCGCCGGAAGCCACGACGCAAGTGCTTGAGCGGACGCGCGAAAATGGTTTGCTGATCGGCAAAGGCGGGCTCTACAACAACGTCATCCGCATGGCACCGGCGATGAATATTTCGAAGGCCGATGTCGACGAGGGGATACGGCTCCTCGACAAGTCGTTCGGCGAAGTCTCCAGGTGAAGTATGAAGCGCGCGAGCTGACAGGCAGCGTGAAGCACTACCGGCGCCCGCAGGCCGGCTGCCTCTGGTTGGAGACCCGGCGTCGAGACGCAACCGATTTTTGATCCGGGCACACACGTTCCTCATTCGGAGATAAAAAAATGGCAACTGCGGTAACGGCAACAGAATTGTGCAAGAACTTCGTCAACGGCAAGTGGGTCGAGTCGAAGTCGGCGAAAGTCGTCGAGCGGCCGAACCCGGCGAACACCGAAGACATCGTCGCGCGGATCCCGCTTTCCACGCGCTCAGAAATGCAGGAAGCCATCGCCGCCGCCAAGGCCGCCTATCCGGCCTGGCGCGACACGCCGGCACCCAACCGCGGCAAAATCCTCTTCAAAGCGACGCAAATCATGCAGGAGCAGAAAGCAGATCTTGCACGCCTGCTGACGCGAGAGGAAGGCAAGTCGCTCAAGGATGCGCTTGGCGAGGTTCAGCGCGCCATCAACATTATCGAATTCATGGCCGGCGAAGCGCGCCGGCTGAATGGTGAAACGCTCGCCAGCGAATTGCCGAAGAATTTCGCGTACACGATTCGCCAGCCGCTCGGCATCGTCGGCGTCATCACGCCGTGGAATTTTCCGGTGGCCATTCCCGTCTGGAAGATTGCGCCGGCGCTCGTCTGCGGCAACACGGTTGTCTTCAAGCCCGCTACGATCACGCCGCTCACGGCGATGCGTATCACCGAGATTTTCGCGCAAGCGGGCCTCCCCGCAGGCGTCCTGAATCTCGTGATGGGATCCGGGCGCGATGCGGGAGACGAGCTCGTGCAGAGTCCGCATGTCCACGGTCTCTCATTCGCCGGCTCAAACGAGGTCGGCAGCCAGCTCTATGCCTGCGGCGCGCAGCGGCTTAAGAAGATTCAGTGCGAGATGGGCGGGAAGAACCCCGTCGTAGTTCTGGCCGACGCGGATCTTGAGCTCGCGATGGAATCCACGCTCGCCGGCGCCTTCGCCTCCACCGGCCAGCGCTGCACCGCGACGAGCCGGGTGGTCATCGAAGAAAAGATTGCAGACCAATTCCTCGCCGCCCTCGTCGAACGAGCGAGGAATTACGCTGTGGGCGATGGCCTTGAGCCAGGCATCGACATGGGACCGTGCGTCGACGAAAACCAGATGAACACGGTGCTCAAGTATATCGACATCGGCAAGAAGGAAGCGAAGCTGCTCTGCGGCGGCGAGCGCCTGAGCGGCCCGAAATACGACAAGGGCTGGTTCGTTTCACCGACCATATTCGATCACGTCCGCCCCGAAAGCCCGCTATCGCAGGAGGAAATATTCGGCCCGGTGCTGAGCGTGGTTCGCGTCAAGAATTTCGACGAAGCGCTGGACGTCGCGAACTCCGTGCGATTCGGCCTCTCCAGCGCGATTTATTCGACCGACTCGAACAAAATTTTCGAGTTCGTCGACAAAATCGAAACGGGGATGACGCACGTCAATTCGCCGACGGTCGGTGGCGAGGCGCACGTTCCGTTCGGCGGCGCGAAGGACAGCAGCGTCGGCCCGCGCGAAGTCGGCCACGCCGCCATCGATTTCTACACCGAGACCAAAATCGTTTACATCGATTACACGGGCCGCAAGCGCGAATCGAGCATCTATTAGTGGACCTCTTCACGCGCGAAATCTATCTCGACATTGAAACGCTGCGTCTCTCGAACGAAGTGGAAGGCGGCTGGAGCAGCATCCGCCGGTTCGGCGTCGCGGTGGCCGTGACGTGGGACAAGGAGCACGCGTTCCGGAGCTGGTTCGAGAGCGACGTGTCGAAACTCGTCGAGGAGCTCGACTCCTTCACCTTGATCACCACGTTCAACGGCAACCGCTTCGATTTTGAAGTGTTGCGCGGCTATACGCCCGTCGATCATCTGATGAAGCGGTCGTTCGATGTCCACGAGGTGCTCCACAAGCTGCTCGGACATCGCATCAAGCTCGACCAGCTCGCCAAGGACACGCTCGGCAACGCCAAGACCGGCTCGGGCATCGATGCCGTACAATGGTGGCGTGAGGGAAAAAAGGAAAAGGTTATCGAGTATTGCCAGATGGATGTCGCGCTCCTTCGCGATGTCGTGGATTTCGGCCGCGCGAAGGGGTACGTCATCGTTGGCGGCCGCCAGGTACGCGTTTCGTGGGACTGAAGCACGCCAGCCAGCGATGAAATCGCCGCGATCTGTTCGGATTCGGTTTGTGCTCTCGTGGGTGTGCGCGGTTCTTACCGCGGCTCCGCTTCTGGCGGCGGGCGGGGTTGTCTGGAAATCTTCCGATACCGCGCAACTGAAACTCGAAGGGCGCGTTCCGAAAACCTGGGCGATTTACACCGTGGAGAAAAAGAAGAATTTGGTGCTCGTCCTGATCGGGCACCGCTATCTCGCGCTCGACGTCAAGGCCCACACCGTTTACGAGATCGATCCGAAGACACTCACGCCGCGCGGCGAGGATTTTGAAAGCGACGAGCCCGACGCCATTGGCCGGCTGATTCCGACGTCGGCGTGGTCCGATCGCGACGTCGGCCCGGCCGAGCGGTATCTCATCACGCTTGGCGATTACGGCAGAACGCTCGAGTTAGTTTTGCCCCACCCAATCGATTTCCGTCGCGGCATCTACTAGCTTTTGCGTCGTCATGCCTTCGCCTATCTTCGCGCTGCCAAACCTACTGGAATTTCGCCAGACTTCGCCGCCTCGCAGATTTTGCATGCGCGAGGCTGGCGGATGATCGCCGCATCCCTCGGGAAGAGCGACCCGAGCGACCAATCGACCGCAACCTGAAGCTGTTTTTTGAAGCCCACCAACTTGAACAGATGGACGGCGTTCCAGAACAACCACGCGAAAAATCCGTGGAGGCGCACGCCGGCGACGCTCACCACCGCGTCATTCATGCCGAGGGAGACGAGCATACCCTGCGAGACGTATTCATACGATTCGAGCGGCTCGTTCTTTTCGGCGCGGGCGATGTTGCGAGCGGCGACAGTGCCCTGGCGAATCGCCACGGGCGCGACGCGCGGAGCGTCGGGCGCTTTGGCCGACGAAGCCGAATCTCCAATCACGAATACTTCGGGGCGGCCGGCGAGCTGCAAATTCTCGTTGACGCAGGCGCGGCCGATGCGATCGTGCGCGCCCGGCAACGTCTCGACCAGCGGATGCGCGCGCACTCCGGCGGCCCAGATGATCGTCGAGGCCGGGTAAATTTCGCTGCCGTTCAATTCGAGGGCGCCTTCGGAGACGCGAGTCACCTTCGCATTTACGTGGATTTCGATGCCTTCGGCGTTGAGACGCTTCAAGGCGTGCGGCCTGAGAAGCGGATCGATGCCGCCGAGAATATGCGGCGCGGCTTCGAAGAGACCCAGTCGAATTTCGTCGCGCCCGATGCCGCGATATTCTCCGACGACGTAACCAAACAGGAAGTCGCGCATCTCGGTGATCAATTCGACGCCGGTGTAGCCGCCGCCGACGACGGCGAATGTCAGGAGCCGCTTGCGCTCCGCGGGATCTTGCGTGTGGTCGGCATGTTCGCAGATATCGAGCATGCGCTCGCGCAGGACGACGCCGTCCTCGAGGGATTTCAGATCCCAGGAATTTTCGCGGGCGCCCGGCGTATTGAAATATTCGGTGCGGCTGCCGACGGCGACGATGAGGTAATCGTAAGAGATCGTTTCCGACCGGGCGTGAAGTTCGCGCGCCGCGATATCGATGGAATTCACGGTATCGCGCAGGAAGCGGAATTTGCGGCGGCCGCGAATATTGCGCACGGGCTGGACGATATGGCGGGGATCGATATAGCTCGAGACAATCTGCGGCAGGAGCGGCGTGAACATGAAATAGTTCTGATCGTTGACGAGAAGAATTTCGACATCGCGCGACTGTCGAAAGACGCGATCGAGCTCAATGGTCGCCTGGAGCCCGCCGAAACCTGCACCGAGCACAACGATTCGTTTCATGGACAGCCCCAGTATAAGTGATGCGGTGGGGTGCATCGAAGACGCAGGAAACTAAAGATGAGTGGGGCTGGCGAGGTCGAGTCACGGAAGCCTGGGCAAAATGGCCCGGATAGGCCGCAAATTCTTAATCCGCCGACGGGCGCGACTGCGCGGCGCGTACTTTTTGATTCCACGACATCGGCGGGAGTCCCGTGTCGATTTCCCTCATGGTGATGCAAAGATCCACGGGGCAAACCAACGCGCACAAATTGCAGCCGACGCATTCTTCTTCGATGATGCGCGGAACGTGCACGTCCATGCCATGAATATTTTTCTTGCCGTTCTGCGGCGCGGCCCGTTCGATGCATTGGTGCGCGCCATCTTCGCACGCGGCGTAGCAAAGCTGGCAGCCGATGCAGAGGTCGCGATTGATGTCGGCGATGACCGTATAATTCAAATCCAGATCGCCCCAATCGAGCACGTTGGGGACGGCGCGGCCGCGAAAATCCTCAATGGTGCGATAGCCGTGGTCATCCATGTATGCCGCGAGACCCTCCGCCATGTCCTCGACGATGCGAAAACCGTAATGCATCGCGGCGGTGCAGACCTGCACGGTGGTCGCGCCGAGGGCGATGTGCTCGGCTGCGTCAATCCAGTTTCCAATTCCGCCGATTCCGACAATCGGGAGTTTCACTTTTTTCGCCACGCTCGACACCAGATGCAGAGCGATGGGCTTCACGGCAGGGCCGCAATAGCCGCCATGCGAGGATTTTCCGCCTACGTTCGGGCTGGGCGCGAAAGTTTCGAGATTCACTCCCATCAGAGAATTAATCGTGTTGATGAGGCTGATCGCGTCGGCTCCGCCGCGTTCCGCAGCAAGTGCGACGCGCGTGATGTCGGTAACGTTCGGCGTCATCTTCGCGATCACCGGAGTTCTCGCGACCTCCTTTACCCACGCTGTAATCATTTCCGTATATTCCGGCACCTGGCCCACCGCTGCGCCCATGCCGCGTTCGCTCATGCCATGCGGGCAGCCAAAATTGAGCTCGAGAGCGTCGGAACCGGCGTCTTCCGCGCGTTTGACGATCTCGTGCCAGACTTCGCGCTTCGATTCGACCATTAGCGACGCGATCACCAAATGCTTCGGGTAGCGCTTCTTCACTTCGGCGATTTCGCGAAGATTCGTTTCCACCGGCCGGTCGCTGATGAGCTCGATATTATTGAGCCCCATCATTTTCACGCCGTTGTAATCGATGGCACCGTAACGCGAGGTCGTGTTTTGAATGGGCTCGCCGATCGTTTTCCAGACGGCGCCGCCCCATCCCGCGTCGAATGCGCGCATGACTTGGCCGCCGGTATTCGTCGGCGGGCCCGACGCAAGCCAGAAGGGATTCGGGGATTCCAGTCCGCAGAATTTTACGCGCAGGTCAGCCATTGCCTATTTCTCCTCCGCCGCGCTCTTCCAGCTTCGCCACGCGAACCAGGCCACGGTGCCCAACATTCCGAGCCATCCCAGGCCGCGAGTGAACGCCGCAATCTGCGTGTCGTGATTGAGAACTCCGAGATGTCCGAAGAGCCAGTTCCAGTCGTGAATCACAAATTCCGGATCGCCGGCGGTCAGCAACGGCAATTCCTGCGCGCGCGCATCGGCCATGTACGTCGCCACCGGCAGCAATTGCTCGAAGCAGAAAAACAGGCAGAAGGCCGTGCCCTGCAATTGGCGCTGAAACGCGAAATATCCCGCCAGGAGCGCGGGCACGAGCAGTTGCAAGAGCGTCCCACCCGCGATGTGCAGGAATTCGCCAAAATAGCTGAAGAGCAAGTGACCACCTTCGTGGATGGGCACAAACACGAGGTCGATCATCAGAAAGAGACCACTGCCGCGCATCGCCTGAAATAGGAAGATGGCGTAAAACACAAGCCACGCGCCGAGAGCCCAGCGCGGCACGCCCGACCAATCTTCCTCGAGCGTTTCGAGAACAGGGAGGCGTTCCGTCCATGCTTCGGGAAATTGCATTGGCGCTTACTTCCCTCCGCGCGGACGTCCGAGCCACGCGTCGAGCCCGCGCGCCGCTACCATGCCCTCGGCCACGGCGTCGACGACTTCTTTGCCGCCGTTCACGCAATCGCCGGCCGCGAAATACTTCGCGTTTCCGGTTTGATAATTTTCATTCACGGCGATCGTGCCGTTTTTCCGGACCGCGATTCCCTTCACTGCGCTGAGAAATGCGGTGACCGGCTTCTGGCCGATCGCGCGCACAACCATATCGACAGCGATCGTGAATTTGGATCCCGGCACGATCTCGGGGGCATGGCTCTTTCCGGCAGCGCCCGGTACGGCGCGAGTGCGGACGCATTCAATTCCCGCCACCACGCCGCTCTCGCCAAGGATGCGCACGGGCTGCGTGTGCCACTCGAAGATCACGCCGTCGCGCTGCGCCAGTTCGAATTCATAGCGAAAGGCGGACGCTTCATTTTCGCCGCGGCGATAGAGCAAATAAACGGCCTCGGCGCCCAGCCTGCGCGCTGCTGTCACTACGTCGATCGCCGTGTTACCCGCGCCGATGCAGGCGACGCGTTTTCCGACTTCGACCTCGGCGAATGCTTTTATTTTCGTTTGTTCGATGAATTCCATGGCGCCGAAGACACCGCGCAGATTTTCGCCGGGAATTTGCAGCTCCCAGGTCTCTCCCAGGCCGACACCAGCAAAAATGGCGTCGAATTGGGATTCGAGCTGTGGAAACGGAATATCGCGGCCGATCTCTCTTCCTTGCTCGATGCGCACTCCCAGACGCTTCACCATTTCGACTTCTCGCAGCGATTCCTTCGCGCGTGTCTTGTAGGCTGCAATGCCGTAGGTGTTCAATCCGCCGCTGAGCGTGTTCTTGTCGAAGATCGTGACGCCGTATCCCCACTTTGCAAGCTCCGCCGCGCACGCGAGCGATGCCGGACCCGAGCCGATGCACGCGACGCGCTTCCCGTTCGGCGCGCCCGCCGAAAATAAATCGAGATTACGGTCGAGGGCATAATCGACGGCGTAGCGCTGCAGCCGGCCGATCTCGATTGCTTCTTCGCCCTTCTCGTTCATCACGCATGCGCCCTCGCAGAGCGATTCCGTCGGGCACACCCGGCCGCAACTTTCACCCAAAATATTCGCGCCAAGGATAACGCGCGCCGACCCGCGCAGATTCCCCGTCGATATCTTCTTGATGAATGCGGGAACATCAATGTGGGTGGGGCAGGCGATCGTGCAGGGCGCATCGAAACAGAAGAGGCATCGCGCGGCCTCGATCAGAGCCTGACGCGGTGTCATCCGCGGCGCAATGTCCGCAAAATTCGCTTCGTACTGTTCCGGTGAGAGCTTGGGTGCGGTTTCGCGAAGGGCCATTCGCCAGGGACTCCCAAACGCGCGCAGAGGGGCAGAAGCGCCCGTCGCTTGCTCGCGGATTCAAATATCGAGCCGATTCTAGCACCGGCTTCAAAGTTCAATCCCCGGCTTTTGAGGCGCGTTTCCTAAGTTGCGGCGGCCATTCGCCGTAGCCCATGGCGGCTCGCTTGTCGGTTTGTGTGGAGAGGACGGAAACAGGAGCGCAGGGGCACGGCGGAAAATATGTTAGGCTCGCAGCGAAAGTTGCGAGCGGTCCAGGCAACGCCCGGGTGCGCTGCGAAGGATTGGACTCAGCGTCGCTTGTGCGTTTCGTCGGGCCGAGTTTCGGGAGAGAGCGATGCGCTTTGACACCATCATTCGCAATGGAACCGTGGTCACGGCATCGGACACCTATCGCGGCGATGTCGGAATTAGCGGCGAGAAAATCGCCGCCATCGCGCAGAATCTGAGTCCCGAGAACGCCACGAGAGTGATCGACGCGGTGGGACGATACGTCATGCCGGGCGGCATCGACGTGCACACGCATCTCGACATGCCGTTTGGAGGCACAAAGAGCGCCGACGATTTCGAGTCCGGGACGATCGCCGCGGCGTTCGGTGGGACGACCACGCTCATCGATTTTGCGATTCAGTACAAAGGCCAGACGTTGCGCCATGCCTTCGACACATGGATGAAGAAAGCGGACGGCAAAGCGGCGATCGACTATGCCTTCCATTGCATTATCACGGAGCTCGGGGACGCGCAGGTGGAAGAGATGGGCGCGCTGGTGCGCGAGGGAATACCGACGTTCAAGCTTTTTATGGCTTATCCCGGCGTCTTCATGCTCGATGACGGGTCGATTTTTCGCGCCATGTCCGCCGCCGCCAAATACGGCGGAATGATTTGCATGCATGCGGAAAATGGCGGCGTGATCGACGTGATCGTGCAACGCGCGCTGGCCGAGGGAAAACGAGCGCCCAAATATCATGCGCTCACGCGGCCGACGACGGCGGAGGCGGAAGCGACTTCGCGGGCCATTGCGCTCGCCGAAATGGCAGGCGCGCCCGTGTATATCGTGCATCTCTCGTGCAACGACGCGCTTGAAAAAGTGCGCGAAGCGCGCGATCGCGGCTTGCCTGCTTACGCCGAAACGTGTCCGCAATACCTATATCTTTCGCTTGAGAACATGGATGCACCAGGATTCGAGGGCGCGAAATACGTATTCACGCCGCCGCTGCGCGAGAAGTGGAACCAGGACAAATTGTGGAAAGGGCTTGCGCAGGACACGTTGCAGGTTGTTTCGACCGATCATTGCCCGTTTTGTTTCAAGGAGCAGAAAGAACTCGGCAAGGATGACTTCACGAAAATTCCGAATGGTGGACCAGGAATCGAGAATCGCATCAGCCTGGTTTATTCGGGTGGCGTGAACGGCGGAAGATTTTCGCTGAATCGATTCGTGCAGCTGGTAGCGACCGCGCCGGCAAAGCTGTTCGGCCTGTATCCGCGCAAAGGAACGATCGCGGTCGGCTCCGACGCCGACATCATCGTGCTCGATCCGAACGAAGAGCAGGTGATCAGCGCGAAAACGCATCACATGCGAGTGGATTATTCGATGTTTGAAGGAATTCGCGTCAAGGGAATTCCGAAAGTGGTTCTATCGCGCGGGAACGTCGTGGTCGAGAACGGCGAATTCAAGGGCCGCGCCGGCGCGGGCCAATTTCTGCGCCGCCAGCAATATTCCGGCGCGTAGAGCGGCGCTGGCGCCCGAAGTTCGCAAGCGAACCGTAATTTTTTCCGAGAGCGAACGACGATACGCGCGACGCGTCGCTATTGCCGGTCGACGCTCGCGACCCATGGAATCGCCACCAGCCCGCCGCCCACGCGCACCACAATCCAATCCCCGGGATGAAAGCGATCGAAATCGTCGCGGCCGACCGGCACACGCTCGAAGCGACGCCCTTCCCGCCACGACTGCACGATCAGGCGGTGGCCGGGCAGCGGCCCAAACATCGCGAACCGCCCAACGACCTTTGCGTCCCAAGTGATTTTCGGGGTGCGATCGAATGCGCCATTCGCGATCAGCAGAGCACCGAGCAGCCACGGCACGGGGATCAGACCGTAATAGACGCGCTTGAGAGCTTCGACTTCGGTGTGGCGCAAAGCGCGGCGCTCGACGAGCATCCCCAAGCCGAGCGTGAGAAAAAACAGGACGCCGATAAAAATTAAGATGCCATCGAGCTCGAGCGGAGGATATCTTCCAGCCGCGAGAACGAAGGCGAGAGCCCCGAGAAGAAGAAACGCGGTGCGATTCAGGAGCCGGCGGCGCAGTGCAAATTCCGCCGCCGTCGAACTCATTCCGCAGGATTCACACTCGTCCGCGGAGCGTTCGGCGCCGCAATTCAAACAGCGCGTCACCCGTCACTCAGCTTTCCTATCAGGATTCCGATTTGCTCGCGCTCGGCATCGGGAAGATCCTTGAATTCGACGGCCATGCCCCGGCCGGGCTCAATGCGGCGAACAATGCAATCCACTTCGATCAATTCGCCGACGTTCATGCGCGCGGTGAATTCGGCGCGCAGCCAGAGCGGACGATCCGTCTCGATGAACATTCCGCTCTCGCCGATGTCACGGGAGACGGCTTTCAGAACTTCGGCGCCCCAGCCAATTTCCACTTCCGTACGAAACGGATGCCGCAGCCCGCGACGCGGCGCGCCCTCTGTCATGGGTTGACTCGGTCTACCCTTTGCATGGAATGCGTCTACAGGGCTGATGCTAAGCATGGCCGCGTCCCAAGTCAATCGAGGGAATGCGAATCCATGCTCGACAGTGAAATATGAGACACGTTTTAAGCCAAATGAAAAATATAAAAGATGAGTAATTATTTTGCCGGGACCAGGAACAAATCGCAAGGGATCGACGCTGCGTTTCCCCGCATGCTGGACACTCGGCGCTCAGGGGTATAGAGTGCGTTGGCTATCCAACTTAGCCCGGCTTCCGCCAGCGGTTTTTCCACCGTACGAGCCAGGTTTCAACCAAGGAGATACACATGCTTATGCTTTTACACGTCAGGATTCCGAACGAGACATTCAACGCCGCTGTGAAGGATGGCACCGCAGGCAAAAAGCTGAAGCGAATTCTCGACGAGCTGAAGCCCGAGGCGGCCTATTTCACAGAAGATAACGGCCACCGCGGAGCACTTCTCGTCGTGAACGTCGCCGACGCGTCGAAGGTGCCGATGTTCGCCGAGCCGTGGTTCCTGCTATTCAGTGCGACGTGCGAGTTTCGGATCGCGATGACTCCGGATGACCTCGCAAAGGCCGGACTGGATTCGATCGCCAAGAAGTGGTCCTAGCGCGCCGGAAGCACCCTCACGCGAATGGCGGAAGGTCTTGCGGTCGTTGGGGGAGTCGAATGCGCGCTGCGGCGCTCTCCCGTCGAATGGTAATCGCAACCCTTTGTATCAGTCTGAACCAAGAGCGTCGACGGCATCCCGACGGAATACTCAGACAAGGCTCGTCGAATATCGTGTTCATCTCGTTCATCGGAATGATTCCCGACATCACTCGTTTTTCCAAAATGAGTTCAACGTAGCTGCGGCGGGGTCGACTCCGAAATCACCGAACACGTTGGCTGAAGCCTCTTGAGCAATCGCTCCGCGGGCGTGCGGCGTTGCCGCTTTCGCGGCGTGCAGACGACGGGTGAAACCGGCGAAGACCGGGTACGTCTACTATAGTAAGGGCAGAGTTGATGGTCAATGCTGGGCACGAATGCCGCAGGGAGATGGACAGGCGGCGATTCAGGAGGCAATGACCATGAAGACAACGCTCTTACTCGCAGCAATCCTCGCATTCACCACTTCAAGCTACGGCCAAAATACCGAACTTCCGCCGGAGCGCACAAGCGTGGCGGTGACCGCGCGGGCACCGGCTGCGCCGGCGGCGGCGACGGGTGACGCCCGGAGCGAAGCGCACGATTCGGGATTCCGGCACATCCGCGGGGACGTGGCGATCGATCCCAACTGGACGGTTGCGACGAATTCAGCGTCAAACGAAGGGCGCACCTTTTCGGCCGCGCCCTCGGTCGCAGGCAATGATGGATCATTCGAGCCATCAACTTATGTCAAATGGCGTCAGGCTGTCGCGCTCGGGCAGCGGCACAACGGAAATGCCAAGACGCCGCGTCCGGCGATGGGAGCGACGACTTCGGTGGTTAGCGCGGCGGAATCGACGCGCGAGCAGAGGGCACAAACCGGAAAGCCGAAAGTCGTGCTGCATCAAGACGCGAACGGAAATGCGGTTGCGACGTCGCCAACGCACTAGCGCGCGCTTGCGGAGTGCCCGCCGATGATGAAACGCGACGCACGATGTACGCTGATTGGCGTATTAAGCGGCGCAACATTTTCGGCCAGTCCGGGTTTATAACCGGAAGGGGGTTGTGTCCCGACTTCGAGTGGTTACCGATGAAAATGTTGGCGACACCTCGATAACGGAACTGGGGCATCGCCGGGCAGATTGCAGGGCCAGCGACTGGAAACCTGGCGAGATGCAGAACGTCCAATATTCAGTAGGGGGATAGTGGTCTGATCGCGTGAGGCCCGCCGCCTGGATGAGATCGGCGGCAGGTTGGGAGCTAATGACCATGAAATCGACTCTGCTGGTAGTAGTCATCCTTCTGTTTGCCGGTGCTGGGTACGGACAAGCTTCTATGAGGTCGTCCGGACATTCCGGCGCAGCGTCTTCCGGACGCTCAGCCGGGTCGACGCCGGGACGCTCTGGCAGAGCGGTATCAGCTCGCCGGCCGACGGGTTTCCGTCACTTTCGAAATAATGTCGGATTTGGCTGGGGAGTTCCGCTGCGCGCAGGTTGGTACGGCGGAAGCGGTCCTGAGTACGACAGTTCGCCTCTACTTGCGGAGAACGATGGCTCTTTCGTGCGTTCGAAGTTCCTGGATTTCGGCCAAGCAGTCGCGCTGGGCAAACAGCAGGATGACAATCTGAATGCCGGACTGTCGCCGAACGGCGATCCGATGCCGGGATCGGCGATCAACATGGCGGAAGTTGCACGCGCGCAGCAGGCTGAAGCGGGCAAGGCCGTCGTGTTCATCCACCAGGACGCCAACGGCAATATCATCGTGACGCCGCGAAACCCGTAGGCGGCACGGAAACTTCACTGCTGGAACATACCTTCCAAAATTAGCGGCAGAGCGCCGTCCGCTTTACTGGATTTGGCGGACGCTCGAGGATTCCGTGTCCGAGCAGACCATGATTTCGTCACGGCCTTGGGCGAGAAATTCGCAATCGATGTCGTGGGCGCCGCGGACGGCCTCTTCGAGCGTGGATCCGGTGGCCGTGGCGCAGTGGCTCCCACCCTTGAAATTGACGCACACTTCGTATTTGAGCTGGGTTTGATGAAGCGACGATCGGATTAGGACACCGATAAAAAGAATCGCGGCGACGGCGACGATCCAGCGCACCTGATTTGATTTCCCTGCCATGCGATTCTCCCGAGAGAATTCACTCTAGCGCGATCTTGCGGACGCTGCGTCAAGCGAGATGCGGGTCAACACTCGAGCCGCGCGGACGGATGCCGCCGGAAAATCTTAGGGCGCGCGCGGCTTTGGCGTCCGCTAAAGGCTCATCGGGCATCGGCGGCGCGACCTACGGCGCCGCCCGCCGCCGTTCGGGCGATTTGCGCCGCCGCTTCGGCGGGTGAAGTGCGCAAGGGACCGATCGTGGCGCGAGACGCAATCTCGCTCAAGCGCGTATCGACGAGCGAATCCAGGTATTCGCTGTGGCCAAAAACGCCGCCAGAGCGCACCAACGGAAATTTTTCATCGCCGAGATTCAGGTTGCGAATCACATGCTCG
This sequence comes from uncultured Acidobacteriota bacterium, assembly GCA_963771905.1. Lineage (GTDB taxonomy): Bacteria > Acidobacteriota > Terriglobia > Acidiferrales > UBA7541 > Palsa-147. Next base: position 194,135 of record CAVYVI010000003.1, read on the forward strand.
GCCAATTCGAGAAGCGCCGCGGCGGCGCCTGCAAGGATGGTCCGTGAAATCGCATCGCCTTCCTCGGCGGCGCGGGCAACGACTGGATAGATGCGTGGGAATACGTCGTCGGGATTCTTGACGATGCGCTCGATCATCGAGGCCCAATCGCGGCACTCGACCGTCCGGAAAACGCGATCGGAAAGCGTGGTCGCCGCGCCCATGCCATCTTCATAGCGACGCACGGCGGTGAGCGCGCGGCGGCCGATGTCGAATGCGCTGCCTTCATCGCCCAGCCACGGACCCCAGCCTCCGGCGCGAAGCACCTTCCCCTGGGAGTTGCGCCCATACGCTGCCGAGCCGGTCCCTGCCATGAGAACCACGCCGGGGCCGTTTCCCGCGGCGGCCGCGAGCGCGATTTCGATGTCAGTGGTAACCTTCACTTCGGCTTTCGGAAACGAACGCTGCAGGAACGTGCTCATGCGTTTCGCAACGCTGGGGCGCCCCGCTCCGCCGAAACCAGCGCAGATGCCGCGGATGTCGACGGCCCGCAAGGACTGGCGCGCCATCACGGCGTCGGCGGCGCCGCTCACCGCGAACCACGCGCGCGAGTATCCGGCGCGAAGCGGATTCGAGGGCCCTCCCTGCGCTTTGCGAAGGACCGTGCCCTCCGCGTCCAGAAGGACGCAATCGGTCTTCGTGCCCCCACCGTCAAATCCGAGGAAATAGCTCATGGCGCGCTGCTCCTTCTGTTTCGGTTCGTGCGATAAGCGTGTTGGGCGTTTGCTTGACACTTCGCGGAGCGGGCAGTTAGCATCGCGCCGCTTGCCTGAAACGGCGGGATGCGAATTAGCCCACTCGACCTCGGGATTCTCTTGGTCTATCTCACCGGCGTCACGCTGCTGGGCGCCTGGTTTCATCGCGGGCAGAAAGATATCCGCGATTATTTTCTTGGCGGACGTTCCGCGCCCGCCTGGGCGATTGCCTGCTCGATTGTTGCCACTGAAACCTCGACGCTAACCATCATCGGCACACCCGGAATCGCCTTCGGCGGCAACCTCGGATTCCTCCAGCTGGTGCTGGGGTACGTCGTGGCCCGAGGGATCCTGTGCATCACCCTGGTCCCCCGGTACTTTCAGGGGGAATTCTACACGGCTTACCAGCTTTTGGAGAAGAGATTCGGGACACGGGTCAAGTCCGCCGCGGCAGTGGTGTTTTTGGTAACTCGGGCGCTCGCAGAGGGGGTGCGGATCGCGGCGGTGGGGAAAGTGGTGAGCGTGGCATTCGGGACGGGAGACCGCGCGGCGATTTTGATCGTCACCGTGCTCACGATCTTTTATACGTTCGAAGGCGGGATGAAAGGGGTGATCTGGACGGACGTGATGCAATTTTCCATTTACATCATCGGATCGGTTGCCGCATTCGTGCTGTTGCTCCACAAGATTCCGGATGGCTGGATGGGAGTGACGCACGCTGCGGCGGCCGCGGGCGGGAAACTTCGGATTTTCGATTTTACGTTCAGCTTGACGCGCAGTTACACGTTCTGGTCCGGCCTGATCGGTGGAACATTTCTAACGATGGCGAGCCACGGAACGGACCAGACGATGGTGCAGCGGCTTCTGGCGGCGCGGACCGAGCGGGATAGCAAGATTGCGCTGCTTGCCAGCGGCGCGATCGTTTTCGTGCAGTTCGCGCTGTTTCTGGTGCTGGGCGTCATGCTGTTCGTTTTCTACCAGCACGCGGCTCCGGGTGTGGTGCCTGCCGACCCCGATCGCATCTTTCCGTTCTTTATTGTGCGGGAAATGCCCATCGGCCTCGTAGGTTTGGTGCTGGCCGCGATTCTGGCCGTAGCGATGTCCAATGCCAGCGGGTCGTTGAACTCGCTGGCATCGTCGAGCATGATGGATTTCGGGAAGCGCGTGGACACAAGCGATAATTCGACGCGAGATGCATTGCTGAAGAAATCGCGACGACTGACGGTGATTTGGGGCGTGGTCCTGGGGACTCTGGGGCTGGTTCATTGGGGGCCGGTGCTCGTCGCAGGGCTCACCATCGCGTCGATGACCTATGGCGCGATGTTGGGTTTGTTTCTTCTCGGCATCTGGAACCGGCGCGCGAATGCCACGGGAGCTCTCGTGGGATTATTTGTCGGGTTGGGCGCGATGCTGGCCGTGAAATGGCTCACGCCGTTGGCGTGGACCTGGTATGTGCTCGCGGGCACGATGGTGACGTTCGCCGTGGGATCGATTGCGAGCTTGTTCGCGAAGCAAGAAGAACGTGGAATCGCGGCGTGACCGTCGCCACTTCGGGCCCAGGTGAAGGATCAACTTGCGGAATTGAAGCTCGGGCTGGATTGATGCGTAGCGGGGCTGCACGGGAATGGAACTCGACAGATGACGGACAGAAATAAGGCGGGAGACTCGCGGATCGAGCTGGTGCGCGGGCTGGGCCCGTGGGCGGCTGCAGCGATCGTCGTCGGGACGACGATCGGCACGGGAATTTTTCTGAAGCCGAGCGAGATGGCGGCCGTGGGCGGATCGGTGAGCCTTGTCTATGCCGCGTGGATCGTGGGAGGGTTACTGACGCTTTTCGGCGCGCTGTCGTTCGCCGAACTCGGCGCGGCCATGCCCGAAGCAGGCGGGCAATATGCGTATTTGAGCAAAGGGCTTGGGCCGGTCTGGGGATTTCTTTTTGGCTGGATGCATTCGACAGTCGGGGAATCCGCGTCGGCCGCCTCCATTGCGGCGGGGCTTGCGCGGTTTTTGGGCTTCCTCATTCCCGCGATTGGGGCACCGATTTTTGTCTGGCATCTGGCGAGTCCCTTCACCGGCAGGCCCTATGACTTTGTGTTTTCGTGGGCGCAGCCCGTCGCTGTTGGCGCGCTCGCGCTCTTTACGTTCATCAATTATCTCGGCGTAAGGCTCGGCGGACAGGTGCAGGTCGGACTCACGGTGCTGAAGGTCGCGGCGGTCCTTGCGATTGTGGGAGTGGGATTCTGGTTCGGCCACGGAAGCGTGGCGCATTTTCATCCGTTCTGGCCGGTCAAAACGGCAAACGGAACGATCGGACCATTTCTTGCGGCGCTCGCTGCGGCATTATGGGCCTACGACGGCTGGGAAGATTTGAATCGCGTTGGCTCGGAAATTCAGAATCCGCAAAAGAATTTTCCGCGCGCGCTGGCCGGCGGAACAATTCTTGTGGCGGGCATCTATCTTTTGTTTAACGCGGTGTGCTTCTACGCGCTGCCGTTCGCGAAGGTTGCGGGTTCGCAGAACGTTGCGTCGGATGTGGTGGCAAGCTTCGCGGGGCGCGGCGCGGCCGTGTGGATCACGCTGGCGATGATCGTGGCGGCGCTCGGTTCGTTGAATTCGTCGCTGCTGAGCGGGGCGCGCGTCCCTTATGCCATGGCGCGCGACGGATTGTTCTTCCGCGTGACGGCAAGCGTGCATCCGAAATTCCGCACACCCGGCGGCGCGCTGATCTTTCAGGGCATTCTCGCAAGTCTGATGGCGCTGACCGGTACGTTCGAGGAGCTGACCGCACTCTTCATTTTCGCAGCGTGGATTTTCTATGCGCTTTCCGTCGTCGCAATGTTCCGGCTGCGGCGGATTGCGCCGGAGATGCCGCGGCCGTATCGCACGTGGGGCTATCCGGTCGTGCCGGGATTATTTCTGGTGGGCGCGTTGGCGCTGACGGTGAATTTGTGGATCGACCGGCCCCTTCGATCGACGATTGGATTGGCGATGATTGCGTCGGGATTGTTCTTCTACCGGCATTGGGCGCGCGCTGCAAAGGAATAGGCGGGTTTGCTGTGCCGCGCTGCTACAAATGTTCGGCTGCGCGTGCGCGGCCGAGCATGAGCGGCTCGTACGAGCGTGCGGGAATGTCCGCGATATTCAGAGCGGGATGGAACATCCGCGCGAGGATTGCAATGCCGTCGATGAGCCGCGGGCCGGGGCGGGAAAAGTAACTGTTCGCATCGGCGGCGAAGACGGCGCCATTTTGAACGGCGGGAAGCTCGCTCCAGCCGCGCGGCGGCGGCGCGGCGCGAAATTCGCGGACGGCGCGGGCGACATCGTAGCCGCACACCATGACAACGATGACTTCCGGCTTCTCGGCGATCAATTGCTCAATCGTGATCCGAAATGACGGCTTGCCGGGAATGCCGATGACATCGTTTCCGCCTGCGCATTCGACCATCTCGGGCACCCAGTGCCCTCCACAATAGAGCGGATCGAGCCATTCGATACAGCCGACGCGCGGTAACGGTCGCGCGCGTGACGTCGCGGCGCGAATCGCGTTCACCCTTTCATGCAGGATGCTCGCGAGCTTTTCGGCTGCGTCCTCCGTGCCTGTTGCGGCGCCCACACGGCGAATATCATCCCAGACGTCCGCAAGGGTATGCGGCGTGAGCGAGAGAACGCGCGGCTGCTTGGGGAGCTTGGCTAGCGCGGACGCGAGATCGCCGGGAGACGCGGCACAAACGTGGCACAGATCCTGAGTAACGATGAGATCGGGCGCAATTTCGCGCAGCAGGTCATCGCGAACTGCATAAATGCCCTCGCCACGGGAAATCAGTTCGGTGACGCGGCGATCAACCTCGGCGGGGCTTGCCGCGGGATCAAGCCGCGGCTGAATCAGCGCAGGTTTTCTTGCCGCGGCGGGCGGGAAATCACATTCGTGCGTGACGCCGTGGACCGATTCCTCGAGGCCGAGAGCGAAGAGAATTTCGGTGGCCGAAGGCAGCAGCGATACGATGCGCATGCGCCAAAGTCTAGCGGAGCGGCGCGGCGTCCGCAATCTCACGCGAATTTGACATCGCATCTTCGGAGAACACATCCGCGAAAACGAAACCGTCGCGTTCGACGATTTCGCCGACGCGCACGCGAAGTGGCTCGCGGAACATCGGACCGGCAAATGCGAACGAATGGAATTCGCCGTTTTCGCCGCACGGATCGACACCTTCCGGAAGCGACGCTACAAAATCTTCATTCCAGATGCGTCCGGCGAACTCGGAAGAGAGGCGCGACGGATCGACGCAGGTGATGACGGCGCGCAGGCCCGCGGCGAGCATTTCCTGAGCGAGCGCACTTGTGTCGCGCTGCCAGATGGGAAAAACGGGCGCGATGCCGGAATTCGCGAGGTGGTCTTCGCGGTATCGCCGGATATCCTCAAGAAAGAGATCGCCGAAGGCGACGTGCGTAACGCCTTCGGCGCGGGCGCGCTCCATCGCGGCGGCCATCGCGCGTTCATAGACGTCGTTTGGGCATGGCGAGGGAATCTTGACGGTGATGAGCGACAGGCCGGCGGCACGTGCTTGTTCGCGGAGCAGCGATTCGCGCACGGCGTGCATGGCCACGCGGGCATGCGTTGCATTGATGGTGGTGAGCAGCGCGACGACATCGAACTCGCCGGCGCGCCGAAGCGTGTGCAGCGCCCAGGCGCTGTCCTTTCCGCTGCTCCACGCCAGCCATGCCTTCGGACGATTCGGCATCGCCATCTCGTTTCAGTGATACAGCAAATATTCATCCCGCATCCTGCGAAAGGACGCGAGTTCCGGGGCCCAATCGAGAACTATGCGCGCGGGTGAGTCGCCATTTTTCAGACGAGCGAGTGTCGGCTCGGAGCCGAGTAACTCAATGATTTTGTCGAGCTGAAAATCGGTTGGATACATTTTGTGCAGTTCGGCGGCGATGGTGACGCCCATCAGCGTCGAATCGAGAGAAGCACGGTCTGTAATGACGAGTGCGATTCCGCCGCAGGATTGATCTTTGTAAAGCCCGGAATCGGGCGTGAAGCGCGTCGGGACGAAACGAACGCCGGGGAGATCTTCGCGATTGAGTTCGTCGGCGAGGCTTCCGGGGTCGATCCAGGGCGCGCCGAAAAGCTCGAACGGCGCGTCGGTGCCGCGTCCTACGGAAACCCCGCCGGCTTGCAGGATCTCGATGCCGGGATAAAGGAGCGCCGCGTTAAGGCTGCGCAGGTTCGGCGATGGCGGAATCCAGGCGAGGCCGGTGGCTTCATAAAGGTCGGCGCGATGCCAATCTTTCATCGCGATCACGTGAAGATCAGCGCCGATTTTGTTTTCGGCATTGAACATTTTTGCGAGCTCGCCCATGGTCATCGCGTAGCGCACCGGCATCGGAAAATATCCGACAAAAGAGAGGCGGTCGCGGTCGAGGATGGGGCCTTCGATTGTTTCGCCGTCGAGCGGGTCGGGACGATCGAGGACGTAAAACGCGATGTGGTGCTTCGCGGCTTCTTCCATCGCGTACGCCATCGTCGTCGTATAGGTGTAAAAACGGACGCCCGCATCCTGCATATCGAAAACGAGAGCATCAATTCCCCTTAGCATTTCGGCGGTCGGGCGCTGCGTCTCGCCGTAAAGGCTGTAGACGGGCAGGCTCGTGCCCGAATCCTTGCCCGACGCAACGCGTGCATCTTCGCGGCCTGCAAGCCCGTGCTCGGGGCTGAAGATAGCGGCGAGTTTCACGCCGTCCGCGCCCGCGAGAACGTCGATGGTGCGGCGGCCCTTTGAGTCGACGCCCGTTTGATTTGTGATGAGGCCGATGCTTTTTCCACGCAGTGGTGCGAAATCATCTTCTTCGAGAATGTCGATACCTGGCTTCGCGTGATCGTTTGTGTTGTACACCCCGCTCAAGCCGTACGGGCGATTCGCACCGCGGCTGCGATCGAAATCTGAGGTTGCGCCCTGCGTGTCGCCAACGCCGAGCGCCGCGGCGACGGCCGTTGCGACCTTCGAGCGCAGATCGATAATGGAGGGGCGCCGGTACGGATGGACCGAATTCGTCAGCAGGATGACGAACGTATCGCTGGCGGGATCGAGCCAGAGCGACGTGCCCGTGAATCCGGTGTGCCCGAACGAACCGACCGGAAATAAATCGCCGCGCGCGGAGGAGTACGGTGAATCGATGTCCCAGCCGAGGCCCCGGACCGCGGGAATCCACGGCGGCGATTGCGGCGTGGTCATTTTGTGAATGGTTGCGGCAGCCAGGATGTTTCGTCCGGTGCTTTCGGGGATGCGGCCTTCACGCATCACCATTTCGCAAAATATTGCGAGGTCGGCGGCTGTCGAGAAAAGGCCGGCGTGGCCGGCCACGCCGCCGATCGCGCGCGATGTGGGATCGTGAACGACGCCGCGCAAAACCGTGCCCCGGCCCGAGCCGGGTTTCGCACCTTCGGGCAAATCGATTTCCTCTGTCGGCGCGATTTTCGGCGTCCAATCAGTGGGCGGAAGGAAGCGCGTATGCGACATTCGGAGCGGCTCGAAGATTTCGCGCTGCGCGAATTCATCGAGCGGTGTGCCCGACATTTTCTCGACGAGTTCGCCGAGAACGATAAATCCCGTGTCGCTATAGATGAAGCGCATTCCAGGCGGCGCGATGAGAGTTTCGGAATTGATTTCGTCGATTAGCGCGGCCTTTCCGGCGAGTGTCGCTTCGATCGGTGGATCGGGGGCGAGACCCCCGGAGTGCGTCAGAAGCATGCGTACGGTGATTTGATCTTTTCCATTTGATGAAAATGCAGGGAGATAATGCGCAACGGGATCGTCGAGGCGCAGCTTCCCTTCTTCGACGAGCTTCATGACCGCGGGCGCGGTCGCGACGGCCTTCGTGAGCGAGGCAAGATCGAAAACGGTGTCGATGGTCATCGGCTCGCGCGAGGGGATGAGCGAGCGCTGCCCGAAGGCTTTATCGTAAATGACGTTGCCGCGATGCGAGACAACGAGAACGGCGCCGGGGACTTCGTCGTGGTCGACCGCGGATTGCAAAATGGAATCAAGGACGGAGAGTGCTGGAGCGTTGGCGCTCGGGAGGGTTCGCGGCGACGGCTTTTGCGCCTGTCGCGCGCGCGACGCCGGCGCGGCAAGACAAATTTCGATGGCAAATAGTGCAATGAAGCAGAAAACCGGCAGCGCGGCGGACCGATTGTCTCGCATGGAACCGTGTGCTATATACAGCGGCGGGATGCAGGCGTCAATCCAGGAACGCAGGGCCTGAGTGAATGCGCGGCCGCTGGATTTTCCTGCTATGCTTGCTTCTCGCGATGACACCTGCCGGCCGCTCTGCGAAATCCTCTTCCGCGAAAACGAAAAAACCTGCCGCTGATTCACCTTGGGTCGATAAAACCCTCAAACATATGACGCTCCGGGAAAAACTGGGGCAATTGCTGGTGGTGTATTACCGCGGCGAATTCACATCCACGGAGAGCCCCGAATACAAAGATCTTATTCGCCAGGTGCAGGAAAATCACGTCGGCGGATTCATTCTGGGGACGCGCCGCGCGCCGCTGGGATTCGAGCGGGGCGGGGTGTATGCCTCGGCTGTGCTGGCGAATCAGCTGCAAAAAAGGGCCAATATTCCGCTCATTGTTTCCGCGGATTTCGAGCGCGGAACGGCCATGCGCATCGACGAAGGGACGGGATTCCCGTACGCGATGGCCGTTGCCGCCACCGGCAATCCGAAGGACGCGTACACGATTGGCAGGATTACGGCGCTCGAAGCAAGAGCCGCGGGAATCCAATGGATTTTCGCGCCCGACGCCGACGTAAACGACAATCCCGACAATCCGATCATCAACGTGCGCTCTTTCGGCGAAGATCCGAAGCGCGTCGGTGAATTCGTCGCGGAGTTCGTTCGCGGCGTGCAGGACAACGGCGGGCTGGCAACGGCGAAACACTTTCCCGGGCACGGTGATGTCAGCGTGGATTCGCATCTCGCGCTCCCTATGGTGCCCGGCGACCGCAATCGGCTGGAAAGTGTCGAGCTGGTTCCCTTTCGCGCGGCGATCGAGGCTGGGGTGGGCAGCATCATGACGGGACATCTCGCGGTTCCCGCATTCGAGCCGGATCCGAATGTTCCGGCCACGATGTCGCCGCACATCCTCACCGATCTTCTGCGCAAAGAGCTGGGCTTCGAGGGACTGATTGTCACGGATGCGATGGACATGGGCGGCGTGACGACACTCTATCCGCCCGGCGAAGCTGCGGCGCGAGCGATCGCGGCGGGCGCCGATGTGCTGCTGATTCCACCGAGCGCGGATGCGGCGCTCGAAGGCCTTGAGGACGCCGTTAAGTCCGGGCGGATTCCGATGTCGCGTATTGACGATGCGGCGCGGCGAATGCTCAGCGCGAAGGCGCGGCTGGGGCTTGAGAAGAACCGGTACGTCGACATTGATGCCTTGAATGCAAAGTTCGGCAAGCCGGAGTTCGATGCCGCGGCGGAGGATATCGCGAACCGCGGCGTGACGCTGCTGCGCGACCAGACACACGCCCTCCCGCTCGATGCGACGCGGCCTCTCCGGCTGCTGCTCGTCGAGATTTCTGGCGATCCTGACCCAATTACGGGACCCGATTTCGAGGATGAGATTCGCAAGGAAGTAGATACAGTGACGGTGCTGCGCGGCGACACGTATTTTTCGAAGCTCGACCCGTCGAAAATTCCGGCGACGGATACGTACGACGCCGCGATCGTCGCGATCTATGTGCGCGTGGCAGACCGCAAAGGCAACGTCGGATTGCCCGATGATGAGGCGGCGCTGGTCAACCAAATGATCGCCGGGCCGAAGCCGGTGATCGTAGCGGCCTTCGGCAGCCCTTATGTGATTGAAAGGTTTCCGGCTGCCAAGACATGGATCGCGGCGTTCAGCACGCAGGAAGCGGTGCAACGGGCCATGGCGCGTGCGATTCTTGGACAAATTCCAATCACCGGCAAGATTCCCGTGACCGTCCCGGGAACGGTGAAGCGCGGCGATGGAATTCAAGTCGCGCGGAATCCCATGACGCTCGAGCCGGCGCCGGCGAAATTTGAAACTCGGCTGAAGCCCGCATACGCCATTCTTGACGCCGCCGTCGCGGACAAGGCATTTCCCGGGGGCGTCCTGGCCGTTGGATATCAGAACGAGTTGGCGCTGCACCCGTTCGGTCGCTTTACATACGCCGATACGTCGCCCGCGGTGACGGCCGAAACGATTTACGATGTCGCCTCGCTCACCAAGCCGGTCGTCACGACGACGGCCGTGATGCTTCTCGTCGAAGATCACCGGCTCGATATCGATCTTCCGGTGTCTCGTTATCTTCCGGACTGGACGAAGGCGGCGTCCGTCGACCCGAATCCAACTTGGCGCGCAAAAGTCACAGTGCGCAATCTTTTGCTGCATACGTCTGGGCTCCCGGCTCATCGCGATTTCTACAAAGACGTCGATGGAAAGGATAAGGTGCTCGCACGCGTTCTGTCAGAGCCGCTGGTCGCCGCGCCTGGAACGAAAGTCGAATACTCGGATCTCGGATTTATTCTTCTCGGCGAAATCGTGGAGCGATTGACGGGGCTCGACCTCGACTCGTTCGCGGCCGATTCCATTTTCGAGCCGCTCGGCATGGCGCACTCGATGTTCTCGCCGCCGAAGCGCATGCGCAGCGCAATCCCGCCGACGGAAAAAGACACGGAGTACCGCGAGAAATTGCTCCAGGGCGAAGTGGACGACGCAAACGCGTCGGCGATGGGCGGCGTGGCGGGTCATGCGGGGCTTTTTTCCACAGCCGGCGATCTCGCGATTTTTGCGCAACTAATGCTGAATGGCGGAATTTATGCGCACCAACGGATTCTGACGCGCGCGACCATCGAGCAATTCACGACCCGCGTTCCCATCGGCGATTCCGCGCGGGCATTGGGATGGGACGTCCCTGTCGAGCCTTCGTCCACCGGCCGATACTTTTCCGCGCGCACTTACGGGCACAACGGATTCACGGGAACATCGCTGTGGATCGACCCCGAGAAGAACTTATTTGTGATCCTCCTCACGAATCGCGTGTATCCATCGGCGGAGAACATCAAGATACGCCAAGTGCGCCCGGCGCTGCACGACGCGGTCATTGCGGCGCTCGGCCTGGCTTCCGGACGGGCCGCGACCCCATAACTTCCTTGTCGCACTTGTGGCAACACTCCCTCCTTCCGTCAATGAAGAAGCAAATCAAACGATATAATCGCGAGGATGAAATCGCGCGCGGCGAAGCTCGTCACAACCGAACAGCGTAATCCCCGATCCGCAGGGCTCGATCGCAAATCGACGCTCGAAATTCTGCGCATCATGAATCGCGAAGATGCGACGGTGCCGCGAGCGGTGGGTCACGAACTTCGAGCCATTGCACGGGCCGTGGATGGGATCGTCAAGGCGTTTCGCGCGGGTGGCCGGCTGATTTACGTCGGAGCGGGCTCGAGCGGCCGAATGGGCGCGCTCGATGCGGTGGAATGCCCGCCGACATTCAACGTTCCGCGAAGGCGGGTGCAAGCCATACTTGCGGGAGGGCCGCGCGCGATGACAGGCGCGGTCGAAGGCGCCGAAGATTCCGCAGCGCAGGGCGCGAAGGACGTCGCGGCTCACCGCGTGGGACGCAAGGATGTGGTGGTGGGGATCGCGGCGACGGGAACGACGCCCTTTGTATTGGGTGCGCTGCGAGAAGCCATGAAGCGCGGCGCATTTACGGTGGCGCTGACAGCCAACCGGCGCGCGCCTCTCGGAAAATTCGCGCGCGTGACCATCGCACCGGAGACTGGGCCGGAAGTGATTGCGGGTTCGACGCGAATGAAAGCGGGTACCGCGCAGAAATTGGTGCTCAACATGCTCTCGACAACGGCGATGGTGCGCCTCGGCTACGTCTACGAGAACCTGATGATCAACGTAACTCTTACAAATGAGAAGCTACGACGGCGAGGCCTGCGAATTCTGCAGGAAGCGAGCGGCATGGATTCGTCATCCGCCGAACACGCGCTGCGTCAATCGGGACACGATTTGCGAGCTGCGCTTGTTATGCTGAAATTGGGTGTGGATGCAGGTGACGCGCGGAACAGACTTGCGGCGGCCAAGGGCAATTTGCGGTCTGCCTTGCAGCGGTGACGCGGTGCGGGCCGCTCGAACGATGAACGCTGGAAGTTAAAGAAGGGACAGGCATGGATCGTTTCAAAATCGAGGGCGGACAAAAACTCGAAGGAACGGTGCAGATCAGCGGCTCGAAAAACGCATCGCTTCCGGCAATGGCGGCGACGCTGCTGACGAAAGAGTCCGTCCATCTGACCAATGTTCCCGGCGTGCGCGACATCATCACGATGGCGAAATTGCTGGCGCACATGCGGGCGCGCGTCGAGAGTACCGACATGCCTCCCACCGGATTCAAAATCACGGCGGAGACGATTTCGCATATCGAAGCGCCGTACGAGCTGGTCAAGACCATGCGCGCGTCCGTGCTAACGCTGGGGCCGCTGGTGGCGCGTTTCGGATACGCGCGCGTATCGCTGCCCGGCGGATGCGCGATCGGGGCGCGGCCGATTGATCTGCACATTCAGGCGCTCGAAAAAATGGGCGCGAAGATTGTGGTGGATCAGGGTTACGTCGAAGCGCGCGCCGACCGCTTGCGCGGCGCACACATTCACTTCGACAAGATCACCGTCACCGGGACCGAAAATGTCCTGAGCGCGGCCACGCTGGCCGAAGGCGAAACGATCATTTCCAATGCCGCGCGCGAGCCGGAAGTCACGGACGTCGCCGAACTGCTCATTAAAATGGGCGCGCGCATTCAGGGAGCGGGCACTTCCACCATCCACGTGCAGGGAGTCGAGCGGCTGCACGGCGCCGAGCACACCGTGATCCCCGACCGCATCGAGACCGGAACATTTGTGATTGCCGCGGCGATTACGGGCGGGAACATCGAGCTCACACATTGCGCGCCGCAGCATCTGACCGTGGTGCTCGACAAGCTGCAGGCCTGCGGCGTGGAGATCGAGAAGAAAGGCATCTCCTGCCTCCGCGTGAGCGCACCGCGGCCGTTGCGCGCGGCGGACATCACCACCGAAGAATATCCGGGATTTCCCACCGACATGCAGGCGCAGTTCATGGCGCTGGCGACACAGGCGGCGGGGACGTCGGAGATCACGGAGACAATTTTCGAGAATCGCTTCATGCACGCGAGCGAAATGGACCGCATGGGCGCGAATATCTCGATCGACGGAAAACGCGCGATCGTGCGAGGTCCATCGAAGCTAAACGGCGTGACCGTGATTGCGTCGGATTTGCGCGCCAGCGCGTCGCTGGTCCTGGCGGGACTGGTAGCCAGCGGCACGACGATGATCGACCGGATTTATCATCTCGACCGCGGCTACGAGCGCATTGAACTAAAACTTCGAGGCCTGGGAGCGCGGATCGAGCGGATTGGCCAGGGATTGTAAAACGAAAAAGGGACGCTAGGTTTCGCCTCCCTCTTCGAAAAAAAGCAACACGTCGACGCGATCAATTCCGCGGCTTACGCGCTGGTTCCCTTCTGCTCCTTATCACGGGCCTCCTTGATGAGGGCCTTGCGGCTCAAGCGAATCTTGTTCCCCTCAATCGCGAGAACCTTCACCATCACCTGATCGCCTTCCTTGAGCGCGTCGCGAACCGAACGAATGCGCTGATCGGCGATTTCGCTGATGTGCAGGAGACCGTCGGTGCCGGGGAAAATTTCGACGAAGGCGCCGAATTCGGCGATGCGCACGACCGTGCCGAGATAGGTCTTCCCGATTTCGGCGGTTGCGGTGACATCGCGAATCATCTTGAGAGCCTGCTCGGCCGCTTTACCGTCATTCGCGAAGACGTGGACCTTGCCATCGTCCATGACGTCAATCTTCACGCCGGTTGACTCGGTGATGGCGCGAATCTTCTTGCCGCCCGGTCCGATGAGGTCGCGAATCTTGTCGGTCGGAATGCTGAGCATGAAGAGATGCGGCGCGAAGCTGGAAATTTCCGTGCGCGCCGTACTGATCGTGGCATCCATAATGTCGAGAATCTCGAGGCGAGCCTTGCGCGCCTGCGCAAGAGCTTCGCGCATCATGGCGATGCTTACGCCGCCGACCTTGATATCCATCTGAAGCGCCGTGATACCCTGGCGCGTGCCGGCAACTTTGAAATCCATGTCGCCGTAATGATCTTCCGCTCCGGCAATATCCGTGAGGATCGCATAATTCGAACCCTCGACAACCAAGCCCATGGCGATACCCGCGCACGCCGACTTCATCGGCACGCCGGCGTCCATCAACGCAAGAGAGGCGCCGCAAACCGTGGCCATCGAAGAGGAGCCATTTGATTCGAGAATGTCGGAAACGACGCGCATGGCATACGGAAAATCCTCTTCCGAGGGAAGCAGGTTGAGGAGCGCCCGTTCGGCAAGAGCACCGTGGCCGATTTCGCGACGCCCGGGGCCACGCAGGAACTTCACTTCGCCCACCGAAAAAGGCGGAAAGTTGTAGTGCAGCATGAATCGCTTGAAGGATTCTTCCTCGAAAAGCAGATCGAGGCGCTGCTTGTCTTCCTTGGTGCCGAGCGTCACGGTGGCGAGAGCTTGTGTTTCGCCGCGCGTGAAGAGCGCCGAGCCGTGAACGCGCGGCAGCCATCCGATTTCGCAGGTGATCTTGCGAATCTGATCGAAGGCGCGCGCGTCGGGACGCCGGCGGCGAACCAGCATGTCCTCGCGGAAGTATTTTTCGCGAAGGCGCTCGAAAGCGCGCATGGCCAACTTGCGCTTGTCTTCGTCGTCTTCGGGAACGGCGTCGAGGATTTCCTTCTTGATCGCGTCGATACGGCCGTAACTCTCGAGCTTCGGATACTTCGCGGTGTCGACCGCGTCGTGCAAGCGCTCGCCCCACTTCTTTTCAATTTCCTTTGCGAGGGCTTCATCAAAGGCCGGGGGGGTGACGGTCACTTTCTGCGGATTCACTTTGGAATAGAGCTCGCGGATGGCCGCGACGATCTTGCGAACCTGCTCGTGGCCGAAGGCCAACGCGTCCGTGACGGTATCCTCGGAAACTTCGAGCGCGCCGGATTCGACCATGACGATGGCGTCGTCGCTGCCAGCGATGACGATGTTCAACAGGCTGACCTTCTGCTCGGCAACCGTCGGGTTGCAGGTGAGCTTCCCGTCAATCAGGCCGACGCGGACAGCGGCGATGGGTTTGTCGAACGGGATTTTCGAACAATAGAGCGCCGCGGCAGCGGTCGTCAGGCCGATGACGTCGGGATCGTTCTCGCTATCGGCTGAAAGCACCATGGCGACAATCTGCGTCTCCGTGGACCAGCCTTCGGGAAACAGCGGCCGCAGCGGCCGATCGATGAGACGCGAGGTCAGAATCTCGCGCTCCGAAGGGCGGCCTTCGCGCTTGAAGAAGCCGCCCGGAATTTTTCCGGCGGAATAGGTGTACTCGCGGTAATCCACCGTCAGCGGCAGAAAGTCCTTTTCCGTAGCTCTGTTGTCCATGCAGGCTGTGGCGAGCAGCACTGTATCGCCATAACGCGCCACGACAGACCCATGAGCCTGCCGCGCGATCTTGCCGGTTTCGAACGTCAGCAGACGTCCGCCAATTTCAACACTCACTTGATGCGGCATAATCTTTGCAATCCTCCGCGGCCGGGATCACCCGGACGCAACTCATTTCTGTGGGAGATTCTTCTCCAACAGTGTAGGAAGAGTACGAAGGAGAGAGGCGATGCGGATGCGCTCAATGAAAGGGCGGCTAAAAAACAAGCGCCGCCTCGGCCGATTGCAGGCCAGACACATGGCTTGTGCGAATAGAGGGGCGGTTGCGGCCGGAGCCGCCGAGGTAAGCCGCGCTACTTGCGCAAACTGAGTCGTTCAACAATCTCGCGATACCGATCCGGGTCGCGACGGTTCAAGTAATCCAGAAGCCGGCGGCGGCGGTTGACCATCATGATCAAACCGCGACGCGAAGCGTGGTCCTTGACGTGGGAGCGCAGATGCGTGGTCAAGTAGCTGATGCGTTCGCTCAACAAAGCGATTTGCACTTCCGGTGAGCCTGTATCTTTGGCGTGCTGGCGGAACTGCTCCATAACTTCCAACTTGGCCTCGCTCAACGCATTCCCCTTTCCGTGACGTCGCTCCCTATCTCTATGCTGGTCGTCTCTTCGTCTACCCGTTCAGACTAGCATAGGGAGTTTCGGTGTGCAAAGAACGAAATTTCGCGCGAAAGGAGGCCGAGTCAACGCTACAGTCGCCGCGAGAGCCGTCGAAAACGACTGACGATGCAGCATTTTTTTGCGCCAGGATGCGGAGGTCCTCTCCCGCAAGCGCACGCGCGCAACTCCCGCGCCGCACAAGATCATCCTGTTGCGCCGATCACGCGAACGCGGAGAATAACAGGGCGGCGAGCAGCGGTAACGGTGATTTCATTACGCGTATCATTTAAAATACTGCAGGGCCCGCCGCGAGAACTCGAGCCATGCGTTCAAGCGGAAGATTTCCTCCGCTCATTATTCCCACAACTTTCTTTCCTCGAAATTGATCGCGCATTTTCTTCGCGCCCGCGAGTGAGGCCGCGCCCGCTCCTTCAGCGAGAAGCTTTGCGTGCTGCGCGAGCGCCCGGATCGCGTCGTTGATATCTTCGTCGGATACGAGGATGAAGTCAGCGAGAAGATCCCACAGAATCGGCGTCGTCAGCTCCGCGGGAACCCGTGTCCCGATGCCTTCGTGCTCGGTCGTCAAAACTGAGTGCGGGCGAAGGTGATGCTCTTTCCAGGCATGCCAGATCGCGGGTGCGCGCTCGGACTGCACCCCAATTACCTTCACCTTGGGATTGACGTGCCGCGCGACGATCGCGTTCCCCGAGGCGGAACTGCCCGCTCCGATCGGGGCGACAATCACATCCACATCCGGCAAATCTTCGAAGATCTCAAGCGCCATCGTGCCAACGCCCGCAATCAGTTTCGGTTCGTTCGCGTGATGCACGTAACGAAGGCCCCCATCGCGCGCGGCACGCTTGGCCTCGGTGACGGCTTCTTCGACATCCCGTCCATAGAGGCGAACTTCCGCTCCCATGCTACGCATCGCATTGAGCTTAAATGAATTCGGATTCTCAGCCGACATGTAGATGATTACGTGCGTGCCAAATAGTCGGCCCGAATACGCAAGTGATTGGCCGTGATTGCCGGCGCTGGCGGAAACGAATTTGTCGCGCTTCTCGCTTTCGCTCAGCGTGCCCATGAAATTAATGCCCCCGCGGACCTTAAAGGCGCCGGTGGGCTGAAAAATTTCGGCTTTGATGTAGTACTCGCAGCCGAGATGCTCGGAGAGTGCCGGGCTGTAAATCAGGGGCGTTTTGCGCAGATGGCGGCCAACCACCGTCCGCGCAGCGACGACGTCATCGAAGCTGGGCGGCTTTAGGGCATCGCTGGTCATGCCGGGGTCAGGACTTCGGCGTGCGAATGAGCGAGAGAAATTCGTCGCGCGTCTGCTTGTTGTCACGGAAGATGCCCAGCATCGCGCTGGTCATCGCTGCGGAATTCTGTTTTTCGACTCCGCGCATCACCATGCACAGATGCCGCGCTTCGATAATCACGCCGACGCCTTCCGGGCTGAGCTTTTCCTGGAGCGATTTGGCGATCTGGCTTGTCAGACGCTCCTGAATCTGCAGTCGCCGCGCATACATATTCACGAGCCGCGCGATCTTGCTCAGACCGATGACTTTCTTCGACGGAATGTAAGCGACGTGGCACTTGCCGAAGAACGGCAGCAAGTGGTGCTCGCACATGCTGAAGACTTCGATGTCCTTCACGATCACCATCTCGTCATAGCAAACGCTGAACATCGCCCCGTTCAGGAGTTTCTCGGGGTCCTGACGATATCCACTGGTAAGAAATTGCAGCGCCTTGGCAAAGCGCTCCGGAGTGCGGCGCAAGCCTTCGCGATTCGGATCCTCGCCCAGCTCGATTAAGATTTGCCGGACGTGCTCTGCAATCTTTTCAGTCGGCTCAATTTTCATTACGGTTTCCACGGACTCTTTCATGCCGGATGGCCTCCTGCGCTGTCGCGAGTATATTCGAAACTGTTAAGACTGGTCTCCTCGATGCGCACGCGCTCGAGATGCGCTTTCGGAAACTTTTCGAGGCGGCGAAAGATTTCGAGGCAGACGTTTTCGGTCGTCGGCACAGCCTCTTTGAAAACGTCGAACTGCTCGTTCAAATACGTGTGGTCGAACGCATCCAGGACTTCCCGGTGCACGTAGGCATCAAGGTCGCTCAAATTCGCAATCATGCCGGTGTCGGAATCCACGGGGCCAGTCACGGTCACCTCCACAACGTAATTGTGCCCGTGGCCGTACGGATTATTGCACTTGCCATACACGCGCTGATTTTCTGCCTCGCTCAACTGCGCGCTGTGCAGGCGATGCGAGGCGGCGAACGCGTAGCGGCGATTCAGCGTGAGCTTCATGCCGCGCCTCCCGCGGTGCAATCGACGAACAGATCTGGCGATTCGTAGAGCCGCACGCGATCGAGCCGCCCTCGCGTGATTTTCGGCTCGAGCAGCTTCCAGACCAGCCGCGCGACATTTTCCGTTGTTGGAATTTGGCCGGCGAGCTCGGGCACCTCGTAATTAAAGAAACGATGGTCCATGCGCTCGATGATTTCGCGCTGGAGAATGTCCTTCAATTCCTTAAGGTCCAGGACCATGCCTGTCACCGGATCCGGCTCGCCGGCGATCGTTACTTCCAGCACGTAGTTGTGCCCGTGGCCATGCGGATTATTGCACTTGCCGAAAATCCGGCGGTTCTCCTCCGCGGAAAATTTCGGATTGTGGTAGAGATGCGCCGCGGAGAATTCGATTTTTCGCGTAATCCGAATCATTGTTTTTCAGGAGCCTTTCAGGGCGTTCTCGCCGGGTACTTTCGTCCCTTCCAGGCAATCGAGCCGTGCGCGCTTTTCCAATACGATGCGATCAGCACCGCAGCGTAGACACACGACGCAGGCACGTAGTATTGGATGTTGGAGACGCGCAGACGATTCCGGCGAAGCGAGCGCTCGTAGCGGAGGTGATCTCCCAGGAGGACGAGTGCGGCCGCCGCCAGAACGACCCAATGGCCCCGCCGCGCTCCGGCGAAACCAGCCACGACGAGGACGGCTTCGATCCACGGAAAAGTCAGGAGCAATTCGACCGCAAGCGCCGATGGCGTTCCACCAATCAGTTCGTAGAGATTTTTCGTCCAGCCCTGCCACATCGCGCCGAACGAGCGGTACATCCGCGTGCGCACAATTCCCTGCCCGGGACCGAAAAATATCATGTTGCCCGCGGCCTTCACACGGCGCGCGAGCGCGACGTCCTCAAGGACTCGCGACCGAACCGATTCGTGGCCGCCGATGGCTTCGTACACGCTGCGTCGCATCAACACAAATTGGCCGTTCGCCGCGGCGTCAGGCAAACGCGGATCGTTGACGCGTTCGTACGAGAAATGCTCCGCGAGGCGGCAATAAATAAACGGAATCAGTATTTCTTCTCCAAGCGTTTTCATCTCCTGCTCGGGCGAATACGAAACCAGCGCGGCGGCGTGTTCCTGCGCATCCGCGAGCGCTCGACTCACCGCGCCCGGCAGAAGCTCGGTGTCGGCGTCGACAAAGAGCAGCCATTCGGAATGGGCCGCGCGCGCCCCGAGCGTTACAGCATAATTCTTGCCGACCCACCCGCGTGGCAGCGATCCCGTTTCCAGAACCCGCAGCCTCGGGATGCGCGAGGCCATCTCAGCGAGAATTTCGCCTGTGCGATCAGTCGACTCGTCGTTGACAACGATGATTTCCGACACTTCGGCCTGACGGTCGAGCGACTCGACGGCTCGGGCGATGCTCGCTTCTTCATTTCGAGCGGGAATAATGGCTGAAATCATCGTCAGGATTCGGGCGGCAGAGGCAGGAAAGGACTCGCCGGAAATCGAATAACGCGAGTATTATATGGTGGGGAGAGTGGGACGTGAAGAGGAATCTCCTGACGGGGCTCGTGCTTGCAGGAATCGTCGCGCTCCTTGTCGGCTTTGCGATGCCGAATTACCGGCAGGGCGAAGCCAGTGTGTCGGGCCGGCCCGCGAAGGATTTTCAGCTTATTTACGACGGCAAGCTCGCCCATCTCTCCGACTTGCGCGGCAAGGTGATAGTTCTAAATTTCTGGGCCACCTGGTGCCCGCCGTGCGTCGAGGAAACGCCGTCGCTCAATGAACTGCAAGCGCGCATCGCGCCCGCAGGCGGAGTGGTGCTCGGGGTGAGCGTCGACGACGACGCGCAAGCCTACGAACAATTCTTGACCGCATATCACGTTTCCTTCCCCACCTATCGCGATCCCACGAAGAAGATCGCCGCCGATTACGGCAGCGCGATATTTCCGGAAACCTACCTGATCGATCGTCAGGGACGCATCGCACGGAAGATCATCGGAGAGCAGGATTGGAATTCCGGGGATATCCTGCTCTACGTGCAGAGCTTGCTCGCGCAGAAATAATTCCCGTACCCGTTCCCGCCGCACCGTGCCAAGAATTCCGTACGGGGAACGGCCGCTTAGAACTCCTGCCAGAAAGATAGCTGCAACCGAAGTCAAAATAATTTCAAGCCAGTCCTGGATATCGCATAGATCCCCACGGCGGCGGCTTGACAAAAGTCATCGCTGAGGCGATAATACCCCCTAGGGGTATTCTAACGATGGCGAGGGCGAAAAGTCGCAAACCGGCGACCCGCGCGGCGCCACGCAAAGCCGCAGGCGTCGACGCCGAAATCAAGACCGCCAATCTGAATCGCCTGCGGCGGATCGAGGGACAAATTCGCGGATTGCAACGCATGGTCAATGACGACCGCTACTGCCCCGACGTTCTCATGCAGCTCTCCTCCGTGCAGGAGGCGCTCCGCGCGGTAGGCCAAGCGCTGATGCGAAATCATTTGCAACACTGTGTGACGCAGGCAGTTCGCAAAGGCAACGCCGCGGTCGCCGAAGCCACCTACGACGAATTGCTGCAATTAATTTACACGCACGCCCGGTAAGCGGCGGTAAGAGCAAGCAAAAAGCCACGAAAACGGAGACACATGCAACGCGATCCAGTTTGCGGAATGAATGTCGATCCCGGCCGCGCCGCGTCCCGGCTGGAACATGCGGGAAAGACTTACTACTTTTGCTGCGAAGGCTGTGCGCAGAAATTCAGCGCCGCTCCGGCGAATTATGCGCGTGAACACGGCCCGGCCGTGGCCCCTCATGCAGCGCATCGGAGCGGAATCACAGGCGCTGCGGCCGCCATGGCAAAGGGGAAGACAGCGCCCGTGGCGCAAGCGCAGCCAGCGACGAAATCGTTGAGCGACGCGAACACCTACACCTGCCCCATGGACCCTGAAGTCCGTCACGAAGGCCCTGGCGCTTGCCCAAAATGCGGCATGGCGCTCGAACCACTAATACCATCCGTCGCGACACGCACGGAATACACGTGCCCCATGCATCCGGAAATTGTGCGTCCGGGGCCTGGCGCTTGCCCCATCTGCGGCATGGCGCTCGAGCCAAGAACCGTCACAGCCGAAGTCGAAGCAAATCCGGAACTGGTGGCGATGTCGCGTCGATTCTGGGTTTCGCTCGCACTGAGTCTGCCCGTGCTGGCGCTTGCAATGTCGGATTTAATTCCGGGACAACCGGTGCAGCGCGCGCTCTCGATGCAAGCAATTTCGTGGATCGAATTTCTGCTGGCCGCGCCGGTGGTGCTGTGGGGCGGCTGGCCATTCTTCGAGCGCGGCTGGGCGTCGATCGTAAACCGCAGTTTGAATATGTTCACGCTGATCGCGCTCGGGACGGGAGTGGCATTCTCCTACAGCGTCGCAGCGCTTCTCTTCCCTGGACTTTTTCCGGAATCGTTTCGCAGTTCCGGCGGCGAGATCCCGCTGTATTTTGAATCCGCGGCTATGATTACCACGCTGGTGCTCCTCGGACAGGTGCTCGAGCTACGGGCGCGCAGCCGGACATCCGGCGCGATTCAAGCCCTGCTGCGCCTGGCGCCGAATTCAGCGCGCGTCGTGCGCAGCGACGGCCGCGAGGAAGACGTACCGATCGACCGCGTCTCAGTGGGCGACGCGCTGCGCGTGCGGCCGGGCGAGAGAATTCCGGTCGACGGCGTGGTCATTGAAGGCTCAAGCGCCGTCGACGAATCGATGGTCACGGGCGAATCGATCGCGACCGAAAAGTCGAAAGGCAGCCGCGTCACCGGAGGCACGGTGAACGGCACGGGCAGTTTTCTGATGCGCGCCGAGCGCGTCGGCTCGGAGACTTTGCTCGCGCAGATCGTGCGCATGGTCAGCGACGCGCAGCGGAGCCGCGCGCCGATTCAACGCCTCGCGGACGTGGTGGCGTCGTATTTCGTTCCGGCGGTCGTGCTCGTGGCGGCGTTGTCATTCGCCGCGTGGTCGTTGTGGGGCCCCGCCCCGCGCATGGCGCATGGGCTGGTGAACGCTGTCGCGGTCCTGATCATCGCGTGCCCGTGCGCGCTGGGGCTCGCGACGCCCATGGCCATCATGGTTGGAACGGGACGCGGCGCCACCGCGGGCGTGCTCATTAAGAACGCGGAGGCTCTCGAGGCACTGGAAAAGGTGGACACGCTGGTTGTCGATAAGACGGGAACGCTGACGGAGGGTCGGCCGCAGCTCGAAAAGATCGAAACGGGCGCGGGCCGAAACGACGAGGAAGTGTTGCGGCTCGCGGCTTCCCTCGAACGTGCGAGCGAACATCCACTCGCCGCGGCGATTGTGCGCGCCGCCACGGAACAAAACCTCGCGCTCGCGAACGTTGAGGATTTTCGGGCGTTGCCGGGAAAGGGTGTAGTCGGCACGGTTGTCGGCAAGAAAGTTGCGCTCGGCAATCCGGCATTGTTCGTCGAGCTGGGAGTTGCGCTGGGCGGCTGGGGCGAGCGCGCGGAAGAGCTGCGTCGCGAGGGACAGACGGTCATGCTCTTCGCGATCGATGGGCAGATCGCTGGGCTCCTCGGAGTTGCTGACGCGGTGAAGAGATCCGCTGCGGAAGCTGTGGCACAGCTGCACAAGTCCGGAATCCGGATCTTGATGGTTACTGGCGACAGCCGAGCCACGGCCGAAAGCGTGGCGAAACGATTGGGGATCGACGAGGTATTCGCCGAGACTCTGCCTCAGCAAAAAGTGGAGATCGTAAGAAAGCTGCAAACGCAGGGACACACGGTCGCGATGGCGGGCGATGGTATAAACGACGCGCCGGCACTCGCTCTGGCAAATGTGGGCATCGCCATGGGAACCGGAACGGACGTGGCGATCGAGAGCGCGGCAATTACGCTCGTGAAAGGCGATATCCGCGGGATCGCTCGGGCGCGCAATCTGAGCCGCGCGACAATGCGGAACATCCGGCAGAATTTGTTCTTCGCATTCGTTTACAACATTCTGGGCGTGCCGATTGCCGCCGGCGTGCTGTATCCATTCTTCGGATTGCTGCTGAGTCCGGTTATCGCGAGCGCCGCGATGACGTTCAGTTCAGTCTCGGTAATTACAAACGCCCTGCGACTCCGGCACGTGCACTTGTGACGCACGGAAACTTGTTATAATCGCGGCCATGACCTTCATGACGGTGACGTATGAACTCCAGCACGGACTGAAGCCCCGGGACTTTCGCGCGCTGGGAGAGTTCGCAAACACGTACGGCCTTCAACGATTTCACTTCGACGAAGAAAACAAACTGCTGCACTTTGAATACGATGGTTCACGGCTGGAGGAAACGGTGGTCGAAAATGTCCTTCGCCGCGCGCGGATCCCGGTCCTGCGCAGAGTTCCCCCACAATAGCGACCACCCGCGCGAACGACTAACAGCTTGTTGAACAATTCAGTTTTTCAAGCTTTCCGTTCTGAATTTGTGAGTTATCAATGAATGGTGAGGGAGTGCGTTGGGTTGTTCTGTCTACTCAGCGGATCCGAATCGCAACTCCCGGTCATGCTCTGGCCATCAGGTTTCGCAATCGGCACAGGTTGTAGGCGGCCCCGGTGAAGGTCAACAGCCACCCCACCTTTTCGATCCCTCGTAACTTCACTTTCTTTAGCATCCCCACCATCTTCATCCACCCAAACGACTGCTCCACTCGTTTGCGCTTTCGCTGACTCACCTCATACCCCGCATGCCGTGTGGTTCGCTCGTCCACCGCGCTTCGGCGGTTGCTCGTGTTCTGTGCCACGTGCGGGGTGATGTGCATCCCGCGGAGTTCCCGTACGAATTCCTGCGTGTCGTAGTTCTTGTCTCCTCCCAACGTCACGCGCTTTCCGCTGGGGATCGCTTCCGCCATCAGCAGCGCCGCATCCCGCTCCGCTCTGCCCGTCGCCTCGCTCAGAAAGGTCTGCAGCAAAAGTCCGTTGCGATTCTCCATCAATACATGTCCCATATAGCTCAGCTTCGCCTCGCTCCCTCGGGACTTCGTGTATAACCGCGCATCCGGATCCGTGGTCGATTCATGGGTCTCGTTCTTTCTCTTTTCTCCTTTAAAGTCGACCTCTCCTCCCGGTCCAGCAGACTTCCCACTCCCATCCTTTGGTCGGAAGCTCTTGTGGCTGGCCCAGGCTTCGATCAGCGTCCCGTCCACCGTGAAATGTTCATCGGACATAAACGGCCTGGCTCGTTCCAGCACCCGCTGGAAAAACGACTCGGCAACCTCTTCATTCAGCAAGCGCTCCCGATTCTTGCTGTATACCGCGTGATTCCACACCGCCTCGTCCATCTCCATCCCCACGAACCACCGAAACAGCAGGTTGTACTGCAGTTGCTCGATCAGCATGCGTTCGCTGCGTACCGAATAGAAGATCTGCAGAAGCAGGGATCGAAACAGCCGTTCGGGCGCAATCGAGCGCCGCCCTACCTCGGAGTACAGCTTCTGAAACTGCGGGGACATCTCTTTCAGAATCTCATCGACCATCTTGCGGATCGGTCGCAGCGGATGATCGGCTGGTACGCGCTTCTCGGGAGAAACGTAGCTGAACATTCCTTCTTGTTGGTTATCGTCTCCGCGCATTCGCTCGCCTCCTTGGCCTACCTTCTTTCAGACGAGTTTTTTGAAATAAAGTCGCAGCGGAAATCGGTTTTTCAACAAACTGCTAGCCACGAACACTCCACGCGCACGCTCCGACTGAGATGACGCAAATTGTGTCGCGACTGAACCCGGAAAGCCGGGGCTCGTCTACGTGGGCAACGGAGTTCCAGCGCGCAGGAAGTGAAGCCGAAATTAAGTGGGGCCCCCGCTTGGGATCGGGGGCCCCGAAAGGTCGCGTTCCATTGGCCCGGCCTAGGCGTGACCGAGCCATGGGGTCATCCATCCTAGCTTCCCTCTCAGAGGCAGGTGGGAACGACCCACTTCGCATCGTGAGCAAGCCCCTTCCTCCTCACTCACAACGCTCTGCAGATCGTTTTGTCGGAACGCGACCCGCACATTTCCCTTTGCAAGTCCGGGACCTAAATGTTGCGCCGCTTTCAAATTGCAGATGCTTGAATTCGCTCAGCTTAGCCGATTCGTACCGGCAACCTGCTCTCCCCGTTCACGCCGGTTTGGGAATCGCGTCCCGGCACGGGACGCGGCGAGTGACGCCACCCGAAATCGTGCGCATTCCTCGAAACATTTTAACATCCCAGCAGTCCAACATTCTGATGCGCAACGGCCAACACGCGGTCTATTGGCTCCAAGCCCGAGAAGCCTCATAATGATTGAAGCGGAAGTGGCCGCTCCATGAATCGACTCGGAATACTCCTGGCTACGGTCTGTGCGGCGCTGGCAGTTCTGATTGCCGCGCTGAGCGGTGTACGGGCCGGCCACGCACCCATTGCCAAGCCCGGGACGGTCAAGGTCGCGACGCCGCACCCAGGCCTCAAAAAAGCGTCGGCGCAGGAACCCGATGACGACGACTCGGTGATCCGCTTCGCGAAGAACCCTTCGCCCATTCCGCTTTTCCTCGCTCGCGATCTGGATGGCGACATCATTTCCACCGCATCCCTGAAAGGCAAAGTCGTGATCGTGAATTTTTGGGCGACGTGGTGTCCGCCGTGCCGCGAAGAAATTCCGAATCTCGTCAAGCTGCAGAACGATTACAAAGATCAACTGCAAATCATCGGCATATCGGAGGACGAGGTTCCCGAAGACGTCTTGAAGAACTTCGCGAGAAGCATCCATATCAACTATCCGATTGTTATGAACAGCACGGAACTTGAAAAGGATTTCGGCGGCGTCCCGGCTCTGCCGACGTCGTTCATCGTCAATAAGGACGGCGGAGTGGTCCAGAAGCATGTGGGGCTCTATCCGCCCGAAGTCTACGAGCGTGAAGTCCGTGCCCTGCTCGGGATGCAGGTCGACGCGAAGATCGAAACGTTCGAAGACACCGGGCAGATTTTCCTGAAAAATGCGGAAAATGCCACCGAGCTTCCGGGCGTGGACATGTCCGGGCTCGATGCCAAGCAGAAGCAGATTGCGCTGAAGCGCATGAACTCCGAATTCTGTACCTGCGGCTGTAAACTAACGCTCGCGCAGTGCCGGATTAACGATTCGGAATGCGCGACAAGTAAGCAATTGACCGCGAAGATCGTGAAGGAAGTCGCGGCAGGCAAGACGGCGCCCGCGCTTCCGGTGCCGCAGCCGGACTCCCAGTCCGAATAGCACGCTGTCAGAACTCACCCAGTAACCTCCTCAGCAAGCGGCTCGCGCCGCTCAAACCGCAGATTTGCTCCCCTGGAAGAAAAAACAGCGTCCCTCCCCCGATTTGCGGGGCGATACCGAGGGACGCTGCCTTAGGAAACTCCGCCTGAATACTAGCGGTCGAACTTTTCGCAGATTTGGAGCTGATGGATGGCTTCGTCGACCGCGCGAAGCGCTTCTTCCTTATGTCCGTCAAAATCGTGCGCGGCATCATGGATATGAGCGCGGGCATGGCGTAGGGATTCGATGGCCTCATGGATTTCGGGATGACGCTGGGCCGCCGCCGGTTGGCCGCTTGCCGGGAGAGCTCTCCCTGCCGGTGGCGCTGCGGGAGCCGCGGCCGGGAACGTGAGTGCGAGCATGAGAGCCAGCGCCGCGAAAAGACTCAAGATCCTCATCTTCATAGGTCGATCCTCCTCGTCCGAATTGCGGCTCGGACAGCCGTGGATTGAATTGGGAGCCAATGCATCGAACCCCGTTCCGCGCCCAAAGTTGACCGGAGAAATGTCTCCGGCGAGTAGTTGCGGGAACGCATCAATTCTAGCTGCGCCCGACGATCGAAAAACTCGTTGTTGCACGGAATGTCCCCAAATGATTACGCCACGTTGCACCGCCAGCGAACCGCACGCTGCGCGCGCACCCGCGCCACCCCCTCCGCCGGGGGTGCCGGCCGAAAGTACCAGATACTCTTTCCTTACACGGCCTTGCCACCCTGATAGGTCGCGGTGCACGCCTCGTCTATTCTGGATGGGACGAATATGGATCAGCAGTCCAATTCGAAGCTGGGGCCGTCAAATCCGCGCGAACCGCGCGCTGGTTCGCAGCGTCAGGACACAGTTCTCCTGAGCGATGCGCCGGAGGCTGCCGCGCCGCGAGCGGACGCGAATCGTTTGCCGGACTCCGCCTCAGCAGTCGTTGCAAATTCGGGCAGCGGGGCCGGCACGAACGTCGCGCCGAATCTGGGAGCGGCCAGCTTCGCGGCGCTCTCGCAGCGCTACGACATACTCGGCGAAGCCGGCCACGGAAGCATGGGGATGGTCTACAAGGCGCGCGACCGCGAAACCGGCGAGGTGGTGGCGCTGAAGCTCCTGAAACCGGAGATCGCTTCCGACCAGGCGATGATGGATCGTTTCAAGAACGAACTGCTCTTCGCGCGCAAGATTACTCACAAAAATATCTGCCGCGTTTACGAATTCAATCGCATCGCCGGCCTTGCCTATACATCGATGGAGTACGTCGAGGGCGAAAGCCTGCGCTCGGTGCTGAATCGCTTCGGGGCGTACTCGGTGCGCAAAGGCACGGACGTTGCGCTGCAGATTTGCGCCGGTCTGAAGGAAGCCCATGCCCAAGGCATCGTCCATCGTGATCTGAAGCCCGAGAACGTGATGATCGACGCGCTCGGCAACGTGAAGGTGATGGACTTCGGCATCGCGCGCTCCATGGAAACGCAAACGCGATTGACGGGATCGATGGCCGGCACGCCCGCCTACATGGCGCCGGAGCAGGTGGCCGGCAAGCGGGTGGACTATCGCACGGACATCTATTCGCTCGGATTGATGCTGTATGAAATGTTTACGGGCGAGCCGGCGTTTCGTGCCGACAATCCCGTGGCCGTCGCGCTGAAGCAGATGCGCGAATCACCCCGGCCGCCGCATGAGATCGAACCGACTCTGCCGGTGGGAATCGAACGCGCCATTCTGAGGTGCGTCGAGAAGGAACCCGAGAAGCGATTCCATTCGGTCGCCGAGTTGGAGAACGCGCTGCGCTCGCCCTCCGCGTCCGCGTTTACGACCGCGCCTGCTGTTGCTCCATCAGCCGCGCGCCCTCGGGCGCAGGCCGCCGCGTCGCCAGTTGCTCATCCGCGCGTTCCACTCGCGGCCGCGATCCCCGAGCGAAAGGGCGCGTCGCCCTTTCTGTGGGTTTTGCTCGGAGCGGTGCTCGTACTCGGAGGGTTGGCCGCAGGCCGGTCGATCGCCATCGCGAAGTCGGCAAAGCGGCTTCCTCCGCCGGTACGCGCCGCGGCTCCGCAGCCGCCAGATTTCGCGCTCGCGGTTCCATCGGTTCAGCCCAGGGCACCGAAGCCGGCCGAAGCCCAAGTGGTTGAGCCGGCCCCCACGACGCAGGAAGACGCCAATCCTCCTGCGGAATCTCATCCAACGGTAGACTCGGCCGAAACACTGCCGAAACCTGTCGCGAAAGATAAATCGCCCTCGCCCGAATCGCTAGCGCCCCCGGAATCCTCTTCGGATCGGCCGTCTCATCCGGCCGCATCGAACCGCGGACTCCCGCCGGCCGCCGCCGACCAGACCTATTTGGTGGTCGGCCGCTTCGTGTTCGAAAACCGTGCTCAGCAGCACAAAAAGAAAGTGGAGGCGCTCGGGCTGCCCGCGGTAATCGTCACGAGACATCCGGCGGACCGACCCGGAGCGCTCTATGTCGTTGCGGCGGGCCCGTTCGATTCCAAGGACGTAGGAAAGCAACAGCAGAAGCTCGAATCGGCCGGCTTCTCGAACGTAACGCCGATCAAGGCAAGCGAAAACCAGGACAAGGCGCGGGATCACTGATCGCTCTTTGCAGGCGCGATGCAGCCCGAGCGGAATACCATATGGTGGCATGCAACGGTTCAACAAGCGTGATGGCTGACCTGGAGGCGAGGGTGGCGCTGGATGTGGGCGCGCGCACCGACGTGGGGTGCGTGCGCGAGAACAATGAAGATTCTTTCGCTCTCGCGCCGGAGCTCAACATATTCGTCCTGTCGGATGGGATGGGTGGGCAGGCATCCGGCGAGGTGGCCAGCCGGCTGGTTACGGAGACGATTATCGCGCATGCCCGCGCAGCAGCAGCGAATCCGTCGCTCGAGTTCTCCGGCGAGCGCATCGAAGGTGTGTCCGAGATTTCGAATCGCTTGGCGGCTTCGGTACGCCTGGCGAATCGCGCGGTGCGTGAAGCCGCGGAACGGAGCGCAACGCGCCGCGGCATGGGAGCAACCGTCGTTGCAGTTCAGTTCGCTCAAGACCGCATGAGCCTGGCACACGTCGGCGACAGCCGCGCGTACCGCTGGCGCCGCGGCGAATTCGAACAGCTCACGCACGATCACTCCTTCGTTGCGGAACAGGTTCGGCAAGGAATGATGACCGAGGAAGAGGCGAACAGCAGCAAGCTGCAAAATGTTCTGCTGCGCGCGCTCGGAGTCGAGCCGGAGGTCAAGGTCGATGTCAGCGAAGAGCTCATGATGGAGGGCGACGCCGTGCTTCTCTGCTCCGACGGGCTCACGCGCGAGCTCTCCGACGCGCAAATTGCCGCAATCCTCGCCGCGAATCACGACGCGCAGAAAGCGGCGGAACAGCTCGTGGAGATGGCGAAGAAAGCGGGCGGCAACGACAACGTCACCGTCATCGTGATTCGCCGCGCGCCAAAGCACACAAGCGCGTTTGAACGCATTTCGAACTGGCTTTGGGGCTCTTGGGAGCCATCTTAGGAGGCGCTGCGATGTCGAAACTTGTTCTGAAATTCGAGGAATCAGTTCTGAAAGAAGTGCCGGTGGGCGGGACCGAAGTGAGCATCGGACGCTCGCCCGACAATGGCCTGGTGATCGATAACCCGGCGGTCTCCCATTACCACGCGCGCGTGTTCAACGAAGAAGGCCGTCTGATGCTCGAAGACTTTGGCAGCATGAACGGCACGTTCGTGAACGGCCAGCGCGTAAAAATGGTGACCCTCAAGCCCGGCGATTCGGTGGCCATCGGTAAGCACACGATTGTGGTCGCCGAAGGCCGCGATCCCAACGGCTTCGGCGCGCAGGGCGGCGAGGCGCGGCCCTCCGCGCCCAAAATCAATGAAACCGTCATGCTCAATACCAAAGACCGCCGCGAATTCCTGCAACGCGTCGCGGCGGCCGGCGAAAGCGTCCAGGTCGCGCCCTCGCGCCTCAAGGTTCCAACTCTCATCGTTCGCTCGGGCCGCGCAAATCAATACGAATTTGCTCTCACCGACAAGCTTACCGTCGTTGGAAAATCCGATATGGCCACGGTCAAGCTGAAAGGCTGGTTCGCACCGAAAGCCGCGATTCAAATCAATCGCCGCGAAGACAATTCCTACTACGTCGGCTCCGCCGACCGCGTGCCAAAAGTCAATGGCCAGCCCATCACGCATCCCACCAAGCTCAATTCCGGCGACATGATCGAGGTCGCCGGCGTCCGCCTCGAATTCGTCATTCGCGATTAGCGCCGCACTTTGGTTTTGGTGTCATCCCGAGCGCAGTCGAGGGATCTGCGGTTTCCCGTACCGCCCCGCCCTCGCTCCTCGGCCCTGATCGGCGCACTTTGGTTTTGGTGTCATCCCGAGCGCAGTCGAGGGATCTGCGGTTTCCCGTACCCTCCCGCCGCGTGCCCCACAGGTCGCTGTTACATGTGGGTCCTGTCTTTGATCGCTCCCAGCGCCGCACTTTGGTTTTGGTGTCATCCCGAGCGCAGTCGAGGGATCTGCGGTTTCCCGTACCCTCCCGCCGCGTGCCCCACACGTCGCAGCTACATGCGGGTCCTGTCTTTGATCGCTCCCAGCGCCGCACTTTGGTTTTGGTGTCATCCCGAGCGCAGTCGAGGGATCTGCGGTTTCCCGTACCCTCCCGCCGGGTGCCCCACAGGTCGCAGCTACATGCGGGTCTTGGTCCCGTCCGCTCCCAGTAGCACAGCCTTCAGGCTGTGCACCGTTCCGTCCGGAAGCGCAGACGCAACTCGCGAAGAAAAATTGATTTGCGCCCCGAGCGTCCTCTCACGTAGCGCCGGCATCTTGCCGGCGTTTCTCTGCGCGCATTTTCGTGCTCGGCCATCCGGAGGCGCCTGCCTGGCTTTGCCTTCCGCGTCGCGGCCGGGTCACCCGCAATTCGACAAGAAAGACTGATCCGGCCCGCCTCTCCTCGCCTTCTAACCTTCGAGCGAATTACGAAGTTGGCATCCTTCCGCCATACCCGGGCGGGTGGCCAACTCTTTTGTGCGCCACTTTTCCTCTTGTTCCTCATCGTTGTGCTTGACGCCTGACGACGATGGATGGTACCCCTGCGGCAGTTACCGTATGAGTTCTATGCTTTTTGGGTTCGCCGTTGCACTTGCATTTCAGGGTGCCGCATTCTCGCCGCAGGCGAGGGTGCGGTTCTTGACTTTGACTTTCCCCCGTCCAACGCCTGACAAGTACGGATGGTACCAGTGCGGTGGCTAGCGCATCAGTTCTACGCTTTTTGGGTTCGCGGTTGCACTTGCATTTCCGGGTGCCGCATTCTCGCCGCAGGCGAGGGTGCGGTTCTTGACTTTGACTTTTCCCCGTCCAACGCCTGACAAGTACGGATGGTACCAGTGCGGTGGCTAGCGCATCAGTTCTACGCTTTTTGAGGTTCGCCGTTGCACTTGCATTTCCGGGTGCCGCATTCTCGCCGCAGGCGAGGGTGCGGTTCTTGACTTTGACTTTCCCCCGTCGAACGCCCGATGGCCGCAGGCGCGGCGCATGCGATGCGTAACAAACTCGAACGGCGCTATGGCCAGAGGCAATTGCATTTCATTACGTGCAGTTGCTACCGTCGACGCCCACTCCTCGGCGCAGCACGCAAGCGGGATCTGTTCCTCAAGATCTTGAACGAGGTACGGAAGAAATATCGATTCCGCCTCGTCGGCTTCGTGGTGATGCCGGAACACGTTCATCTGCTGATCTCGGAGCCGGCGGTTGGCACCCCGTCAACCGCGATGCAGATGCTGAAACAGCGCGTATCAAGACTGCTGCGCCGGAAGACAAGACGGCCGCGCAGTGCCGGCCAATTGCGTCTGTGGCAGGAGGCGTCGGGCGGCACGCCCAGAAGTTTCTGGCAGCCGCGGTTCTACGATTTCAATGTGTGGAGCGGGAAGAAGATGATCGAGAAGCTGAACTACATGCACATGAATCCGGTGAAACGCGGTCTCGTCGCGGATGCGAAATTGTGGGCGTGGAGCAGCTACCGCTTTTACCAGTGCGGCGAAGAGAACGCGTGCACGCCGGATCGGGAACCCAGATAGAATCGTCTACTTGGACAATCGAGAAACAGGCCGCGTCCCATTCAACCACACCCCGACTCGATTCAACACCCGCATCCTCACCCCCGCCGCGAGAATGCGCCACCCGCCTAATCTGGCTTCTGTGCTGTTTGCTCCGCTGCTTGCTGTTCCCGCAGTCTGCGGGCAACGGCCCCGAGAGATTCCTCTTGCGGCTGAGCGACTTCATTCATTTGAGGTTGCGCGTGCGCTGCCGCTGACACAGCCGAGGACGATGTTGGGGCTGGTGCGACTGGCCTCGGAGCAAGGGCATCGGGAGCGAACTTTGCGGGGTCGAGGGCGACATCGCCTTGAATGAATGCGCTCACTTGCGTGCCCTCAGGAATCTTCATGTCCTTGCCGTGCATGAGCAGGAATAACGCGGACCCACCGAAGGTGAAAATGCTGGTAGCCACCATTGCGCCGATCATGGCGCCCTGATGCCCGCCCCCGCTTCCGCCTTCGACGGCGCGCAGCAGAACCTTTTCGCCATCGGCCAGCCGGACCTTATCTATATTCAGATCGAGATGGCCGGCACGGCCGAGCCGGCGCTTGTGCTGGGCGTCCGTGATCGTGGCCCATGCATTCGAGCCACGCGGAATGACGACCACTCCCTGGACTTTGACGTCTTCGACCGTCTCGAAGGCGACGAGATCGCCGGTGTGAGCGGTGGCGGAAGAGAGATTCTGGCTGAGAACGAGCTTGATCGGCGTGCCGTCCTCTAGGAAGAACGGTTTCACCTGATCCTGAGCCATAGCGGCGACGGGACCGAATACCAGGGCCGACGTCAAGAATGCTGAAAGAATGGTCTTAATCGACATGTTATCCTCTCGAACCGAAATTGCGGCGCGTATATCGAGAGGCTATGGTGCGAAATTACCGACGCCTATAGTACTTCTGAGTATACTGTGCCCTTTTCGTTAATGACCGATTGCGACGGGCGAAGATTCGCGGCGGGCGATACAGATGTAAATCGAGGTCTTGGCTTTCGGGTGCCCCACATGTCGGTGTTACATGTGGGTCTTGGTTTTGCCTGCCGCAACGCGTTCGGCTCAGACGCAACACGAAAAGAAAAATTGAGTCGTGCCTCCATCGCCGCGCCTTCTAACCCTCCAGTGAAATACGAAGGTGGTATCCTTCCGCCAGGTTCGGCGGACCAACACGAATCCGAAACCCAGGCCCCGGCCTACCCGCCGAAAAGGGACAAAGGGGACCGAGAGCTAACGTCGCGCACGCTTTTCTTCGTCGTCAACGCGGCGTCGAAGAAGTGAAGTACAGGAGCTGATCCAAATGGAATTAGTGTCGCTGACGGTGTCCGTCGTCGCTCTTCTCGTATCCGTTTGGGCTATTTTTGATGTTAGGAAAAAGGTAAGAAAGCTAATTAAATTGGAATATCACCGCTCATACGCGAAGGTGCTTCAAGACATGGCCTGGATATTTGTCGAGCCTACCTGTACCGGTTATCCAGCAAACATAGTCAAAGGTCTAGAAGATTTTTCCATTCTGACACATATCCTAACACCGGGGCGACAGCCCGACACTCCAAAGCAAACCATAGAAAGGGAAGCTCTTGTTATGGCGGACGGGCTAGTAAGAAATGGATCCGCTAATTGGCTCCCAGAACTCGATATGGAAAGAGTTAAGCAGGCGCTGCTCGACTGGCAGAATCAAAAAAACAAAGTCCGTCTGCGCAACGTGCTCGGTGAACTTGACAAGCTCTCATAACGGGAAAGTCCCCTAGGCTCTAGGTTGCGGCGAACGCGGGCTTAGAACTCACAATCTAGGAGGTAGAGTTGTTGGCCGTTTTGCACATCGGCAATCTTCCCTTGTATCGTAACCTCTTCGCCCGTACTGAGACGGCGTAGCGACATATCCCATTTCTTATCGAACCGGGCATTGATGGTGTCGTTCGGCTGGGATTTGAGTACAGCCGTCGCCCCAGAGGAGTCCGGTATCAACTGCAGCACTGTTCCAGAAACTCTAATCCATTGACCTTTGAAAGGTTCCATCAAACCGTCGGCCTGAATCATAGTGCGGCCCTCATATAGTTGGAGCAATTCCCGAGCCGTTTTGTTGGTAAACGATCTTTGCTGCACTGGTTCAGAAGGGGACGAAGCAGGACTCGACGGAATGCTTTCCGCCTGTAGCGCTGCTTTGCCGACCACATCGGTTTTTTCGCGAGCTATGTATGCTGTGTGACCAACGAAATAAGCCAACGCGATGGTCACAATACCGAGCGCGACCTGTTGTTTCAAATCAAATTTGAACGGATTAAGGACGATCACTGCGATGACCAAACCCGCAAGCACCGGCAGCACGAATTGTTCAAGAAAGGTGGGCATCCGAAAACCGAACCAATTATATACCTAGCGGATTCGCAATTCGTGCAACTCGTGGAGCGCGCAGCAGCCGTTTATGTCTTTTTCTGCCCAATCCACGGCCAGTCCACCGGGTCAAGACAATGCTCCCGATTGTACGTGTCGCGCAGCACCAACCGAGCGCGTAGAGGCCTACCACGTCTTGCCTGAACGGGCGGGAGACATAGGTCGATCAATGCCCGTACAGGCGTGTGACCGTGAAGCGTAAGGCTATTAACCCAGACAGTCGGACCCAGCCCGTCGTGCGTCAAAACCTGCGCATTCATCCTTGAGTTGGGCTTCGTCCCTTTTATGAACGCGTTCGCAACAATCAGCGTGTCCACACCGTCATAGGTAAACGTCCCATTTGCGCGCAGATCCGTCCGACTATCATCACCGGCCAACCCGTAATATTGCGCGTCAGGAACAAAATGCACCGTGCCCTTTAGTTTCCGGCCTTTCACAAACTGCGTGCCGATTTCAACTATTCCGAACAATGCGACAAAGAGCGCGGCCGCAAATGCCCAAGCCGGCACGGTACTTCTTGCGAGCACCCGGCGGGTGGCCAACTCTTTCGTGCGCCGCTTTTCCTCTTGTTCCTCATCGTTGCGCTTGACGCGTGACGAGGATGGAAGCTACCACCGCGGTAATTGGCGATATAGTCTATCGCTTTTTGGGTTTTGCCGTTGTACTTGCATTTCCGGGTGCCGCATTCCCGCCGCAGGCGAGGGTGCGGTTGTTGAATTGGACTTTCCCCCTGTCGGCAGCACGCTGATCTCCACCTCATTTCTGCACCACACGCTTGCATCCTCGTCGATCTCCGCCGCGCCTGTCATCCCCGCACATTCTCACCCACTGCAACTTTTCTATTGACAGTAATTGTCCATGCGTATGAATATACACAGGTCTGCATAATTACTCAGACGCGCGCATGAATACACAGAAACGGTTTCGGCAGGGACAGATTTTGAAGCTCTTGGCGCGGACGCCGGTGGCGAGCCAGGACGGCTTGCGCCGTCAGCTCGTGCGCCAGGGTCTGCGCGTCACGCAGGCAACGCTCTCGCGCGATATTCGCGAACTCAAGCTCGTGAAGACGCTGGAAGGTTATCGGCCTCTCGCCGCGGGGGCTGAAGAGACGCCCGCCCTTCCACCACTGGCCCGCGCCGTCGGCGAATTTCTTCTCGACATTCGCCCGGCGCAAAACATGCTCGTCCTGAAAACGCCGCCGGGAGGCGCGCAGCCTTTGGCCGCGGCAGTCGATGCCGAGAAATGGAACGAGGTCGCGGGAACTCTCGCCGGCGATGACACGGTTCTCATCATCACGCCGTCGAAGCCGTCCTGCCTCGCTCTCGTCAAGCGCCTCAAGGAGCTCATGCGATGAGCAACCCCGCACGGGTTGCCGTCGTCGGAGCAACGGGCTACGCAGGATACGAACTGGCCCGCATCCTCCTTCGGCATCCCAATCTCGAAAAGCCCACTTTTTATTTGCGTGACTCCCACGCGAACGTGCATTGCCTCACCGAAATCTTCCCGCAACTGCGCGGGTGGGGCGAGGCGCCTTGCCGCACTTTCTCCGTGGACGCCATCCGCAAGAGCGGCGCGAGCGTCGCGTTTCTCGCCAC
Organism: uncultured Acidobacteriota bacterium; assembly: GCA_963771905.1. Lineage (GTDB taxonomy): Bacteria > Acidobacteriota > Terriglobia > Acidiferrales > UBA7541 > Palsa-147. The sequence goes on from CAVYVI010000003.1 coordinate 230,668, forward strand.
GCCCCATGAAGCGTCGCTCGAGCTCGTCCCCGAATTGCTTGCCGCGGGACTCCGCGTTGTGGATTTGAGCGGGGCATTTCGTTTCGCCGATCCGGAGACATTCACGCGCTGGTACAAGCTCCCTGCCCCGCCGCGCGAGGCTCTCGATCAGGCGGTCTACGGATTGCCCGAGCTTTATTCTGAAAAATTGAAGAACGCGCGACTCGTTGCCAATCCCGGTTGCTATCCGACCTCGGTAATCCTGGGTTTGCGTCCGCTTGTGAACGAAGGTTGGATCGATTTTTCCCGCGGCGTGGTCTGCGATTGCAAATCCGGCGCCAGCGGCGCGGGAAAAGAGCCGAAACGCGAGACCCATTTCGTCGAAGTGAACGAAAACTTTCGCGCCTATGCGCTTTTTTCGCACCGGCACACGCCGGAAGTCATCGAGCACACGGGAATCGCTGAAAATGAGTTATCCTTCACTACCCACTTGCTGCCGATAGAACGTGGCATTTTTTCCACACTCTACGTCCGGCTCGCCGAACCACATTCCCGCGAGGAAATCGAGACCGTTTACCGCCGCTTTTACGCCAATCGCGCTCTGGTGAGAATCTCGCCAAATGGCGAAATTCCCGAGCTAAATCACGTAATTCGGACCAATTTCTGCGACATCGGATTTGCACTCGACGATTCCGGCCGCCGCCTCGTCATCGTTTCCTGCCTCGACAATCTCGGCAAGGGCGCCGCCGGCCAGGCCGTCCAAAATTTGAACGTTATGCTGGACTACTCCGATACAGCGGGGTTGCTGTGAGATTAGTCGTCAAAATCGCCGGCGCCCTCCTTGAGAGCGGAGAGACGGTGCAGCTGATTGCGAGGCAGGTGGTTGAACTCGCGCGAACCGGGCACGAAATTCTGGTAATTCACGGCGGCGGAAAAATTTTTACGTCGATGTTGAAACGTCTGGGAATTGAAAGCCGCTTCGTCAGTGGACTGCGAGTCACCGATCGCGAAACGCGCGACGTTGCGGTGATGGTTTTTGCCGGACTTCTCAACAAAAAACTTTCGGCTGCGATTACGCTCGCGGGCCAGCCAGCGATTGGAATTTCCGCAGCGGACTCCGCGTGTTTCTTGGCGGAACCGATGAGTCACAACGAAGTCGCGGGGAGTCTTGGCTACGTCGGCTATCTCACCGGCGTCAATCTTGAATTTATCGAATCGCTTTGGCGCGCAAATCTTTTGCCGGTCGCATCCTGCCTGGGCCTCGGCTCGGACGGCGAACTCTACAACATCAATGCAGATCACATGGCCGCGGCCTGCGCGGAATATTGCCGCGCCGACCGGCTCATTTTTTTAACGGACGTGGCCGGCGTGCTCGACGGCGAAAAAGTGCTTCAGGCCGTCAGTGGCGCCGAGATCGAAGAACTCATCCGGCAAAATAAAGTTTCGGGCGGAATGGTTCTGAAACTCGAAGCATCAAAACGCGCGCTGGCTGGAGGAGTGAGGCAAGTGCGAATCGTGGGCGGGACGCGGCCTAACGCGCTGCTGTCCGCTGCGAACGGAGAAAAAGGACACGGCACGCTGGTGACGCCGATGTTCAAAGTCGATGACGCGAAGGCGGCGGCGCTGTGAAGAAGAAAACAACGGCGGCGCGCGCCGCGGCACAAGCTCGCCGCGACGAAGCGCATCATTTGATGAATACATACCGGCGGCCGCCGCTCGTCCTCACGCACGGCAAAGGCTGCTACCTTCACGACGATAGCGGCCGCGTTTATCTCGATTTTCTCGGCGGAATTGCCGTCAACGCGCTCGGCTATTCTCACCCGCGCCTCACCAAAGTCATCCGGCGTGAAGCGGGCCGCGCGATTCATCTTTCGAACCTGTTTCACAATCCGTATCAAGGGCCGCTGGCCAAGAAACTCTCAAAATGGTCGGGCCTCGATCGCGTATTTTTCACGAACAGCGGCACGGAAGCGATCGAAGGCGCCCTGAAAATTGCGCGAGCCTACGCCAAGAAGCACGCCGCGAACGGCGCGGCGCCGAAAACGCGCATTCTCGCGTTGACGAATTCATTTCATGGACGCACGTTCGGCGCGCTCGCGATTACTTACCCGGCGAAGTATCGCGAGCCGTTTATGCCGCTCGTGCCGGGCGCCGATTTCGTCGAATTCAATGACGTGGACGATCTCGAAGCGAAGTTCGATTCCGGCGTGTGCGCGCTGATTCTGGAAACGATTCAGGGCGAAGGCGGAATTTTCCCCGTCAGCGAGGCTTTCTGGAATCGCGCGCGCGAGCTGGCGACGCGGAACGGTGCAGCCCTGATCGCGGATGAGATTCAGTGCGGCCTCGGGCGCACGGGTCGGCCATTCGCGTATCAGAAATTTGCGGGTAAGCCGGACATCGTCACGGTGGCGAAGCCGCTCGGCGGCGGGCTTCCCCTTGGCGCTGTCCTCGCAAATGAAGAGTTTGCTGGCGCGCTTTCGCCCGGACTTCACGGCACGACTTTCGGTGGCGGGCCGCTGGTATGCGCTGCCGCGCTCGAAGTACTCAGCATTATCGAGGACGAAGAGCTGATGGAAAATGCCCGCGCGCGCGGCGCCGAGATTGTTGCCGGGCTGCGGAAGTTGGCGGGGCGCTTTGATTTCATCGGCGAAGTGCGCGGCGAAGGATTGATTCTCGGCCTTGACCTGACGGTCGAAGGCGCCGCATTCGTCGAGCAGGCCCTGGCGCGCGGACTGATCATCAATTGCACGCACGAACATATTCTGCGTTTTCTGCCGCCGTTCAATATCAAAGCGGCTCACGTGAAGGAATTTCTATCGAAGGTCGAAACCGTATTTGCGAAAACACCGCGGCCAAAATCCATCCACGCGGAAACGGCGGAAAGGCCCGCTCCGCAGAAGCAATGGACTCCGGCCGGAGAGCGCGAGGCGGCGATGCCGCTCGCGGCGAGGTAATCGAGGTCATCATGGCAACCGCAACTGCAACCACCATTCCACTGCAACACGATCTTCTTACCGGCATGGAGTGGGGCGCCGCGCAAGTGCGCGATGTCCTGCACCTTGCCGCCGACGTGAAAGGGCGACCCGATCGATATCGCGGCGCGCTCGCCGGCCGTTTTCTCGCGTTGATCTTCGAGAAGCCGTCGCTGAGGACGCGCGTGACGTTCGAAGTCGGGATCGCGAGCCTGGGAGGATCGTCGACGTTTCTCGATCACACCACCTCGCATCTCGGTGAACGCGAAGCGGTGCCCGATGTCGCGCGAAGCCTCGAACGCTGGACGCATGGAATCGTTGCGCGCCTGTTTCAACAATCCATCCTCGACCAATTGGCCGAAAACGCCCGGATTCCGGTCATTAACGCGCTCACCGATCGCTTCCATCCGTGCCAAGCGCTTTCCGATTTTTTCACGCTCGAGGAACATTTCGGCGGCTTGCGCGGAATGAAGCTGGCTTATGTCGGCGACGGCAACAACGTCTGCCATTCCCTGCTGAGCATTGGTGCGAGGGTGGGCGCGCATGTCCGCGTGGCGACGCCCGCGGGTTATCAGCCGGACCCGGGTATCGTGGCGGAAGCGCGGCGAGCGGCGCGCGAGACCCGCGGCAAGATTGAACTTTTCGATTCGCCGCAAGAAGCGGTGGCGGGAGCGCAAGGCATCTACACAGACGTGTGGACGAGCATGGGCCAGGAAGAAGAATCCGCGCAGCGTGCCGCCGCGTTCGCGGGATTTCAAATCAACGACGAATTGTTCTCGCAGGCGGCGCCCGACGCTGTCTTTCTGCACTGCCTTCCGGCGCACCGTGGAATGGAAGTGACCGACGCGGTGATGGATTCGCCGCGCTCGATTGTGTTTGACCAGGCGGAAAACCGCCTGCACATGCAGAAGGCGATTCTGCTGACGCTTCTTTCTTAGAAAAGGAATTTGATGGCGACCAAACAATTGATGCACAGGACGAAACGCAAACACGGCCACAACGGCGCGCACGCCGGGAACGGCCATGGCGCGGCGCCGCTGGAATCGGCGGTGAATGAGGCGGCGGTACGTCCGGTTACGAAGAGAGCGAAGCCGAAGAAAGTGGTTCTTGCGTATTCGGGCGGACTCGACACATCGATCATCATGCCGTGGCTCAAGGAAACATACGGCTGCGAAGTGATCGCCATGATCGGCGATCTCGGGCAGCAAGAAGACCTCGAAGCGGCGCGGCGCAAGGCGCTGGCCACGGGAGCGAGCGCGGCGTATGTGGAAGATCTGCGCGAGGAATTCATCACCGGCTATATCTGGCCGACACTTCGCGCCGGCGCAGTCTATGAGTACAAATATCTGTTGGGGACTTCCTTTGCGCGGCCGATTTTGGCGCAGAGGCAGGTGGAGCTGGCGCACAAAGTCGGCGCCGACGCTCTGGCGCACGGCTGCACCGGAAAAGGAAACGACCAGGTGCGCTTCGAGCTTGCGGCGAAGGCGCTCGGTCCCGAGCTGAAGATCATCGCGCCATGGCGCGAATGGACGATCAACTCGCGCGAGGATGCCATCGCGTATGCCCGCGCACACAACATTCCGGTGGAGCAAACCAAGGCCAACATCTATAGCCGCGACCGCAACATCTGGCACCTGAGCCATGAAGGCGGCCGGCTGGAAGATCCAGCCAACGCGCCCGAAGAGGCGATGTGGCAATGGATCGTCTCGCCGGCAGCGGCGCCCGAGAAACCAGCGCGCGTTGAAATTGGGTTCGAGGCGGGGATTCCGGTCTCGGTGGACGGAAAGAAGCTGAAGCCCATCGAGCTGGTGGACAAACTAAATGCGTTGGCGGCGGCGCACGGCGTGGGGCGCACGGACATCGTCGAAAATCGGCTGGTCGGCATCAAATCGCGCGGCGCGTATGAAACGCCGGGAGGAACGCTGCTGGTCACAGCACACCGAGAACTCGAAACGCTGTGCCTCGATCGCGAGACGTCGCACTATCAGCAGATTTTGGCCCTGCGCTATGCGGAGATGGTTTACTACGGCATGTGGTTTACGCCGCTGCGTGAATCACTGGATGCGTTCTTTGCCAGCTCGCAGAGCCGTGTCACGGGCTCGGTGGGACTCGAGCTTTACAAAGGCAACGTGACGGTAACCGGGCGGCAATCGCCAAATTCCCTTTATCGCACCGGACTCGCGAGCTTCAGCATGACGGGCTACAATCCGAAGGACGCCGAAGGATTTATCAATTTGTTCGCGCTTCCCATCACGGTGCCGCAGGAGAAAGCCAGACGGTGAGTCAACCCGGCAAAGACAAGATGTGGGGCGGACGGTTTCAGGCGGGACCCGATTCGTCTTTCTACGAATTCCAGCGATCGTGGCGGTTCGACCGGCGGCTGCTTCCCTACGAGCTCTCGCTCGATCGCGCGTGGGCGAAGGGGCTCGAGCGCGCAGGGTTGCTGACGAGCGACGAACGCGCGCAAATTCTCGGCGCTCTGGATGGAATCGAACGACGCTCGAAATCGGATACGGCATGGCTCGATGCATCGAACGCCGAAGATGTGCATCATTTTGTCGAACTGGCGTTGATTGAGTCGCTCGGTGCAACCGGCGCGAAGCTGCATACCGGCCGCAGCCGGAACGAAATGATCGCGACGGAATTCCGGATGTTTGTGAAGGACGCGGCGCGCGCGACCGCGGAAGCTGTGAGCCAACTGATCGAGGTTTTCGCGGATCAAGCGGAACGGCACCTTGGCGTGCCGATGGCCGGCACGACGCACATGCAGCATGCGCAGCCGATCCTGCTCTCGCACTGGCTTCTGGCGCATGCGGAGGCTTACTTGCGCGATGCCAACCGCTTTGAAACCGTGATTTCGCGCGCCGATGTCTGTCCGCTCGGCTCGGGAGCGTTGGCTGGCTGCGCGTTTCCGATCGACCGGCAGGCGATGGCGCGCGAGCTCGGATTTTCCGGCATCACGGCGAACAGCCTCGATGCCGTCAGCGACCGCGATTTCGCGCTCGAGTATCTGTTCGCGCTTTCCGTGCTGGCGACGCATCTTTCGCGGCTCAGCGAGGACTTCGTGCTCTTTGCATCGAGCGAATTTGGCTACGTCGCTTTGCCGGATGAGTTCTCGACAGGTAGCAGCCTGATGCCGCAAAAGAAAAATCCGGACGCGTGGGAGCTGATTCGCGGAAAGAGTGGGCGAATCACGTCGGCGCTCGTGTCCCTGCTGATCACGATGAAAGGGCTGCCGTCAAGCTATCAGCGTGATTTGCAAGAAGACAAAGAGCCGGTCTTCGGCGCGCATGATGAGGCGGTCCAGATGGTGCGGGTCGCTAGCGGCGCACTCGCCGCGACCCGTTTCCATGAAGCGAAACTCCGCGCGGGCGCCGCAAATCCTGCGTTGCTTGCTACGGAGGCCGCCGACTATCTCGTGGCGCGCGGCGTTCCTTTCCGCGAGGCGCACGAAATTATCGGCCGCGTGGTGAAGCAGGCGGAGAAGCAATCGAAGTCGATTACCGAGCTTCCGCTCGAAGATCTGAAGCGAATTTCCGCGGCCTTTGGCGCCGATTATTTCCAGGCGGTGACTCTCGAATCCGCGATTTCGCGCAAGAGCACTCCCGGCGGGACCTCGACGGCGTCAGTTCGCGCGGCGCTCGAACAATTACACGCGAGGCTGGGCGCGCAGGGAGCAGCGCGATGAAAACGCGCAAGGCGCGCGCCGCCGACATCCCGGCAATTCACAAGCTCATCGAGCACTACGTGGCAGAAGGAATTCTCCTGCCGCGCGATCAGAGCGACATTCGCAAGCATTTGAACGGATTTGTGGTGGCGGCGGAGGGCACGGAAATCGCGGGCTGCGTTTCGGTCGAATGGTACAACGCGAATCTCGCGGAAATCCGCTCGCTGGCGGTCAATCCGGATATTCGCGGGCAGGGGCTTGGCGCGCGGCTCGTGAAGGGCGCGCTTGAACTGGCCGAACGCCGAAAAATTTCGCGCGTATTTGCGCTCACGAGCGTGCCGGAATTCTTTCACCGGCAGGGATTCCGCGCGACGAATCGTTTCGCGCTGCACGAAAAAGTCGATCGCGACTGCATTCATTGCCCGAAGGCGCGGACGTGCCGGCTTGCGGCCGTCTTCGTCGATCTGGCGCCGGCACACCAGCTGCTAAATGTCGTCGCGGTGACGTCCGAACCGGTGTCCGCCGAATAATGCCCCGCCCTGCTCCAAGCGATATCCCAAAGGGATTTTCTTTTTCGGCTGCGGCGTGCGGCTTGAAGAAGTCACGTCTCGATCTGGCGCTGATCGTCAGCGAAACAACGGCGCCGGCAGCCGCGATGTTCACGAAGAATATCGTGCAAGCGGCGCCGGTCATCCTCTGCCGCGAACACCTTCAGCGAAGCCGATCGCGTGTTCGTGCCATTGTAGTGAACGCGGGAAATGCGAATTGCGCGACGGGAGCGGCGGGGTTGATGGCATCACGGCTCACAGCCGATGCCGCGAGTCTCGTGCTCGGCTGCAAGGCGATCGAAGTGCTGGTCTGCTCGACCGGCGTGATTGGCGTTCCGTTGCGCGTCGACAAGATCATCCGCGCTCTCCCCGGTCTCTGGCGGAGCAAATCGTCGAAGCCGGATTCGTTCTCCGGAGTTACTCGCGCGATCATGACCACGGACACGAGGCCGAAGTGGGCGGCCGCGCATTGTCGAATCGGCGGAAAAGTAGTGCGGCTGTTGGGATGCGCGAAAGGCTCGGGAATGATTCAGCCCAACATGGCGACGATGCTCGCGTTTATCGTGACGGATGCGGAACTCGTTCCGGCGGACCTATCAAGAGCTTTGCGGGGCGCTGTGCGCGGGACCTTCAATGCCATCACCGTGGATGGCGACACTTCGACGAATGATACCGTGGCGTTGCTGGCGAATGGAGCGTCCGACGCGGGCGCCATCGGCGCACGACATTCAGATTTTCCGCGATTCACGGGAGCGCTGGAGGAAGTGTGCCGCAAGCTGGCGCTTGCAATTGTCGAAGACGGCGAAGGCGCGCAGAGAGTCGTCGAGATCGAAGTGCGCGGCGCGCGCACGGAGCGCGACGCCGATTCCGTCGCCCGGACGATCGCCAACTCGCCGCTCGTGAAGACGGCGCTCGCCGGCGGGGATCCCAACTGGGGGCGCATTCTGGCCGCGGCAGGCCGCGCGGGAGTGCGATTCGATCCCGCTCGCGTGCACATTCATTTAGCCGGTACGCTCGTCTGCCGAAACGGGCTCGAAGTTCGATTCAGCGAACGGACCGTGCGCCGCCGGATGCTGCGGAAATTCGTGCCGATTCGCGTCCATCTGCGCGGCGGCAACGCGGCGGCGCGAATCTTGACCTGCGATTTGACCAAGGAATACATCCACATTAACGCAAGCTATCGAACTTGAACGAAGCCGGGCCGAGCTAGTCGCCACACTCCGCGCAGCGTTCGGTTCGGAATCCGGGGATTGAAGCCGGGCGTGTCCACGCGTTCCGTAATTTATAGCGGAGTTCGACGCGCGCCCGGCGGAGGCGCGTCTTTACGGTGCTCGCCGTGAGTTTCAGCGCGCGAGCGGTTTCCGAAGTCGAGAGCTCGTCGACTGCGCGCAAGACGAAGACGTCGCGATAGAGCGGACGAAGGCTGCCGATGGCTTCGTTTATAGAAGCACGCAATTCGCGGCGGGCAAAATTTGCCTCCGGATTTTCGGCCGGCGGGCGAAACTGCCTCAACGCAAAAGTGTCCTCGGCCGTTTCCGCGACGTCATCGAGCGGGACGCGGCGGAGGTCGTTGCGTTTGCGCAAGCTCATCAAGCTCTCGTTGATGGCGATGCGCGAGATCCACGTGGTGAAGCGGGCGCGGCCTTCAAATTGATCGAGATGGCGGAACGCCTTCACCATCGTTTCCTGTTGCGCGTCTTCCGCGTCGTGATCGTTGCGCGTGATGCGCAGTGCCATGCGATAGACGCGCTGGTGGCAGTCCTGGAAGAGGCGCGAGATCGCGTCGTCGCCGGGCGAGCTGATTTGCTTCGCGCGCCGCTTCGCGCCGGTGACGGAGCATGGAATGGGACTTTAGCGTGCGCCTCGGCGCGGGGCCCTGGAAGAACGGAGCGGTCTGGCTCAAATTGCACCTCGGTGCGATGGCTGAGCGGCGAAAATGCGTCCGGTTCGCGGCCGGCAAAATCGATTTGATTCCAGCACCAAGGAAACTATAGAAAGCGTCCGGCGAAAATACAGCGAATTACTGACGCCGGCGGAGGATGAAAGGTATGCGGGGTTGAATCACGTTGGCGTCTCGTTTGCGGACGGGGAATATGGCCGGCGGGCGATCAGACTGCGAATGGCGGGCACTAACATTTGGCTGGATTCCGGCTTGAGGATGCAGCCGAGCGCGCCCGCTTCTTGCGCCTGGCGGCTGAGCTCAGGAAATGCGTAGAGCGAGACGAGGAGGACGATCGCCTGCGGCATGGCGCGCACGATTTCGCGAGTGGCGTCGAGACCGTTGCGCTTCGGCATCATGAAGTCCATGACTACTATGTCCGGGAGAAGCGCGGTGGCCGCGGCGATCGCTTCTTCGCCATCTGCCGCTTCGCCGCAGACTTCCCAACCGGGTTCGGACTCGAGAATATCGCGGATCAGCGAGCGCACGGATTCGTGGTCATCGACTACGAGAATTCGCGGGCGCACCATCGTATTTCACTCCCGAAGAACCCATTGGCGGCCATCGGGACTACTACAGCAGCACTCACAATGAAGGGCAATCGGGTGATTGCTGTAGGAAAGGGAGAGAGATACGGGCAGGCGCGCAAGAAATTAATTTTCGATCGCATTTCTGGGTCGCCCGCGCCTGTAGCTTTACGGCTCGACGATATTGTTCCGGATGGCGTAGCGAACCAGCTCGCTCACCGAGTGGCAATTCAGCCGCCGCATGATGTTCGCGCGGTGCGTTTCCGCCGTTTTTACGCTGAGATTCAGGGCCACGGCGACTTCCTTGCTGCTTTTGCCCTCGGCGAGGAGTTGCACGATCTCGCGCTGACGAGGCGTCAGCCGGCCGGTCCTTCCCCGGCGATCCTCAGGCGCCGGATCTTTTTTCAAATAGCCGTCAAGAACCATTTGCGCGACCTTTGATGTGAAAAAGGTCTTGTTGCGGCGCAAAGCGTCAACTGCCGTGACGAGATCGCGGCCCGCGTCGGTCTTGAGAACGTACCCGCGCGCGCCCGCATCGAGGACCTCGCGGATCAACGGATCCGAATCATGCATGGTCAGGATCAGTACCTTCGAGTTGTCGACCGATTTCATGATTTGCCGTGTTGCTTCGAGGCCGTTCAGCGAAGGCATGCCGATGTCCATCACGGTCACATCCGGCTTCACCTGCTTAGCCATTTCGACAGCCTCGCGCCCGTCACCCGCCTCCGCCGCGACTTCCCATCCGGATTGTTCTTCGATCAAAGAGCGGAGCCCCTTTCGGACGATCTCGTGATCATCTGCCACAAGCAGCCGCAAAGGTGCCATTGTTTGCCTCCATAGGAAGTATCGCTCTTACGATCGTGCCTGGCTTCCCCGGCTCGATCTCCAGTTCTCCGCCCAACTGCCGGACACGTTCGCGCATTCCGGCGATTCCAACTCCCAGGCCTCGAACACCTTCCTCGCCGGCGCGCAGTGTTTCGACTTCGATGCCACGCCCGGTATCGCTGACTTCAAGCTGAATGCGCCCGCCGTGCGCCGCGAAACGGATACGCGCCGTCGCGCTGCCCGAATGACGATGGATATTGGTCAAGCTCTCCTGAATGATGCGGAACAGCGTGGTGCCGACGTCCTTCGGGAGATGATTCAATTCGTCCGGTATGTCCAGCGCAACCCGGATTCCGCTGCGTTCGGCGAAACCGTCCGCGTACCAGCGCAGTGCCGGCGCCAAGCCGACTTCATCGAGTAGCGGCGGATGCAGTAAATAGGAGATGGTGCGCACGTCGGACGAACATTGCTGCGACAACCTCAAGCCGTCCTCGAGGGCCTGGCGAGCTTTCGGCCCCAGGTGTTCGGCGTCGCGTCGAACCCGTTCGAGATTCATATGTAGCGCCGCGAGGCACTGTCCGGTGCTGTCGTGCAGTTCGCGCGCAATGCGCCGCCGCTCTTCGTCCTGAAGCTGCATCAGGCGGTGCGACAGCTCGCGCAGCGAGTGTTCCGCATGTTTGCGTTGCGTGATATCGCGCAACGAAGAGACATGCCGGCCCGGGAGCACATTCGCCTTCGAACTGTAGGTGACGATCCGCTTGGTCCCGCCGGCGCGCAGGATTTCGCACTCTCCGCGCTGCTCTCCCGACTGAAGGAACTCCTGCCATTCTGCCTCGAGATTTTCCTCGCGGCCAATCGGCATGAAATCATCGAGCTTCGCGCCCTTCAGCTCTTCTTTGCCGCGGCCGAACATCTCCAGCGCCGAACGATTCGCATCCAGGATGCGGCGGCAATCGTCCACCACGACAACGGCATCGAGGGAATTATCGAAAATGGCGCGGAGCTGTTCTTCACTCTCACGTAGCGCTTTATCCGCCCGCGCGCGCTCAGGGAGACCGCGTTCCGGGCCGTGACCGGCTTCATCGAATTCGCCCGCTCGCCCGGCGTTGCGCTTTTCGAGAGTGTTGTAGGCGTCCAGAAGTTCCGCTTCGGATACGTGCCAGCTTGCGATCTCAAGTGCCAGCTCATGCTGGGCCGCGAGATGCGGCAGACTTCGTGATTTTGCGAGCGTCTTGAATTTCTCTTGCACCGTTCCCTCCAAGAAACACGATTGCCAATGGGTACGATGAATCAGAGAACCTGCGTCGCGCAATCTTCACAAGCAAGTCACGATTGCTGGGATGCACGCGCGAAACCAGTTTGTTAGAATTTTTAAAATCTCCTGTAATCGCGTGTCGCACAATGACTTAGAAGGAGAGGTCGCAGCTCACCGGCAAGCACGACGACTCTTTTGCATTTGGCAGTTTTTACACGATCCTTCCACAACTTCTACGGATTTGCGGGTATAGAGCAAATCTGAAATCTCGCGTAGAACATTTGTGAATCGTGACGAGCGCGCCGTACCGGGCACCGCGATTCAGACTTCCATAAGAATAAAGAGAGTCCGGCTTCGCATCGAGGAGGATACATGCTGAGATGGGCGGTAATATTTTTCATCGTGGCTCTGGTGGCCGCGATATTCGGATTCGCGGGCATCGCCGTCGCGGCCGCGGGGATTGCGAAGATTTTGTTCTATCTGTTCTTGATCCTGTTTCTGGTGACGCTAATAAGCCATCTTGCCCGGCGAGCGTGAAAATGGCCGGCGACTGGCGGATCGCGCGCGCTCGAAAACGCAAAACATGACGCTGAAACACAAACTCAAGGAGACGATATGAGGTCCGGCACACTGATCGGAATCGCACTAATTGTCATCGGGCTGATCTCGCTCGCCTATCAGGGCATCACGTATACGACACAGAAGAAGATCGTCGACATCGGCCCGATTCAAGCGACGAGGCAAGAGCACAAAACGATTTCACTGCCCCCCATTGTTGGCATAATAGCGCTGGCGGGCGGAGTGATCGTTCTGGCGGCGGACCGCAGGACGTCGTCGCAGAAGTAAGGGCCTAGTCCGGAAATCGGGGATCCTGATCCGAAGCAGCACTCCTTCGAGGAGGAATTCAAATGAAAAGATGGATTGCAGCATTGGCGGGAATGCTCGTCATCGCGCCGCTCGCGTACGCGAAGCCGGGCGACAGCATGAAGGATGAGGAGGACCGGCTTCGAAATGCAGGCCAGGTGATGCACGAAATTCTCAACGTACCTGATGATATTCCGCAGGACTTGCTCGACAAGGCGCGTTGCGTAGTCGTGCTGCCGTCGGTTCTGAAGGCCGCGTTTGTCGTGGGCGGCAGCTATGGCCGCGGTGCGATGGTTTGCCGCACGGGCGCAGACTTCAAGGGTCCATGGGGCGCCCCGGCGATGTACGCGCTGGAAGGCGCAAGCGTGGGTTTTCAGATTGGCGGCGAAGCCACGGACTTTGTTCTTCTCGTGGTGGATGACCGCGGCGCCAACAGCTTGCTCCACAGCAAAGTGAAACTCGGCGCGGACGCCTCCGCCGCAGCGGGTCCGAAAGGCCGCGAGGCCGAAGCGGATACGGACGCGTACATGCGAGCGGAAATCCTCAGCTACTCGAGGGCGCGAGGCGTGTTCGCCGGGGTGTCGCTGGAAGGCTCAACGCTCCGGCCGGACGATGGTGCGAATCGGACTCTTTACGGTCAGGACGTCTCTGCAGCCAAGATCATCACCGAGCACAGCGTGCATGCTCCGGAAGCTGCGGCTCGCTTGATCGACACCCTCGAGAAGGCCTCCCCGCATCTGAAGCGCTAAATCGGCTCGCTCCGCACAGAGGGGATGGACTCTCGCGTCCATCTCCTCTTCCTCTTTCTATTTCTCTGCCCCTCGGCGAGTTCATCGACGCGGATCGTACCGGACCGCGGAGCAGGAAGGTGGTCGCTCCAATCGCGATATCGCGAACCCCAGGAAGCCGGAATGCTTCGCGTCAGTGTGGTCCAGGATTCAGAGCGCGCATCAGAACGGGAAGCATCTCGCGCACGGCATTGTCCCAATAATTCCAGGTGTGGGAACCGAACGACTCGTGATATTCGTGCGCGACGTGTTGCGCATCGAGTTGTGCCACGAAGGAACGATTCACCTCGACGAATGGGTCCTGCTTGCCACACGCGACATAGATATAAGGCAACTTCGCTGGATCGGCCTGCTTCAGAAGGCTGTAGACATCATTTTCCTTCCGGGTCGCGCTGCCCGGCGGCCCGAACACCGCCAAAAGATTCTTTCGAAAAAGCACCTGCCGAGTGTCCAGATCGCCCGGTGCATTCAAGGCGCCGCTCATGCTGCCGGCGAACGCGAACAAGTCCGGATACTTCAGCCCGAATTTGAGTGCTCCGTACCCGCCCATTGAAAGTCCGGCGATCGCCCGGCCTGAGCGCTCGCGGATCGTGCGATAGTTTGCGTCGATGTAAGCAATCAAATCCTTGACGATGTAGTCTTCGAACTTATGCTGCGGAACAGTAGCGGAATTGGCGTACCAGGAGTTTCCCGCGTCAGGCATGACGATAATCAAATCGAGATTCCCGGCATACGTGGCCAGATTGGATTCGGTGTCCCAGTCGCTGAAGTGTCCCCAGATGCCATGAAGCAGATAGAGCACCGGATAACGGCGGTTCGTTTCGGCGTAAGCGTGAGGAAGATAGATGCGATAGGTGATGTCGCGGCCGAGAGACGCGCTGTGGAACTTGACGTCCTTCACCGTAAGAATTGCGTGCGCAGCGGCTACGGCTCGCTTGTTGACTCGGTCCGCGTTCGTAATGCTCGGGAACACGAAAGCCGCGAAAATGAAAATCAGAACGAGCCCAAGACAATATTGGGGGACACCGGTACGTCTGGCCGCGTAAGTCGAGCGCAATGATCCTCCGAGAGCCGATTGAGGTCGTAAGGCACTTTGATTGTGACACACCCGCGCCGGCTCCCGGGCACGCCTCGCGGACGGATTTTTGCGGAATCTCGATCAGCGGCGTAGGAGAAAACTAGTGAGCAGGGCTTGCGCCCCGGCAGACTTCGAGAATGTCCAGCCGGCCCTCCGCGCCCACTTTGTTGCAAATGCGATGAATGTGATTCTTGATGGTTTGCTCGGAGAGATTGAAATGCGCCGCGATCTCCTTGTTCGTCAAGCCGCGGGCGATGAGCGGAACGAGTTGGCGCTCGCGTCGCGTCAACGGGAATGGAAGCCGAGCGGGAATCATGTCCGCAACCGCCTGATTCTTGGCGACAAAATCGAAGAGCACGCGCGAAAACTGCGGCGGACAGATCGCTTCATTGTTTGCGACGCTGCGGACGGCGGCGACGATTTCCGATGCCGAGGCGTCGCGAAGCACATAGCCGGCGACGCCGCGTTTCACCGCTTCGAGAAAAACCCGTTCGTCATTCTCCATTCCCATGAGCACCAGTTTCAGCCCGGGAAGTTCCGCCTGCAAATCGCGGAGGAATTCATCGTTCTCGAACAAGGGTGTCAACGAATCCAGCAGCAGCACTTCAGGACTCCAGGAACCGATCTGTTGCGCCGCCTGGGCTGTCAGGCGCTCGGCAACACTTACGGCAATGCGTGCGCGACTCTTGAAGATGCGGGCGAGAACCTCGCGCAGAAGGCGATTTCCGGACAGGATGAAGACGCGAATCTCGTGGCTGCTCACTAGGCACCCTCAATGATTTGGGATGAACCGGCAACGGGGGAAGGGGGAACTGAACCACTCTCGCCAGTAACCATTATAAACAGCTGCCAGCCTCGCGGGGCAGCGTGTTCACAAACAGTAAGTCCCTGCGGGGCGCTCACAGCAGCCGGTACGGGCACGACGACAAGAGCACGGTAAGCCGGGCAGGAGCTGCGGGGTTCGAACGGGGACGCGCAGAGTGGCGCGGGTGAGGATTACAAAGTGGAACGAGGATCAGGAGTGGATGGAACTGCGGAGGGAGGTCAGCGGCTGCGAGCGGCAGCCTGATGGAGGACTTCGGCATCAGGCCGGGCGGGCGCGACGGCAACCGGAACCTGAGGCCCATATTGGGGGACAATTTCCTTCAACTTCGCGCGGATCGGCGCGGCTCCGTCGACCGTCAAACTCGCTCGAAGCTCCAAGAGCTGCCGCTGAAGCTGCGGCCAACTCGAGTACGTGCTCCGGGTCGATTTTATTTTTTCGCACGGCGTCGAAACGATGGCTTCGCCGGGATAGAAGAGCTCTTCCTCCAGCTTTTCTCCCGGACGTAGGCCCGTGAACTGAATCGGCACGGTGCCTTCCGACTTTCCCGAGAGGCGAATCAGCGTTCGCGCCATTTCCAGAATGCTTACCGGGGTGCCCATCTCGAGGACGAGGATGTCGCCGTGATTCCCAATCGTGAATGCCTGCAGAACGAGCGAGACCGCTTCGTGCGTGGTCATGAAAAATCGGCGGATTTCCGCGTGCGTGATTGTGAGCGGCTGATTCCGGCGCAACTGCTCCTGCAAGATCGGAACGACGCTGCCGCTCGAGCCCAGAACGTTTCCAAAACGCACGGCGACGCAGCGCATCCCGTTTTGAGGCCTGGATGCCAGCATGAGCTCGCCGATGCGCTTGCTCGTGCCCATCACACTCGTTGGATTGACGGCCTTATCGGATGAGATCAAAAGAAATCCGCGGCATCGCTGCTCTTCGGCAACGTCGAGTAAACTCGCCAGCGCGAAAACATTATTCTTGATGGCCTCGGCCACGTTCGCTTCCATGACGGGTACGTGTTTGTAAGCGGCGGCATGAAATATGAACTCGACGTGATGCTCGGACAGGCAGCGCCGCATTCGATCGGAATCGCCCACGTCGGCGACGCAGAAGACAATGCGGTCCGCAGCGGTGCGCTTTGAAAGCTCCTGTTCTAGCGTGAAAATTCCCGTCTCGCTCTGATCCAGGCAAACAAGCTTCGCCGGATCGTACTCGAGAATTTGGCGGCACAATTCCGAGCCGATCGAGCCGGCCGCGCCAGTAACAAGGATCACGTGCCCTTCGAGATGGCGGCGCACCGCTTCGAGGTCGATTTTCACGGGATCGCGCCCGAGCAGGTCTTCCAGAGATACTTCGCGAAACTGTCCGACACTTGCTTCGCCGCGAATGATGTCGCGCAGGGCCGGCACCGTCTTGAATTTCAGTCCGGTTCGCTGGCAGAGCGCAGCGATGCGCTGCATTTGGCTGTTCGTCGCGGAGGGGATGGCGATCAGGATTTCGTCAACGGGATGGCGCGCGACAACTGCGGGAAGCTGATCGATCGAGCCGAGAACCGGAACACCATAGATCCGGATGCCGAGCTTCGAAGCATCGTCATCGACGCATCCGACCGCGGCATAACCGCTGTCCGCCCGGGCGAGCTCGCGAATGACCATCTGAGCCGCGAAACCCGCGCCTACCAGCAAGACACGCTTCGATTTTGCGGAGTCCCGGCGCATCGTCTCGGCAAGAACGCGGGAGATGAGGCGCGCGCAGGCCAGCAAGCCCGCCGCGAGCAACGCTTCGAGGATGTAGACGGAGCGGGGGAAAGCCACCGAGGCAAAGACGTAGCGATTCAGCAAAAAGAAGATGACGGAGCCCAGGCTGACCGCTTTCAGAATGTTCAGGGCGTCGCTCACACTTGCGAAATGCCACCAGCCGCGATGTAGATTGAATAATCGCAGCGAGATCAACTGTACCATAACCCACAGAACGCCCGAGGCGAGGAGCATCTGCCGGTGCGGAAGCGTGAAATCGAATCGCAGAAGCCAAGCAAAAACGAGTGCGGCGAAAATTAGCACCGCCTGGAAGATCTGAATGAACCACGGGCGCCGGTCGAACAGCACGCGAGGTAATTGAAGTAGGTATTTGCGAAGCATGAATGTGAAGAAACGCGCAGGCGATGCGCTACGGCTTGCTCAGAACGGATAGTTCAGTTTGAGGAGAGCGAGTACTCGCGGCAGAAAGATGCGCTCGCGACGAGGCTTCCGGATGGGTGTAGTTCAGCGCTCCATCTTCTCGCGGGGCGCGGCAAACACTGATTTCAAGGTGCGAAAAATCAGCTTCAAGTCCGTCGCGAACGACATCGCGCCGATGTACTCGAGGTTGTAGTCCAGCTTGCGCGGCAGAATCTCTCGTGAGTAAAAGAGCTCCGGCTCGGGATGCATTGCGAGGAGCTCTTCCTCGTGACGATAGGCCAGGCTCGCGGTGTCGGTGATTCCCGGACGTACCGTCAGGACTTCGGCCTGGGCGGGGGAATAGAGCGCGACGTAAGACGCCAATTCGGGGCGCGGCCCGACGAAGCTCATATCGCCTCGAAGCACGTTCCACAGCTGCGGAAATTCATCCAGCTTGTATCTTCGAAGGAATCGGCCGAACGAGGTAATCCGCGGGTCGCCGCTCGAGGTAATTCGCGGCCCGCTCTCCGCGGCGCGCGCCGTCATCGTACGGAACTTCACGATCGAAAACAGCCTGCCGTAACGGCCCACACGCTCCTGGCGGAAAAAGATGGGGCCGCGCGACGAGAGCTTCACGGCGATTGCGACGGCGGCGAGTAGAGGCGCGAGCACAATCAGCCCGAAGGCGGCGCATGCCACGTCGAATGCACGCTTCCCCGCCCGCGCGTACAGACCCTCGCACAGGCTTACCGGCGCGACGTCGCGGGCCGCGCGGCGCGATGTTGCAAATTCGCGTTCAGCGGCGCGTGGAAGCATGGGCAACGCTCAAATGCTCTCGGCGAGATTCGGCGACGGTCTCCTGCACCGCAGCGATGACGTGTTCGACTTCCTCGCCGGAAAGATCCGGATAAATCGGCAGCGAAAGGCACCGCGCATATTCGGCCTCCGCGCGCGGAAAATCACCGGCCCGATAACCGTACGCCCGCTGGTACAACGGATGGAGGTGCAGCGGGATGAAATGGACGCTGCAACCGACGCCTTTTTTTCGCAGCCGCTCGGTAAAGCCGCTGCGCTCGACGGACAGACCATCGAGCCGCAGCCGGAGAATATAGAGATGCCAAGAACTTTCACGGCCCGCGCACACCGCCGGCGTTTCGAGCGCATCATCGCCCGCGAAGGCTCGCGAATATCGCTCGGCGATGCGCCGGCGCGATTCTTTCATGGCATCGCATTTTGCGAGCTGAACAATTCCGAGCGCGGCCTGCAGATCGGTGAAGTTGTACTTGAAACCGGCCTCGAGCACCTCGTAATACCACGAGCCGTCGCCGCGATAGCGTTTCCACGCGTCCCGCTCGATCCCGTGCAAACGCATCAGACGCATGCGCTCGGCGGCGACGTCGTTGTTTGTAGTGATCATGCCGCCTTCGCCGGTCGTCAGAGTCTTTGTGGCGTAAAAGCTGAAACATGTGAATTCGCCGATCGCTCCGATGCGCTTGCCGCCGTATTCAGAAGGCAGCGCGTGAGCCGCGTCTTCGATCACCCGCAAGTCGTGCTTCGCGGCTACATCCAAGATGGCGGCCATGTCGCACGGCAGGCCACCCAGATGCACGGGAATGACGGCGCGCGTGTTCGAAGTGATGCGACGAGCAACTTCTTCAGGATCGAGATTCATCGTGACGGGATCGATGTCGGCCAGCACGGGGCGCGCGCCGAGATACGTGACGGCCTCGGCGGTCGCGGTGAATGTTGTGGTGGGGACAATCACTTCGTCACCCGGCCCAAGGCCCGCCGCCTCGAGCGAGAGATGCAGCGCCGCCGTGCCCGTCGAAACCGCGATAGCGTGCCGCGCTCCGACGTAGCGGGCGAACTGCTCCTCGAATTCAAACGTACGGGGACCCATGGTCAGCCAGCCGTTGCGAATCACTTCGCTGACGGCATGAACTTCCTCTTCGCCGAGCGACGCGCGGTGAAATGGAATAGCGAGGACCTTCGTTTCAGTGGTCATGGTTTTTGAATCCATCCGAGATAGTGGGTGCATAAAAACTTCGTGGCCGATAGGAGCGCGTAAAGGCGCGGGCTGCGCGCGACCATCCGGCCAAGCGGCGGCGCCAGAGTGATTCGTTCGAACCGGACGCGGCAGCCCGAGAAATACTCGCGGATTTCTTTCTTCGAGACGCCGCTCACATCGGGATTCCACGGGTTATTGACGTGAAAGTCGTACCAGAGGATGAATCCTCCCGGGCAAAGGACGCGAAGCATCTCGTTCGCAAGCGTTTGGCGAAACGTTCGATCGAGGATCGAGCTGAACACCACGAACGTGAGGAGCGTGTCAAAGGTACCGTGGGCAAACGCCATGCGAGACGCATCACCGCATTGGAGGTGAACGCGCGGCGCACTCCGCTCGCGCGCCGCTGCAATTCGCTCCGGCAGAAGGTCGATTCCGGCGAGATTCTCGGGAGCGGCGCCCCACTGCTCGAAACGTCGCAGCCAGTGCCCTTCTCCACAACCGACGTCCAGGATTCGCCGGCTCGAGAGCGGCGCAGAACTTTTCACGGCCAGCATCCGTAAAATTCGGCGCTCGAGCTCCTTTCCGGCGAGCACGGAAGAAGCGTCATTCGATGAGTATCGCCCTGGCGGTACGGAAACTCTTCGGCGCGCGTACGCATCGCGAATCCGCGCAAGCTCCCTCATGCGATCGGCGTCATCCTCACCCACCGGCGGAGCTTCGTAAGGCATCGTGGCAGATCTTTTCGGCGTCATGACGAGCCCGCCGCGCGCGCTGCCGCTGCTTCTTCCTTGACACGAAGAGGCATTTCAGTTTGACCGAGAGTATGTAGCTGATCGAGCCAGTCACCGACCAGCGCCGGCCAACTGAGCCTCGATCGCACGTAGGCACAACCGTTCCAGCCGAGCTGCCGGCCAAGTTGCGGCTCGCGCGCCAACTCGCGAATGGCGGCGACCAAGGCGGAAGGATCCTCGGGAGCGACGACAAACCCCGCGCGAGCATCTTCCACGAGACGCGCGCCTTCGCCCTTGCCCGAAAAGACTACGGGTTTCGCGCAAGCCATGATGGAAACAATCTTGGCCGGGCGGTTCCCCTCAAACAGCGCGATGTCCCGCTGCGGCGCCAGGCCGCACTCGGCGAGGGAAAGGTAACGCGGAATTTCGCCCGGCGAGACAGGAGCGAGAAACGTCACGTTCTGAAGTTGAAGTTGTGCCGCCAGGCCTATCAGACGCTGTTTCTCGGAGCCGTCCCCGATAAATAAAAAATGGATCCCATCGTCCCGCAGTTGGCGCGCCGCCTCCAGAACGTGCTCGAGGCCATGCGCGTAACCATGCGTTCCGGCATAGAGAATGATCTTCTTTCCGCGCAGGCCGAGCTGCTCTCGCAACGCCTCGTCCGGCGGCTGCGGCTGGTAGATTTCTGGGTCAACGCCGTTCGGAAGCAACGTCACCTTCGCCCGCGCGACACCCTTGTCTTCGGTCAGACTCTTGCGAATCCCTTCGGTCACCGCATTCACGCAGAAAGCCCGGCGATAGACAAACCGCTCCAACTTTTCGAAGAGGTGCAACAGCAGCTCGTTGTTCATCAAACCGAGAGCGCGAATCGAGTCGGGCCAGAGATCGGCGACGTTGACGATCACGGGAACGCGCCAGAAGCGCCCCGCCAGAAGCGCCGCAAGCGCGAGCGATGGCGGCGGCGACTCGACGAAAATCCAATCGGGCCGCGACGCCTTGCGCAAGCCCAGCAGAGATGTCGCGAGAAACGAAGAGTAGTTCGCCATGCGCTTTACGCCCGCGCCTTTTGACGCATAGACCCATGTACGATGAACCGGGATTCCCTCCCAGCTCTCGGACACCGCGAATCGCCGGCGATACTCGGGGAAGATTCTGCCAGTTGGATAATTCGGCAGCGCGGTCACAACTTCCACTGCGTGCCCCCGCCGCGCCAACTCGCGTCCGAGCGCTGCAAGGCGCGTCTGCGGAGCGCCAATCTCCGGCGGAAAATACTGCGTCAGGATCAGAAACTTCATAGGCGGGCATCCCATCGCGCGATATCCTGTGCGGTGTGCGCGCCGGCTCCGAACACGACGGATTCGCTCGACAATTCCGGCAAAAATGAATCACTCACGAGGCTGTACCGAAAATTCTTCTCGACGAAAATGCCCTGATTTCGCGCCGCGAGCAGCATCTCGCCATAATATGGTTCCTGCGCAAGGCCGATCGCGCGTGCCGCCCGGCAGCAGCCTGGCCTCGAAACCGATCGCGGCTTTCATTCCGGTGGTATCACGGATTTGGCGCACGCCGCTCACGAACGCGTCGACATTGTACGCCGGCGTTGCACGGATGTGTTCGAGGAAAACCAGCGACTCGGTGTTCGTGCGCGCGGCAAACTCAAAATAGTCGCGGATCGTGAGCGCTCCGTCGGTATGCGTCGTGTGGAAGTGAAACAAAAATCTTGCGCGGAAGAGTTCAGATGGCTTCCGTGAATTCTCCCGAAACTCCCACGCCGCCCCAGGAACGATAAAAGCACGCCGGCTTGAGCGAAACCTGCTTCGGCTCGATCGGCTCGCCCAGAAGTTCTTTCACGCCGAACCAGATCAGATTCGCGCCGCTGAAAACGCTTGCAACCATGGTGCCCTGAATGCGCGGATTGCATTCAAGCAGCTTGGGAGTGCCGTGCGCATCGAGCTTGAATTGAAATCCGAAGGCAAAACGAAGTCCGAGATGCCGCGCCAGCTCGAGCGTATGGCGGCTGAGGTCCTCGCGAAAGTCAGACCGGCTGCGAAATGTGATTCCGCTGCGAATCTTCTCCCGGAGCCGCGGCAGTGCCAGTTCGAGTTTCTCTCCGATGAATGCGTCGACGGAGTATTCGGCGCCCGGAAGATACTCCATCACGATCAGCTCCGGCCAGCCAGGTCCGCGCCGCAGGATCGCGAGAAGCTCGTCGAGTGAAATCTCGAGCCCGAGCGGCTTGTCGCGGAGAAATCGCGGCACGTCCCACGCATCGGTTGAAAGGATGCGCACGCCGCGCATGCCGTTTGAGACGGCCGGCTTGACCACCACGGGGCGGTGCGGATATCCAAGTTCGAGCGCCGACGTCACCAATTCTTCTTCGCGGCTAGCCCAATGCGCCGCGGGGCACGGCACGCCGAGTTCCCTCGCTTTCTGCAGGAGAAGCCATTTGTTGTTCGCCGCCTGGATGGCCCGTGCCTCCGAAACCATGACATGAATAGCGCGCCGCTCGAATTTTTCTTTAAAGCACGATAATTGCGCGATCTCGCGCGTCGTTTGCGGCAGAATCACGGTCACCGACTCATCGTCGCAGATACGCAGCATCGCGGCGCTGTAGCTCGGGTCCTCGGGTGGCGGAACCTTATAAAACCGATCGACCAGGAAGCAGCCGGAGACGTCGTCGTCCATATCGACGCCGATGATTCGAACCGCTCGCCCGTCAGGATTCTTTCGCAGGGCATACAGCGTTCCGGGCAATCCGGGCGCGCCAGCGCCCGTCACCAAAATATTCAGAGGCTTGGCCGATTTCACCATTTGAACCGAATCACTTCGAATGCTTCGGCGTATTCGGCCTTCACTTGCACGCCGCGCACGCGCGCCAAGCCTTCGATGAAGCTCGCGCTGAAATAAGGCCGCGCGAGCTCGATCTGCGAACGGTAGGCCTCGAGCGCTCTCCACTTCGATTCAATGTGCCTGCGCTCGAGCGTTACAAACGCCTGAGCCTTGAATTCCATCTGGTTCCAGGGCAATTCGTAGCCCCAGACGGCGCGGTCCTTGAATGCCCGCAGCCCTTCCGCGTGGACGACTTGATGGTCCTGATGCACGTCACTCCCGGCAGGAATGAAAATGATGTCGGGTTCGAACTGCTTTCGCAGCGCGACGATGGCCTCGAGAATTTCCTGCCGATGATCGCCGAATCGCCGCACCGGAAAGTCGAATACGTGTGCGCGGCCGTCGGCGACGTTCATCGATTTCATCGCAGCCATGAATTCGCGCCGCAGCAACCCGGGCTCGGAGCCCGGCGGACGCGACTCTTCCGCGCTCGAAAATGCCGCCACTGTAATTTGAGCGCCCTCCTCGAGAAGCCGGCTCAAAGTTCCGCCGCAACCAAGCTCCGCGTCATCGGTATGCGGCGCGAGGATCAGCGCGCTCCCGAATGCGCGCGCGGGTGAAATCGCTCGTTCTGGCTGCACATCGATCAATACGCTCATCATGGAGTCTCAATTTCCCGAAGTCGCGCTGGCCACGAGTGCGGCGGGCTTGGCGTCCGCAATTTCGCGGCATCCGCTGCCATCGATGGTGTAGGCTTTGCCGCACGCGGCGCACGCGGCCTCTCCCGCCTGGTCTTCGAATCGCGCCCCGAGTTCCTCTCCGAGTCGCACGCCGCAGGAGCACATCCATCCCACGCGGCGTCCCGGCACACCCATCACCAACGCATGATCGGGAACGTCCCGCGTCACGACGGCGCCGGCGGCAATGAACGCGTAGCGCCCTATCGTCACGCCGCAGACGATGGTCGAATTGGCGCCGAGCGTCGCGCCGCGCCGTACAAGCGTATGCTGGTATTCATTTTTACGATTGACGTGGCTGCGCGGGTTGATGACATTGGTGAACACCATCGAAGGGCCGCAAAAGACGTCGTCCTCGAGCTCGACGCCGGTGTAGACCGAAACGTTGTTCTGAATTTTCACGTTCCTGCCGATTTTCGTTCCGGGACTGATGACCACGTTCTGCCCAACATTGCAGCCGGCACCGATTGCCGCACCGGCCATGATGTGGGAAAAATGCCAGATTTTCGTGCCGGCACCGATTTCGGAAGGTTCGTCAACAACGGCGCTTGCGTGGACAATATAACTTAGCGCGTCTTTGAGGATGGGCACGGGCGTGCCGCGCTCGCGTAACGAGCGTTCGCAGGCATCGAGAACTTCCAGAACACGCAGCGCGCTCTCGCCGTCCGTTCGCGGCCGCCCACCCTCTCGCACGCAATCGATGAAATGCTGGCACTCGCGCCGCAGCGGCTCCTCTTTCGGCAGCGGGATTACCTGCCCGCCATCGCGTTCCGCGACGGGCTTGCGGTCGAGCCAATTGATGCGATGGGCGTAAAGCACCAGCTTTTTTTCAGGCTCGAGGTCGTCGAACACCGCCATTTTCTGACTGCCAATCACGCACAATTTCTGCTCCTTGAAGGGATGCAGCCAGCTCACGAACACGTGAGCCTTCACGCCGCTTTCAAAATCGAGGGTGCTGAGGGTGGTATCGACGATGGCGGGATTCAGATAGCTGCCGCCCTGGGACGCGACGCGCAGCGGCGATTCATCGAGAAGATGAAGAATCACGGAGATATCGTGAGGAGCAAAACTCCAAAGAATGTTTTCCTCGGTGCGCAGCTTGCCGAGATTCAATCGCGAGGAATAGATGTATTGGATCTTGCCGAGTTCGCCTTCGCGCAGCAATCGCTTGAGCTCGGCGATGGCGGGATGGTATTCGAGGATGTGTCCCACCATCAGCACGCGCTCCCGGCGCTTCGCCAGATCGACCAACTCGCGCCCTTCGACGCAGCGCAACGCGAGCGGTTTTTCGACAAAGACGTGCTTGCCGTGCTCGAGCGCCCGGCGGACAAGATCGAAATGCTGGGCGGCGGGCGCGGCGATGACCACGGCGTCGACGCGCTTGTCCGCGAAAACCGCGGCGCACTCCCGCGTCGTGCGCGTCCCGGACTCGCTGCGAACCCGCGCCAGGACTTCTTCATTGACGTCGCACACGGATTCCAGCGCGCCCAGAGCATGAATGTTGCGCACCAGATTCTTGCCCCAGTAACCCGCGCCGAGCACCGCGATTCTCGGACGATGCGTATCTCCATTCGTGTGTGACATTTTGATCCCTCGCTTTCCTTCAGTTTCCGTTGCCGTCAAAATCGCCGATGGCGGCGACCACGGCGCGTTGCTGCTCTTCGGACAGTTCCGGATAAATCGGCAGAGACAACACTTCGCGGCTGGCAGCTTCGGCCGCCGGAAAATCGCCGCTTTTGTGCCCCAGAGAGGCAAACGCGGCCTGGAGATGGAGCGGCTTCGGATAGTAGATTTCCGACGGAATGCCGCGGTGCTGCAGATGTTCGCGGAGCGCGTCGCGATGGGCCACGCGAATGGTAAATTGATTGAAGACGTGCGTTCGGCCGGAAGGCGTCACGGGCGCCGCGAGCGCCGTTTCGAGTCGAAATTCGCGAAAGAGGTCGCGATACGTCCCGGCATTTTGCCGACGCCTCGCCGTCCACGCCTCGAGGTGCCGGAGCTTGACCCGGAGGATCGCGGCCTGCAGCGCGTCCAGCCGGCTGTTCATCCCCGCCTGCTCGTATTCGTATTTGTTCCGCGCGCCATGCACGCGCAACACCCGCAGCGGTCGGCGAAGTTGTCGTTGCTGGTGGTGACCATGCCGCCATCGCCCGCGCCGCCCAGATTTTTCGACGGGAAGAAACTGAAGCAGCCCATCACACCGAGGCTGCCGGCCGCGCGGCCCTCCTGCCGCGCGCCAATGGCCTGCGCAGCGTCTTCGATGACGGCCAAGTGATGCTCGACGGCAATCTGTTCGATGGCATTCATGTCCGCAGTAAGGCCGAAGAGATGCACGGGAACGATGGCGCGGGTACGCGGCGTGATGGCGCGTTCGATGGCGGCAGGATCGAGATTGAAGGTGGCGGGATCAATGTCGACGAACACGGGACGCGCGCCCGCGCGCGCAATCGACCCGGCGGTGGCGATGAACGTGAAGGGAGTCGTGATTACTTCATCGCCGCGGCCGATTTCGAGCGCCAGAATCGCCAGCATCAGCGCGTCCGAGCCGGAGGCGCAGCCAATCGCGTACCGGCAGCCCGTCAACGCCGCGATTTCCGTTTCGAGCGCTTCGACTTCGGGGCCAAGAATGAAATGCTGGCTCTCGAGCACGTCCGTGACCGCGGCCAATATCTCACGGCGAATCGAGGCGAACTGCGCCTGAAGATTGAGAAATGGAAACGCCTTTCGCGTTTGCGCGGCTTGGTTGTGCGTCGTCATGGTTCCCTGCGTGCGCTGCAGGTCGAATCGCAGCGCGAGAATGTTTGGAATGCCTCGATGAAGTGTGCGGCGCGAAAGCGCTATTTCTCGGAAACCGCGGAGGGAGCGCGCCAGGGATTCTGCGTGCGGGCGTCTTCCACGCGGGATTCCAGGACGCTCGCAAGAAATGGCAGGTTGGCGCGCGTGTCGGCGCGATCAAGAATCAATTGGCGGTTGAACTGCCCGGCCTCGCGGCGCCCGCGGACGCCGGTGATCGCGCGCGTCAACGCGGCGGCTAACGCGGCGGAATCGCCGGGAGAAACCAAAATTCCGTTCGCGGCGTTGCTGTAAATCCATTCGCGATTGGGCGGAATGTCCGAAAGGATCGGAAACAATCCGCACGCCAGTGCTTCAAGAAGCGAGGTCGATGTTCCGTCGGATTTCGACATGGACACATACACGTGCGATTGACGGAGAAGATCCGCCATCTCTTCCCGGCTGACGCCGCCGAGGAATCGGACGCGTTGGCGCTGCGCCGGAAGGAGAATCGCATCGGCCAGACGATTAGCCGCATTGAGCTGGGGACCAGGCGCGGCAAAAACTGTTTCGTAATCCTCGAACGAATTGTTGATGTGCGCCAGCGCCCGTACGAGCAGCTCATTGTTATAGATAGGTAGAAATCCGCGTGTACAGAGAATGCGCACCGCAGAGGCGCCGGGCAACCCGGCGCGAACTTTTGTGGATCGATGCCATGATAGATGGGCACAACGGCAGCGCGCGGCGCCAGCTCGCGCGTCTTCTCGCCGAGATACTGCCCGTTCGAAAACACCACGCACGCGGCCGTCAGAAAGTGACGTGACATCTTCTTCTTGGCCGGGCTTCCGAGCAATATGTCACTTCCCGTGGCATACACGGCGTACGGCCGGAAGCCGCTGAGATAGGCCGCGGCGGCGAAGCCGCCTCCGCTCAGGGTGAAAAGGACGTCTGGGCGCAGGCGGCGCAGCAAGGACGCCATTTTCGCCGCGAGGTGAAGATAGCGAGCGCTCCCGAATCCGATCACTTTCGCCGGATGCACGCCGGCAACCGATTGGCCGAGCGAAGCGATTGCCGCAGCTTGGAATACATCATCAAGACTTAAATACGAGCCATCACTTGAATGACGATATGCGATGACATGAATTTCGTGGCCGAGCTCGGCGAGATGGCCCGCAATCTCGCGCGCCCACGGACTTCCCAACGACATCAGAATGGCTATGCGCACGATGGCTCCCCGGAAGCACCTGCACGCTCCATCGCCTCGCGATTCGCGTCCCGCGCGCCGCGATTCGTAATCCATAGGCCAATGACCGCGGCGCTGAGTGCCTGCTCGGGAAGTGCCACGATCATCGCGGCGAAATCGCCAGCAATGCCCCTGAAAATGAATGCGACTGCCAGTGCATACAGCAACGCCGCGCCGGGCTCGTGCCCGGACCTCTGGATATAGCGATGGCACGTCCCAAGAAACACGCCCCACCCAAGCATCGTGGCCAGAACCCCGATCGCCCCAAAATTCAAGTACCCTTCTGACAGAAAAAAGAATGCGCGGCCCTCATTCAGCCCGAGACCTCCGCCGTAGAACTCCTGCATGTACCAGTTGGCTAGCGGCAGAGGACGGCTCGGAAAGAGGGCGCTCGGAATCCACAAAAGCGGCGCTCTCAGATACGTCAGCCCGAATTGTGGATTTATCCGCGAGCCCACGCTCGACATCATTTGCGGCAGCGTCTCGAACGGAACGACGAACTCACCCATCGTCACGGTATAAAAGAAGCGGTCGTTGGAATCGTTGAGGCTCGAGAAGGAATCGGACGTCCTGCCCCAGAAATCCTCGAAGCTGGTGTAGTTCGAGCCCCTCAGCGTCCCCACGACATTCAATGCCAGAAATGCGCAGGCGCCCAGCGCCGCGAGCTTCTTCACCGGCACGGGGCCAATCGCGTGATGCCAAAAGAGCCACGTGGCCAGCGCAAAATACAGGATCGGCGCGCGCTGCCCGATGGCGAGGTTGAGCGCGATGTGAACCGCGGAGGCTCCGCCGAAGAGCACGAGATCTGAGATCTTTCGCGCGACGCTGTAGCGGTACAGCAGGAATAGCGACGCCACCTGCAGCCAGGGAAATCCAATCGCCAAATAACCTTTCCCGAACATTTCGGAGGTTGCTCCGTAGCCCAGGAAAACAAAGTCCAGCAGGCCGCCCGCACTCCGCGCGAGCTGCACGAGCAGCAAAACCGAAATCGCCGTCAGCACGACAAACGCCGAGCGCGCGTGTTTTCCGGTCCTCGGCCGCGGCAATCGTGCCGCGAGGCGATGCGTTGCCGGCCGGCAGTAGCCCCAGACAAATACAGGTATCGAGGTTCCGCACAGGAACACGGCCCACGGCAAATGAAAGAGAAGGCTGTCGAGATGCTCGGTCACATCGCCTTCAGGCTGTGTGGTGACATACGCGCGCAGCGAAAATGGCAGCACAAATAACGCGAAGCACGCCAAAAACAGAATAATTGGGTCGCTGAAGTTCGCCTGCATTCTTTTTCGCGCATACACCGCCGCCCCCACACTCATGGCCGCAAAAAACACAATCGACACGAGCAGCGTGAAGTTACCGGGCACGCGAGGACTCCACCTTCACCGCCATCGGCGCTGCGGTGACCGGCGGCGCGGGACGGTTTCGCCGCGGCGGCATTCCAAAAATCCTTACGGCCTGCGCGCACGTCAGCGCGCTCAACACGAACAAGGACACGAGAAATGCCTCGAGAACGAATGACCAGCCCGCCCATTTCAGAAAGACGCAGCCCGCGCCCAATCCAAATATTCCCAGTGCGCCGACCAGAAACAGCGACGTCACAGCACCCTCGTGATGCGCGTCCACGGCGTTGCGCATCACCAGAAACAGGCTGTAGGGCGCCGCGCCTACGCAGATCATTCGCAACATGTGCGCAACGTCGCCATAGCCCGGCCCGAGATACAAACGAATCAGGCGATCCGCGAAGACGAATGTCAGAACGATGAGCACCGAAGAAACCAGAACCGTGATGCGCGCGAGCGACCATAGATGATCGCGGAGCTCCCCGCGCGCGCCACTGGCGATCATCCGACTGGCCTTGGGGAGCAGAATCGAGCCAATGGGAGAAAATGCCCCGCTGATCATGGACAGAAACGAAATCGCGAAAGCCACGTATCCGGCTTGCTGAACTCCGGCCCAGTGCGCGACAAAGAATGCGGGAAGGCCCAGCAAGGCCATTTGCGCGAAATCGCCGGGCACGCGAGGAGCGCCGTAACGCAGCAGCGCCGCGATGTCGCGCCGTGTCCCCGGCCGCAGCTCCGCCGACGGCGCGCATGCCAAGGCCACCATCGCCACTACGATTGTGGCCGCTCCAAGAGCTTCGAGAACGGCGCCCGCGGTGCGCGTGACGAGCAGAAACGCGGCGAGCGGCACGAGTCCGAGATTCACCAATTGCAAGGTGTTGGCCGCGGTCATCTGCAGGTGCCCACGGAAATACGCGTAGGCGATGGCATGCAAAATCAAGCCGGCAATCACGAGGCTGATTGGAGCGGCCAGCGCGCGGTACGCGGCATCCCCGAAAACGAGATAGGCAAACGTTCCGGAAAACATATTGATGGCCGCGACGGCCAGTGTGGTTACTCCTCCGACGCACATCAGCGCCGCACCCATATCGCGCGAGCGCACCCGGCCGTTTTCTGCGGCGCCTTCGCCGTCCGCTCGCGCGATCGACCGCGCGAGCGCCACGCCGAGGCCCAACAAGCAGACCGGATAAAGCGTCGAAATAGCGCGGCGCGCGACGGCATACTCCGAAAAACCCTGGTGGCCCAAGAAATGCGCGGCCAGCTTGTAGGCGACAATCTGGCAGCCGAGCACGGCAAATTCCGCGGCGAATGTGGGCGCGTATTCTCGCGCGTGCGCCCGCGCGGGCGGCGAAAGCCACGCGGCAATCCGTACGCGGTCGAATGATTTCCGGCTATTGAATATTTCCATGTTCGAGGAAAGTATTGTGGGCTGGATCAGGCCAGCAAAGAGCCGGCGGAAATTTCCGCGATCACGCGGGAGCGACGTCTGCGGCGTCGAGCTCGACGGCAATCGCGCGCTGAATCAGTTCGAGCGAAATCACAAATCGCCGCTGCGACTTCTTTTCGACGAGAACGCCTTCGAGTCCTCGCAGCGCCCCGGACGTCAATCGCACCCGCCGTCCAACCGGCAGATAGGGGCACGGCTCGGCGCGCAGTCGCTGCAAGCCACGGCGCAGCGCATCGATTTCTCCATCCGGGAGCGCGGCGGGCCGGCCATTCGAGCCGACGAATCGCACCACGCCGGGAATCTGCAGCACGCGCAAGCGGTCCGCCGCCGCGACGCGCACGAAGACGTACCCCGCAAATAACGGAAGCTGCAAACGGACCGTGCGGTCCTTCCACCGGCTGATTTTTTCATACAGCGGCAGAAATGAATCGATGGCGCGCCATGCGAGCTGCTGGGCAATCGACTTTTCATGCTGGGCGCAGGTGTAGACCACCGACCAGTGCGACGCCGCGGTCTCCGCCGCGCCTTCCCAGCGCGCTTGAAGATCGCCTTCCACCACGGTTGTCGAATTTACGGCCACGCTTTTTCGCTCGCTCTCTTCCTCGTGATACAGCTCCGCCCCGTAACTCACAGGGCCGGCGAAAAACTTTTCGAACGAACGCAAACTCGCAACAACGCGTTTCCGGTTACCGTTCAGGCCACTTCTCTTCATCGGTCACGGAGCCGGGGCGCTTGAGCGTTTCGGCGCCATGCGATGCTCCGTTGCGCGAGGAAAACGGATGCCACGCGCGCGCGGCCGAGTAAGCTTCTTGCGCGAGCCGCTTCGCGGGATCTCCTGGCGGAACGGCGTCCCAGCGCGCGCGGCCGAGAATCCAGGACGCGCCAAAACCAAAGCCCGCCAGCGTGCCAAGCATGGTCATCAGCAGCCGCGGAGGAAATGCCTTTGTCTGCGGGACTGGCGCGGCATCGAGAACACGCACGGTGGGGATTTCCTTGGCTTCCTGCACCTTTGCGAGTTCGTATTCCTTAGTCAGTGCCTCGAACACGGCTTCCTGGACCTTGCTCCGGCGATACAAATCGGCATAAGGAACGCCGAGCAGCGGCAACTGGCGCAGGCTTGGATACGGCGAGTCGGCCGTCGCACCTGTCGCATCGTTCGCTGGGTCAGAATCGTTCGCGCCGGAAGCACGGCTCGCACGGCCACCCAACTTGTCGAGTTGACGTCGCAATTCCGTGGCGCGTGCCTGGGTGGCACGGACGCGGACATTTTTCTCCGTGTAAATTTGTTTCAATCCCTGCAGCTCCGACTCGGCCGCGATGAGTTCACCCTGCAACGCGGCGCCCGCTTCGACCATGGCCTTGCCCTGCGCGGGAATGTCAATGGCCGCATTCTTGCTTGCGAATTCGCTGAAATCCTTTTCGTCCCGCTCGAGATCGCCACGAACTGCCTGCAATCGTTGCTCGAGAAATTCCCGCTCGCGCCGCGCCGATGACGTGGCCAATTGCCCCACCAACCGGTCGAGCTCTTCGGCGTAGGCATTCGCGAGCGCCGCGGCGCGCTGCGCATCGCGGTCGGAAACACGAATCGAGATGATTCCGCTCTTGCGGTCCTCCGTGACAGCAGTTCGCTCGGCGAGTATCCGCCGCGCGGTTTCGTCGAGGCGCGTTCCATACACTTTCTGCAGATCGAAGCGCGCGACGAGGCGGTCATGAATGGTTCGGCTATTGAGCACGCCGACGAACAGCGCGCCCGACGACTTCAATCCCAGCAGATCCCCGGCCATCCCGCCCATTCCTCCTGCCTGGTTGGCCAGTGCGGCCGCGACGGCAAGTCCCGCGCCCGATTGGTTGTCGGGCGGCATCAATTGCGCTTCGCTTTCGTAGCGCTTGGGGATCACAAACGCGATGGCGCAGGCCAGCAGCGCTCCCGCGAATGCCATGCGCAGGAGAAAGACGCGGCAATTCCACAGCAACCGGAGTTGCGCGACGCGTTTCTCGCGCGGCGCGAGCGCATCGTCCGGCGCGCGGACAGGAATCTCGTCCGGCGCGCGTCCCGGCGCCACTGCCGTTCCTGAGAACCTGACGGCTTGCGTCACGCGCGCCTCATCCCGCGGAGTGCGGTTTCCGCAGCGGCGGCCATCGCCGCCATCGCTTCCGTATTCGCGGCTGTTTTCGCTATCGTTCTTGGAGCAATGGCCTTCCCGTTCACGATGCTCCTTCGTGATGCGGCCAATACGTGAATCCAATCGAGACGGCCACGTTGTTTTGCGCACGCGCCGCCAGCACCGGGAACAGCCACCTCTCGAATTGCAAACCGGCCGTTGCCGCCAAATCCCGCCGAAGCAGATAATCCGACTGCACGCCGAAATCGTTGAGCGTGCCGCCGCTGGGTATGAATGCGGCGTCCACTTTTTCGTGACGGTAGCTCGCTGCGATCCAGCTTTGCGCGCCGAACCAATACCGGCTCCACGCCTCGACACCCTCGCCGTCCCGGCCAATCCAGTTGCCCATCAACACGCCGCGATTGGTATAGAGGTCGTGATAGTGATCGTCGAAGTAGATGTATTTTCCGGGCTGTGCTCCGCTGGATGGCACGTTTGTGTACGCGGCTTCCACGCGCAGATCGAGCTTCGGAACTCCGGGAACGCGTGCCAAATAAATCCCGGGACTGATTCCGGCGCGAAGCGGCGCGGAAAGCGGTGAAGGATCGTCATCGGCAATCGAATCGGCGTAGACCGTGAGCCAGTTCCGCAGAAACGGCAGGCGATAGCTGAAATCGAAGCCGCCCGAGCGCTTTCCCGGATTGATGCGCGCCGTATAGTTCGGCGACTCCGACGACACCGCGCTGGTATACGTCTCCCAAAAACTTTGAAGCGTGAGCGGCCGGCCGGCTCCGGCAAACACCGCGGTGCGCGAAAAACCGAGTTCCAGATTCGATGTCACCCGGAAGCTGATCTTTTCGCCGTGCATGACAGGTCCTGGCGGGAAATTGTGCCCCGCAAGGCCTCCAATGAAGGCGCTCGCCCGCGCGGGACCGAGATAGCGCAAGATCCACGGCAAATGGAACGGCGCGACGCGATCGACGCGAAACATCGTGACCGGCGCGGCATTGTCACCAAGCAGCAGCGGCCCGCCTTCTCCCGGGCCCCACCACAAACTTTCGTTTCCGAACGAAAGTTGCCAGTCCTCGAGATTCATGGCTACGTAGGCATCGAGCACGCGCAATCGATTCACGCCGTCCATGCGCGTGGCCGGCAGAACAGGATTTTCATCGAGTGTGGCGATGAGCTGCTCGATGGCGGGCGAATATCCGGGAGCCGCAGGCGCATGCTCGTACTCCCCGCGGACGTACACGGTGAATGGCCCGTCCGAAGCCCAGCCAGATAGTCCGAGCACATTGTTAAATCCTTGCTCGAACGGACGGCCAAAATCGTTGGTGATCGTTTCGCCGAAGTGATACGCGTCCGCAAGCGGCGGGCCGACAATCTCTGTCGCACGCACATTGACGGATTCAAGCCGCGCCGCGCGATTGCTGCCGCCTGAGGCCAGCAAAGTTTCCCGCGAGAACTCCCCAGCCAGCGCGCTATAGAGCTCGACTGCGCTGCGCTCGGCGGCGCCCGCCTCCAAGAATCTTCCGTCCGCCTCAGCGATCAGCCGCGCGCATTCCGAGCGCGTCCACGGCTTCAATCCCTGAATTTCCGAGTCGATCCATCCGAGTGCGGCCAAGCGGTCGAACGCGGGATACACCCAGTTATCGAGCGGCACATAGGGCGAGCCCATATTCTGCACGTCCCATTCCCGGCCTTCGCCCGGATGGCGACCCGGCCACTCCCACGCGCCGCCTTCGAGTGCCGGATCGTGATGCGCGCGATATACATGCTCGGCCACAAACCAGCCGAGTGCACTGCCCACGAGTACGTCGGAAGGAAAATGTTGCTGCGCCTCGATGCGCGAGGCGCCCACGGTGGCAGCGAGGCCGTAAGCCAGCACCGTAGTCAGAGGGCCGGGATATTCATGGGCGATCACGCCCGCGGCCGCCCAGGCGGCACTGGCATGTTCGGAGGGAAACGAGTCGCCTCCGCTCGCAAATGCGCCGCGCGCAGCGTCGACATATGGCCGTTCGCGGCCCGTGGCGTACTTGAGCGCGTAGGTGGCTGCCAGGCTGTCGACCACTGCTTCCCCTGCAAGAAAGCCGGTTTCGCGCGCGTGCTCATTGCGCGTGATGTGTCCCCAAAGAAAAAGCCCGCTCGCCGCGCCCGCAAACGCTGCCACGCCGTAATCCGAAAGATTTCGGTAACTCGCGAGGGTGCTCGCCGAATTCGAAATATGGCGGCTCATTTCGTGGTCGGTCAGCAGCAGTCCTGCCGTCAAGCCGCCGAGCGGTGCGAGCCAGGTCGCGTCGCCGAGTGAGAGATGTGCGGGACTGGTCCAGATCGAGCGCTGGTCGCCGGCTAGATTTTTCAGCAACGGCACGCCGAGCGAATTCTCGGCCGGAAGCGAGGTTGGCGGAATGGCGTCGATATTTGCGGTGCGCGATGCGGTGATCGGTACCTCGCCCGGTGCGCTATTCGATTCAACCGGCGATGACGATCCACCGCCGTTCGCTGCACCGTTTTCCTCTGCGTCCGATTTTTCTCTCCTCAGGCGAATTCCAAACTTCCTCGCTCTGAACGCGAAGCGCGATCCAGCCGGGCGTGCCGTCGGGTTGGACGGCTCATCGCCGTTCGCGGATTGCTGCGCAGCGCCCTGAGCGCGCAGTTCACGCGGGCCGCAGGCGAGAAACGCCGCGACGAGCAACGGCGCCGCGAATTTGTATAATTTCAAAGCGTTCATCAGAGTCGCGCCGCAATCACCGCCGTGCTGATCGCCGAAGTGGTCAGTTGTGCGGCTTGGAAGATGTAGTTCCAGTTCGGACCGCCGCCCAGCGCCTTCTCCGGAACGACGACTGTGTCGCCCGGCTTCAAGCCTGCATCGAGCGCATTTCCTTTCCACCACGAGTCTCCCCCATGCCCGCCAATGACGGACCCGTCGGCGCGGATCACAAAAATCGATTTTCTGTCGGCGATGTGCGTTGGCCCGCCTCCCTGCGCGAGATACCATTTCGCGCTTTTTCCGGGGCGATAGGTGACCGCGGTCGGGTTATAGACCTGGCCCGAAACCAGTACGAAGTTGGGCGCCTTCGGAATCATAAGGACGTCGCCGGAGCGCACCGTCAAATCCTCAGACGTATTTCGCCAGCTCCTCAGATTCGCGCTGAGATGCACGACCAGACGCCCGATCGGCGGATTGTTTTCGAGGTTGTCGAGCGTTCGCTGCCATTGCCCGAGCGCCGCGGCTTTCGCCATTTTGGCGTTGATGTCGGTCTCGGGAAGCTGTGCCAGCGCCTGCTGTTCTTCCTGCACGCGCAGGGTGAGCGAATGCTGGTTCCCTTCCTCGATTTCGCGCACTTCCGTGCGTTCGAGAACCGCGCCGTAGGGATACGCATCGGCGCGGAAGCCACCCGCGCGCGCGAGCACCGAAGTCAATCGCTCTCCGGGCGCGATTCCGAAAGTTCCGGGATGCTCCACTTCGCCTTGCACGCTGATCGACGCGCCGCGATCATCCCACCCCGAAATCCGCCGGATGGTCAGCGTTTCCCCGTCGCGCAGCGGCACGTTGCTGTTTGGATCGCCTCCGAGCGCCGCCGAAATCTGAATCGCGCGCGTGTCGCCGACCAGTTGCTCGGAATTTCCGACGCGGTATTCGGTCAAATTGGCGATGTCCGAGTCGGCGCTGCGCCTGAGCCCGCCACCGACGCGGATCAGATCGGCCACGCGCATTCCGGAGGTCAGCGGATAGCGTCCCGGCTTCGCGATTTCGCCTTTCACGTAAACACTGGCGGGATCGACTTTCGCCGGATTGCGATGCACCAGAATGCGATCCCGCGGCTCGAGCAGAATGTTATCGACGGGATTTCCCGCGAGCGCTTCGCGCAAGTCGATGCTGAAGATTTTGAGCGTGCTATCCGCCATGGTCCGAAAGATTTGCGCACTTCCGATCAGCGCGTCGGGTGTCAAATCTCCCGCGAGATGCAGCGCGTCGCTGACATGCGCTTGTCCCGCCGTGCGATACGAGCCCGGATGGCGCACTTCGCCCCACACCGACACCATCGGCACACTCTCGAAATCGTATCGGCCGTAGATGCGGACGGTGTCCATCGGCTCGAGGGTGGGAGCGGCCACGCGGCTCGCTAATACATCCCCCAAATTGAAGCTTTCAACGCTTGGGTGATAATCCGGCGGATTCAGGCGAATGATCTCCGCGTATTTTGTCGAGGGCTCGGGCATCAGATCGCTGAACGACGCGATCACTTCCGAAAGCTTCATGCCAGGACGATACGCGTAACGGCCTGGCCGGAGAACGTGCCCTTCGAGATACACAACATCCTGGTTATACGGCGCGATGGGAAACAGCCGGATCGAGTCGCCGTCCTGCACGGCAAAGGATCCGAGCCGCTCGGCCGTTGCGGCGGCCGGTTCGAGGGGAGACACATCGAGGCTCAGCATGGTCCGCTTTTCGTGTTCGACCAGGCGCTGCACTTCGATGTGGTCGAGCGACGCTCCGGGCAGGACCCCACCCGCGAGAGCCAGCACCTCGGCGAGCGATTTTTCGTCGCGGAGCTCGTACACCGCCGGCCGCCGCACCATGCCCTCTACCGTCACGCCCGCGCCGATTGGCGGGACGAGAATCGTGTCGCCGTTTTCCAGCCGGGCGATGTCCCCGTTCACTCCATGCAGCAGCAGGTCGTAGAGGTCCACCTCCTGCACAAGCTCTTTGCCGCGGTAGTGTTCCAGCAAGCGCAATGATCCTCGCGTGGTTGGACCGCCGGCGAGAAACAGCGCATTCAAAGGCGTCGAGAGCGAGCTCACGTCGTACGCCCCGGGCCGCGCAACATCGCCCACCACATACACACGCACCGTGCGCAGCCGCGCGAGCGATACGTCCGCCGAAACGTCGCGGAACTGCGTCCGCAAAACTTGCTGCACGGTCTGTTGCACTTCCGCGAGCGATTTCCCGCTCACCAGAATCGGCCCGACTTCCGGCAGACTCAGCCGGCCCTCGCGGTCCACCCCGCGCACCAGCCGCTGCGATACCCCGCCCCACAAATCGATGGCCAGTCCATCCCCCGGCCCCACGACGTACTCCGGGCCGACCGGCAAATCCATCGGAAGCGCCTGCGTGTTTTCGGAGCGATGCTCGAAAACTTCGATCCCGAAGCGCTCCGGCGCTTTCGGCCGCGGCGCGGCCTGCACGTACATGTCATACAGCGAAGGAATGTCCGCATAGGGCTCTGGCTGGCGAAGCATCTCGGGAGGATTCGCGTCATTCCGGCGAGGTTTCGGGAATTCGCCGAGCGGCCCGGACGAGCCGTCCGAACGCGGGAACCCGCCCGCCATTTCATTCGGCGGACGCCGGGCATTTCCATACACCGCGTTCCCATCTGCCGGGGACGCGCCGCCATCAAGCGGCGGTATTGCCGAAAAATCGGATGGGTTGCCACGGCGCGCCGCGGCGCGCGGGTTCGCTTCTGCATCCTCACCCTGGTCCGCGGCCGGATACATCGACGCCGAAGATCCAGGGGATCTCCCGTCGGACGCGCCGGGGCCGGTAACCGGCTGGTTATTCTCGATCTCACTTGGTGGCAGGCTTGTCCACGTTTCCGGGGAACTCTCGCGCGTCGAAGGCGCCTGCGGATTTTCAGGAATTGACGGCACCGGAGCGGATTCCATGTTTGGCCCCTGTTCTCCGGCGCGGCGGCCCGCCTTTTGAGCGCGCGGCGCACAATCGACATTGGACTCGGAATCGCATTCGGCCGGCTGCTCGAGCGCTTCCTGCCGGCGCTCACGGGAAATCTCTTCGCTCTGCGCGAGGAATTTCGTGCGCTCCTGAAGCAGAAGCTGCCGCTCCCGCGCCGCTTCAGAATCCGGATTGAGCTGCGGCGTCAAATAGCCGTAATGCTGAAGAAGCTGGGTGATTACGGCGCGAAATTTGACGTCGGTGCGCAGGCGATCACGGATGGCCAGCTCGGTCAAATCGGAATCGCTTACCACCTGCCCCTGCTCGGTGGCTTCCCGCGCCATCCAGCGCTTGACCTCAATGACGAGGCCGGGACTATTGCGAAGAACGGTTTCGATGTCTACCGCCGGCGCCGCGACGTAACTGAAATTTTCTTTCGCCAGGTCGGAGCTCGGCGCGGCCGCCCGCGCCGCGTCCGGATCGTTCTGCGCCCGCGCCGCGCCGGCTCCCATCAGCGCAACGAGTGCAACCAGCGCCAGAAGTTCAGCACTCGTAAATCCCGCCCGCCGCCGCGCGCGGCGAAAATAATTTGTCGTCAAAGCCCGTTTCACACCCATCACGTTTTGTCCCCCACAAATCGCGGCCTGCCGCGCAAGGCGTGCAAAATTCCCTGCTCCGAAACCTCCATACGCACCGAATGAATGTTCACGGTCGCCCAGCAGTACAGCGAGCTTTCGCGTTCCGGCGCGATGGCCACAATGCGCAGCTCCGGATATCTTTGGAACAATCCATAGCACTCCCCCGGCAGCCGGTCCGCTCCGTCCAGCGCTACGACCAGGACATCCGGCAAAATCCGCTCGACGACCGCGGCGATTTCACCGCCATCGGGAATCTCTCCGACGATCTCGACATCGGGCTGGTCCGCGATGGTGGCCAGGACCAGTTCGCGCATCAGCCGCGGACGGTTGGCAACTAGAACTCGGATGCTCTTCATCAAAGCGACTGGCCCGCTCGAAAGTATTGGTGAAGGGGGGAACGAGGGGAAGGTTCAATTGCGTTCTATAAACACCACACGGAAAAGTCCCTATCGAAGTACCCAACATGTCCCCGTGCGGGCGTCGGATTGGTACCTCGGCGTATTCGGATTCATCGCGGCATGCAGGTAAAATTAAGGCCTTGCGAAGGCCACGGCACTCTTGTCTAACGGCGCTCGCTGCGGAGGAAGTGTGAATCTCAAGGCTATGGGGTCGTTGGCGAGTGCAATTCTGTATAGTTCCCTCTTGGCCGCGTCCATTCCCGCGCAGTCGGCGCCCCAACCGGCGCCGCAGTCCGCCGCGCAGCCCGCGCCGCCGGCCCCGGCTGCCACTTCTTCTACGCCCCAGCAGGCTTCGCCCGCCGACCAGAGCAAAAACGATCAAACCAAAAAAGACCAAGGGACAACCAACGGCACCTCGAACGACCGCCTCTTCTGGACTTTGCCGAATTTCCTGACCGTCGAAAATGCAGGCCAAGTCCCGCCGCTCACGTCTGGACAAAAGTTCAAGGTGGTTGCACGGTCTTCGTTCGATTACGTCGAGTATCCGTGGTACGGCTTTCTCGCCGGACTGAGTCAGGCGGAAAACAGCGAACCCGGCTACGGACAGGGAGCGCAGGGGTACGCCAAGCGATACGGAGCCGCGTTTGCCGACGGCACCATTGAGAACTTCATGGTTGGCGCCGTCGTTCCGGCGCTGATCCACCAGGATCCTCGATACTTTCAACTCGGCAAGGGAGGCTTCTGGCACCGCACGGGTTACGCGGTCAGCCGCATCTTCATCACCCGCACGGATTCTGGCGGGAGCCAGTTCAATTTTTCAGAGATTTTTGGCAGCGCGGTTTCAGCTGGTATCTCGACGTACAGCTATCACCCCAGCAGTGATCGAACCTTGTCCAACACCGCGTCCGTCTGGGGGACGCAGGTCGGGTGGGACACCGTAACGATAGTCATAAAGGAATTCTGGCCCGACATTCGCCGCAAGTTCTCTAAGAAATAGTCCATCGAGCCGATCGCGCGCTGCCGGGACGTTGTTCGACCCATCGGATGCTGCGAGACGCGGCCTCCAAGCTAGCCTGAACGACACCCAAGGGCAGACTGATAAACGCGTGCCGGATCTTCTACCGTCTATGGGGATTTCCCCCGGATCGGCGCGCTCACACGAGCTTTCACCGTGCGTTGAAATTGGCAATCTAAGGTACAATCTTGTGCTCGCACTTCGCGCCCCAAACACCGGTGCTCATCACGACGGGAGAAAATTGAAGCGACTCAGGACGATCCATTTCGCGACGGCGTTCGCATTTGCCCTTTTCTCGGCTAACGCCGCCGCGCAATCCAGCGCACCGTCGAATCAGCCCGCGGCGCCGGCTCCCGAGCAGAATCAGGATCCGAGCGCCGCTGGACCGGGGAATCCGCCGACGGCCACGACGCAGAATTCCCCGCCGAAGCCCGATTCTGCCTCTCCGGCGACGTCGAGCCCCGTCGTTGGCAACCCTCACAACATCGCCGGATTCGTTCCCAATTTTTTCGTGACGAACGAAAAAGCCGAGACGGCTCGCCCGCTCACCACGAAGGAAAAATTCAACATTTCATGGCATCAGATGTCTGACTTCAGCGCACACGTCGGAAACGCTTTGCAAGCTGGTTTTCAGCAAGCTGCCGACGGCCAACCGCATTATGGCGAGGGATGGGGCGCGTACGGAGAGCGCTACCTGGCCGCCGAGGGCGACCAGGTAAGCTCGAGCTTGTTTATCTATGGAGTTCTGCCGTCGCTCCTGCACGACGATCCGCGGTATTTCCGCCGCGGCCAGGGCTCGTTCGTTTCGCGCAGTTGGTATGCGGTGTCGCGCACCGTGGTCACCAGGAAAGATTCCGGTGGAGAAACCTTTAATATTCCGCAGGTTCTCGGGCAATTGATCCAGGGGGGGATTTCAACCGCGTACTATCCGCGGCAGGATCGCACGGTGGCGGGAGTGGTCAAAAACTGGGGCATCAATCTCAGCTACAGTTCCGCATATACCGTTGTCCGGGAATTCTATCCGGACCTCCTGCGTCTCGCCTTCCATCGCAATCTGAAAGATTCCGACCCGCTGCCCGTCGCCGCTCGCTAGAGAAAATCGCTTTCGAGCCAGCTACGATTGCGGCTTCTTGATGAGCGGACCGGCGTCATTGATGCTTCCCTTCACCAGGTCCGTCTTTATCTCGAATTTCTGCTTGGGCAGCAGGTTGATCTCCGTCTCGAACGTCTGATAACCCACCAGCTCGATTTTCACCCGGTGCTTGCCCGGGCTCACCAGCATCGCGCGCCCCGCGCCGCCGAATTCATGGACGTGTCCCACGAACGCGTCGTCGAGAAAAACGGCCGCGCGATCGGGCGTCACTTTGAGCTTCACCTCGGACGTGACCGTGGAGTATTGCACGCGCGGGTCGCGCTCCATTGCCACATGCAGCGTCTGCACTTGTCCGGGCTCGATGGTTATCTCCTGCTCAAACTCTTTGTAGCCCGATTGGCGGAACGAAATCGTGTGTGTGCCGGGGAGCAGAAGAACTTTTTTGTCGCCTTTCAGTTCGTCGATGTAGCCGACGTATTCCCCGTCGACCCACACGCCGGATGTTTTCTCAACCTTGGACGCGGGTTCGAAGCGCACCTCGCCCATCACTTGGTTCTGTCCTTGTGGTGGGGCCTGCACCTGCGCTTGCGCCCGCGCTGGAAGCGCCGCGAGCGATTCCACAAACAGGCACGCGATGACTGCCGGGAGGAATGACCGAAAGAATTTCCGCACTTTCACCACCTTTTGGCTGGGCAATTCCAGTATCGCACAACTCCAAACGCGCCCGAAACAGGTTCTCGCAGCCGAAGTCCGCACCGCCCCAGTTTCCGCCGCGCAAGCCCTCGAGCGATTGCGATTCTTAGCGGACCAAAGTGGGGTAAAGCCGCGAAGCAATCGCCGCGAGTATGACGAAAATCACCACCATGATTCCCAGATCCACCGCAAACGGATGAATGCTCTGCCCTCCCTGAATCATCAGGCCCCGCAACGCGTCCACCAAGTACGTCAGCGGATTCACCAGCGCCACGACTTTCAACCAGCCGGGCATCATCGCAATGGGATAGATCGCGTTGCTCGCGAAAAACAGCGGCATGGTCATTAGTTGTCCGATTCCCATGAAGCGTTCGCGCGATTTCACGATGCACGCGATGATCAGGGAAAACGTCGCAAAGATTGCCGAGCCCATCGCCACCCCGAGCAAAACGCCCAAAATCTTCAGCAGATTCCACGAGATATTCACGTGCATGGCCAGGGCGATGAAATAAATGATGACCGCCTGAATTCCACCGCGAAATCCCGCGGAAATCGCCTTTCCCAGAACGAAGGAACCGCGCTGCGCAGGACTCACCAGCAATTTGTGCACGATTCCGAGATCGCGTTCCCAAATGATCGCAATGCCGTAAAAAATCGCGGCGAACAGGACGCTCTGCGCGAGGATTCCAGGCGTCATGAAATCCAAATAACTGATATTCCCCGTGGGAATGCCGCGCACCCGGCTGAACACTTGCCCAAAAATGACGAGCCACAGCAGCGGCTGCACGGCGCGCGTGAACAATTCCGTCGGATCGCGCAATATTTTTTTGAGTTCGACTTCGGCGATCGCCGCGCTTTGCAAGACAAGCTCGACTATCGCGGGTGGTTCAGCCAAGGCGGCTGGCTGTGCGCCGAGTCTGCTGGACATCACGGTAGGACCCTCCTTCTTGAATCGAGCCGCCGCTGTAATGCGCAAATACATCATCCAGCGTCGCGCCGGCTCCGAGCGCAGCCTTCAGCTCCGCGGGCTTCCCGACGACAGCCACGCGCCCCTGATGGAGCAGAGCGAGTTCGTCGCACAACTCGTCGGCTTCATCCATATCGTGCGTTGTGATCAATACGGTGATGTGGTAGTTGGCCCTCAAATCCTTCAGGCGATCCCAAACCGTCCGTCGTGCGACGGGATCGAGCCCAATCGTCGGCTCGTCAAGAAAAAGCACCGCCGGCCGGTGAAGCATGGCCTGCGCCAGCTCGAGCCTTCGAATCATTCCGCCCGAATATGTTTTCGCCAGCCGGTTCGCCGCTTCAGACAAACCCATAAATTCCAACGCT
The DNA here is from genome assembly GCA_963771905.1 of uncultured Acidobacteriota bacterium. GTDB lineage: Bacteria > Acidobacteriota > Terriglobia > Acidiferrales > UBA7541 > Palsa-147. The sequence goes on from CAVYVI010000003.1 coordinate 274,132, forward strand.
TCCGCGATTCTCCCTTTTCGCTCCGCACGATTCATTCCGTAGAGCTTCGCCGACAGCATCAGGTTTTCGTAGCCAGTCAGCGCGCCGTCCGCAGAGAGCGACTGCGGAACGTATCCGATCCTCCGGCGCACTTGCTGCGATGATTGCACGACGTCAAATCCCGCAACGCGCGCGGTCCCTGAAGTCGGCTCGAATAGCGTCGTCAGCATCTTGATCGTCGTGCTCTTGCCCGCCCCGTTGGGGCCGAGCAGGCCGAAAATCTCGCCGTACGGCACGCGCAGGTCGATGTGATCCACGGCCGTGATCTCACCGTATTTTCGCGTCAATTCCGTCGTTTCAATTGCGAATCGCTCCTGCGGATTTGAACCGTTCTCCATGATCCCTTCGGTCACAGCCGGGGCGTTCGTTTTCCGCGCGCCGCGTACCGCTGATCAGAATCTCATATCTCGCGCCGGTGGTGAAAAAGACTGACGCGCCGGGCTCCGGCACGGTTACACGCCTCTTCGCGCTCTGGTACGATACGCGTACCTCATGATGGCGATCGCGGGGCAACTCGATTGAGCGATTTCTCGATTGGCGTGGACATTGGGGGCACCAAAGTCGCGGCCGGCCTCGTGGATGCCCACGGCGAAATCCGCAATCGCACGCGCAAGCCCATGGTCGCGCGCGGCACCGCGGCCGAAGGTCTCGCCGCCGTGATTTCCGCGATCGAAGCGCTGCTCGACGCCGATTCCGCCGACCGCAGCGCACTCCGGGGCATCGGCGTCTGTTCTCCCGGCCCGCTCGATCCGCAAAAAGGTGTCGTCCTGAATCCGCCGAATCTCCCTTGTTGGCGCAATTTCCCGCTGGCCGATGAACTTCGCCGTGCCTTCCGCGTGCCCGTCTGGCTCGACAACGATGCCAACGCCGCGGGCCTCGCCGAAGTTCTCTGGGGCGCGGGACGCGGCTATCGCAACGTTTTCTACGCCACGATTGGCACCGGAATCGGCACCGGCATTATTTTTGATGGCCACATTTATCACGGCCGCACCGGCGCCGCCGCCGAGGGTGGTCATCTCAGCATCGACTATCACGGGCCGCGTTGTGCCTGCGGAAAACATGGCTGCATCGAAGCTCTTGCGGCCGGCCCGGCGATCGCCGAGCGTGCGCGTCAGAAGCTCGCGGGCGATCCATCGCGCCACTCGCAAATCCTGGCTCTCGCGGGCGACGACACGGCCGCGGTAACCAGCGAGATCGTCGGCCAGGCCTATGCCGCAGGCGATGCAGTCGCGACGCAAGTTCTCGAAGAAACCGTTGACTTGCTAGCCATCTGGCTCGGCAACGTTATCGATCTCCTCGAGCCCGACGTCATCATTATCGGCGGTGGAGTCTCGGCCATGCTCACGCCGTTCTTCCCTCGCATCCGTGGACACCTTCCCGAGTGTTGCATCAATCCGTGGCCGCAGGACATTCCCATCGTTGTCGCACGCTATGCCGAAGATTCCGGGATCGCCGGCGCCGCCGCTCTCTGCACCGCAAATGATTCCGCGCTTAAGGCCATCGAGTGACCTCCCCTCGTGACATCTCCAGAACTAGCCCATGCGTCCTCCCGCCTCTCGCGCCGCGCGATCTCCGCTCATGAATCCACCAGCAATTCCCAACGCCGCGGCCCCGGCTTCGCGTCCCACGCAAGTCCGTTGGCGCATCCTCGGCTGCGTGATGCTGATGACTTTCCTCACCTACGTCGATCGCTTGAATCTCAGCATCGCGGGGCAAGCGATCCAGCGCGAGCTCGCGCTAAGCACCGAAACGATGGGCTGGCTCTTCAGCGCTTTTCTTCTCGGCTACGCGCTCCTGCAAATACCCGGCGGATGGCTCGGCGATAAGTTTGGCGGACGCAACGTCCTGTTCGGCGCGGTCCTATGGTGGTCGGTATTCACCGCCTTGACCGCCGTCGCGCCGAACCTCGTCCTCGCGCGCTGGTTCGGCGTCGCTTGGTCGTTCGCGATCGTTCGCTTTCTCGTCGGCGCCGGCGAAGCCGCAAGCCAGCCCAGCATGAACAAAATCGTCGCCGCGTGGACAGGTACGTCTCGCCGCGGCCTCGGCGCAAGCTTCAGCATCGTGGGAATCGGTTTCGGCGGCGCGATCACGCCCGTCCTGATCGCGTGGATCATGCAGCGCTGGGGCTGGCGCTCTTCGTTTTTCCTCGCCGGCGCCGCCGGAATTGTGGCCGCTCTACTTTGGCGTCGGTACGTCACCGATCGCCCCGAACAACATCGCGGCGTCAACGCTGCGGAACTCGCTCTCCTCCGCCACCAATCGAAAGATGAACCCGCGACCGAAGCATCCCGGCGCACGCCCTGGAAACGCATTCTCTCGAGCCTCTCGACCTGGGGCCTCCTTCTCGGCTATTTCTGCCAGGGATTTCCCATCTATTTTTTCCATACCTGGTTTTTCATTTATCTCGTCAACATCCGCGGACTCAGCATTACGAAGGGCTCGTTCTTCGGCTCGCTTCCCTACATCGCGATCGTCTGTCTGGTCCCGCTCGGCGGAATCTTCTCGGATTTTGCCGTGAAGAAGCTCGGCAAGCGCTACGGCCGTCAGCTCGCGATTGGAACGGGGATGATTCTCTCTGCAGTATTACTGTGGACCGGCAGCAGCACCGCGAACAACACCGTGGCAATCCTGCTTCTCGCCGCAGGCGCCGGATTCAATCTGTTTGCTGCAGTCACCTTTTGGGCGATCTGCATTGATCTGACCTCCGAATTCACTGCATCCGTCTCGGCGCTGATGAACACCTTCGGCAATCTCGGCGGCTGGCTTTCTCCCGTCGTCACCGCGTACTTGGCAGCGCACTACGGCTGGCCGCGCGCGCTTCTCTGCGTCTCAGTCGTAACGCTTGCCTCCGCCGCATTCGCGCTCCTGATTCGCGCCGATCAATCGCTCGATACGCCGCACCCTCACCAAAGATGGTAGTAGCCATCCTCGCGGACAATTCGCACCGGCACGCGAAACAGCGCGCCAAGCTGCTTCTCTGTTAACACGCTTTCCTTCGGCCCGTCCGCCAGCACCCGCCCTTCGCGCAACAGAATAATTCTGTCGATCTCCGGAATAATGTCTGAAATATGGTGGGTCACGAGCAGAATGCCAATTCCCTCGCGCGCCAGCTCGCGCATCGTCTCCTGCAGTTGCCTCTGCGCTTGAATGTCGAGCGCGGTTCCAGGCTCATCAAATAAGAGCGTCTTCGGATCGTGCACCAGCGCCCGCGCGATCAGCACCCGCTTCGCCTCTCCTGACGACATCTCCGCAACCGGCCGAGCGGCGAGATGCGCCGCGCCCAGTCGCTCGAGCGCCGCCTCGGCTCGCGCGATCCGCGCCGCGGCGACGCGATGGTGCCCATAAACACGAGTGCTGCTGAAGAAGCCGGAGAGCACCACGTCGCGTCCCGTCGCATCCGTAGTGCATGATGCAAGCAAGTCCGGCGACACGATTCCCAGCAGTGAGCGCAGCTCGAAAATATTCCAGCGCTCCTCGCCCAATATCGTGATGCGGGAATTTTCCCGCGCGACCGGATAGCACTCGCGCGTGACCGCCTTGATGAGCGTGGATTTGCCGCAGCCGTTGGGACCGAGAATGCAGACGTGCTCGCCTGCGGCGATGCGCAGCGTCACGTCCTGCAGCGCCTCGCGCCCGCCGCGCAGCACCGTCACGTTCGCCAGCGCGAGGAGCGGAGGCTTCGATTTGCCCTTTTTCTTTTCCAAAGCCGGCAGATCCGCCCTATTCGACGTCGAAATTGATCGAGCGAATCTGCGACGTCGCTCCGCCCGGTTCGAGCGCCTGCATGTCAAGCCGATACGGCCCGGGCTTTAGATCGTCCAGCGGCACTTTCAGCGCGACCGGAATCATCGGATTCCCCTTCTCGATATACGTCCCCGCGTCCATCAGTCCGGTCGACATCATCACCGTGCCCGATTTCGTATCCACCACGCGATAGGCAAACCGCACCGCCGGCGGCGTTGTATCGACCAGGCGCGGCTCGTAAATCTGGGCGTACATCACCACCTTGTCGTCCTTCTTGAATTTGTCGCTGCCCGAAGGAATCACCTGCATTCCCTTTACAAGCAGCGGCGTGTGGTCCTCGAGCAGCTCGGAATCGAGTCCCACCCCGGCATCCGCTATGCGCGACACTTCGTCGCTCAGCACCACGCCACTCAGTGACAACTTCTTGCCGTCGTACTTATCGATCGCGAGCGGCGTCTCGTATTTGCCGATGAACTTGTCGCCCGCGGACAACACCACCGTGAGTTTGAACTCGCCCGGGGCGACTGCAAACTGATTCTGATAATGCCACGGTGTTTTCGTGAATTCCTTCATGCCGTCCTTCTCGAAATCCAAAGGCACCGTGTCGCTGAATCGCGCGGCAACTTCTCCATCCGGCCGCGCCGCGATCCCCAGGATGTTGATCTCGGTGCGATACTTCCCTTTTTCCTTCGAAAATTGCACCGACGTGGACGGCACATCCATCGCCAAATCTACCCGCGCTTCATTCGGTCCGGTGTAAAAGAACGGTGCTTCCACCGAGCCATCCGTGTTCGCGGGCGTCGCACTCAGTGCGCGCGCTTCCAGGCTCTTCTCGAGCGGATCCCCCGCCAGCGCATCCACCGGTTTCGTGTTGCAGTACCCGCTGCGCGCCCGCACGTTCGATCCTCCGCGCTCCACCTTGACCTTCAGCGTGTGGCACGTGCCTTCTCGAGAGTTCTCGGGCGCATAGCCGAGAAGGTAATATTCATCCTGATCTCGCCTGATTTTCTCGAGGCCGGCAAGCAAATCGTTTGAATTGAAAATCGGAAAGCCGCCGGTTCCATCCGCCAGTGCGAAGAGAACTTGCTGGTTCGTCGACGTCGAAGGCGGAAAAATCGGGACAATACTTCGTGGCTGCGTGTACATGGTGTTGCCAAACGAAGAGATTGGCGCCCCTCCGCCGCCACCTTTTCCGCCTCCGCTGCTGCCGCTCCCTCCCGTTCCGCCCGTGCCGCCCTTACCACCACCGCCTGAACCTCCGCCGCCCGTACCGCCTCCGCCGCCCTTGCCGCCCCCGCCTCCTCCGCCTCCACCCACTCCGCCATTACCACCTCCGTGCTGGGGCGCCGCGGCAGGATCTGGATGGAACGCCGCCTGCACGATTTGCGGCCGATAGTTCGGTACATCAGTTCGCGCGGAATTCGCGGCGTAAAGAGCGTCCTTCGACGATGGATTTCCCTCGCGCAGCGTCGCTCCGCCCGGCGCGGCCGAAATTCCAGCGACCAGTCCGCGCACATCCAGCGGATAGATCGCCACGTTCGCTTTATTGCACGCGTCGATCGTCGCTGTCAGCTCGGAGGTGATTTCAGGCGTCAGCGGAAATCCGGATGTGAAAAGAATCAGCGTCTTTCGTCCCGGAATGTCGGCCAATTCCCGGGCGAGACTGCGAATACCGAGCAGCACGCTGCGCGCTCCAAAATCCGCCTCGACATTGCCGAGCGCAGGTTCTCCGGACGGCATGACGTCCGTCACCGGCGCGTTCGGCGCCACCGCCGAACCCTTCAGTGCCCCCACTGCCGCTTTCAATTTGCTCACATCCATCGTGAAATTCTGCGTGATGCGCACTGCGCCGCCGAAATCGGCGACGGCCATCACGCGATCGGGCCCGGCATTCGCGTCGATAAATTTTGCCGCGGCTTCGCGCGCGCGGCCTTGGTCGCTGAAGTCCATCGTGGAATTATCGAAAAACAAGATCAAATAATGTCGTTGCGTCCCCGCCGGAGCCGCTGGGTCGTTTCCGAACGAAAACGTGCTGACGGACATCTGCTTGTTGTCTTCGTACACTTTGAAATCGTTGGTCGTAAGGTCCTTGACGTAGTTGCCCTTCTTGTCCGTGACCACCACATCCACGCGAACCAACCGGGACACCGAGCGGATCACTGGTCCCGTCGGCATTTGCGGCTGACCCTGCTGCGGCGCGGGCGCCGCTGTTGTCGTTGGCGCCGATTGTGCCGCTGGTGCTGTCGATGACGTAGCTTGTTGTGCGTTCGCGGCGACGATGAATCCGATGCCGTGCCAGACGAACCAAGCGAGGGCCGCCACCAAAACAGCCGTCCCTAATGAATCCATCACTCGTCGGAGTCTCATACTCCACCCCCTAATATGGAATCTGCACCATCCCGTTTACCGCCGTCAACTGCGCGGCTTCGGAATCGCGCACCACCATACGAACCACGTAATCTCCCGGCTTGACGTCAAAATTGGCCTTCAACGTTACGCCCGTTTGTTCGAGCTTCGCCAATGTCGTATCGCGCAGCCGCATTTCCAATATCTTTTCCGAGCCCGTAATGTAATTGCCGTTGCGGTCGAACAGCGCGGCTACGATCGTCAAATCGTTGCGATTTCGGCCGTCCTCTTTGCGGAATCGCAGGCGACCGATGTCGACGTGCGTCAGAACCACGAGCTTGGCGTCGGTCGCGTCGACTTTGTAGAATTGCGTCTTCAGCTCGGCGGGAAGATCGTGCAGCTGTTCCTGCGAGAAGACCTCCTCTTCCACTTCCTGCTTCGCTAGTTGCGCCGGATCAGTGCTGTGTTTCGGAGCGAAATAACCTCGTCGCGCTTGCACCGAGTACCTCTCCTTCGTCGCCAGCGTCACTTTCAGCGCGTGAAACTTTCCGTCCAATTTCAGATTGGCCGGCGAAAATCCAAGAACGTAGGAATACTCCGGCGCGAGCGCCACCTGCCGGAATCCAGCGTCCAGGTCGTTGCTATTGTGAAAGTACGACGCGCTCGTCCCATCCGCGAGTTCCTCGAGGACGTCGCCCTGAATGTTCTGCTCTTCCAGCCGGAACTCCGCTCGAGGTCCTGCCGTCGCAACGTTGCCCGCGTCGACCGTGGAGATGTCCGATCCGGAATCGGGTGTATACAATCCCCGCACGTCCAGCGTGTTGACCAGCACGTTCCCCCGCGCCGCACGGTCGATGATATCCTCGAGATCCGACTCGCGCCGCATGTTCAGAAATCCGGGAGAAATCAACACGATGCTTCGTTGTCCCGGCAGCGCGTTCATGCGCTTCAGCACTTCTTCCAAGCGTCGAAACGAATATAGCGTTTGCTGTTCGCCCTCTGCGAAGACTTGGTTTGCGGCCGAATTCGCCATCGCGGCCGCTGCCGCGGTCATGCGCGGATCGTTGCTAAACGCGCAAGCCAGCGCATCCGCCGTCGCAACAGCCAACGCCTGCTGATTTTGGTCCGTCACAATCTGGTCCGCCTCGTAGTAATTCATCGGCGGACATGCGCCGTCCCCATTCTCGCCTGCCGCGCTGACGGGGTGCAGCATCAATACCATCAGCGCAGCGTGGAGTTTCGCGCGGTCGTCCGTGAATTCCACCTGGCCCTGGCCCGATATCGTGTAAAGCGCGATGCGATCGGCCGGCAGCATCGACGTCTTGACGTAACGGTCGGCCGCATTTCGCCCCTGCATGAGATCGGCCATGGCCGCGTGCACATCATCGAATAGAAACGCAACGAACCGCGACGGACGCACAAATGTCTCCGCCACCGCACTCGTCCCTTCCGTATTTCCCGCAGCTCCCGACGCGCCCGGCTTCGGCGCGGCAACCACTGGCGTGTCGATCGAGAAATGAGAAATGATTTGCGGTTTGCGCTGGTCGAATAGCTGAAAATCTTCCCTTTTCAGATTGCCAACGATACGCCCTTGCGTATCGCGCACTACCACGCGCACGAGCACGAGATTTACGGGCACGCGAAATGGCGATGCCGATTCGTGCGTGCTCAGTTCCGGCGCAGGTTCAGCGGCTGCCTGCGCACCAGCGGAGCCTTGACTCGACGCACCTGGGGAGCTCTGAGTCGACGTTTCCGCGGACGGCTGCGACGGCGTTTGCGCCGGCGCGCTCGGTGACTGCGGCTGTGCCTGCGACTGCCCTGACGTTGGCGCCGGTGCCGCGCTCTGCGCATTCACGTTCAAGGCAAAAGCGAAAATGAGTCCAACCAGAATTGCGACCACAGACAGGAAGGAACTTCTCGAAGTGCGGACTCTGTTTACCTGGACGGCATTCATGGAAAGTCCGAAGCGGCAGTCGCATCCGTCGGCCCCCGCCCTTGCGCCGCCGGTTTCCGCTTCCCTGGGCTTGGCAATGACTCTACGTTCGCATAACCTTCCTGTCAATGCCGTCGCCGAGCGGGACACACTCCGATTGCGCTTACAAAATCTGCTGCCGCGGAGTGACCAGGCTTGAACTAGAGTGGAAATCACGGCCGGGAGGGGCACCTACCCGGAGTCGAGGCGACACGCAATAATTGCGACAAGTCACACGGAACGATTAGATGCCCGGCAACTCGCACAAAACAAAGCCTCGGCCTCTTTTCTACGAGTCACAAAATCGTTGTTTCGCTCGAGCGCGATTAGCCGATTCCCTCGCCCTCACGACGTCGGTTTTTCCGGCACCGGCTGCGTGGCCAGAAAATCGTCGCGAAAACGCAGAACGTAGGAATCCAGAAGCTCTTTGATCCGATCGGCCTTTGGCGATTTCAACACAAATCCCGCGTGGTGATATTTCTTCACCCGCAGCGCAATCTCAGGATCGCTGTAGCCCGATGTGTCCGGCTGCTCCTGCCGCGCCAGCGACAGTATCACTCCAGCATAATCGCGCCGCACCTCAGGCATTTTATACGGCTCTTTGCCGCCGCCAATTTCGATGCGCGCCCATTCGCGCCACAAATTGACGCCCGTCGCGGTTGCAACCACATCCGCAATATATGCGCCGCCCACGCGCGCCGCGATTTCGATGAAATAGAATTTCCCGCCATCGTGCGCGCGCAAAAACTCCGCATGCGTCACCCCGCGCACCAGTCCCAGGGCTTCCATCACTTCGCGATTCAGCTTCAGCAACGCCTTCGCATCCGCCGAGCTGCGCGGCAACGTCCGCGTCGTGAACACGCCGCCGTGATGCGCCGTCTCGAACGGCGGTTTGCCGTATCCGTGCGCTTCGGCGAAAACCACCTTGCGCTCCGACACCACGCTATCCACATGAAACATTTCGCCGGGAATGAATTGCTCCAGCAAATAGAAAGACTGCTGGTCGCCGAGCTGATCGAGCCACGGCCACAGCTCCTCGGCCTTTTCGATTTTCTTCATGCCGATCCCGGAAGCCTGCGAGCGCGGCTTCAGCAGCCACGGCGGCTTGACGCGCTCCAGATATTCGCGGATGGCATCGTGATTCAGGACGTGCACGAATTCGGGTACCGGAATTCCTGCATCTTTCGCCCGCGCGCGCATCGCCAGCTTGTCGCGAAAATAACGCACCGTCGTCAGGCCCATCCCCGGAACGCGCAGATGTTCGCGCAGCGCCGCGGCGATCTCCATATCGAATTCATCGAGCGCGACGATCCGGTCGATCGGCCGCGATCGCGCCAGGTAGCTGATCGAATAAATCATGTCCTGCAGCGGCAATTCCGGGGGAATGAAAAAAATCTCTTCGAGGGATTCGCGCGGCCAGTCGGCCTCGCGCAGTTTTTCCACCGTCACCAAAAACACGCGGCAGCCCTGTTCCTTGCACGCGCGCATGAATTCCTGTCCTTTTTCGTACGAGCTGATGCACAGTATGGTTGGCGTTCGCTCTTTCGGCATCGCAAATCCTCCGAAAGCTTCAGGTCCGGCTTTGCGCCGGATGCGTGGGACGGAAAGTGCGGATTATATAGCGGTCTCGCGCGCGGGGAACAGAAATTGCAAAAATGGCCCGACGCGTTTCGCCCACGCGTCCTCGTTGTGCTCTCCGCCTTCGATAATTTCGAAATGCAAATCGCCGCCGAGCCGCCAGCCCCGGCTGTAAAGGACGTCGCGAAATCGTTCCACCGTCGGAACGATCCGCGCGCTCTCCCGCGTCCCCACATCCAGCCAGATTCGCGGACGGGAATCCATCGGCGCTTTCGCGGCGAAATCGTTCATCCAGCCGTGGCCCCACCACACCGAAGGCGAGAGCGCCGCCAGCTTCCCGAACACATTTGGAAATCGCAGCCCCGCGTAGAGCGTGTAGAGCCCGCCGAGCGACGAGCCGGCCATCCCGGTATGCGCCGCACCCGATTGCACCCGATACTTCGATTCCACCCACGGCTTCAATTCCTGCAGCAGCATTTTCGTGTATTTCTCGGCCCGCCCGCCGCCGAGTCGCGGCATTTTCACCGGCGTGTATTCCCCGGCGCGGCGCTTTCCGAGATTGTAAATTCCAACGATGATCAGCGGCTGAATCGCGGCCGCGCCGATCAGAGCGTCGGCCGTCTCGCCCACGCGCCAGTACATGCCCTTGATAAAAGAAGTGTTGGGATCGAAAAGATTTTGGCCGTCCTGCATGTAGAGGACGGGGAAATGGCGCTCTGGCTGGTCGTCGTAGCCCGGCGGAAGATAGACCAGGATGTCGCGCTCATTGCGAAGAATTCGGGAGCGCATTTTTTCGTGCCTGCGAATCTGGCTCGCGCTCAACGAAAAAAATCTCCGGCTGGCTGGCCTGCTTTCAAATCGCGGTCTGAATTGCGTTTCATGAATTTCACGCGTCCAGAATACCAGAGCACGCGCGCGAATCCGCGCAAAACCAACCGCGCCGCGTCCCGGCGACGAAGGGCGGCCCAACTATTCGTCCATTTGCGAGCCAGTACTCACTTCCGCGAACGATTTTTTTCGCAACGCTAGTCAGGAGATCCTCAGAGATTGAGATTTGGATTTGCTGCGTTGCCGGACCTTGAGGGTGCGGACCCAAGCCTGGAAGTATATGGGCTTGGTCATCGCTCGAATATGCTTTTGCATCCTGAAAAATCCTATCTCTCAGCGCTTCGCGGTATCGCCTCTCGTTTTCGCTTAGGCCGGTTGCTCCAACTCCGAACGATCTGATAGCTCGTTTAGATATTCCACTTGCGGCGCCCTTTCGTGGGTCAACGCAGAGCGCGAGGCGTACGAAAAGTTCATCTTCCATTGCTCCGAAGCAACCATTACAGGGAGCGCAGCTCGGCACGGTCCATCGTTGGACCTCTGGAGGAGTTGAGTCCGGATACCACGAACTCGGAAAAACGTGGTCCTTCGTTTGCTCGACCAGGGTCTCGCGGCAGTGGATACATCTGCCATCGCTCTTAGGGCGTTTGAGCATTCCCTATGCACCCGCGTCTTCGGAGGAGCTGGGTGGGAATGTCTTCACGATCCTTGCTCTTAGCTTTCTCAGGTTTTCTGGATCGTGCGGTCTTCCGCACGGGCAGAGTTCATCGAAGCAATTTGCAAGATCTTGTGGAGAAAGATTCTCTAATCCTAGGTCGAGGCCATGAGCCATTAGGTCGAAATGGTCCTGATCGATTTTGAATTTGAGTGTGTTTGGATCAAGCCTCCCGAGTTTCCACTTGTCGAATTCCAATCCAAGAGCATGAAATTGCTTAGCTGCCTTGAAATTCCCAGCTTCGTGCTCTGCTTTCAGTTGTTCGAAAGTCTTGCCATATCTAAACCAGCACAGCCAATGAATCATGTATTCGTTTTTAGATATCACAGATCCCGGCGAAAGATTTTCGGCACCGAAAATCTTGAGGATTGAGGAATGCCGGAGCGTGCCTGCGGCTTTCATCTCATCGTAGAGGCTATCTGCCTCCTGATTGAGTTCCGGAGGGATTTCTCGCGATAGACGGTCGGCTTCCTCTCGGTCAACCGTCGATCCACTGCGCGTCAAAAGCGTGACGTTCTTTTGATACTCGGCCGTTTTGAGAAAAAAAGGGTGTACTTTGTGCCGCCAGGCACTGGTGTCTGGAGGGCCGGAACTCACACGAGGCCGTCTTTTTTTCCGCACGATTGCCGTTTGCTTTCCTTCAGATTCGGAAATGAAAATGGAATCTCATTTCCTTCACTTAACGACGTGACTGCCTTCTCATGTTACCCAGTCTTGCTTTGGGGCTGTGCGCCGTCACGACTAGCGGTGCCCAATTTGGCAGGGCTGAATCCGCAAACACGTGAAATCAGAGACACCTGAACCCGGGAATGTGCGATACGCGATTGGGATTGAGCTGGAGAGTCAGGTTCAAGCTAAACCGACGCTGAAACACCTGGCAGTTATTGAACGGGACAACGATTTGAGCTCCCCAGGTGTTCACGCGTTGCGCTACTTTTTCGATCTCTTGTGCGATTGGGACGAAAGAGAGAAGAGCGGTGATGACCGAAATCTATATTGAAATCGCAAAGGTCACCGCGAAACTGCCATTGCGCGCGCTTGGAGATGTGACGATACGCTGGTCCGGCGGCGAAGTCACGATCTGTCGATGCGCCGTGTTTAAGAAGCCAGGGCGGCGACCGTGGGCCAGTCTGCCGCGCTTGCCAATCGAGAAAAATGGTAAACGCGCCTACTTCCCGCTAATAGATCTTCCTCGCGAACTGAAGTCTCGGGTTTTGGATGCCCTGCTCGCGGAGTATCGGAGAAAATGTGAAACAGATTAAGACGAGTTCCCTTGGTGTCTCGGGCCCAACGTGCGGGCAACGTCGGTGGGACCTGACGACCCGTGACCGCTTACGGCAGGGGCACCAAGGGCCTTTATCTGCCGGGGCGGGATTTAGAGGTCCCACTGAGAGGTCTTTAGCTGAGCGGGCCGCCGAAGGCGGCCCAACTTAATTCATTCAGAAGGAATAAGTGAGCGAACTGAGATGAGCGAAGGAATTAGCGAAGCACAGAGTGGATACAAAATATGGAAGAATCCTGCCGGATCCGGCGAGCCCGTTTCATTCCTAGGGGAATACCTTCCACCCAACGGACGGTATTTTTTCACCGCCAAGGATCTTCGAGAGTTGGGATTCGGTCCTGGAGATTACACAGTGTTAGCTACTTCGAGTTCCCAACGGCCGAAGCTTTTCTCAAAATGGCAGAAGGTCACGGTGACGAATGATTGATGTCGTCAAAGCCGAAGCCCAAGCCGTCCTGTGGGGAATCGATCTTCGCACTTGGATGGAGTTGGAGCTCCAAATCTTCGGCAATGTCGATGCCTTCGGCCAAGCGGAAATTGATGATGCCCATGACGAAGAATGGCGAGGTCAAGTCGCTGAAATTCTCGTCGAGCACGAATTATTTTCCAAAGCCCATCGATACTTGGACTGTTCTCGGTACGCTCACGTGTACGAATGCAAAGGGGAATTGAAGCACAATCTATTCGCTCCGATTTACTGCGACCTGAGATTTTGTCCCCGCTGCGCTCCCCGCCAGTTTGCTCGATTGATGGCAAAGTATGAGCCCATTGTGAGGGCTGTCTCTGCACATCCGAAACCAGGATTTCGGCTCCGCGAAATTACGCTAACTACGCGGAATACCGGAGCGATCACGCCAGCCCAGGTCAAACAATTCAATCTGGCAGTAAAAAAGACGCTGAAAACCATCATGCGCGGCGCCGAGGATTGGGGAGCTGTTTGGTGCGACGAAGTGGGTTTCGAAAACACCAATTTGCACGCGCATATTCTTCTTTACGGTCCTTACGTTGAACAAAATCATTTAGCCGAAGTATGGAATCAAATCTCCGGACACACCGTCGTGTATATCGCTCAGGCACGGCGGTCCGGCGGGAAAGCGCTAATCCACCTACTCAAGTATGTTTCCAAGCCGCCCGCGAGAGATCCTAAACACATTGGCCTTTTGGAAGTGGCATTCCATGGCACGCGCCGCGTCCATGCGTTGAGTCGCTTTTATAACTCCGCGGGCGAAGACACCGACAATACTCAAAGCGAATGGGGAACCTGCCCGCACTGCGGTGCAGAACTTACGAAGTTGCAAGGGGCGATTCGAATCGAGCGGGCAATCGTAGAAGGCCGCACATATGTTGGGACAAGACACACGGAAAGGAGAAAGACGTGGGTGAATTGAAACCAGGGCAGCGTCAAGCCAACGTTAACGTAACGTTGGACCCGTCGAGTGCCGCTGTCACGGAGCTGGCAGACAAGGAATTCCCCTGCCCTTTGTGTGGGGCAGTGACCTGCTCCCCGTTTTTGGTCCAGTCATAAGTTAGCACTCCGGGGTTCCTGCACATCCGATCCGGCCCATGCTGGGTCGATAGAGACGACCGGCGTGGGGGGAGACGCCGGTCGTGCGGCCACACTTGCCGCGAACTCTTCCGGCGTTCGATAGCCCAGACTGCTGTGCGGGCGCACCGTGTTGTAATCCACTCGCCAGTCCTCGATCACCTCCCGTGCGTGTCGGAGATCCACGAACCAGTTCTGGTTCAAGCATTCATCGCGGAACTCCCCGTTGAAGCTTTCGATGAATGCGTTCTGTGTGGGCTTGCCGCGCTCGATGAAGTGCAGCGCCACCTGATTCTGATACGCCCATTGATCCACAACGCGGCTGGTGAACTCCGTTCCATTGTCTACCTGGATTGCTGCCGGTGTTCCACGTCGTTCTCGCAACCCCTCCAGAACCCGCACCACACGCAGACCGGGCAGCGAGGTGTCCGGCTCGATCCGCAGGGCCTCTCGCGTGTAGCCATCCATCAGGTTCAGCGTTCGGAATTTCCGCCCGCCGGCCATTTGGTCATGCGTGTAGTCCATCGTCCACATCTCATTTGCACGCGTCGGAAGCGCCAACGGCACCCGCGCTTCAGATCGAAATTTCTTGCGCCTCCTACGCTGCATCGCCAGCCCTTCCTCCCGGTACAGCCGATACACTCGCTTGTGGTTCACCCGCCACCGCAGCGTTCCGTCCTCGGTCTTCTCCCGTCGCAGGAAAATGTACAGCCGCCGATAGCCGAACCGCGGACGCTCCCCTGCCAACTCGCGCAGCCGAGCCCGCAACGCCGCTTCGTTCCGTTCCTTCCGCTGGTACCGCCAGCTCCCGCGGTGCATCCCGATCAGCCCACAGGCGCGTCGCTCGCTCAGCCCTGCTTGTTCCCGCACGACACGCACCGCTTCTCGCTTCGCCCGCGGGCCTACCACTTTTTTGACAGCACCACCTTCAGCGCGTCCAGGTCCAGCGCCTGCTGCGCCACGATCTTCTTGAGCCGTCCGTTCTCTTCCTCCACCTGACGGAGCCGCCGGGTCTCGTTCACTTCCATGCCCCCGTACTTTGCCTTCCAGTGGTAGAACGTCGCTTCACTGACACCCACCCGGCGGCTGAGGTCCTTCACGGGAACTCCGGCCTCCGCCTCCTTCAACACCCCAACGATCTGCTCTTCACTAAAGCGGCTTCTTTTCATGACCCTTCTCCTCTCGCGGTCTTATACCCGGAGAAGCTAAGTCTTGGCTGGACTATATTTCGGGGAGCAGGTCAGCAGGCTTACCGATCCGCGCTTCAAAGCGCAAGAAACCGTACTGCA
This sequence comes from uncultured Acidobacteriota bacterium, assembly GCA_963771905.1. Taxonomy (GTDB): domain Bacteria; phylum Acidobacteriota; class Terriglobia; order Acidiferrales; family UBA7541; genus Palsa-147. The sequence continues at coordinate 289,465 of CAVYVI010000003.1, forward strand.
CCTGCAATCTGTGTGGCGTTCAAGTATTCGTACGCGGTAAAGAAGGAATTGCACGATTGCGCGAAATGGCGGACGCGGGAATTCTCATCTCCGGCAGGAAGAAAAGCGCATCGCATGGAATCAATCTGTTTAACCGCCTGGAACAATTGAAGTTACAGAAACGAGATTTGGAACGGAAGAGCGGAATTTTCTTTCGCGAGGAATACGTGGAAAACGCAATTCAAATAGTTGACGCGGAAATAGAAAGGGTACAAGGTGAACTCGCGAAATTGGCCAGAAAAACGGAGACCGACAAATAAATGAGAGAGGCCGTAATTTACGCCCGCGTTTCAAGCAAAGATCAAGAACGAGAAGGATTTTCGATTCCGGCGCAGCTAAAGTTCCTCCGCGAATACGCTTTGCGAAATGAATTCCATATAGCACAGGAATTCGTAGACATCGAAACCGCGAAAACAACGGGAAGAAAGCAATTTGGGGCAATGATGCAGTTTCTCGCCAAGAATCCAAGTTGCCGCGTTGTAATCGTGGAAAAGACAGACCGTATTTATCGTAATTTCCGGGATTGCGTCACGCTGGAAGATCTGGACGTGGAAATTCACCTGCCGAAAGAAGGCCAAATAATAAGCAAGAATTCGAAATCGCAGACCAAGCTTGTGCACGGAATCCAAGTCGTAATCGCGCGAAATTTCATCGAGAACCTCCGGGAAGAGGTCAAAAAAGGAATGCGGGAGAAGGCGGAACAAGGGATCTATCCCAGCCGCCCGCCGCTGGGTTACCAGAACAACAAACTTGAGCACTCGATTGAAATAGATCCGCGCAAGGCTCCGATAGCGAAACGAATATTCGAGCTCTACGCTTCCGGTCAATATTCGCTTTCCGCTTCGAGAGTGACGATAAGAAACGAGTTCGGAGTAAACTTGGCTAAAGGCTATTTGGAACGACTCCTTAAGAATCCGTTCTACGTGGGGCAGTTCTTTTGGGAAGACACACTCTTCCGAGGGACCCATACTCCGCTTGTTTCTGTCGATCTCTTTGAACAGGTCCAACGGGTCTTCCGGGGGCGCAACAAGCCCAGATACGGGACGCATGATTTTCCTTACCGCGGCTTACTCACCTGTGCCTATGACGACTGCAAGGTAACCGCCGAGATCAAGAAAGGAAAATACACGTATTACCGCTGCACGCAATTTCGAGGAAAGTGCGCACTTCCCTACTTCCGGGAAGAGGAGTTGGGGGACCGTCTCGCGAAGATCCTGGTTGATATCCATATTCCCGATGGAGTCCTGGCGCAGCTCCAGGCGTCCTTGCTGAGCGATAAAGGCCGCGAGGAAGAGATTCAGGAGCAGCAGGAGCAATTCTTTGAGCAAGGTCTGACGATGGTGCGTAGACGATTGGATCAGGCCTACCAAGACAAGCTAGATGGCAAAATCAGCGAAGACCTCTGGGGAAGAAAGTCAGCGGAGTGGCAAATCGAAGAACAACAGATTCTCGCGTCAATTCGATCGTTGAAGGCAGCAAAGCCGGAGAGACTGTTAGATGCGGCGAGGATTTTAGAACTCGCAAACAAGGCTTGTTTTCTTTACGTTAAGCAGCCTCCGGCAGAAAAAGCCAAACTGCTCAAAATGGTGCTTTCGAACTGTGCGATTGATGCCGTAAGTATTTACCCCACATACAGAAAGCCGTTCGACCTGATCTTCCAAAGAGTGAAAACAGAGGGATGGCGCGCCCGGAGGGATTCGAACCCCCGACCCTCTGCTTAGAAGGCAGACGCTCTCTCCAACTGAGCTACGGGCGCGTAGATTGGAACTAATTCAGTTTACGGCGCCTGCCATATCTTTCGCAACGGACATCTGAGGCGCGCAATTTTGAGTGTGCCCAATTTTGTGCCGACCCAAGCTCGAAATCGCGTCCAAAACCGCGTCCTCGGAGGGATGAACGCACGGTGCGGAGATGTTGATTGAAACATCTCCCGCCGCGACGACTTCGGATTCGCAACTCCACGAAGCGGTGCGCGATCGTGAAGAGCTTCGCGTCCGATTGCTGCAACAATTCAAGACCATTCTCATCGCTCGCGACACAGCTCGTGGTTCGCGACGCGGGAATCCACGCCTGGGAAACCTTATCGTTTCTGACGGTCAGAGCCGCAGGGTTCTCCAAAGCGGTCTCCTGCGTTACAATGTCGTGCAGATTACAGGTGGAGGTAGCCATGCGTCCGGACCATGTGGAAGTTTCCTGGGATGGGGCCAAGGCGAAGTGGGTGATTCGAATCGAGATTGGCGAAGAGGTGATTCGCCGTCATTGCGATGCGCCGAAGGATGCGGACGATCAGACTCTTCGCGTGGCTGCCCAGAAAACCGTACAGGACGAAGGCTACGAACTGGACCTCACGGATATCGGCATTCGTCGTTAACCGACCTTCGAATTGTTCCCGCCGAAAGCTTTGTGTCGAAAGCTGACCGTTTCGGTTCACTTGTGCGGCAACTCGACTAATCACGACGTATTTCATCTAAAACTTCTTTTTATTCCTTGCCGCTGTTGTTTCTTCGTCTCAACGTGGTCGTGACTTTCATTTCGCTCTCGGAGCCGCGCCGCTTGCCTCAACAATTCCCACCTTGTTGACTCCGCTGCATGCAATGTAGACGCGGCCATCCGATGTCGCCGCCAGATTGCGTACGACGCCACCGCCCGAAGGAATCTTCGCCACGGCGAAAGTCTCCGTCCGCGGATCAAACCGCACGATAGTGTTTGGGTTGACGCCCGCCTCGCTGTACCAGACCATTCCGTCCGGTGTGATCGTCATCCCGTATGGGCTCGACCCCGGCCCTCCTGGCGAGGACCACATCTTCACCGTGCCGGTCTCCGGATCCAATCTGCCCAAGTGTACGAGCTCGAAGTCCGTGAAATAGACTCTGTCATCCGCGGCGATGGCCATGCGTCGCGGCCGCGTTCCTTCCGGCAGGATGTAATCCACGATCTCCATCGTTTTCGGGTCGATCTTCGCCATCTTGTTGCTCCCGAGTTCGCAGAAGAATGGAATCCCCTTGCTGTTAATTCCCATGCCGTAGGGCAACGCTTCTTTTGTCGGAACCTTCTTGAGATCAATCTTCCCGGAATACGGGTCAAGCCGGCCAACCATGTTTCCGCCTTGCACCGTGAACCAGAGGATTCCTTGCGTATCGAAAACCGGCGTGTGCGGATCGCTCGCCAACGGGTCAGGCATTTTGTATTCCGTTACGTTTCCCGTACGGGGATCGAGTTTGCCGATCAGCCCGGAATAATTACCCGTGAACCAGATGTTTCCATCTCGATCGGCTACGAGACCATGCGGCCCTGTATTCGCGGTCTTCAGCGGAAACTCTCGAATGGCTCCAGTCGCGGGATCGAGCCGCCCGATTTTGTTTCCGAGCTGTTCGGTGAACCAGAGCGCGCCATCCCGCCCCACTGCCGGATCATGGGGCCGCGCCTTTGATGTAGGAACGTCCCACTCGTGAATGCTCACGTGCAACGTTTCGACAGTTGGTCCCGAAACGACCGTCCGCGAGCCGGCAGGAATCAGAAAGGCAGCACCAAGTATCGCAGCACTAAATGCCAACACCTTCGCCGACTTCACAACTCCTCCTTTGAGGCCGGATACTTTCAATTCACGTCGCCTCCGTTCGTACTCTAGACGGAAAGCATAGACCTCTCGGAATCGGATGCCAACAATCTATCCCTGTCCAGAAAGTACGACTGCCTAGGGTCGGTGCCGTGGAAACAGTCGATAACGACGGCAACCTGGGACCGTTGTCGCTCGGGGTTGAGTGCTTGGATGACGCGGACGCGTTTCTGCCGCCACAGCCGCGCCACTTGGTGATAGCCATGATCGCGAGATTGCGCGGCAATGCTTCGTGAAGACCGAAAGCCTTCGTCGGCCGCTTAACGAAATGCCCGATGCGTTGTTATCGGATGCTACCAAAACGCGGTGATTTGCGGCCGGTGACTGCAGCTATCAAATACATTTGCCGGGAGTTGGAGCCGAGGGGGGAATTTGAATCCCGCAAATACATTTGCCGGGAGTTGGAGCCGAGGGGGGAATTTGAATCCCCGACCTGCCGATTACGAATCGGCTGCTCTACCAACTGAGCTACCTCGGCTATGTCTGTAACTGATTCAGGACAGAAAACTTAGACTTACGTGCCCTTTTGGCCTTTGCCCATTCCTTGCCCACGGCCTTCTCCAATTTACGCATCGCGGCCTTTGTTTCCGCGCGATCCACGATGATGTAATTGGCCTGCGTGGTGGACACGTCCGCATGTCGCAGTATGTCCTGAATGACCTTGGCGTGTACGCCGAGGCGGTAGAGATTGCTGGCGAGGCCCCTGCGGAATCCGTGCCAGCCTTTCCAGCCGCCCTTGAGTGCTGGGCTGATAACCCGGCGCGAGAGATTGTCGAGATGCAGGGGCGCGCCCTTCTTCTCCCCGGCAAATATGTATGCGTCGTCACCGTGGGTCTTGCGGTGCGCGTCCAGGGCTGCCTTCACAAGCGGAATGAGCGGGACGGGATTTTCTCCGCTGGCCTCGGTCTTGGTCGGGCCGACATGGGTGCGCCAGACGCTGCGGCGAACGCTGAGTTCTTCCCCGCTGTAATCCTCCCAGCGCAAGCCGCGCAGCTCGGATTCGCGCAGACCCGTGAAGGCTGCAACGGTGACAACGGTTCGAGCTGGCTCCGGCAGTTTCGGAAGTATGGCCTGGATGTCTTCGAGCGTGTAGACCTTGCGCACGGGCTTGTAGCGCCGTCCCTCGACCTTGACGCCCTGCATGGGGTTTATGCCGCGTATGGCGTCTTCCTGGCGGGCGTAATTGAAGACGGCTGACAGGACCGCCTTCGTCCGTAGATGCGTCTGGTGAGCAAGCTCGGGAGAATCTGCGGCTATTTTGTCGAAAAGATGTTGCGCGTCGCGCGTGTGGAAATCACGCAAGCGGATATGGCCGACGGCATTTTTGACATGATTCTTGTACATATCCGTGTAGCTTTTTATCGTGCTGGGCCGGAGCTTCTTGAGGCGGCTTGGGAAGTATCGCTTTTCGGTAAATTCTGCGATCGTCATCGCAGCTTCGGGCTGCGCATCACCGGAATTTACGGGCGATAGAACCGGCTCTATGAGCGGTTGAAGATCGCGCTTGGATCGATAATCATCGGAGTATCGCGCGAGCTTTTCGCACACGCGGCGCCGAATGGGGCGGCCATCTTTGAGTTCGTCGCGATAGTATCTGACGTACCAACTACCGTTTCGGCGAAAGACCTGGCCTCTTTGCATGAGGTTCGCTTTTCGCCTCCTGGGAAAGCCATGTTACCACGGCGGCCCAGTCGAATCTCACGTATCTGCCCAAGCGTAGACACGGGATTGGATTGCGACATCGCGCGCGCGTTTTTTCATAAACCCACGACGGCGGCACTTTGAGGCGTTCGGCGACTTCTTCGGGCGTGAGGATATTTTCCGGGCGCAGCGTGGGAGATTGGTTGAGGAAATGGCGCTTGGCTCGGTCGGTGACATCGCCGATTTTCACCTTCGTCACCGGCCATTCCTGCGCGCGTTTTAGGAGTACGCTGAGGACGCCCATGATCGCGGATTGTAGCGCAGAATAGTGGTACTGTGACCCTACGGAGCGTGCTTGGCCGTGCCTTACGATTCGGATGAACAGCGACGGATTGCGGAAGCCGCGCGGCAGGCGATGGGTGGGGCTGCGCCTCAGCACGACGTGGTGTATCAGGGAGAGAGAAAAAAGTTTGGGTTTTTTCGTTGGGTGTTAGTGGCCGTCGTCGGATCGGTACTCTTGTTTGGCGGGCATGATTTGTACCTTTGGTACGTGACGTACGACACCTTCCATACTTATGATGCGGTTCAGGCGGGGCTTGAGAGTGGCGGAGGACGAGGTGCGCGACTGCCAGTGAAGCTCTGGCCGGGCGAGCGCGTGTTGGTGATCGAGTCGGCTCAGGTTATGGAATACCCGAAGCAGACAGGGGACACCGGGCCGCCGCGTTCGTTCACGCGGATTGTATGCGATGTGATCGATCCAGCGACCGGGAAGCAAGACCCGAAATATCCGAGCGGCGTGTCGGTGGACATGACGGGAGCGGTCAAGCTCAAGTGATCTAGAACGGACGTGGGGCCTTGGCTTTTGTGGGTTTCTTTTTGGCGCGTTTAAGTCGTTGTGCGGTCATCTCAAGCGCGATGATCTTCCAGAAGGTGCGGAGCTTCGAGGCGAGCAGGGATTGGGTCAGGAGCCAGCCGACGCTCTTGAACAAGGCGAAGATCCGGCCCTTGATGGCGGTGTAGCGGCGGGGTCCCGTTTTGTTCCGCCCTGGCTTTCCCGCAACGCCAGGGCGTCTTATCGTTCCCTGTCGTCCGGCCCTCGATCTTTGTCGTCGCGGTCCTTCTTGTCTTTATCCCGCTCGTTCTTTTTCGCCGATTCGGCGATTTGGTCTACGAGGTCGCCGTAACGGCCTTTGGAAGGTTTGCGTGGACGCCTGGGCCTGCCCTGCTCGGGCTGTTCCTT
>CAVYVI010000004.1:0-321573 GCA_963771905.1 uncultured Acidobacteriota bacterium
TTACGAATCGGCTGCTCTACCAGCTGAGCTACCTCGGCGTTATTTTCACTGTAGCATCCGCGCGAAAAAACTGTCAAACGGCGAATGCGAGCGCGATTCCCGCGATCAATGGGCGATCAATGGGATAGCGGGTAGATTAGCCAAGCGACGACGACGCCGACACCCACGAACAGCGCGAAAGTGCGCGCGGCGTAACGGATGCGTTCGCGGCGCGTGGCGCGCATCAGCCCCGCCAAGATGGCGGAGAGAAGCAGCGCGAACAACAGCATCAACGTAAAGTGCGAGTGCATTATCATTCAGCGCGCGTAGCGCTCATTCTCGTGGTTTGTAATCAGGTCCATTATTCCTTCCGGCCGATCGCGATTTCCCACGCGTCCACGATGCAGAGATAATTTGCCACACCTGCAGCGGCGATAAATCTCGTGCCGTAATCCCCTGCTGCGCGCGAAATGTCCACGCCCGCAGATTCGAGGACGCGCGAGAGAAAATAAAATATGCCCGAGCCCGCATCACCGAGGCCGCCCAGAAATGTCAGAGTATCGGCGCGAAAATCTCCCAGGTGAATCGGGAACACGAGTCCGCGCAAATGGTATCCGACTAACGCCAAGCTTCCGACGGCAATAAAGAACGTGATCGCGCGACCGAAACGGCGCAGCAGAAGATGGCCGAGCCCTGGGACGAGCCAAGCGGCGAGAGCAATGAGAATTGGTGGAAGCGCCGGTTTTGAGATGGGTTGTGCGGCTGCAGTCTCGCTCACGATGCCTCAAGCCAGAATGGGTATGATCGCGTCTTGCACGGCGCCGGTGACGCGGGCTTCGCGCTCTCCGACGTAGACGTTCACTTCGCTGCGAATGCCGAACTCCGGAAGATAAATTCCCGGCTCGATGGAAAAACAGGTCCGCGGAACGATGCAACGGTCGTCGCGAGTTTCGAGGCCATCCATGTTCGCGCCGTTTCCGTGGACTTCCTGGCCGATGCTATGGCCGGTGCGATGGACGAAATATTTGCCGTAGCGCGCTTTGCGGATGACTTCTCGCGCCACGCGATCCACTTCCCAGCCGTGAATCGCGCGGCCGGCAGAAATGCTTGCTTGGACGAACCGCACGGCGCCGTCCCGCGCGTCCTTCACGATCGAAAAAATCTTCGAATATTTTTCGGGCACGCGGTCGCCGAGATACCCGACCCAGGTAATGTCGTAGAACACGCTGTTGGGCCGCTTCATCTTTCCCCAAATATCGAGAAGCAGCAGATCACCCACGCGGATCGGCTTCGAGTTTTCCGCTGTTGGCTCGTAATGCGGATTGCCGTTGTTGGGCGGCACGGCCACGACCGGGCCATCGCTGGCTTCGACCGAGTGGGCCTTGAATTGATCCTGAATCCATTGCTGCAATTCGAATTCGGTGAGCGGCTTCCCTTCGCGGGCAAACGCGCCCGCGCGCGCAAAAGCGATACGCGTCACGACGTCAATAATTTTTCCGGCTTCCAGATGCGATTCCAACTGTTCGGGCGTCCAACTTGCTTCGAAGCGCTGTACCAGATCGGCGGAGCTGGCGATTTTCTTGCCCATTTTGCGGACGAGCTCGACCGTCCCCGCATCCACGAGACCGATGTATGGAATGTTGTTCTGCGGCGAGTATTGCATCGCGATGGTCTTGGCCCCGCTCATCATCCGCGGCAAAATCTTGTGCAATTCTTCCCATCCGGAATATACATACTTGCGGCCGGGAAGTGTGTCGAGCATCCCCGCCTCGATGCGATGCACGAGCTTGCGGGGTTCGCCGCGCTTGGGAATGAAATAAAACCAGCGGCGCGTCGCGAGACCCTTATCGGAAAGCTGCAAAATCCGGCGAGCAATGGGATCGCGCCGGTGGTGATCGTAAAAGAGCCAACCGTCGAGGCCATTGGTTCGCAGCTCGCTTTGTATCGCTTTGATGTCGGGCATCTGTTCGCTCGAAGCCGATGCGCGGCTTCCCTCCGGTACAGACCGTCTGAGACGAATGGTCCGGTTCCTGAGAATCTGCCGTCAGGCGCGCTCGGTCAGTAGCGCGCGGACGCGGCCGGGCTCGATTCCTTGAATCTCGATGCGTTTCGTGCGGCTTTTTTCGCCGCCCGCGATTCTAACAGCCGAGAACGGTATGTTCAATCGAGCGGCGAGGAAGCGGCGGAGCGAGTCGTTGGCGCGATCGTCAACGGGCGGCGCTGTCAACCGGACCTTCAGCGCGCCCTCGAATTCGCCGGCGATGGCGTCGCGGCTCGCGCGCGGCTGGACACGGACCACGAACGCGACGGCGCCGTTCCGTTCGGCGATCTCGATCATTTTATCGCTCGCGAGCCGAAGAGGGCGGTGCCGATGCGGACTTGCGTCGAGCCTTCCTCGATCGCAACTTCGAAATCGTGGCTCATGCCCATTGATAATTCCGCGAGAAATTCCGGACCGCGAGCGCTGAAGCGCTTTCGCATCTCGTTCCGCTGCTCGCAGAGTTTCCGAAAATACGGCCGCACGTCTTCGGGATTCTCGAGGAGCGGCGGGATTGCCATGAGACCGCGCAGATCGAGGTGGGAGAGATGCAAGAGCGGGCCGATGAGCGCGGGTAGTTCGGCTTCGGCAACTCCGGCTTTTGACTCCTCCGGCGCGAGCTGGACTTCGATCAGGATAGGTAATTTTGCAGGTGTTGCCGCGGCGGATTCAGCGGCGCACGAATCAAGCTTTTGAGCGAGCGCCAAGCTGTCAACCGAATCGATGGCATTAAAAATCTGGGCGGCGCGGCGCGCTTTGTTGCTTTGGAGGTGGCCGATGAGATGCCAGGTGGCATCGAGATCCGCCAGCGCCACGCGCTTGGAGTCAAACTCCTGGACGCGATTCTCGCCGAAGTGGCGAACGCCGAGTTCATAGGCCGCGCGAATCGCCTCGGCCGGGTGCGTCTTCGATACCGCAATCAAAGCAATCTCCTCGGGACGCCGCCCGGAGCGAGCCGCGGCCTTCGCAATTCGCTCTCGAATCTGCGCGAGATTCGCGTGAATCAGATTTGTTTCAATTGGCACGCTGCGAATTTTATCACGAGCGATAGGTGCGCCGGTGTCCACTCCCGGCCGCATCCGAACTTAAGCGGTGTGCTAGACTGAGTGCCAGACGCATGCCTGCGCGCGGCAAAATCATCGTTCTCGAAGGAATCGACGGCTCCGGAAAACGGACGCAGTTGGAGCTCCTTGCGCGCGCTTTCGCGGAGCGCGGCATCGCGTACGAACAAATCAGTTTTCCGCGGTACGAGGGCTTCTTCGGCAGCCTCGTCGCGGGCTATTTGAACGGCGAGCTCGGCACGCTCGAGAGTGTGGACCCGCGATTCTCCGCGCTGCTCTATGCGGGCGACCGCCTCGAAGCGAAACCGAGGATGGAAGCGGCCCTGGCAGCGGGGAAAATGCTGCTGTTGGACCGCTACGTCGCCTCGAATCTCGCCCACCAGGGCGCGCGAGTTCCGCGGGAGCGGCGCGAAGACTTTCTGAAGTGGATCGCGAAGCTCGAGTACGAAATTTACGCACTGCCCGCCGAGGACATTGTGGTGTATCTTCGCGTTCCCGCGGATGCCGCGCATCAGCAGGTGGCGGCGAAAGGCGATCGCGAGTACACCAGCAGGAAGCGTGATATTCACGAGGCGAATGTCGCGCATCTCGCCGCGGCCGCCGAGATTTACGGCTCGCTGGCGCGTTCGCCGAATTGGGCGACCGTCGAGTGCTTCGATTCGAAAGGCGTTGGGCTACGCGCGCCGGTAGAAATTCACGGCGAAGTGCTGGCCGCCGTCAAATCCGGCATCAGCACTGCGCGAACGGCCAGGTAGGAAACCATGGGCTTCGATCAATTCGTCGGCAATGAACGTATTGTCACCGCGCTGCAAGGAATGCTGCGCCGTGAGCGCGTACCAAGCGCGCTGCTCTTTACCGGACTGCGAGGCATCGGGAAATTTACACTGGCTCGGATGTTTGCGCAGGCCGTCAATTGCGAACGGCTCAAAGACGATTTCTGCGGCGAATGCGCGACTTGCCGGACGATCGGCCGACTCGCTGATCTCCGGCCACTCATCGAGCAAGGACTGGCAGAGAGAGGCGAAAGCGCCGACGCCGCGACCGTCGAGCGCATCCCGCTGCTGCTCGAAACGCATCCAGACGTGTGGGTTATCGTTCCGGATCCCGTTCGACGGCTAACTCCCGTGGCGCGGCCAATGATCCGCGTCGGGCAATTGCGCGCCGTGCAACGCGCGGCGTATTTTCATCCACAGGGGCGCCGCCGCGTCTTCATCCTTGATGGCGCGGACACGATGCGCTGGACCGACGCCGATGTGTTCTTAAAGATTCTCGAAGAGCCCCCCGAATCGGCGACTCTCATCCTAATCGCGCCGCGGCCTGATTCCCTGCTCCCGACGATCCGCTCGCGGTGCCTGCAATTTCACTTCGCGCCCGTACCGGCCGCGGATGTGGAGAAATTTTTGGCCGAGAGCACCGAAAGCCGCCCGGCGGAGCGCAAACTCGCCGCGCAAATCGCCGAGGGCAGCCCAGGAGCGGCCTTGGCGCTCGATCTTGCTGAATCGACGCGCCTGCGCCGCCAGATGCTGCATCTAATCGAGGAGGCAACCGGAGGAAATAGCTACCGCGAGGTTTTCGCAGCCACGGCGCAGCTCGCGAAGCAGGAGAAGGAATCGTTTGAAAAGATTATCGAGCTGCTTTATAGTCTTCTAACAGACCTCCTCGAGTTTTCCGTCAGTTCGGTCACGTGCCTGCCACGTAACCCTGACCTGCGACGGGAGCTGGAAGGCCTCAGCAAAAAGATCGATCTCGGTTGGGTTGTTCGCGCGACCAGCCACCTAGACCAGTTGTCCAGCGGCTTGCGACGCAATGTGGGGCGGCAATTGGGTCTCGACGCTCTTGCAGTGTCTTTGGGGGACCGGTAGATCAATCGGGACGCGTGCAACGTAAATTTTCGGAAACGATTGTAACCAATTCCAATCTTTTGGAGTCATAAGGGGTAAAAGCAGGAGGGGGCTTTTTATGGTCAACCGCAAGCTATTCCGTTCGACACTCACCGAGGTGAAGGAACCATTTCCGCAACGCCCGAATCATGGCGCGCCGCAGCAGCAACCGCCGCGCAAGAAACCCGCGCCGCCCGAGCAGACGCACGCGGAGAATTTTTACTACGTCAAACAAATGCAGGCGCATACGCCGGTCGCAGTGGTGCTAAGCGACGGCGAAGTGCTCCACGGAACGGTGGAATGGTACGATCGCGATTGCATCAAGCTGACGCGCACCGGCAGCCCGAACCTGCTTTTGTACAAGCACTGCATAAAATATGTCTATAAGGACGGCGACGAAGCCGCGCAGGGCGGTAACGCTAACGGGAACGGGCATTCCTGAGCGGGCGTTTGAGAGATAGCAAGACCGGCGGCTGGATTCGTCGATGTCGTCGCGTTGGGTTCGGAAAGGGCCGGCGCTACTAACGCCGGCCTTTTTCTTTTGCACCGCGATGGATCACCGCAAACGTCATGAGGGCCTTTCCAACCAGTCGTTCGGCGTGGTCGGTGATATCGCAGTCAACGACAGCGAGATTCTTGCCCAGCCGAATGACGCGAGCGTCGGCAAACACTTCGCCGCGCGCAACCGACTCGAGATAGTTGATTTTCATTTCGACCGTCGCGACGCGCGAGCCACGCGGCAACTGCAAATACACGGCCAATCCGCCGGCTGTGTCCGCCAGCGCAGCCAGAACGCCGCCGTGAACCACGCCGTGAACCTGCAAATGCCGCTTTGCAACGCGCATCCGCAATATGAGGCGCCCGCGGGCCGCTTCGTAAAGCGTGAAGCCAAACTGGCGGGTGGTGTTGGTCGTACGCAATTTTTCGGCGAGTTCGTGCTTGGCCAATCGTTCTAGCGATTTCTTCGTTTGTGGCATGTCAGTAGGCGGTCAGTCCGCCGTCCAGCGGCCACGCCACTCCCGTGACCCAGGATGATTCGTCCGACGCGAGATAGACGGCCAGGTTTGCGACGTCTTCCGGCGTGCCCATGCGGCCCAGTGGAATCTCCTGGCTTCGGATGCGGCGCGCTTCATCGGGATTGGGCATCCGGGAAAATGTTTCGCGCCCGAGTTCAGTCTCGACGATTGTCGGGCAGATGCAATTGACGCGGATTTTGTCGTTCGCGTGATCGAGAGCCATGGCTTTCGTCAGCATCGTCACGCCGCCCTTCGCGGCGCAGTACGCCGCGCGTTCTTTCCGGGCGACCAATCCTAACACCGAGCCGATATTCACAATCGATCCGCCTCCCGACTTCCGCAATTCCGGCAGCGCGGCGCGCGAAACGTAAAATGTGCCCGTAAGGTTCGCCGCGAGAACGGCGTTCCGGTCTTCGTCGGTCGTTTTTTCGACATCCGCGATAACGACGGAGCCTGCATTGTTGACGACGACGTTGAGCTGCCCGAAATGGCTAACAATCTTGGCGACGGCGGATTCGACAGAAGTGCGGACCGTAACGTCACATTGCGTGGCGAGCGCTTTGCCGCCCTCGGCGGCGATTTCCATCGCCACCGCTTCCAGCGGATCACTCCGGCGGGCGGCGAGAGCCACCTGCGCGCCTTCCCGCGCGAATAGGAGGGCGCAGGCGCGGCCAATTCCGGTTCCGCCTCCGGTGATGAGAGCTGTTTTCCCTGCCAGGCGCGGCATCGTTTCCCTTGGGCCTGCGTCTAATTAGAAGCTGAGATCGCGTCAATCTAGCATCCCAAATATGGCACCGCAAGCGAGTGACGGCTACTGGTAGACTGAGGGCCCCATGAAAATCGGTATTACATGTTATCCAACGTACGGTGGATCGGGAGTAGTGGCGACCGAACTCGGGATCGAACTCGCCGCTCGCGGCCATGACGTGCATTTCATCAGCTACGCGATGCCAATTCGGCTGACTGCGCCGAGCGACCACATTTTCTTCCACGAAGTCGAGGTCACCACTTACCCGCTGTTTGACCATCCGCCCTATACGCTGGCGCTGGCGGTGAAAATGTTTGAAGTCGCGGAGGAAGCAGCGCTTGATCTTCTGCACGTTCATTACGCCATCCCGCACTCGGTGAGCGCCCTGCTGGCCCGCTCGATGGCTGCGCCGCGCCGGCTCCCTTTCATTACCACGCTGCACGGCACGGACATCACGCTGGTGGGCAGCGATCGCAGCTACCTGCCTATTACGCGCTTCTCGATCGAGCAGAGCGACGGCGTCACCGCCATCTCGAACTACCTAAAAGACCGGACGATCAAGGAATTCGAAATCCATAAGCCGATCGAAGTGATCCCGAATTTCGTCAACTGCGATCACTATTGCCGGTGCGAAAATTCTCCGTTGCGGGCGCAGTGGGCGCCGAATGGCGAGCCGATCCTGATGCACCTTTCGAATTTCCGGCCGGTGAAGCGGGTGACAGACGTGGTGGAAATCTTTGCGTTGGTGCACGAAAAAATTCCCGCGAAGCTGGTGATGATCGGCGATGGCCCCGATCGCGGCGCCGCGGAATATCTCGCGCGGAAAAAGAAAATTTCGCGCGATGTTATTTTCCTCGGCAAACAGGATCAGGTGGAGCAAAAGCTCGGGGCCGCGGATTTATTCCTACTCCCGAGTGATCTGGAGTCGTTTGGACTGGCCGCGCTCGAAGCAATGGCGTGCGAAGTGCCCGTGATAGCGTCAAACGTCGGGGGTCTTCCCGAGGTCGTGACGCACGGCGTGGACGGCTATCTTGTCCCGCCACGAGACGTCGCCACCGCCGCGAAGTACGCTTTGGAAATCCTCACGCGACCCGATCGCGGGCGAGAGATGGGCAAGATTGCGCGGATCGACGCACGGAAGAATTATTGCGCGAACGACGTGATTCCCCAGTACGAAGCATACTATCGGAAAGTGATCGATCAGGTGGCCGCGGCGCGCGCGTAGCCGCTCACTCTCCCGGGAGTGGAACCGGCTTGAGCGTCGTGATGATCTGATTGATGTCGTTCTGCGTGAGCTTCGCGGCCGAGTTTGCCGCCATCGTGACCTGAATTTTGAACTGGCGATCGCGCTCGTTGAAAGCGCGAAGAATGACAGACTGCGTGCGCGCCGGGTCGCCGAACTGCAAGCCGCGAATGCGATCCGACTCGAAACGAAAGACCCCGCCCGGCAACTCCGTATCGAAGGCCATTTTCCAGAGCAGCAGCGTGTCCACGCGCTCGGATTCCACGCGAGGCATGAAGGGTGAAGCCTGCGCCGGCGACGCGCTATACACGGCGTCATAAAAATCGTAGTTTGAGACAAAAGGTTGCGGGCCGAAAACCGCCGCAATGTGCTGCTGTTGTGCGAGATCTTCTCCCTTGAATGTCTGCAACACGTCGGCCTGCGCTTCGGGCGGGTAAACGCGCACCGTTGCTCCGGAAGAAAATGTCGAATCGGTGTAATCCGCGTCGCTGACGGATTTCGCGGGGCCCTTCCACGGCGCCTCGCACTGATAATTGAAAAACTCGAGATGGGTGGTTTGCGTCGCCGGCGCCGTGTTCATCGCCAGCGTCTGCGGCGTGATGGACAGGCCCGGATCGCGCCCGCTCCATTGATGAGCCTCGAAATCTACGAGAGTCTGCAAGCCATAGAGCAGACCGTACACCCCAACCGCAATCAGCAAGACGACCAGGATAATCGCGGAATGGCCCTCGCGTTCATTTGCGTCTGCGCTCATTCGCCGGCGTCTCCGTGGGTGCTGCGATGCGCATTCTACGCCCACGGATGCCCATTCGCTTCAAAAGTCTCGGCGGCCAGCGAAGCGGGCGTCGTGCAGCCGGAACATATGCTGGTGCGCGGTCGTCACGTTTCGACATGGAGTGCAAGTTCACTGAGCAGCGGTGTCAGAGTGAATTCTGAGTCGCCATAGATCAACGAAACGGATTTTCATCGACTCTCCTTCCTCGTTCAGCGAGCCCACACGTTCCAAATCACCAGGCCGAGGTACGTCGCCGCGAGAAATGCAAATAGCAGCGTCAGCAGAATGTGACCGACGACAAACGCTCTTCCCTGCGGCCAATCCTCGTGATCGTAATACAAAAAATCGACGGCGATGCGCGCCGACCAATAGACGCCGATGAATGCGGCCAGACCGAGCGCGGCGCGATCTCCTCGCAGCAATTCCGAATGAAGCGCGAGGGAGAGCAAGCCAAACGCGAGAATCGTCAACACGGCGAAGCCGCCGTGAACCCACATCAGCTTTCGATTAAATGGTTGTAAACGAGCCAAGTCGTTCTTCCAGCCAAGACGATAGGGCACCTGAAAACTGGCAAAGAGGACGCAAAAGTGACCGATCGCCGCGAGCCAAAGAGCAACGCTGAAGATTTCCACGGCTGAAGGAAAATCGCGCGCTGGAATGACCGTGCTCAGCATGGCTCGCCTCCTTTTCCATCGCGTGACGCGTCAGATCGCATGGAGATGCCTCATCATGGGCAGAATGACTTCGCGGACGAACGTGCCGTGAAAGAGCCACGGCAGAGGCGTCAGAACGAACGCAAATGAAAAGATACGAGCGCCGACACCGCGATCGACATGCAGCGCTCTGCCGAGGCCAGAACGCTCAATCAAAACGCCAACTCCCTGAATGACAAAATAGGCGGTCGGGAGGCCGTAGCCGCGGCGTGCCGGGAACGAAATGACAAAATCGTGAATGAGTCCCGAAGCCAGAAATGCGGCGAACGTCGCAGTTCCGATTCCCGCCAACTTTCGCACCGGTTCAAACACGAGACCGTGCGAGAGCTCGCGAAACTCCATGTTCCAGCGGCGCCCCCAAAAATCGCTGAGAGATGATGCGCGCAGCGGCTTGCGCATGATGGGTTCCGCGTTGACGCCAGCGCAGCGCCACAAAAGCGAACTGATATGGAAAGTCCCAAAGTGAAGCATCAGCACGAGTCCAGCCATCCCGACCCAGCCGGCGAAGAGGTCGTGCCGTGGTACCAGCCTTCTCGCCACGCCCCAGAAAAGAGCAACGCCGACGAGCATGTTTCCAATAGCCTGTGTCCATTCCCAAAGTGACGGTCGCGCCGTGGCGGAAGGCGCACCGGCGAAAGGTCGTGGGTCCATTCCAGGCCAAAGAAAAAAGTACGCGAGGGTTCCCGCGACGCCGATCGCAAGTCCATCGCGCCGCTGTCTCCACCACATCGCCCATTTGGACGCGAGGAATATCGCGAAGGCGAGCGCCCACATCAAAATCCAGGGCGGCAACGCCGGGCGGAATGCCGCGACGGCCAAGGGCAGCAGAATCACGGGAATCCATCCGAGCCAAACTCTCCCCGGCGGCTTCCGGATCTTGGCGATGGCTGAGTGCGACGACTCGACCTGTGCACTCGCGCCGATCACAAAGCCGCCGTTGCAGCGAGGCTGAAAATGATTGCGAGGAAGGAAAAGGCCGCGAGGAAGCCGACATCAGCGACGCGATTCTTTCTGCGCGTCGCGCGGTCGTAGTAACAGAGCTGAATCGGCACGCGAGCGAGCCAGAAGAGAGCCATGGCCGCGCTCAGAAGTCGGCCCAGAGAGCTTGCCCCCGCTAACTCGGGCGCGAAGCCGAAACTGAGCGTTATGAAGATCGCGAGAACGAAAACGATGTAGATCCAGTGGACGAAAAATATCTCACGAATCAGCGGCGAAACATTTGCCAATTGTTCGGACGGCCGCAGGATTCGAGGGAGAAAGAAATTCGCGGCCAGGATGATGAGTTGCACCGCACCGGCTGCCCAGATCAGAGGAATCAGGATTCGCATGGCTGTCGCCTCCGCTTATCCTTCGTAGCAAATCACCACACAAATATCAGGACACATGAACGCGCGGATGAACGCACGCGCTGCTGTGGCATTGCCTTCGCGCGGCAACCCATCGATAGCCCGCTCGCAAAACGCGGCGCATGATGCGCGATTGCGCCAATGCCCAGAGCGGCCAGCCCCACCAGATGTAGCGTGCGAGAAAGACGATCGCGTCAGCGCCGCCCAGTTGACTGCCGTCGTTCATCAGAAGGCGCAACTCGGCGAGAAGCTGTCGTTCGGACAACGAGAGCTGCTCCCGCGCGCGAGGATCCTGCAGCGTGGCAATGCCGAAGCCGCGCGGCTCAAGGACGGGCCGCAGCCGCCGCGCGAAAGACATGCAGAAGGCGCAATCGCCGTCGAAGAAGACCCAGCCGCGGCGGGCGCGGCGTCCCTTACTGTCTGTCATTTCTGAAATGAGAGAAATCATGGGGACCTAAAAAAAGGCGGTCGCCCGCCTTCCTCCTTATCCGTGAAACAGTTTGCGAATCTTTCCGCGCGCCTTCAGCAGGCTGCGCGTCGCAACAGGCGGCAGATGCCGGAATTCCTCGTAGAGCGCGCTCATAGTCACGATGAAGTCGAGCAGCTCGTTCATGCGCTCGCGGGCGTAGGCATCCGCCGGGCCGGATTTCTCCGCCTCGGCCAGGCACTCGCGGATCACCGCAATCGTCGGATCGAACTCGCGTTTCTTGCGCTCTTCGAGAATCACCCGGAACATCTCCCAGGGATCTTTCATCGATTCAAAATGCTGGCGGCGATCGCCGAGCAGCGGTGCGACGCGCACGATGCGCCAGCCGAGGAGTTCGCGCAGGCTGGTGCTGACGTTGGAGCGGGCGACCGAGAGAGTCCTGGCGATTTCTTCGGCGGCCAGCGGTTTCGGAGAGATGAATAAAAGGGCATGGACTTGCGCGACCGTGCGATTCACGCCCCACCGAGTGCCCATTTCGCCCCAATGCAGGATGAAGCGTTGAGCGGCGGGGGAGAGCGCGGATTGCGTGGTTTCTGTCATTTCTTTCTAGACTGACAATACAGGAATTATAGGCATTTGTCAAGCCCAATCCCGGTACCCGTGGACGTCCAGTCACATTCCAGGACTCGCGGCGCCCGACCGTCTTAACGACTGGATGCGGAATATCGGCTCGATGGAGGCTAGCTGGCCGTGGGAAGCGCCGTCATCAGGTCGGGAATTTCGATGTGGATCTGCGTTCCCTGCCCCGCCTGGCTGCGGATATCCATGCGGAACTCATCGCCGTAGAGGAGGCGCAGACGTTCGTGGACATTGCTGATACCGATGCCTGTAGCGTAGACCTCGGCGAGGCGGTCCTGCGAAATGCCCAGGCCATTGTCCTCGACCTCGATGAACAGACGTCCATCGTTGCGGCGAGTGCGGACGTGAATTTGGCCGCCCTCGAGCTTCGGCGCCAGACCGTGCTTGATGGCATTTTCAATCATCGGCTGAAGCAGCATGCTGGGGACGAAGGAATCGAGTGTCTGGTCGTCGATTTCCTTGAAGATTTGGAGTTTGTCGCGGCCGAAGCGAACGACTTCGATGTCGAGATAGTCGTCGATAAAGCTGAGTTCGTCGCGGAGGGGAACGAAGGTCTCGTGTTTGCGCAAGAGGCGCCGCAAAATATTCGAGAGCTTCAGGACAACGACGCGCGCGGTGTCGGGATCGTAGCGGATCAGGGACGAAACGGTGTTGAGCGTGTTGAACAGGAAGTGCGGATTGATCTGGCTAGTGAGCGCGTCCATGCGGGCGCGAAGCAGAAGCTGTTGGTTCTGCTCGAGATTCATCTCGGTCCGCGTGTTATTCCAGATCTTGATCGGCATGGCTACGGACATCACGGAAGAGAGAATCACCAGCAGTAGGAACGGCCAGCTCGAAGGCACGAATGCGAAAAGCCACCGCGACGGCACTGCATGCGCAAGTGCGACGTGGCCCAATTCGAAGGCCGCGCTCGCCAAGAGTGGCAACATGGCCCAGTTCGGTTTTCCGCGCCGTACGAGATCCCAGATCGATTTTGGAATGTTGAGGAACAGGAACGGGCCGAAGTGCCAGATGTCTTCCTTCTTGGGCATCAGCTGACGAATCACGCCGGCGAACAATCCGACGAGAGCGGCCATGGGACTCGAAAGCCATTCGTGATTGCCGAACGCCGGCAGGCTGATCAGCGAGCCGCCGAGCAGGCCCACAACGCGCCCGCCCAACAGCCCCATCAGGAACGAGCCTTCCAGCGTGAGATCGAAAAAGCGGTAGCCGACGAGCCGCATGACCACGCCGATGGCGAGGGGCGGGACCAGAAATAGCAGGAGCTGGACCTTTTGATCGGAATCGCGATTCTCGTTGAAAAGAATCTTGCGAAACGTCGCGAATCGCACCAGCAAGGCAGCCAGGGACGCCGCCCACCCTACCTTCAGGACGAGCGCGAAGACGAGGTCTTTGCCGGTAGTCAGCGTGTCCATGTCGGATATTTTGCGTACGGCACGCGCCGACGCACTCAGATTGTCGGCCAAAGCGTCGCGCGAAGTAAAGTAGGAAGCCCACAGGCGTCGGGCGCCGGGAGTCTGCCGCAAGATTGCATCGAAGAAGGGCGGTTGCGCATCCTGCTATAATGCAGGGTTTCGCATGAGCAAGAGAAAACAATCCGGCAAGGCGCGGATCGTCGCGCGGGCCGAACTACCGTCGCGATTCGGCGATTTCGAGATTCTCGGAATCGAAGGACGCGACGCCTCCGAGACGGCCGTGGCCCTCGTGCACGGCAAAATCCGCGGCAGCAGAACGCGGCCGCTCGTTCGCGTCCATTCGCAGTGTCTGACAGGCGACGTGCTGGCCTCGGAGCGCTGCGACTGCCGCGCACAACTGGAATTCTCGCTCGAACGAATTGCGCGCGCGCCATCCGGGATTCTGCTCTATTTGCCGCAAGAGGGCCGCGGGATAGGATTGATGAACAAGCTGAAGGCGTATCAGCTTCAGGATGCCGGGATGGACACCGTAGAAGCGAATGCGAAGCTCGGCTTCGCCGCGGATTCGCGCAACTACGGGTTCTCGGCGGAGATCCTGAAGCTTCTCGGCGCACGAACTATTCGATTGCTCTCGAATAATCCGGACAAAGTGCAGCAACTCGAAAGCGGCGGCGTTCGAATCGCCGAGCGAGTTCCCTGCCAGCCGCGAACGAGCCGCCGCTCGCGCGCCTATCTCCGCACCAAGAAACACAAACTCGGCCACCTTCTCGCCGGCCTGTAGACCCCCTTCGACCGGACTTTCATTTCAAGGATTCTGGTGCTCGCACAGATGGTCGAAGGATGAGTGTATGCAGTGAACGACGTTCCGGCGGAGCGGAAATAAATCTAAGCGACTCCGGCGGCGCTCGCAGACCGAAGTGGCTGGGCCGCTATCCCCCGCCAACAAGTTGAACGATCTCGTAGGAGTCGTTCGGCTCGACGGCTGTATCGCTCCAGCGCGTGCGAGGCAGCACATCGAGATTCCGTTCGATGGCGACGCGCCCGTTGGCTAGGCCCAGATGCGCCAGGAGAGCCGCGACCGTAAGTTCATCGGGGATCTCGCGGCGGTCGCCGTTGATCGTGACGGTCATGAGTTCTCTGCGGGCGGCTTTGACTTCGGACGCAGGGCGAAGCGAATTTCGTCCCGACCGGAATCGCTCGAAGCCGAAATTGCAAGCGTTGCGCCCGCAATTCCTGACGACGGAAGCGGAAATCTTAATCGCACGCGCCCCTCGGCGTCGCTCGCCGCTTCCTGCGGCGACGCATCGGCAATCCCCTCCAGGCACGCTTCCACTCGAGCACCCTCGATCGGCGTGGCATTTTCGTCGTGGCTGCGGACTTCAATCATCAGATCGCCATGACCGGCGGAAATCCAGGCGCCCGCGTTCAAAAGGGAGACCGAGATGCCGGGTCCTGCATCGGCTGCGCCTCCGGAATGGCCTGTATCCCGAAACGCTTCAAGCGGGAGGGAACCGTCGCGAAGCGCTTCGACGATTCGGCGGTGCTGTTCTTCCACGCGCAACCGCACCGATTCTTTGCCCAAATCCGCCGAATCGCTCAAATCGGGATACTTCGAAGAGTGATGATGCAGGACGCGCCCCTTTAGGTAGACGGCGGTATCGATTTTCGAGTGGGAAGGGCCGCGATCCTCCGTCTGCACGTGGAATACCCGCTCGCCCACCCGGACGTTCGTGTTGAAACCGCCGCTCACTCTCTGACTCCATTCGCCTACGCGCGGCACGTTGCCGAGCCCGCGCAATTCTTTTCTGCGTTCGCCATTTGACCGAGGCACACCCGCCCCGCTATTATAACAGTGCACGAATTATGAACGGCAATTACCTCGACGCGTACGGCTCGCTGTTGCTGATGTTCCTCGCGGCCATGGGCATTTCCGGTGCGATTCTCACGCTTTCTAGTCTGGTCGGCCGGCACAAACGCAATCGCGCGAAAGATCAACCCTATGAGTGCGGGATTCGCCCCACGGGGGATGCGCGCGAGCCGTTCTCGGTGCAGTATTATCTTGTTGCGCTGGTCTTCATTTTGTTCGATATCGAGGCTATCTTTCTCTATCCTTGGGCGCTCGTGTACCGCGATCTGCGGCTCTTCGGCTTTGTGGAGATGCTGCTCTACATTATAATTCTGCTGGCCGGTTACATTTACCTCTGGAAGAAGGGCGCTCTCGACTGGAACCGCTAGAGCGCTCTCTGGGATCGAAACCACCGTGGAAACGCAGGACTTGGAAAAGGACTCGTTTATCCGCAAGCTGAAGGACTGGGACGCGCAAGCCGTCTCGGAAGTGATCGAATTTCGAGGCGAACGGACGGTCGTCATTCCGCGCGAGCATCTTCGGCGTGCCTTAGAATTCCTGGCAAATGAGCCGGGGCTTCGGTTTACGTTCCTTTCCGACATCACCGCCGTCGACAAGTTCCCAATCGAACCGCGCTTTGAATTGAACTATCACCTTCTCTCTCTGGAACGCCGCGAGCGCATCCGCGTGAAAGTCCGCGTATCGGGCCAGGATCCGGTCGTTCCGTCCATCACTGCCATTTGGCCGGCGGCGAACTGGCACGAACGCGAAGCTTTTGACCTGATGGGCGTGCGTTTCGAAGGCCATCCCGATCTCACCCGCATCCTCATGCCCGACGACTGGGAGGGGCATCCCCTGCGCAAGGACTACCCAGTCGAGGGATACCGCTGATGACCACCACCGTCGAGACGCCGACCGGTTCCGCGCAAACGATGGTCCTGAATATGGGACCGCAGCATCCGTCGACGCACGGCGTGCTCCGCGTCTTACTGGAACTTGAAGGCGAAATCATCGTCAAGGCCAAATTGATCATCGGCTACCTCCATACGGGCATCGAGAAGTCCTGCGAAGCCCTAACGTATTCCCAGGCGATTACGCTGACCGACCGGCTCGACTATCTCGCGCCTTTGTCGAACAATCTCGGCTATTGCCTCGCCGTTGAGAAACTCCTTGGGATCGAAGTCCCGAAGCGGGCGCAGTACATTCGCGTGTTGCTGACGGAGCTGACGCGCTGCGCCTCGCATCTCGTGTGGCTTGGAACGCACGCCATCGATCTCGGCGCGATGACGGTTTTTCTCTACGGATTCCGCGAGCGCGAAGAAATCCTCAGTATTTTCGAAATGCTCTCCGGGCAGCGAATGATGACGAGCTATTTCCGCATCGGCGGATTGGCGCTCGAACCGGCGACGGGTTGGCTGGACCGCGTCGCGCGTTTCGTCGACGGCTTTCCCGCCCACATCGCGGAATACGAGGACCTCCTCACGCAAAATCGAATTTGGATGGCGCGCACGCAGGGCGTGGGACTCTTGTCGGCCGCGGATGCGATCGCGCTTGGCATTTCCGGACCGCTTCTGCGCGCAAGCGGCGTGGCGTACGACGTCCGCAAATTCTTTCCGTATTCGAGTTACGAAGAATTCGATTTCGACGTGCCAACGCACACTGCCGGAGATTGCTACGCCAGGTACATAGTCCGCGTCGCCGAGCTCCGCGAGAGCGTCAAAATTATCAAGCAAGCCATGGCGAAAATCCCGGCCGAAGGCCCTATCCGCACCGAAGCGCCCGGGATCATCCCGCCGTCGCGGGAGGAAATGAAGACCTCCATCGAAGGGCTGATCTATCACTTCAAGATTTACACCGAGGGATTCGCGCCGCCACCGGGCGAGGTGTATCAGGCCATCGAATCGCCCCGCGGCGAGCTCGGCTTCTTCGTCGCGAGCGACGGCTCAGTCAAACCCTATCGCGTCAAAGTTCGCGCTCCGTCCTTTGTTAATTTGCAGGCCGTTCAAAAGATGGCTGAAGGGCGATTGATCGCAGACGTTGTCGCTTGCATCGGCACAACCGATATTATTCTCGGCGAGGTAGACCGGTGAGCGCATCCGAGCCGGCGCCGCGGATGCAGCTACCTCCGGCGCTCGAAACGAAATTCAATGAGTTGGTCGGGCGCTATCCCGTCAAACGCTCCGCTTTAATCCCCATGATGCTCTACGCCCAGGATCAATTCGGTTCCCTGGGCGATGACATCCTCACTGAAATCGCGATACGCCTCGATCTGAATCTGGTTCAAGTGATCGAAACGCTCGAGTATTACTCGATGCTGCGGCGCAAGCCCAGCGGGAAAAATCACGTCCAGGTCTGCACGAACGTTTCGTGCATGCTGCGCGGCGGCAACGAAATCTACTCGCACCTGAAGAAGCGCCTGAGCATTGGCAACAAGGAAACGACGGTCACCGGCACATTCTCCCTCGAGGAAGTCGAGTGCATCGGCGCGTGCACGGGCGCGCCGGCAATTCAAGTGAACTACGACTTCTATGAGAATCTTACGCCGGAACGGATCGACCAGATTCTCGAGCAATTGCAGAACGGTCTCAAGCCAAAGCCTGTCAGTTGCACGAGCGGTTCGCTCCACGAGCGGAGCGAAGTGGAAACGCCGGTCATCAGCCGTCGCTTCGGCATACAGGATTCCCGAAAGATCGATGTTTATCGGCAGCACGACGGCTATCTCGGGCTTGAAAAGGCGCTGAAAGCCATGACGCCGGCATCCATCATCGACGAAGTAAAGAAATCGAATCTCCGTGGCCGCGGCGGCGCGGGCTTTCCCACGGGAATGAAATGGGGCTTCGTGGTCAAAGATTCGCCGAAGCCGACGTACATTCTCTGCAATGCGGACGAGAGTGAACCGGGCACGTGCAAGGACCGTCCGCTGATGGAGCATGACCCGCACCAGATGATCGAGGGTATCGCGATTGCGGGACGCGCCATCGGAGCGAAGCAGGGCTACATCTACATTCGCGGCGAGTATCGCTACGTCCTCGATATCATCGATGTTGCTCTTGCTGAAGCCTACGCCGCCGGCTATCTCGGACAGAACATTCTGGGTACGGACTTTTCCTTCGATTTGTGCACCCACACGGGTGCAGGCGCGTACGAGTGCGGCGAGGAATCCGCGCTGATGGAATCGCTCGAAGGCAAACGCGGCTACCCGCGCATCAAGCCGCCGTTCCCCGCTGTCGTTGGCTTGTACGGCTGCCCGACTGACATCAACAACGTCGAAACGCTCAGCGCGGTTCCTTCGATCATTCTGCGCGGCGGCGAATGGTACGCGGGCCTCGGCACGCCGAAAAACGGCGGTACTCGGATGCTCTGTATTTCCGGGCATGTGAATCGCCCGGGCATTTACGAGGTTCCGCTTGGCTTCAACATGCGCCGCGCGATCGAAGAGCTGGCGGGCGGCGTCCCCGGCAGCAAGAAGATCAAAGCGGTGATTCCGGGCGGCAGCTCGTGCCCCCTCCTGACGGCCGACGAGATCGACATTCCCATGGATTACGATTCGGTCGCGAAGGCCGGCTCGATGCTCGGCTCCGGAGGAATGATCGTCTTCGACGAAGAAACGTGCATGGTAGACGTCGCCCGGCGCATCATGCACTTCTACGCGCACGAGTCCTGCGGCTGGTGCATTCCGTGCCGCGAAGGTACCGCGTGGCTGCGCAAGATGCTCGATCGCTTCCACGATGGCGGCGGCCGGCCGGTCGATATTCCGCTCATCGGAGAGCTGGCGCAGAACATGCTCGGAAAAACATTGTGCCCGCTCGGCGATGCAGCCGCGCTGCCCACGATCAGTATCGTGAAAAAGTGGAAAAACGAATTCGAAGATCATCTTCGCGGCAAGTGCGCCTACAAAACCGCCGCGGAAGCCCTGGCGATGGCGCAGTAACCTTGCGCCGCAGCCGGACGCTGTAAAAGGCTCAAGGAATTCATGGCCGAACAAAAACAGGTTACGTTTACTCTCAACGAGCTGAAGGTCACCGTGCCCGCGGGCACGCTAGTGATTGAAGCGGCGAAGCAGATGCAGACGGAGGTGCCGTCATTCTGCTATTACCCAGGGCTTTCGCTCCAAGCCGCTTGCCGCATGTGCCTGGTCGAAGTGGAGAAGATGCCGAAATTGCAGACGGCCTGCACGCTTATCGCGACCGACGGTATGATCGTACGCACCGATACCGAGCCGGTCCACAAGGCGCGCAAGGACATGCTCGAATTCCTGCTGTCGAATCATCCTCTGGATTGTCCGGTGTGCGACAAGGGCGGTGAGTGCGAACTGCAGGACATGACGTTTCGTTACGGCCTGGACCACAGCCGGTTCAACGAAGAGAAACTGCACACTCCCGAAGAAAAGTGGTCGCCGCTCGTCTATTACGACGCCCCGCGCTGCATTCTCTGCTTCCGCTGTGTGCGCGTCTGCGATGAAGGCATGGACGTCAAGGCCCTGGGCGTCGGCGCGCGCGGGGTGCACTCAGAGATTCTGCCGAACAAGTCTGGGGCGCTCGCCTGCGAAGAATGCGGGATGTGCATCGATATCTGCCCCGTTGGCGCGCTGACCAGCGGGACCTACCGCTATCAAACCCGGCCGTGGGAAATGACCTACGTCGGCAATCCCTGCGCGCACTGCTCGAACGGCTGCAAGACGACGCTCAGCGTACGCAACAACGAAATTCTGCGCGCGAATAATCGCGACCACTCTGGCATCAATGGCGAGTTCCTCTGCGGAAAAGGGCGCTTCGGATTCGATTTCACGAATCATGCGGAGCGAATTCGCCAGCCGCTGATTCGCCGCAATGGAAAGCTCGAGCCGGCCAGCTGGGAAGACGCCTTCGAGGAAGTCACGCGGCGTCTGAAGCAGGCGCACGGCACGCATGGTGCATCGGCGATTGGCGTCATCGGATCCAATCGCACCACGAATGAAGAAAATTATCTGCTCAACCGCTTCGCGCGCCTAAATCTCGGCACGAACAATATCGATCATCACCGCACGGCCGATTACGTGGGACTCGCGGCCGCGCTCGGCCCGAAGGCCGCCGATTCGCTCGCGACAATGGCGGATATTTATTCTGCCGATGCTGTGCTCGTAATCGGCAACGATCCCACGCAGCAGAATCCGCTCGTCGCATGGCAGATTCGCACCGGAATTCGACATCACCTGGCAAAGCTGTTCGTCATCGCTGCGCGACAGATGAAACTCGAGCGTCAGGCGACGCAGACAATTCGCGTTTCGTCCGATGGCGAATCAGCGGCCATGCGTTGGCTCGCGGCGGGCGACGGCGGTTCGTCGCATGAAGTCGCGGCAGATCTGGCGAAGTTGCGCGACGCGCTCGCACAAGCGAGCGACGTCGTGATCGTCTTCGGCGCGGAATTGGCGGGCGCAGCGGTTCGCGATCTCGTCGCGTTCGGCTCGCAGCTCCCCGGCAAGACGCGCTACATGGCGCTGGGCGATTACTCAAATTCGCGCGGTGCCGCCGATTTCGGCGTTCTTCCCGATCGCCTGCCTGGATATGCGGCGCTCAACGACTCGGCGGAGCGCGCGCGTTACAGCAAGCTATGGGGCGCGGAGATTCCTGCGGCCGCGGGGCTGACGGCCCGGCAAATGATGGACGCGGCGCTTTCCGGGAAACTCAAAGCGCTCTACGTTGTCGGTGCAAACCCGGTGAAGACTTTCGAGACCAAGCAAGCCGACCGGCTCGGCGGTCTCGATTTGCTGATCGTGCACGATCTCTTCCTGACGGAAACCGCACAGCGCGCCGATGTGGTCTTGCCGGCCGCTTCATCGTACGAAAAAGACGGCACCCTGACGAACACTGCGGGCGAACTCCAGATGACGCATCGCTCGATTGATCCGCAGGGCCCGCGCAGCGATTTCGATCTTCTGCGAATAATTTCCCATCAGCTTTCGCAACTCGGCATGGGACCGGCGATTCGCCTGCGGACGCCGGAAGCCGCGTTCGAAGAGATTCGGCAGAATGTGCCGGGCTATCGCGTCTCGTTCGCGAATTTGCTGGCGGGCGGCGCCGAGCGCGCCGTCGCAAGTTCGAAGTCGGTAGAAAATTCGTATTTGCCTCCGGCGGGGACAATTTTCTCCTCGCAGGATTTTCTCTTTTCAAGCGGCACCCTGGGTCGTTATTGTTCCAAGCTCAATTCCTGTAACGAGGCCAAAGAAACTCCGTGGATTTCGTCGCCCAGCATCCAATCCTGGTGGTCTCGGTAGTCAAGATCGTCGTCTTGCTGTTCGTTCTGATGACGGCACTTGCCTACGTCACCTGGTTTGAACGAAAGGTCGTCGCGCGCATTCAGTCGCGCCTCGGGCCGCTGTATGTCGGCGCGCACGGATTGCTCCAGCCGCTGGCCGACGGCCTGAAGTTCATGTTCAAGGAGGACGTGACGCCGCCGGCCTCGGACAAGTTTGTATACGTCCTCGCGCCATTCCTGGCCCTTACTCTCGCGCTTTCGACGCTGGCACTGGTCCCCTTCGGACCGGCGAGTATCACGATTCTCGGCCAGTCCACGGATCTCGCCGTCGCGAATGTCAGCCTCGGATTGCTTTTTGTCTTCGCGATCACGTCGATCGGCGTGTACGGCGTGGCACTCGCGGGTTGGTCGTCGAACAGCAAGTATCCGCTCCTCGGCGGTCTGCGCAGTTCGGCTCAGATGGTCAGTTACGAAGTTTCGTTGACGCTGTCGGTTGTCGGCGTCGTATTGCTGGCCGGCACGCTTAATTTCAACGAACTGATTCAGTCGCAGAGCGGGCGATGGCTTCATTTCATTCCTCGCTGGAACGTGATTCCGCAATTCATCGGCTTTCTCTGTTATTTCACCTCGGCCATCGCCGAAACCAATCGCGTGCCGTTCGATCTTCCCGAAGCGGAAACTGAACTTGTCGCGGGCTTTCACACGGAATATTCGAGCTTCAAGTTCGCGATGTTCTTCATGGCCGAATACGCAAACATGATTACGGTCTCGTGCTTGGCCACGATTCTTTTCCTGGGCGGATGGCTATCGCCCCTGTCGTCTTCGTGGACTTGGCAGTTGTATTTGCCCGGCGCCGGCCTTCTGCTGGGCGGAGTGCTTCTTGCGTACGACGCGGTCATCCTGCAACGCGGCATCGCGCGGATCCAGCTGACCGTGGTCACGCTCATTGCGCTCGGTCTCGGCGCCATCTGCCTGATCCCCACGGTGATGGTCGTCGTTCAAGGCGTGTTTTGGTTTCTTCTTAAAGTCACATGCCTGATTTTCTTCTACGTCTGGATGCGCGGTACGCTGCCCCGCTTTCGCTACGATCAATTGATGGATTTCGGGTGGAAATTCCTGTTACCCGTTGCACTCGCGAATCTGGTGGTCACGAGCTTCGTGGTTCTGGTGCTGAACCGATGACGCTGCCTGTCATCGTGTTTTTAGTGGCCGCCGCGATCGCCATCATCGGCGCGCTGCTGCTGATCTTCCTGCGCGAGCCGATTCACAGTGCCCTCGCGTTGATACTCGTCATGGTCTCGCTCGCGGTACTCTACCTGCTCCTCGGTGCGGAATTCATCGCTGCGGTGCAGATTATTGTCTACGCCGGCGCCATCATGGTTTTGTTCGTGTTCACGATCATGCTGTTGAACGCTGGCGAGGAAGAGCGTACCAACCTGAGCAAGCTGGCTCAGTATGCGGGCCTGCCTCTCGGCATTTTCCTTACGCTCGAGCTGGCGTACTGGATGTCTCGTTCGACGCTTGCGACCACCGCACCGACCGTCGCAGCTGCGGGAGGCGACCCGACGCGAGAACTTTCGCGGCTACTGTTTAGTTCGTACCTTTTCCCGTTCGAAGTGACGTCGATACTGATTCTGATTGCGCTCATCGGAGCGCTGATTCTGGCGAAAAAGGACTCATGAACGGCATTCCGATTTCGTATTTCCTGGTGCTCAGCGCCATCCTGTTCGGGCTGGGCGTGATCGCGTTCGTGTTCAAGCGCAACATCATCACCATTTTCATGGCCATCGAGCTCATGCTCAACGCCGTGAATCTGGCATTTGTCGCCTTCGACCGCGCGCGCGGCGGAGTTCACGACGGCTGGGTCTTCGTCTTCTTCGTAATCGTCGTGGCGGCGGCCGAGGCCGCTGTGGGGCTCGCGATCGTCATTACCGTCGTGCATAACCGGCAGTCGCTCAACATTGAACGCGTGAACCTGCTCAAACTCTGATGCCGATCATTCTCAATCATCTATGGATCGTTCCGCTGCTTCCGCTGGCCGGCGCCGCGATCAACGGCTTATTCGGAAAGGCGTGGCCGCAGTCGCGCATCGATGCGATCGGTATCGGCTCGGTCTCCCTGACGTTTCTCTCCGTCCTCGAGCTTATCCGCGAGTTTCTGGCGCTGCCCGCCAGTCAGATTCCGGTGGTGAAGGACTACGCTGCGTGGCTCGTCGCCGGAACCTTTCGTGTCGATTTTAATTTCCAAATCGACCAACTCACCATCGTCATGCTCCTCGTCGTCTCGGGAGTCGGTCTGCTCATTCACATTTATTCGACCGGCTACATGGCACATGAAGGCGGCTACTACCGCTTCTTTTCCTATCTGAATTTGTTCATGTTCTTCATGTTGACGCTGGTGATGGCCGCGAACCTGGTGTTGATGTTCGTCGGCTGGGAAGGCGTCGGCCTCTGTAGCTATCTCCTCATCGGATTTTATTTCCTGAAGAAATCCGCGACGGATGCAGGCAAGAAGGCGTTCATCGTGACGCGCATTGGCGATATCGGATTCACCATTGGTATCCTCCTCGCGTTCTGGACGTTTGGCTCGGTGGATTTCGGAACGATTTTCCTGAAGGCCTCGAACATGACGCCGGACGCGATGGGCCAGATCGGCGTCGTGACCGCGATTTGCCTGCTTCTTTTCGCCGGCGCCATCGGCAAATCAGCGCAGATCCCTCTATACGTCTGGCTACCCGATGCCATGGAAGGCCCGACGCCGGTGAGCGCGTTGATTCACGCGGCCACGATGGTGACAGCAGGCGTTTACATGGTTGCGCGAATGCACATCCTGTACTCGCTCGCGCCGACGGCGATGCTCGTCGTCGCCGCCGTGGGCGCAATCACGGCCTTTTATTCCGCTACGATTGGGCTCGTGCAAACCGACATCAAGAAAGTCCTCGCCTATTCGACGGTGTCGCAGCTCGGCTACATGTTCCTGGGCTGCGGCGTCGGCGCGTATGCCGCGGGCATTTTTCATCTCATGACCCATGCCTTCTTCAAGGGGCTGCTGTTTCTCGCCGCAGGCAGCGTCATTCACGCCATGGGCGGCGAGCAGGACATGCGCAAGATGGGCGGCCTGCGCAAGAAAATTCCAATTACCTACTGGACGATGTTTGCCGCCACGCTCGCCATTACGGGCGTTCCGCTCTTCTCCGGCTACTTCAGCAAGGAAGCAATTCTCGATGCGGCGCAGAACGGACCGCACGCCAATCTCACGCTCTGGTTGCTCGGCATCCTCGGCGCGATGCTGACGGCGTTCTACATGTTCCGACTGCTGTTCTTGACCTTTTTCGGCAAGCCGCGGTACGACGAGCACAAAGTGCACGTCCACGAATCACCCAAGAATATGACCGTGCCGCTGATTCTTCTCGCCGTGCTCGCGGTCGGCGGCGGCTGGTTCGCGCTTCCAACCATGATCGGCGGACCCGATCATTTCCTGAATTTTTTGCAGCCTGTCTTTCACGCCGCTCCAGCCGCGGGAGCGGAAGCGACGGCGACGCCCGCCGATGCGCTGATCAAGAGCCTGCTCGCTCCGGCCGTGATCGTTGCGCTCATCGGCTTCCTTACGGCCTGGTGGTTCTACATCCGCCGGCCGGATGTGCCCAAGAAGCTGGCGCAAAGCTTGCACGGCCTATACGAGCTAGTGCTGAACAAATATTTCGTGGACGAAATCTACCTCGCGTTGATCGTCCGCCCGCTACTTTGGATTTCGACCAACGTGCTCTGGCACATCATCGATGAGGGCGTGATCGACGGCGCGGTGAACGGCGTGGCCATCAGCGCTCAGGGCATCGGCGGCGAAGCGCGGCGCCTGCAATCGGGCAATGCGCGCAGCTACGCGACGTGGGTCGTGATCGGCGCCGTGTGCATCACCGTGTTCGTGCTCGGAGTCTGGGGAATGGTGCGCTGACATGGGCATGCAGCCACATCTCCTGACCGTCGTCACCTTCGTGCCGCTTCTCGGCGTCGCTGCGATTCTTCTACTCAAGCGTGACGATCGTCTCTGGGTACGCCGCATCGCGCTAGCCACTTCCGTCGCCGAATTTGTAATTTCTCTGTTTCTGCTGCCCGCCTTCGATTCGTCCCTGCCCAATTATCAGCTCGAGGAATTCCATCGCTGGATCAGCATCCCGCCAATCAACTACCACCTGGGCGTGGACGGCATCAGCCTGTTCCTCGTATTGCTGACCACATTCCTCACGCCGCTCGCGATTCTTGCATCCTGGCAGAGCATCACATCTCGCCTCAAAGAATTCTTCGTCATGCTGCTGGTCCTTGAGACGGGCCTCATCGGCGTGTTCTTCGCGCTGGACATGTTCCTCTTCTTCGTCTTTTGGGAAGTCATGCTCCTCCCGATGTATTTCCTCATCGGGATCTGGGGCCACGACCGGCGGATTTATGCGGCCCTGAAATTCATTCTGTATACGATGCTCGGTTCGATTCTGATGCTCGTCGCCATCCTCTGGCTCTATAACTTGACCGGCACGTTCGATCTGCCCGTCATCCAAGCCAAGCTCGCCTCCGGTGTGGTTTCGACATCCATGACCACAGAAATGCTCCTCTTCGGCGCCTTCTTCCTGGCCTTTGCGATCAAAGTGCCGCTCTTCCCCTTCCATACCTGGCTGCCGGATGCCCACACGGAAGCTCCGACCGCGGGGTCCGTCATGCTGGCGGGCGTAATGCTCAAGCTTGGGACCTACGGCATGCTGCGTTTTTGTTTGCCGCTTTTCCCAGCAGCCGCGCATCGTCTGGCGCCCTTGATCGGCGTGCTTGCAATCGTCGGAATCGTTTACGGCGCGCTCGTCGCGATGGTTCAGACGGATGTAAAACGCCTCGTCGCGTACACGTCGATCAGCCACCTCGGCTTCGTGGTCCTCGGCATTTTTGCGTTCAACGCGATTTCGATTCAGGGCGCGATTTACCAGATGCTGAACCACGGCGTTTCGACGGGCATGCTCTTCCTCTGCGTCGGAATGCTTTACGATCGCCGGCACACCTTCGAAATCAAACAATACGGCGGGCTCGCGACGCCCATGCCGGTCTTCGCTTCGTTCTTTCTGTTCGCTTCGCTGTCGTCGCTGGCGCTCCCGCTGTTGAATGGATTTGCGGGAGAGTTTCTGATTCTTATTGGAACGTTCGAGAATCATCCTGTCTGGGCGTCGTGGGCTTCGACTGGGGCCTTACTCTCGGCGATCTATCTACTTTGGGCCTATCAACGAGTGGTGCTGGGCGAAGTGACAGTTGAAAAGAACAAAGCGCTACCCGATGCAAGCAACCGCGAACGTTTGATCCTCGCAACTCTCTCCGTCGTCATCCTGTTCATGGGCTTGGCCTCGCCTCTGTTCACCCGGCGAATGGAACCCTCCGCGAGTAATGTGCTGCACATGATGGAGCGTCGCCACGCGGTGGACGCGCACGTTGTGCCGATTGCGATGCCGTCGATTCCTGCGGCTTCGCCTCATGCCGGCGCAGCAACGCCCGTCGGCGCGATCGTTCCGTTGATCGCGACTCCAGCGGAAGGGGCCAGGTAATCGGAATGCTTCCGGAGATCCACATTTCCGTCGAACGCGCCGCCGACCTGCTTCGCATCTCGCCCGAAATCATCCTGTGCTTCACCGGGATCGTGGTGATGCTGTTCGAGCCGTTTCTTTCCGCGGCTCACAAACGCGTGACGGCTTGGCTGGCTCTGCTGGGCGGAATTGGAGCGCTCGCCTCGCTGTATCTCGTCTGGCAGAATCGCGGAGCCGCTTACGGCGGCCTCATCCTCGCCGATAATTTCAGCATCTTCGTGCACGCGATCGTGCTTGTGGTCGCCATTCTCGCGACGCTCGGCTCCGTCCAATATCTCGATAACGAGCGCATCCAGAAGGGCGAATACTACGCGCTCTTGCTCTTCGCCACGGCAGGCATGGGCATTCTCGCGGGCTCCGGCGAATTGATGACCGCGTTCCTCGGCCTCGAGATGAGCTCGATCTCCACCTACATCCTCGCCGGCTTCCGTCGCAACGCGCTCAAATCGAACGAGGCGTCGCTCAAATATTTCATCCTTGGCTCGTTCGCCACCGCATTTTTTCTCTATGGCATCGCCATGGTTTACGGTGCGACGGGCACGACGCACTATGACGGCGTCCAGGCGGCGCTCGCATCCGCGCCGCCGGCTTCTCTTCTGGTGCTGGGCCTCGGACTGATCTTCGTGGGTCTCGCGTTCAAGGTCGTCGCCGCGCCGTTCCAAATCTATGCGCCCGACGTATACGAGGGCGCGCCCACGCCCGTGACCGCCGTTCTCGCATCTGCTCCCAAGGCCGCTACATTCGCCCTGATGCTCCGCATTTTCTATACCGCGTTCGGCTCCGTCGGGCACCTCTGGTTCTGGCTGGTGTGGGTCGCGGCCGTGCTTTCCATGTGCATCGGCAATTTCGCCGCATTAAAACAAACCAACGTGAAGCGCATGCTCGCGTATTCCTCGATCGCGCATGCCGGCTATATTCTCGTCGCCTTTGCGGCATCCACCGATATCGGAATTGCCGCCGTCCTCTTTTATCTGGCGGCCTACGCTCTGATGAAACTCGGTGCATTCCTCGTCGTCGCGCAATTGGGTGGGCCGGGTGAAAAGCGGCTGGAGATCAAGGACTACGCGGGGTTGGGACTTCAGCAGCCGGCGCTGGCGGCGTGCTTTTCGCTGTTTCTGCTGTCGCTTCTGGGTCTTCCCGCCACCGGGGGCTTCCTCGGGAAATTTTATGCATTCCAGGCGGCTCTGCAATCCGGCAGCGATGCGGGGTCGCAGGGCCATATGTTCACATGGCTCGTGGTCATCGCCGCGCTGAACAGCATCGTCGGCTCCTACTACTATCTCCGCGTAATTGTCTCGATGTACTTCTGGGATCCACAGCAGGAATTCCAGACCATCGCCGTGACGCCCGCGATCGCCACGGCGCTCCTGTTAAGCGCCGCCGGAACGATCTACCTAGGCTTGTTCCCCAGCGTCGTCATGCGCTGCGCCCTGCTTTCCGCACAATCGTTGAAGTGAAATACGCCGCCGCCAACATCTTCCGCAAAAAAAAAGGCCCGGTAGCGCGCCGCGCTTCCGGGCCCAATCTCCATAATCTTTTCGTCGTCTAAACGACCTTCACGAACACGATCAATAGTGTAAACAGCGCCAGCGTCTCAATGAATACAAGCCCAAGGATCAGCGCCAGGCGGATTGCAGCCGCCGCTCCAGGATTGCGCGCCAGGCCCTCGCATGCCGCCGAGGCCACTCTTCCCTGACCTAGCGCTCCAAATGCAGCCGCGAGCGCCATGGCGAAGCCAGACGTGATCGCGACCCAGTTCGTTCCGGCAGCAGCACCGGGCTCTGCAGCAAATGCCTGGGGAGCAACGATCACCAAAATTGTCGCCACCAGGGCCAGCATCTTCAGAATCTTCATTCTTGATTCTCCTCGTATGAGTTGGCCGCCAGGCGGTGGCTCCCGTCATCCTCGTGCAGCCGGGATCACACTGGCGTGCCCTTTGATCAAGCCGGATTAGTGCGCGTCCGCCGTAGCGAGTCCGATATAAATTGCCGGAAGTATCGTAAATACGAACGCCTGAACCACCGCCACGAATATATGCAGCGCCACAAAAATCACAGGAATCGTTGCTGGAAAAATTCCCAGCATATAGGCAAACACCGGATGGCTGCCGGACAAGTGAATCACAGGCGCCGTGAGCAGTGCAACAAACGTAAGATACAGCAGCTCGCTCGCAAAAATGTTCGCCCACAAACGGACCGTCAATGACAGTAGCCGCGCGCTGTTGCTGATGATCTCGACCGGAAAAATCAGTGGCGCAATCCACCAGACCGGACCCGAGAAATGTTTTGCGTATCCGATGGGCCCGTGGTGCCGCAGTCCTTGGAAGTTGTAATACCCGAAAACAAGAATGGCACACGCCAGCGGCACGCTCTTTTCGCCGGTCGGTGATTCGAACGCCGGGATCACGCTGATTAGATTCGCCAGCAAAATGAAAATCCCGATGGACCCGACCATCGGCACGAATCGCGCGGCATCGTGTCCGACGCTCTCCTCGAGTAAATCCCGAATTCCAAAACCCATCGGATTTGTAATCAGCACCTCAGCCAATTGCTGAGCGGTGCCCGGCCGCTCCACCGAAATGTGCGGCCTCAGCAGCAGGACCAGGATCATCCCCACTAGAATTACGACGATGGTCATGGCCACGTGCATTTTGATCGGATGCGCGGGGTCCGCCAGATGAATCCCAACCATCGCCAGCGCATGCGCGATCATCGGGCCAAACCAGTGGTTCAGCAGGGCCGCAAACCAGTGTTCGTGAAGATTCATCGTTGTCTAGTTGTTCTCGAAAATCACGGTGTATAGACTGGCCCCCATCGCGGCAGCTCCAAGAGCAAGTAACCCTCCCAGAATGCTGGAGATAGGCAGCCCAAAGGCCACGACCATAACATACGCAACCACGGCAATCAAGCCATAGCGCCCGATGAGTTTTAAGCCCACTAGAAATGGAACGTGCTTCTCGACCGTCTCATGCGCCTCACTCGCAACACGAACCAGCATGCCGGTCGCCTGGTCCAGCCATCGAAAATTCAGCCAAGCGAGCAGCGTTCCCACCGCGACCCCCGCGCCCGCTCGCAGTCCGATGAGCATCCCCGCTGCAAGCGCCGCGGCAAATCCAAGCGCAAGCGTCAACCTGCCGATGCGGGTCTCCACTCGCAGGTAAAAATCGTCGCGTGCCGCTTCAATTGCCATCACTTTTTATGAGCCGCCTGATGACGTCGCGCAATCCAATCGTAAATCCCGTCGCGCCACCCAAAATCATAAGCCACGGCGTGGAATGAAGCCAGCGGTCGAGCAGGTAGCCTGGAAAGCCGCCGAGAACAACCGCGGCAACCAGGAGAAACGGCAACTCTGTCGCCAGCGCGAGTTGCCGCATGGCATTTGGCGGTGTTTTTTCTGAATTATCCTCGGGCATTTTTTCGCGGGCTCAGCGGCCGAAGGTCCCAAGCAGCGAATACGACGCGAACCGCAGGAACGGCTCGGGATAAACGCCGGCCGCCAGCGTGACCAGCACCATCGCCGCTAGCGCAACTGCCTGTCCCGGCGAGATCATCGGCCGGATCGGGTCGCCGGATTCGCGTGACCACATCGCCGCGGCGATTTTGAAATAGTAATACACCGCCGGAAGGATGTAGAGAACCGCCAGCACAGCCAGCGTCGTGTGGCCCGTCTCGATCAGCGCCCAAAAAATGAGCAGCTTGCCGACAAAGCCGGCCGTCGGCGGGATGCCTGCCAGCGACAGCAGGAAAATCAGCATCAAGATCGCGGCGGTGGGATTCCGCTCGGAGAGGCCGTTTAGGTCTTCGAGTTCATCGCCGATCAAGCCCTTCCGGCGCAGCACGATAATGATCGCGAACGCGCCCGTATTGAAGAACGCATACACGAGCAAATAAAACATCATCGCCTGGATGCCGCGCTCGTTCCCAGCCACCAGGCCGAGCAGGATGTAGCCGACGTGTGAAATCGAGGAATACGCGAGCAGTCGCTTCACGTTGGTTTGGGTTATCGCCGCGAGATTGCCAACCGTCATCGAAAGGACGGCCGCCCCGATCATCAGTGCGTTCCAGTCGGGTCTCACGGGCCAGAATACGACCAGAAAAAGCCGCAGCAGCAGTGCAAAGCTCGCCGTCTTCGACGCCACGCTGACGTAGGCGCTAATCGACGTCGGCGCGCCTTCATACACATCGGGCGCCCATTGATGAAACGGCACGGCGGCGATCTTGAAAAACACGCCCGCGGTCACCGTGATGATTGCGATGAGCACGAGTAAATCGCCGGGCGGCCGCTGTTCGAGCGCCGCCGCAATCAAGTTGAGATTGGTCGAGCCGGCAATGCCGTAGAGCAGCGAGAAGCCGTACGCCAGAATTCCGGAGCTGAACGCGCCGAGCAAAACATATTTGAGCGCGCCTTCGTTCGAACGGCGGTCCCGGCGAAGAAAACCTGAAAGGACGTAGAAGCTGATGGCCATCGTCTCGAGCGCGACGAACAACGTAACCAGATCATCTCCGCAGGCGAGGAACATCATGCCTACAGCAGAGAACAGCATCAGCGCATAGTATTCGCCGTGGTGCTCATGCTCGATTTCGAGATACTTGACGGAGAGGAGAATCACGAGCGCCGTCGCGGCCAGAAAGATGAAACCGAAAAAAATAAAATACTGATCGACGACGATCGCTCCGTGGAACCCGGGGATCGCATTCTCCGCCGCGGGCCGCAGCGTCCACAGCGCTCCGGCGCTGAATAACACACCGAGCATGGCCGTCAACGCGTTCCACGCCTTCTGCTTCGGCTCGAGGAGAAAATCGGTTAGCAGAATGGCCAGACCGAAAAACGCGAGCATCACCTCCGGCATGATCAGCGGGAAGTCCTGGCCGAGTTGGGAGAAGGCTTGCATGCCGTCTATTTCTTGTCCTTAATTGGCTTCGCGGCTGCCTCATCCATCTTCATTCCGGCGGGCATCGCGCCGGTCGATGCTGGCGCCGATGCTTCCGTGCCGGCTGGCGGGGTCGCCGCCGCGGGCATCGCAAGCGCCGGAACGCTCGCGGCCGTTTGCGGCGCATAATAGTTGGGACTGTAACGCACGACGATCTGCTGAACCGGCTTGTCAAGCACGCGGAATAGTGGCGACGGATAGACGCCGATCCAGAACGCAAGAATGATCAACGTCCCGAGCGTCGTCCACTCCCGGCCATTTAGATCCGGTAGATGCTCGTTCGCCGGATTCGTCACGTTGCCGAACATCACGCGCTGATAGAGCCATAACAGGTACGCCGCACCCAGCACCACTCCCAGCACGCCCCACGCCGCCCATTGCCACTTCACTTCGAATACGCCCCGCAAGATTGTGAATTCGCCGACGAACCCGTTCAGTAGCGGCATGCCCAGCGAACTCAGCGTAATGATCAAATACGCCGCCGCGAAATTAGGCATGGGCGTCGAAACCCCGCCGAATTCCGAAATCAACCGCGTGTGCCGCCGTTCGTAGAGAACACCGACAATCAGGAACAGCGCTCCCGTTGAAATCCCGTGATTCACCTGTTGAATGATGCTCCCGGAAAGCCCCAGCGGCGTCAGCGCGAAGATTCCCAGCGTGCAGAAACCCATATGGCTGACCGAGGAGTACGCAATCAGCCTCTTCATGTCCTTCTGCATCATGCACACCAGCGCGCCGTAGACGATGCCGATGAGCGACAGCATGATGACGATCCACCGAAAGCGCATCGTCGCGTCGGGAAACATCGGCACCGAAAACCGCAAAAAGCCGTACGTTCCCATTTTCAGCAAGACGCCGGCCAGAATGACGGAGCCTGCCGTGGGTGCTTCCGTGTGCGCGTCCGGCAGCCACGTGTGAAACGGGAACATCGGCACTTTGATCGCGAACGCGAAGAAGAATCCCCAGAACAGCCACATTTGCAAGTGCGGCGTGAAAATCGGATTGGGCGACAACAGAATTGCGCGAATATCGAACGTGTTCGTCTTGAAATAAATCGCCAGGATCGCAAGAAGCATTACCACCGACCCGGCCAGCGTATACAGGAAGAACTTGATCGCCGCGTAAAGTCTCCGCTCGCTGCCCCAGACGGCAATCAGGAAGTACATGGGCACCAGCATCACTTCCCAGAACACATAGAACAGCACGAAATCGAGCGACATGAAGACGCCCAGCATGCCGGTCTGGAGCAGAAGAAGGAGGATGTAGTATTCCTTCTCGCGCTTGTGAATGGCCGACCAGGAAGACAGAATTGCAAGCGCGCCCAGAACCGTCGTCAGCATCACCATCAGAAAGCTGATGCCGTCGATGCCGATCGAGTAATGCGCGTTGATCGATGGGATCCAGTCCAGCGTTTGCCGGAACTGAAAATCCGTCTCGCCGAACTTGAATCGCCACAAGAGCGGCAGCGAAACGATCAGCCCGAGAAATCCGAAGAGGTTGCCCATCCATCGTTGCGCGTTGGCGTTCTCTCGCGGGATGAACAGCATCAGGATCGCGCCGGCCAGCGGCGTCAGCAAGATCGTGCTCAGGATGTGACTATCGGAAAATAGCATCCTTCCCTTCCTGTCCGTCTACCGTGTGTGCTGCTGCAGCAGGTAGAGGGTGAAACCCAAAAATCCGATGATTCCGACCACGATCACCAGCATGTACTCCTGCAATTCGCCGTTCTGCAGCATCCTCACAGGCATGCTGAACGCCCAGACAATCCACGCGCCAAGCCGGACCGAGCCATCGACGATCCACGTGTCCCACCAAATCGAGATGCGCGAGATCGTGCGCGTCACCCAGCCGGCGCCGTTCACTCCCAGCCCGTCGATGACCTTCGCGTCAAACATGCCGAGCGAGCTGCCAAGATCCTTCGCTCGATTCACAAATGCCGCGTCGTAGATTTCATCCACGTAATACTTGTGCGCGAGAAGTTGATAGAAGCCATTCGCGCTCCGCGCAATTTTGGCGGGAAGCTCGGTCCTCTTCAAATACAGGAACCATGCCAGCGCAATGCCCGCGAGCGCCAGCGCCACCGAGAGAAGCATAAGGATCGGCCCAAATGAT
The DNA here is from genome assembly GCA_963771905.1 of uncultured Acidobacteriota bacterium. Classification (GTDB taxonomy): domain Bacteria; phylum Acidobacteriota; class Terriglobia; order Acidiferrales; family UBA7541; genus Palsa-147. Next base: position 34,014 of record CAVYVI010000004.1, read on the forward strand.
GACTTCATCACCTGTTCGACCGGCTGAATCGGCGTCTCGATATTCGAAACCACCGGATCGAGGAATCGCTCGAACCGCCCGCCGATTCCGATCCACCCGCCGACGAAAGAGAGTCCGGCGAGAATCATCAGCGGCACGGTCATCGACTTCGGCGACTCGTAAATATGGTGCTCCACCTCGTGCTCGACCCGCGACGCCCCGTGAAACGTCATGAACAACAGCCGAAACATGTAAAAAGCCGTCATCCCCGCGGTGATCCAGCCCACCAGCCAAAGCGCGTGGCTGTGCTCGAACGCGCGCTCCAGAATCTCGTCCTTGCTGAAGAACCCGGCAAACGGCGGCAGCCCCGCAATGGCCAGCGTCGCAATCAGCATCGTGATATATGTCGTCCGGATTTTCCCGGAGAGAGCACCCATCTTGCGCATGTCCTGCTCGCCCGACATCGCATGAATCACGCTGCCCGCCGCAAGAAAGAGCAGCCCCTTGAAAAACGCATGCGTCATGAGATGAAAGATGCCGGCCGTAAATGCGCCCACGCCGCAACCCAGAAACATATAGCCCAGCTGGGAGATCGTCGAGTACGCGAGAACCTTCTTGATGTCGTTCTGCACCAGGGCGATCGACGCCGCGAAAATCGCCGTCAACGCTCCAATCACGGCCACCGTCGTCATCGCCAGCGGCGATCTTTGGAAGATCGCATTCGTGCGCGTCACCATATAGACGCCGGCCGTTACCATCGTCGCCGCGTGAATCAGCGCGCTGACCGGCGTCGGGCCTTCCATCGCATCCGGCAGCCAGACGTAGAGCGGAATTTGCGCCGATTTTCCGGCAGCGCCCCAGAAGAAAAGCAGCGCGATGCCCGTCAGCGCCGCGGTGCTCGTGCCGTAATCCCCTTGATGCAATGCCGTAACGATTCCTGTGAACCGAATCGTTCCCAGCAGCGCCGACGTCAGGAAAATTCCCAGCAGAAATCCCGCGTCACCTACGCGGTTGACGATGAACGCCTTCTTGCCGGCATCCGACGCCGATTTCTTATGGAAATAGAATCCAATCAATAAATAACTGCAGGTTCCGACGCCCTCCCAGCCCACAAACAGCAAAAGAAGATTGTTCGCGAGCACGAGCATCAGCATCGCGAACATGAAAAGATTCAAGTAACCGAAGAAGCGGTAATAGCCGCCCTCGTGGGCCATGTAACCTGTCGAATAAACGTGAATCAGCAGTCCGACGCCGGTAACCACCAGAATCATCACCGCCGACAACGGGTCGAGTAGAAATCCCCAATCCGCTACAAAGTTCGAGACGCCGCCCGTCGTGGTGTGGTAAATCCCCGCGGGAATCCATTGGAAGAGAATTCTTTCGAACACGCGATGGCCAGCGGGCATGCCGACTAGCTGAAAAAAAGCGCCCAGCGCAAACACAAACGACACGGCCACGCTGCCCATGCATATCGCATCCACAGCCATTTTCTGCAGGCGCCGCCCGAAGAAAAACATCAGCGCCGCCCCGAGGAGAGGAAACATCGGGATCAGCCAGATGTGATCCAGAAAATAAGGCATCAGCGCTTCGTTCACTTCGAGTCCCCCGCTACCATTTCAACAAATCAATTTCGTCCGCAAGAACCGTCGGCCGGTTCCGGAAAAACGCAATGATGATACCCAGGCCGACCGCCGCTTCCGCAGCCGCATCTGTAATAATAAAAATCGCGAAGATCTGGCCGTCCACCGAGCCCCATATCCGCGAAAACGCCACCAGATTAATATTCACCGCGTTCAGGATCAGTTCGATGGACATCAAAATGATAATGACGTTCCGCCGCGTCAGCACTCCGACGACGCCGATCGTGAACAGCGCCAGGCTCAAGTAGAGATAATGGCTCGGCGGCAGCATCAGATTTTCCTCTTGGCCATGATCACCGCTCCGATCATCGCCACCAGCAGCAAGACCGAAGCGATTTCAAACGGCAGCATGTATCGCTCGAACAGCGCCTGTCCCACTTGCTCGGCGTTCGGCTGGAGCGTCAGCGCTGCTGGCACCGGCAAATTGAACCCGCGGCTTCCCAGCCGCAGTGCCACGAAAAGCTGCGCTCCCAACACCACCGCGAGCAGGCCCGCCACATAGCTCTGGTGGTTGAATCGCATTTGCCGCACGGCCACATCGAGATTCACAAGCATGATCACGAAAACGAACAGCACCATGATTCCGCCCACGTACAAAATAATCTGCACGACGAAGAGAAATTCCGCCTGCAGTTGCAAAAAAATCCCCGCCGTCGCAAGAAGCGTCGAAATCAGGCACACGGCGCTGTGCACCGCGTTCCGCCGCGTCACCATCGCGATCGCAGACCCCACCGCAATCGCTGCAAAGAGATAAAACATGACGGAATCGAAAATCATTTATATTCCATCGCCTCCGGCCGCCGGCAATTCATCGCTTTGATCAACCAAATCAACTGGCTTGGACGCTCCGTCCTGTGAGATCAGCCACGCCGCAAACAACAGCGTCACGCCGTTGGCGAGCAACGCCGACCAGAAAAGCCACCATCCCGCCTGCTGCCGAAGAATCACCCCGACGCCAACCGCAATGAGATTGACCAGCGCGACCGGAATCAGGAATTGCCAGCCCAGTTTCATCAGCTGGTCGAAGCGGTAACGCGGAAACGTAAATCGAAACCACAAAAATCCGTACAAGTAGACCAACACCTTCGCGATGAACCAGAATGCGCCGTGAATGCCCGACATCGCGGCTGGCGAAGTCATCGACCAACCCATCACGCCTGCAAGAATCAAAAAAAGTCCAACGAACAGAAACATGACGAACTTCTGAATCGGCACCGTCTGCCGCAATCCGAGCTTCGCGCAATACGCCGCTAGGACGAGGAAAACCGCCGCCGGCACCATGTCCCAGAACTCCACGCCGAATACCTGCCAGTGAAAGCCCGCGAACGGACGCAGCCATCCGCCCAGAAACAGCGTCGTGGCGATCCCTGCGACCACGATCATGTTCGCGTATTCCGCCAGGAAATAGAGCGACCAGCGAAACCCGCTGTACTCCGTCATGTATCCCGCGACCAGTTCGGATTCCGCTTCCGGCAAATCGAACGGCGCCCGATTCGTCTCCGCAATCGATGCCACCAAATAAATAAAAAAGCTGAACGGCGCGATGAAAACAAACCACACGCCCATCTGGTCCTGCGCCAGCACGAGTTGCTTCATCGAAAGCGAGCCCCCGAGAATCAAACCGGACACGAGCGCCAATCCTGCCGCGGTTTCGTAACTCACCAGCTGCGCAGCGCTGCGCAATGCGCCCAGTAACGAATAATGGCTGTTCGACGCCCACCCGCCCAGCACGATTCCATAAATCCCCAGCGAACTGACCGCGAGAATGAAGAGAAGTCCGACATCGAGATCCGCAATCTGAAACACCGGTCCGAACGGCAGCGCCGCGTACGCCAGCAAACCCATCGTCACGCTCAAAAGCGGCGCGAGCCAGAACAGCATTTTGTCCGCCCGCTCCGGAATAATGTCTTCCTTGAGCAGCAGCTTGACGGCGTCGGCAATCGGCTGCAGCAATCCGTGCGGCCCGACGCGCATCGGTCCGAGCCGCGCCTGCATGTGCGCCATCACTTTCCTCTCGAGCAGCACTATGTACCCCGCGAGCAGCGGCAGCACAGCCACAATCACCACCGCATAGACCAGCGGCAGAATGAACGGCCGGACGCTGTCGAGATTCGGCATCACGCTCGTGAAACTTCGCGCTCCTTCTTTCTAACGATCCACTTCTCCGAGAACGATATCGATTGTCCCTATGATGGCCACGACGTCCGCCACCAGACTCCCGCGCGCCATCTGGTCAAACGCCTGCAAATTGATGAACGACGGCGGCCGCACGCGCACGCGATACGGCTGCGTCGTCCCGTCGCTCACGATGTAATAGCCGAGCTCGCCCTTCGGCGCTTCGATCGCGTGATACACCTCGCCTGGCGGCGGCTTCAGCACTTTGCCGATCCTTGCCATGATCGGTCCCGACGGAATATTTTCAATCGCCTGCAGGCAAATCAGCCGCGACTGCCGCATCTCTTCCAGTCGCACGACGTAACGGTCGTAGGTGTCGCCCGTCTTGCGCGTCGGAATTTCGAATTTGTATTGGTCGTAGGCGGCATACGGCATGGCCTTGCGAATATCCCATTCCACGCCGCTCGCGCGCAGCACCGGGCCCGTCACGCCCAGCGCGATCGCGTCCTTCGAATTCAATATTCCGATGCCTTTTGTGCGTCCCACCCAAATCCGATTTTCCGTCAGCAGCGTTTCGTATTCATCGATGCGGTGCGCGAAGTCCGTGCAGAAACGTTTCACCTCTTCTTCAAATCCGTCGTACGTCTCGTATTGCAATCCGCCGATGCGGAACGCATGCGTGGTCAGCCGCGCGCCGCAATACTTCTCGAAAATTTTCAGAATTTCTTCGCGCTCGCGGAAGCAGTAGAACAGCGGCGTCAGCGCGCCAATATCCAGCGCGTGCGTGCCGAGCCAGACCAGGTGGCTCGCGATCCGCTGCAGCTCCGTCATGATCGTTCGTACCACCCGCGCGCGCGGCGGCGCTTCCGCTCCCAGCAATTTCTCCACCGCCTCGCAGTATCCCAGCCCGTTCGAGACTGCCGCGACGTAATCCATGCGGTCGACATACGGGGCGAATTGCTGGTAGCTGCGATGTTCCGCAATCTTTTCCACGCCGCGGTGCAAATATCCGATGATGCATTCCGAGTGCGCCACGCGCTCGCCATCGAGCTTCAATTTAACCCGTAGCACTCCGTGCGTGGACGGATGTTGTGGCCCCATATTGAGGATGATTTCGTCGGCGCCGAGATGCGTCGTCCCGGGCGGCAAAATGTCGGTAATGTGTCGCTCGCTCATCTTCAAAATCTATTGGCCGCTTTCAATGCCCAGGTTTTCGCGCACCCAGGCGGTGTCCTGCGTAAGGATGTCGTAATCTTTGCGCAGCGGATGGCCCTGCCATTCCTCAGGCAGCAGAATCCGCCGCAAATCCGGGTGGCCCTCAAAGCGAATGCCAAACATGTCGAAGGCTTCGCGTTCAAGCCAGTTTGCCACCGGCCAGATCGACACGAGACTCATCACGTTTTCGTTTTCGCCGAGATGCGCCTTCAGGCGCAATCGCTCATTCTTTGCAAACGAATACAAATTCGCCACCAGATCGAAACGCTTCTCCCGCTTCGGCCAATCGACCGCGGTCAAATCGACCAAATAGTCGAATGCTTCGTTGTCACGGCACGAACGCGAAATTTCCAGCCACTGCGACGCGCTCACCAGTACGATTGCCTGCTTCCGATCGAGCGTGGCTTCCCGAATGCCGTCGCCAAATCGCGCCTTGAGTCGCGCGACAAGCTCGTTTTCGAGAGGAGTTGGTTTGGGAGGAGCTTCTTTCGCAGCCGGCGAGGGTGGGCGCGGAGCCGCAGCCGCGGCAGGCGTGGCCGGCTTCGCAGTCGGAGTCGCCGCCGAAGGTGCCGGCGGTGTCGCCCCAGCTTCAGGCTTCGCCGGAGAACTGGCCGCTGGCGCCGCTTCCTTACCGCCAGGCGGCGTACCAGTGGCATCCTTTTCCGAGGGGTCGTTGGCCATTTATGTGATTGGTTGGTTCGTCCGGAATCCCGCCGGAATCGCTCGGCGATGCGCTTCCGGCTGCCTGCGTTCTAGCGCATCCTGAAAAACAGCATCAACACAATCAGTTCGTCCACTCGCGTGAAAAATCGGGCATCGCTCACACCCAATCAAGCGCGCCCTTCTTATAAAGCCAGATGTAACCGATGATCAGAATCCCGAGAAAGACCAGCATCGTGACCAGGCCGTAGACTCCAAGCAAACTGTACCGAATCGCCCACGGAAAGAGAAAGACAATTTCGACGTCGAAGATGACGTACAGGATCGCGACGATATAAAAGCGCACCGAATAGCGCCCGCGCGCGTCGCTCTCCGCCGGTACGCCACACTCATACGGCTCGAGTTTGGCACCCACCGGGCGCATGTCGGGCCGAATGAATCGGAAAATAATGAGCGTTACCGCGGGAAATGCGGCGGCGAGCACGGCATAGAACAGAATCGGGATGTATTGACTGGGCATCGCCCAAATGAACGTCGCATCCTAACACACCCGCCAATCCCCGGCTAGTCGGTCGTTCCCAATCCGCCACGCATGAAACCGTTAAGACTTGCCGGTACAGCCTTTCGGCTCGCCCGCTCGTCTTACAAATGGGTAGCGATCAGGCGACGACTGTCCCTTCGGACGGTTGCGGTCGCCCCGGCCATCTCCGTAACCTGCTAGTAACGAATTTGGGGGGGATATGCACGGCCAGCAGCCAGCCATTCAGGACAAGAATGCCCAAAACAAGTGTCTGAATCCCGCCGGCAAACTCCGCGTGCGCGGATGGCGCCGCTTGAAGATTTTTGCGTCGGCCTTCGGCGCGCTTGTCGTTTTCACGCTCGTGCAGGGCGCGACGGTTCGCGCCGCTTGGGCCAAGATCGCGAGCATCATCCAGCTCGATAGCGACACCGCTGCCACATCGCCGGCGCAAATTTCCGCATAATCAAGCGCAGATTTAGCTGCGATGCCCGCGCAACAGCAAGCCGAGCTCCTCATGCAGGAATCCATCAATCACAATGACGGCGCGGCCAATCTCGTGCCGCAATATACTGACCTCTGGACCGGCAAGCTCACGCTCACTCCCGAACTGAGCGGCACTCTCGGAACCGCTCTCAACGCAAATGACCTGCACGTCCGCGCCGACGCTCTCGAAGTCTATTTGGCCGCGTACAAAATCCCCAAGACGCGCCAGGGCGCTCAGCAGCTCACGAAAACGATTGCGAACGATCCGAAAGCCCGGCCGTGGGCGCTCTGGATGCTGGGCGCGCTGGGCAATCGCGGGATCGAGCCCGATCGCGCGCTCGCGATCCTCTCCAACTATCTCCACGATCCCGACGAGCAGACGCGCTACTGGGCTGTCGAAGGCCTCGCGCATCTCGGCACTTACGGAACCATCGCTCCACTCCTCGACGCTTTTCGCAAGGATCCGTCGGCGGAAGTCCGCGAGCGCGCTGCGGGCAGTCTCGCGCAGACCGGAATGCTGAACCCGCAACAGCGAATGAACGCTGTCCCGCCGCTGATCGAGATGGCCGCGGATCCCTCTCTCGACGCAACAGAAAAGAGTTGGATCTATCAGGCACTCAGCGAGATTACCGGCGAGCGTCTCGGCCACGATCCCATTGCCTGGCGCAACTGGTGGGTTGAGCACCAGCCGCGCTAGCGCGTCGCTCCGCGCAGCAGCCTCCGTCGGGCAGACACACGACGCAGCCTCACAAAAGTCGAAAGCCTCACTTCTTAGCGCAGGAATTTGAAGTTAATCGTGGCGGGCACCGCGGATGATCTCGGCTGCGTGAGGCAATAATTCGGCGATGGCGTCAAGCGACTCCACGGCGCCTCGCGGGCTTCCCGGCAAATTCACGATCATCGTAGTGCCGCGAATCCCGGCCGTCGCTCGGGAAAGATAGGCCCGCGCGAACGCGCGCCCGCCCACTTCCCTCATCTTTTCGCCAAAGCCGGGAATGAGCTTTTCCGCTGCTGCGGTCGTCGCTTCCGGAGTCACGTCCCGCGGCCCGAGTCCCGTGCCGCCAGTCGTCAGAATCAGATCAGCCGAACCCGAATCCGCGATCTCCGTCAGCTCCGTTCGAATCGCGTCCAAGTCGTCGCCGACAATCCGTCTTGCAACCACTGGCCAGCCCAGCTCCTCGCAGCGCGCCTGCAAAGCGGGTCCCGACTTGTCATCGCGCTCGCCGCGCGAGACCGTGTCGCTGACCGTGATTATCGCCACGCGCATCGAGTTGGTTGGAGGGAATCCGCGCCCGTGTCAGTCGGAAGCTTTGCTTCCGCTGTCGACCACATCGCGCTGGTTCTCATCGATCAGCCGCAGGCCTTCCATAAGAAGTCCCGTGGTCGTCCGGCTGATCGTGCTGCGCGTCGGCGCGGCGTTGAAATCGATTTCGAATCCGCCGTCGGGCCAGCGCATCGCTCCGAATACAGCTGCCTCGCCTTCGATTTTCCCGAGGCGCGCGTCGCGGCACTGGCCGCTCGCGAAAAAAATTTCCGCCATCTCGCCGCTGTGCCGGACCGAGAGCTTGCACGATTTTTGCCCCATCTCGAGCGACTGCATCAGGTCCATGATGCTCATCTCTTCCAGGCGCCCCTGAATCACACCGGGCCGCACCGCGCGATTCTGCATCTTTTCGAGCGCCAGACGATCCACCACCTTTTTGGCGCTGCGAATCAGATCCTTGATGAAAAACGGCTTGGGAATAAATTCTTCGACGCCGTCAACGAGCGGCCGCAGCTTTTCTTCGATGTCCGTTCGGCTCGCCAAAAAAATGAACGGAATCTGCCGCGTCTGCGCGCGCCCGCGCAGTTTTTCGTAGAGCTGCCGCCCGTCGAGCCCCGGCATCTTGTAATCGCACAGAACCAGATCGGGCGGGTCGTCCACGATTTTCAGAAGCGCGTCCGCGCCATCGGCCGCCGCGCGCACGTCGCAATGCGGCGCGAGATTCTTCATCAACAGGTCGAGAATCAGAGCGTTGTCGTCAACCACGAGAACTTTGACGTCCTTCATTCGCGTCCTCGCGCACGCTTCGGGGCAACCCGCGCCGCAGGCGGCCTGGAGTACGCGCCGCTTTTGCCGCCGCTTTTCTCCACCAGATAAAGTTCCGAGATTTCCATCCCCCGCTCGAGCGCTTTACACATATCGTAAATCGTCAACGCTGCAACGCCCGCCGCAACGAGCGCTTCCATCTCCACTCCGGTCGGCCCCATGGTCGCGGCCCGCGAAGTGATGTCGATTCCATTTTTGCACAGCTTCGCCGTGACATCTACGTGCGTCAACGCCAGGGGGTGACAAAGCGGAATCAGCTCCGCCGTCCGCTTCGCCGCGGCGATTCCCGCGATGCGCGCCACTTCAAGTGGATTCCCTTTCGGATTCTTCAGCCGGCGAATGCTCTGAACGGTTGCGCTGCGCATCCGGACAAATGCATGCGCCGTGGCAGCGCGCGCCGTCGCAGCCTTCGCGCTGACGTCCACCATGCGAACGCGCCCAGCCGAATCGTAGTGTGAAAGTCTGCTCTTCATGCCGTTTATGTTGACCCGTGTCGGGTCACGCTTATGTTGACCCGTGTCGGGTCACGGTTACGTCGACCCATGTCGGGTCACACCTATATTGTCCCGCGCCGAGGAAGAACGTCCACCCATTCACCGGCGCTGATTTCCTCCCGGTCAGCGCCCACCACCACGAAGCAATTCGCGTTCACCAGCGCCACGACGTCTCCCGACCCTTGCCAATAAACCGTCTCGACCGACGCGTTGCCATCCCGAAATTCCACGCGAGCGGGGAGAAAATGTGCGAGCCCCGGTTTTTCCCGCAGATCATGCGTCAACTTCGCTTTGAAAAGCGGAAGCGGCCGAACCGATCCCCCGCTCAACACATCCACCGCAGGCACTGCCAGAATTTCGAATGTCACCATGGTCGAGACTGGATTCCCCGGCAATCCAAAAACAAGCTTGTCTTCGCACGTGCCAAAAACCGCCGGGCGTCCCGGCCGTATCGCCACGGCATCGAAATAGAATTCCGCGCCGATTTCCTTCAGCACTCCCTCGACCAGATCGTACTTCCCCATCGAAACGCCGCCGCTGAGAACGAGCATGTCCGCTTGCAATCCCTGCTCGATGCGCGCTCGCAATTCCTGCACATCGTCGCGCGAGTTGCCGAGCAGAACCGGTTCGGCCCCCGCCAGCGCGATTTGCGCCGCAAGCGAAATGCTATTGCTGTTGCGAATCTGATGCGGCCCCGGCGTGGCTTGCGCGGGAACCACTTCGTCGCCCGTCGAAAGAATCGCCACGCGCGGCTTCGGGTAGACGCGCAATTTCACGTGGCCCACTCGAGCGGCCATCGCGAGTTCGGCATACCCGAGCCTCTTTCCGCGCAACAACACAACTTCCTTCATTCCCGCTTCGCTGCCGGTGGAGACGATGTGGTCTCCGACTCGAGCGGCGCGTTCGATCGAGACCACTTCGCCTTCGGCTTTCGTGTACTCAATCATTACGACGGCGTCGGCTCCCGCTGGAACTGGCGCGCCCGTCATGATCTGAACGCATTGGCTCGGACCGATCACACCCTCGAAACCCGAGCCGGCTTTGCTCTCGCCGATCAATTTCAATCGCGCAGGCACGTTTATGGCGTCGGAGGCGCGAACGGCGTAGCCGTCACGGATCGAACGATCGAACGGGGGATAATTGCGATCCGCGATAATTTCTTCAGCCAGAATTCGGCCCAGTGCCGACGCGGGCTCGGAGGAGATGTCGATGGTTTCCGGCGGAGGCGGGTGAAAATGAGATCGTGCGACCTCGATAACTTTTTGTCGCGCTTCTTCGTAGGACAGCATGAGGGCTAGAGCCAGGTCGCCATTTTGGTTCCTGCGGGAACGATCGTGGCATCGCGCTCGGGACCAGTGGAAATCATGCCAATTTCGACTTCCAGCGAATCGGAAATGAATCGCAAGTAGTCGCGCGCCGCCTGCGGCAGATCTTTCTCCTCACGCATCCCGTACGTGTTTTTCTTCCATCCCGGAAGCGTTTTGTATTCCGGCGTCAATTCCGCGAATCTTTCCACTTCCGCGGGCATTTCGATATTGTGTTCGCCCTTGTAGCGATAGCCGACACAAACTTGAATTTCCTGCTGCGTATCGAACACGTCGAGCTTCGTGACGACGAGCGAGTCGATGCCGTTGATCATTTTGGCGTAGCGCAGAACTTCGAGATCGAGCCATCCGCAACGGCGCGGGCGCCCCGTCACAGCGCCAAACTCCTTGCCGCGGTCGCGCACTTCCGTCGCTTCGATGTCGGGCATTTCGGTGGGAAACGGGCCGCTGCCGACGCGCGTCGTGTAAGCCTTGGTTACGCCGACGACGCCGGTGACGCGCGTCGGCGGCACGCCGAGTCCGGTCGAACACCCGCCCGAGGTCGCGCTCGACGACGTTACGTAAGGATACGTGCCGTGATCGATGTCGAGCATCGTTCCTTGCGCCCCCTCGAATAGCACCGAGGCGCCGGTGTCGATGGCGTGATTCAAAAGTGCCGCGGTATCCGTAATAAATCCACTGATGTGCGCGGCAAGTTCGAGGTAAGTTTCAAGGAGACCTTCGGTGTCGAGCGGCTTTCCGTACGTCGCGCGGCTGATGGCATCTTTCTCGACGATCACGCGCTCGAGCTTTTCGCGAAATTTTTCCGGATCGCGCAGATCGCCTACGCGAATTCCTCGCCGCGCCATCTTGTCTTCGTACGCGGGGCCGATGCCGCGCGAAGTGGTGCCGATTTTCGCCGCGCCGCGCGCCGCTTCCGCGGCTTTGTCCATGTCGCGGTGATATGGAAAAATCAGGTGCGCGCGATCACTCAGAAAAAGACGGCCTCGCGTCTCGATCCCCGCCTTTTTGAGGGTTTCGATCTCCGCGACGAGCGCCGCGGGATCCACCACGGTCCCCGGTCCGATGACTGCCTTCTTTCCGGGACGCAAAATACCCGAAGGGATGAGCTGAAGCACGAACCGCTGGTTGCCTACAATCACCGTGTGGCCAGCATTGTGGCCGCCTTGCGAACGCGCGATATATTCGAACGCACCGGCCAGGTAGTCGACGACTTTCCCTTTGCCTTCATCGCCCCACTGAGCGCCGACTACGGCTATCGCTTTCGCCACCGCGAGTCTCCTGAACGTCTCCCAAAACAGCGCCGCGGCCAAATACCCGCACATTTCCACCCTCAGTAACATCCATGGAAAAACAGGAGGGTGGAGCGCAATCCGCCGAAAAATTATCCTACGCCGCGCCTGCACAGAAGGCAAGTAAACGTCCCGGTAAGTTGGATCGCGAGCCAAGTCACAAGTGCCGGCATGAATTCGGGCGTACGAGGGCCGCCCCGCCGGAATCGGGAATCGCCGGGCCCGAACAAAACCCAACCGGGCCGCGACGGAGGTTTCGGAACCGCGCGCCGCGAACCTGGACAGGGCCGTGAAACGGTCTGGCCGAGAGCAGACAGTCATTCTTCTGAACGCGGCGCGCGAAGGCTCGCATTTTGTTCCGATTAGAATTGAGCTTGGTTCCATGTTCTCAATCCCTTAGCTCGATTTCTAATCGTTTGGTGTCCCGATTAGAGAGCCATGGGGTTGAGGCCGACGGATGGGGGCCAGAGAGTTGTTCAGTCGGCGCAGCTTCAGGGCAGGCCCATTCAAGCGCGGAGGCGGTCTCGGGGCGAGCGTCCTGATAGGACTCGAGCCCTTCACCGTTTCGCCGCGGCGACGGCCGCAGCGTTAACCGCTTCGCCCTGAGTATGGGGCGGGCGTCCTGACCGGCCCGGGTGCTGACCTTGGTGCTTCGCGTTGTCGTGCGCCTAAACATGGCTCTCCATCCACGCTAGCACGAGAGGGGTGGGTACCAGCAAATCCACACGCTGTAAGGGTCCCCGGAAGCGCTCTGGAGTCAATAGGATGGAGGCGGGAAAAAATCTTCGTTTGTTAGGTACGAAAAGCGCGGATCGTAAGTGGAAGGCGCGGGCGGGCACTGCAGCCTAACGCAGGGCGTTGTCACTATGAGGAACCGCAAGAAATACCGGCTAGCGCCGGGAGGAGCCGCCGAGTTGGCAGTAGCGGAAGCAGTCGACGGCATGGTCATTCACCATTCCGGTCGCTTGCATGAAGGCGTAGCAGATCGTCGAGCCCACAAACTTGAAACCGCGGCGCTGCAAATCCTTGCTCATGGAGTCGGATTCGGATGTTCGCGCGGGCAATTGCTTGAGGGTGCGCCACCGATTGATCTTTGGCGCGCCACCGACGAATTCCCAGATGTAGGTGTCGAAGCTGCCGCGTTCTTGTTGCACGGCCAGAAAATTGCGCGCGTTCAGAATCGTGGCGGCAATTTTCAGGCGATTGCGAACGATGCCCGGATCGGCGAGAAGCTTGCGGACTTTGCGAGCGTCGTAGCGCGCGACTCTTTCCGCCTCGAAACCATCGAATGCGGCGCGATAATTTTCGCGCTTGCGGAGAATCGTGTCCCAGCTCAAGCCGGCCTGCGCGCCCTCGAGTATCAGAAACTCGAAGAGCGTGCGATCGTTGTGAACGGGCACACCCCACTCTTCATCGTGGTAGCGGATCGACAGCTCGTTCTGTGGCCAGCTGCATCGCTTCATCGCGGGATCTTATGGAAAACATCGCGAACAAACAAATGCTCCGAGCCGGCCGTGCCAACCCGGAGCCACGTGCGAAATCCCTGCCGGAAAATGAATCTTAAGCCAGGTGCCGTTGCAGAGCCTTCTGGATCTGCTCTTTCGGCACGGCGCCGACGATTTGCTCGGCAATTTGTCCGCCCTTGAAAACCAGCAAGGTCGGAATGCCGCGGATATTGAATTTGCCCGGCGCATTCATATTTTCGTCGACGTTCATTTTTACTACCTTGAGCTTGCCCGCATTGTCGCGCGCGATTTCCTCTACCGTAGGCGACAGCATGTGGCACGGGCGGCACCAATCGGCCCAGAAATCCACCATGACCGGCTGGGTGTTGCTGGCATCGATCACTTCTGCCTGAAAAGTAGCGTCACTCACCGCTTGAATATTGTCAGCCATTTTCGTCCTTTTGCGAGGCGAGCCGTGGGAAGTCTAACCCTTTCGGTCTCGCTCGTGTCAATTAGATGAAACTAAAGCTCGCGGGATTCGGGACCGCTTAGCCCCTTCATATACAGACAGATACGCGGCGGCCGACGCTTTCCACGAAAAATCCTTGGCCATTCCGTTGGTGCGGACGGCGGTCCACGCCTTTGCGTCGCGATAGATGCGCAACGCTTGCCGCACGCAATCGAGCAGAGCCTTGCCTTCGTATTCTTCGAACTTGAAGCCCGTGCCAGCCGAGGTCTTGGGGTTGAACGTCTCGATTGTGTCGTCCAGGCCGCCCGTCGCGCGAACCACCGGCACCGTACCGTAGCGAAGGCTGTAAATCTGATTGAGGCCGCAGGGCTCGTAGCGCGACGGCATCAGGAACACGTCCGCGCCCGCTTCGATTTTGTGCGCGATCGTGTTGTCGTAGGCGATCTTCACTCCGACTTTTGCGGGAAACTTCTCCGCGAGCGCCTGGAACAGTTTCTCATACAGCGGCTTCCCGGTCCCGAGAACCACGAGCGAGAGATTCTCCCGCAGCAACTCGGGGGCGGCATCCGCGATCAGGTCGAAACCCTTCTGTTCATCGAAGCGCGACACGATGCCGATCAGCGCCCGCTCCATATTTTCAGCGGGCAGCTTGAACGTGTCGAGCAGGTCCTTCTTGCACTTCTTCTTGCCGTCAAGATTGTGTGCCGAATAGTTCGCCGCGATCAGCTTGTCCGCTTCGGGACTCCAGACGGAATAGTCCACACCGTTCACGATGCCGGTGAGGCGGCTCGCGCGATTCCGAATCACGCCTTCGAGACCATGGCCATATTCCGCCGTCTGGATCTCTTGCGCGTACTTTTTGCTGACGGTGGTCAGAGCGTCGGAATAAAGCAATCCGCCCTTCAGGAAATTAATCTTGCCGTAATACTCGAGCGCGTCGATGTTGTAGAGAGTGGCCGGAAGTCCAGCGCGTTCAAGAGCGCTTCGCGGAAAAAGTCCCTGATAGCCGAGATTGTGAATCGTGAAGATTACTGGCAAATGGCCGAGCGCGGGATCGCGCGCATAGATCGTGCGCAAGAGGACGGGCACGAGGGCGCTCTGCCAATCGTGGCAGTGCAACACGTCCGGCATCCAGACCTGCTTCGTGAATTCGATTGCCGCGCGGCTGAATTCCGCGAATCGCTCCGCATTGTCGGGATAATCGCCTCCCTTTTCGCCGTAAAGTTGATCGCGGTCAAAATAAGCGGGGTCGTCGACGAAGAAAAATCGCACACCGCCCACCGCCGCGCCTTCGGCGATCGCCGGAAAGCGGAGTTCGTCGCCAAGCGGCACGGTCAAACTCGGAATGAGCGCACTGTGCGTCTTGATACCGCGGTACCGCGGGAGGAGAACGACGACTTCGTGGCCGGCCTCGACAAGCGCCTGCGGGAGCGCGCCCACGACATCCGCCAATCCACCGGTCTTCGCGTAGGGCAAACCTTCCGAAGCAACAAACAAAATTCTCATCGGCTCTCCAACAACTCAAAAACGGTACTGAATCGGTACACGTTCGTCAAGCGAAACCCCGCGTTCCGAATTTCGACGAGCTTGCTACACTCTCTAGCGTCATGGCGCGACAAAAGCTTGGGCAGCACTTTCTCGGCGATCCCGCATGGCGCCAGAAGATTTTCGAGACGCTTGAAATTCGCGAAGGCGACACTTGGCTCGAAATCGGTGCGGGACACGGCGAGATGACAGCGCTTCTCGCCGAAGCGGGCGCGCGGGTCGTGGCCATCGAGACGGATCCGAAACTGGCGGCAGGCCTCGGGGAGAAAGCCAAAGTTTGGCGAAACGTCGAGATCGTGGAAGGCGATGTCCTCGCCGTCGATTTGCGCGCGGTGACGGCCGGAGCCGGCTTTCGCGTGTATGGCAATCTACCTTACTACATCACGTCGCCGATTCTGCGCCGCCTATTCGACGCGGCCGATCGCATTTCGTCGATCCACATCGTCATCCAGCTCGAAGTGGCGGCGCGCATCGCTGCACGTCCCGGCCGGCGCGAATACGGATATCTGTCGACGCTCTGTCAGTTCTATGCGCGGCCCGAAATTGTTCTGCGCATTCCGCCCGGCGCATTCCGGCCGCCACCAAAAGTGACTTCGGCGCTTGTGCATTTGACTCTACCCGGAGAGCGCGCCACGCTGCGCGTAGCGGACGAGGAACGATTCCTTGCATTCCTGCAGCTCTGCTTCTCGCAGAAACGTAAGACGCTGCGGAACAATCTTCGCGGGAATTTTCCGGCGGAGCGGATTGCGGCGGCGTTCGCGGCTGCCGAGCTCGAGCCGGTTGCGCGCGCGGAGCAGTTGACGCTGGCGCAATTCGCCGCATTGCAGAAGGCCCTCGATTATTGACGCGGCGGGCGGAGCCCCGCGGTTAATCTTCCGGAGTAAGGTGCTGAATCACCGCGCGAAGACGATCGGGGAAATCCGTCATCACTCCGTTGACGCCCGCGGCAATGACGGTGCGCATCTGATCCGGCTGATTGATTGTCCAAGTGGCGATCTGGAGATCGGCGCGGTGGGCCTCGTTGACGAACGACGGTGAAATCAGATCGCCGCGCGGGCAAATCTGGCGCGCGCCGGCGGTAAGCGCGAGCTTGACCACATCCGGCCGCATTTCTTCAACGAGAAGCCCGGTCATGATCGTCTCGTCCAGTTTCCGGAGTCCTTCGAGGGTTCCGGGATCGAATGACAGAACGACGATACGCGCCGCATCGCCCGTGCTGCGCAGCGCTGCCGCAAGAGCGTGATGCTGTCCCCACGCCGTCTCGTATTTGAGTTCGAGGTAAAACACGACGTCCGCCGCGCGGCCAAACGCGAGGATCTCCTCGAGCGTCGGAATGCGCTCGCCGCTGAATTGGCGGTCGAACCACAGCCCCGCGTCCATTTGCTTCAGCTCGGCGAGGGTGAGATCTCGAACGGCGCCGCGGCCATTCGAAGTGCGCTCGACGCTGGCGTCATGGATGGCGACGAATCGCGCGTCGCGCGTCATGTGCAGATCCGTCTCGATAAATGTCGCGCCCATTTCCACGGCCTGCCGGAAAGCGGCCATGGTATTTTCGGGCGCGTGACCCGAAGCGCCGCGGTGGGCGATAATCCAGGGTTGACGCATCGCGCGTTATCCTAGCAGACTCGCACTTCTCGACGCCTCGCGCTGCGAGCTGAGGTGGCGAGGAAGTAATAGGCCTTCTACTACCCGTGTGCGTCAAATCCGCACCGAGCGAGCTGGCCGCAAGATTCTGGCGAGCTTGCGTCGCAATTTTGTACAGCAAGAGATTTCACATTTGTGAACCGCGGCTGCCGGTATTTGTGAGCCGGGGCGTAACGCGCGTCGGTTCATCACAATGGCTCCCGGACTTGTCCTCGTGGCACAGCCGCAAGTGTTTTCAAATCAATGGCTTACAAATCACGTGGGAATCCGGCATCGCGCTCGCCTTTGGCCGCGCAATTGCCATTCTTTCAGCGAGCCCGAACCAGGGCCCGTGCTGATGTTCCCCGCGGATTCGCCGCGCGGCTTGGGAGTAGGCGTGGCACTACTGGTTCTGCTGATCGTCGCTGTGGTCGTCGGCCAAACCGCGCTGGACTGGCGCGATATTCGGCTGGGCTGGGCGCCGCCGGAATGGGCGAGCGGACTGGGACTCGCGGCTCTCGTCGCCGCACCGCTTTCGGCGTCGGCGTCGTTCGCATCGATGTGGTATCAAAATTCCCTCGGACTTCTCGGCAATGGCATTGGCGCATGGTTCTGGTTTGAGATGGGCTTCGCGTTTTGCGCGATGGGAATTGTGGTTGCCGCTACGCGAAGAAAACGAATCCGCACCCTCCTGGTTGTCTCCGCGATTATGACCGTAGCCCTCTGGATTGGCCTCTGTATTTTCTCCTAATTTTGCCCCTGCGCTGCCAAGCGATTCGCTGAGTCCTTTTTCGATCGGGCTGAAGCGACTTGACGTTCCGGCGAGAACGGATTCATCCGACACGCGCTCGAAAAGTTCCCGCCGGATCGCGAAACAGCTCTGATCCACCGAGTACCGACGACGGCACCGCTCCTGCCGCTGCGCTTGCCGGGCGCGGCCGCGCGAGCGATACTTAAAGTGATGAGGCGGATTTGTTGGATTCTCGTGGGCATCGTGGCTCTCGCACTGACCGCAGCGCGGGTGCGCGCGGACGAATTGCGGCTGAAAGACGGCACGAAGATTGTGGGAACGATCGTCGGGTTCGACGAGAATTCGTTCAAGGTAAAGACGGCGTACGGCTTTGCGATTATTCGTCGCGATGCTGTGGAATCGATCGAGATCACCGATACAGGGACTGGTGCGAGCGGAGACAAAAAACCGGCGGCGAGCAGCGATTCGCCAGTGCGGCCTCCCGCATCGCAGCCGGCACGTGCTTCGACTTCGCCCGCAGCTCCGGCCCCTGCACCGGCATCGTCTCCGGCCGTAACACCGACTTCCGCTGCTCCATCGAAGGCTCGGGCGCCAAAGAATTCGACTTCAGCGGCGAACGCGCACGCAGCTACGCCCACGGCGACGCAGCCTGCGCCGGCATCGAGTTCGCCAGCGCCGCCATCGCCAGCCACAACTCCGCCCGCGACAACCTCGCCGGCTCAACCTCAGCCAGCAACGTCTGCGGCCGTGACCGCTCCAGAAAAGAAGGCCGAGGCCACTCATTCGAAACTCGCCGCCAATCTGCCGGCCACGAGCGTTCCGGCTCCAGCACATCCGCCCGAGCCGCCGAAGCCCGCGGCTCCCGAACCTGTCCGCGAGGAAGTCGCCGGAAACATGTATACGAACGAAACCTACGGGTTCCACATGTTCAAGCCGCCGGATTGGCATCTCATCGAAGGCGCGCGGAGCAGCTTGCCCGGCTCGATTGCGGCGCTCGGAACCACCGACCAGCTAACTTATCTTCTGATCGGAGAAGCTCCGGCGACGGGTTCGATCGAGACCGATTTGAAGGCTTCTGACGCGAAGCTGCAGGACATGCTCGACAATTATCGCCCGCTCGGCGACAAGCGGACAACGATTGCGGGAACGCCTGCGGTCGAGCGCCGCTTCCGCGGCGAGGCCGATCGAAAGGAATGGTCCGGCATCGTGGTTCTTTTCGAGCGCGACAAGCAGCTCTATACGATTTTGGGGATGACGTACGCGGCGTCGGACCTCGTGCAGATTCAGGAAAACGTAATCCACCGCGCGATTACCAGCATCGAATTCACGCGGTAAACTCCGCCATCATTTTTTCGATTGTGGATGAAGATTTCAGCGACGGCGCTGCCGTTGCTGCTGGCTAAAACTTCGTGACTTCCGAGAAGTGGAATCCGCCGACCTTCATCGCGGGAACGACCATTTCGAAGGATTCTTCGCCGGCCGCGCGCACCGCTTCGCCCAGCATCTCGACGTTTGAGAGCATCTCGATCATGCTCTGATTGAAGCGAAAATTACGGATGCCGCCGGCGATCTTGCCGTTTTCCACGAGGAAGGTGCCGTCGCGCGTCATTCCGGTGAGAATTTTCTGGTACGGATCGACTTCGCGAATATACCAGAGGCGCGTAACCAGGACGCCGCGCTCGGTGGAGCGCACCATGTCTTCGACGGACGCGTTGCCGCCGGTGAAAACGAGATTCATGGGCGCTTCGCCGTACTCGTTGGGGAGCGAAAAACCGTGGCCTGTCGGCTTCGCTTTCATTTTCTTCGCGGTCGCGCGCGCGTAAACCAGATTGCGCGGAATGCCGCGATCGACCAGCAGAACTTTTTCGCGCGGAACGCCTTCTCCGTCGAATGGCGCGCCGAGCTGGAGCGGGTGATAGACGTCGTCCGAGATAGATATGTTCTCGCCGAAAAGCTTTTTCCCCATTCGTCCCGTAAAAAGCGAGCGCTGATCGAGAACGGCCGTTCCCGCAAAATCGTAGAACAAAAATCCGACCAGATCGAGAACCGCGGGCGGCTCGAGAATCGCGGTGTAATGCCCCGGCGCAATTTCTCGCGGAGCGCGTGATGCCGCGGACTTCCGGCTGGCCGATTCCGCCAACTCGTCGGGATGAATTTCCGAAAGATTCGCGGAATTCGATTTGGCCCAGCCGGAGGAATCTTTCTCGAGAATCGTGACGGAAAATTCTGCGCGCGTCTGCTCGTAATGGGCGAAAAGACCGCGCGAATTCGCGAGCGCGGATTCGGTCATGCCCGTCGAAAAGATTCCCGCGGCCGTTTGCCTGGCCTTTTCCGCCACCCGGCAGACGCGAGCGACGCCGCGGGCGCGGTCCGCAGGCGTGGCGGTCGCGGTAGCCGGAAAGAAGCGCGTGACTTTCTGATATTTTTGTTTCCTCAGCATCGGCAACAGGTCGGGATTTTTTGGCTGCACCCGCGCCAGACGCGACGCCGCCGCAACCGCTCGCCGCAGCGATTCTTCATCAGTCTTGTTCGTCGTGGCGCGCGCCGTGCGCCCGTCAAAGACCGTCCGCACCGAAATGCTCAGGTTCTGCTCGGCCACGTTCTGATGGATCGTGTTGTTGGCAAAGCGCGTCAGGGCGTCGGTAACCACGTCGATTTCCACTTCTGTCTCGTCCGCCTCGCTCAGCCGGATGACACGCTCGGCGATCCGGTGAAGCTCCGCCGGCCCGAGCCGGTGGTCGGACGCGCTGCGGGCTCGGCGCGCGCGCGTGTGAGAGGGCTGCTTCGTTTTCCTGGCCGGTTTTTTCTTCGGTGACATTTATTTCGCGAACGCAACTCCCACTTTCACATTACGGAATCTCGAAGGTGCCGCGCCATGCCCCGTTCCCATGGTCTGCATCGGCTGGCCTTTTCCGCAATTCGGCGTGCCCCACAGCGTCCAATAATCGCGCGAGCAGATCGCGTCGCAGCTTCCCCAAAACTCCGTGGTGATGCCGCTGTAGCTCGGATTTTTGAGCATGCGGCCTTTCTTGCCATTCTTGATCTCCCAGCCAATTTCCGTCGAAAACTGAAATTGGTAGCGGCGGTCATCGATGGACCACGAGCGGTTCGTTTCCATCAAAATGGCATCGTTGGTATCGGCAATCAGGTCTTCGTATTTCCAGGCGCCGGGCAGAAGGCTGACGTTGGTCATGCGGATGATGGGCAGGCGATTCCAGCTTTCCGTGCGCATCGTGCCGCCCGAGCGCTTCTCGCCGATGGCCACGGCGGTCTCGCGATTGCTCAAGTAGCCGGTGAAAAGCCCGTTCGTGATAATCGAAGTGCATTGTGCCGGCACACCTTCGTCGTCGTAACCGAACGTTCCGAGACCAGGGCCGTGTTCGAGACGCGCGTCGGCGACCACGTTGACGATGTCCGAGCCGTAGCGTAGCGTGCGGAGCTTATCGATGGTAAGGAAGCTCATCCCCGCGAAATTCGCTTCCATTCCGAGGACGCGGTCGAGTTCGATCGGGTGCCCAATCGATTCGTGAATCTGCAAGCTGAGTTGCGCGCTCTCAAGAATAATCGTGCTCGATCCTTCCGGGCATTGAGCAGCCGAATGCAGCGCGACGCTTTCCTCGGCTACGCGCTGCGCGTGACCAGCCAAATCGAGCGATTCGACCAGTTCGTACCCCGCGAGCATGTGCTGGCCGCCAAAACTATTCGGATAGGAGCGCTTCTGAATTTCGCTGCCCGCGAAGCTGGTCGCAACGATCCCCGCACCCGAAAGCATTTTCACTTGATGAATCGCGGAGCCAATACTTGAAGCGAAAAATTGCTCGATCCGGCGGAACGACATCGAGCCTTCCGCCAGTGTTACGCCCTTCACTTTCCGCATTTCCTTGTCGGCGGCGAGAAGCAAATCGATCTGCCGCTCGACGGGAATGCGAAATGGGTCTTTGAGGTAGGGATTCTGCCAGGTATCGACGTGGGCGGGTTCGGGGACCATGACGACATCGTGAATTTTGGCGAGCGCCGAAGCCTTCGCAATCGAAACGGCCTCGGCGGCGCACGCCTGCACGCCTTCGCGAGTCAGCCGGTCCGTCGCAGCAAAACCCCACGCGCCGCTCGCAATCACGCGAATCCCAATGCCGTACGATTCGCCCTCCGCCAGATTGCCAACTTGCCCGTTTTTCGTGGAAATGTCGCGCTGGCGAATATCCATCACGCGTGCGTCGGCATAAGTCGCGCCGCGCACTCGCGCCGTCTCAATCGCCCAATTGGCTAGATCTTGCATCGATGAAATGTAGTTCCGGAATGACTCTGATGCGCCGCTGCGAGCCCGGTCGACTCCCCGTTACCGGGACAGAAAACTTACGGCAGCGCTGTGCAGCCACAAAAACTCTGCGGAAGCGTCCTACGTGCCTTCGTCCCACGACGCGAGGTAGTGTTCCTGTTCGGCCGTCAGCTTGTCGACCTGCACGCCCATGGATTCGAGTTTCAATTTAGCGATCTGTTTGTCGATCGGTTCGGGCACGGAGTAAACCTGGTTCTGCAATGTCGATGCGTGCTTGATGAGGTGCTCGACGCAGAGCGCCTGGTTTGCGAAGCTCATATCCATCACGGAAGCCGGGTGGCCTTCGGCAGCCGTGAGATTAATCAATCGGCCGTCGCCGAGCAGATAGACCTTGCGGCCGTCCTTCATCACAAATTCCTCGACAAAAGGTCGCGCGATCTTTCTCGAACTCGAGAGCTTTTCGAGCGCCGGGATGTCTATTTCCACGTTAAAGTGGCCGGAATTACACATCACCGCGCCGTCTTTCATGTTTTCGAACTGCTCCGCGGCGAGAACGGATTTGTTGCCCGTGACGGTGACAAAGATATCGCCGATCTTGGACGCGTCGTTCATGGGCATCACGCGGAAACCGTCCATCACAGCTTCGAGAGCGCGCAGCGGATTGATCTCAGTGATGATGACATCCGCGCCGAGGCCCTTGGCGCGCATCGCGACGCCGCGTCCGCACCAGCCGTATCCGGCGATGACCAGTTTGAGTCCGGCGATCAAAAGATTCGTCGCCCGAATAATTCCATCGATCGTGGATTGCCCGGTGCCGTAGCGGTTGTCGAACATGTGCTTGGTGAGCGCGTCGTTGACGGCGATGACTGGATATTTCAACGTGCCGTCTTTGGCCATGGCACGAAGGCGAATCACGCCGGTGGTGGTCTCCTCAGTGCCACCGATGACGTTCTTCACCAGCTCGGTGCGCTTAGTGAGAAGCTGCGTGACCAGGTCTGCGCCGTCGTCGAGCGTAATTTGCGGCTGGTGATCGAGCGCCGCGCTTATGTGCGCGTAATACGTGGAATTGTCCTCGCCCTTGATCGAGAACGTTGGAATCGAGTAGTCCTTCACCAGCGAGGCCGCCACGTCGTCCTGCGTGGAGAGCGGATTCGAAGCGCAAACCACGACGTCGGCGCCGCCGTCGCGCAGCGTAATCGCCAGATTGGCCGTTTCGCTCGTGACGTGCAGGCACGCCGACATCCGCACGCCCTTCAACGGCTTTTCCTTGATGAATCGCTTGCGGATCAATTGCAGAACGGGCATGTGCTGGTTGGCCCATTCGATTCGGCGTTTGCCGCGTTCCGCCAGGGCAAGGTCCTTCACATCGCCGGACAGTTTCGATGCTGTTTCCACGGATGGCTCTCCTGATTTTGTAAATGCGAGGGGCTAGCTGCGTGACACCGCTACCGCGCCGCGCGACTCGACTTCTCCGCGAATTTTTGCGGCCTTGTCGGTGCGCTCCCAAGTGAATCCCGGCTCGTTGCGGCCAAAATGGCCGTAAGCCGCCGTCGGAAAGTAAATCGGCCGGCGCAGATCAAGCGTCTCGATGATTCCGGCCGGCGTGAGCTTGAAATTCGAGCGAATCAATTCGGTGATCTGCGAATCCGGAATGATGCCGGTGCCGAACGTATCGGCCATCACCGAAACGGGCTCGGCCACGCCGATGGCATACGCAAGCTGGACTTCCACTTTGCGCGCTACGCCGGCGGCGACCAGATTCTTCGCCACGTAACGCGCTAT
This sequence comes from uncultured Acidobacteriota bacterium, assembly GCA_963771905.1. GTDB lineage: Bacteria > Acidobacteriota > Terriglobia > Acidiferrales > UBA7541 > Palsa-147. The sequence goes on from CAVYVI010000004.1 coordinate 57,717, forward strand.
GTAGCACGCCGAGCGATCTACCTTCGTCGCGTCCTTGCCCGATAGCGCGCCGCCACCGTGACGACTGTATCCGCCGTAGGTATCGACGATGATCTTGCGGCCCGTCAATCCAGCATCGCCCATGGGCCCCCCGATGACGAAGCGACCGGTCGGGTTGATATGAAACTTGGTCTTTGCGTCGAGCATTTTCGCGGGAATCACCGGCTTGATGACGTGCTGGATGATCTCCTCGCGCAATTGTTCGTTCGAAACCCCATCGCTGTGCTGCGTCGAAATTACCGCGCAATCGACGCGCACCGGTTTCCCGTCCACATATTCGACTGTGACTTGTGATTTTCCATCGGGCCGGAGGTACTTCAGGACGTTCTTCTTGCGGAGTTCAGCGAGGCGGCGGGTCAACTGGTGCGCCAGTTGAATCGGCATGGGCATCAGTTCGGGCGTCTCATCGCACGCAAAGCCGAACATCAATCCCTGATCGCCTGCTCCGCCCGTGTCGACGCCCTGCCCGATATCGCGGGATTGCTTCTTGATGGATGAGATGACGCCGCAAGTCTCGGCATCGAATCCGTACTTGGCGCGCGTGTAACCCACCTGGGTGATCACGCTGCGCGCCACATCCGAGAAATCCACATAACCGGTGGTCGTAATTTCGCCGGCAATGACCACCAGACCCGTCGTAACGAGCGTCTCGCACGCAACCCGCCCCAGCGGGTCCTGCCTCATCACTTCATCCAGGATAGCGTCCGAAATCTGGTCGGCAATTTTGTCGGGGTGTCCCTCGGTTACGGACTCCGAGGTAAAGAGGAATCGTTCTTCTGAAGGTGTCAAAACGCTCTCCTCCGGGGATTTCAACGGCAATTTCGAGGCCTAAGCCGTTCTCCGTGCGGAAAATTCGAAGAATTGACGTTAGCATGCGGCCCAGAAGGTGTCAACGCTTTGCCCTGAAACGGGTTATCGGCGCGCTGAGCGGCCATATTGCGGCTTGAATTGCACCGTCCCGCTGTCGCGCTTCGCCCCGCCAGGCTGCAAAATCGCGCGTCTCGCAGGATGCTTTACTCCTCCTCCGCCGCCGCCGCTCGACCTCCGCCAGAACGTCGCGACAGCAGATAGGCTCGAATGAAGTCGTCGATGTCGCCATTCAAAACTTTGTTGACGTCGCCGCGTTCGACCTTCGTGCGGTGGTCCTTGATCATCTGGTAGGGCTGGAGGACGTAGGAGCGGACTTGACTGCCGAAGCTGATATCGCCCTTCGATTCGTCGAGCTTCTTCAGGGTCTCCTGCCGCTTCTCGACCTCATGCTCGTAGAGCCGCGATCGCAAGATTTTCAACGCCAATTCCCGGTTCTTGTGCTGGCTGCGCTCATTCTGGCATTGCACCACAATTCCGGTGGGAATATGCGTGAACCGGACCGCGGATTCCACCTTGTTCACGTTCTGGCCGCCGTGGCCGCCCGCGCGAAATGTGTCGATGCGAAGATCGTCCGGCTTGATGACCACCTCGATGCGATCGTCGATCTCGGGAATCACGAAGACCGATGCAAAGGAAGTGTGCCGCCGCGCCGCCTGGTCGAAGGGAGAAATGCGCACGAGGCGATGTACGCCCGTTTCGCCCGAGAGCAATCCGAAAGCGTTTTCTCCCTCGAAGCGAATCGTCGCGGATTTGATGCCCGCTTCTTCGCCGGGCGTTGAATCAATTACATCCGCGCGGAAGCCTCGCGCCTCCGCCCAGCGCAGATACATCCGCATAAGCATCTCCGCCCAGTCTTGCGATTCCGTGCCTCCCGCGCCGGGCTTGATGGTCATGATGGCGTTGAGAGAGTCGCTTGGGCCGGAGAGCAAAGTTTTCGTTTCGAGTTCGGAGACGTAGGTATCCGCAGATTTCAATTCCGAATCAATGTCACCGAGAAGAGAATCGCGCTGCGCGTCGTCGGCTTCCTCGCGCGCCAGATTGATGTAGGTGTCGATGTCGCTGACGGCGCGGCTCAGCTTTTCGTCGGCTTCGAGGCGGCCTTCCACCAGCTTGCGTTCCTGCAGCACGGCCTGCGCCTTTTCCTGATCCTGCCAGAAGTCGGGGCGGCCGGACGTTTCTTCGAGAGCGGCTAGACGCGCGCGATTGGTGGGAACGTCAAAGATAACTCCGGACGAGTTCGATGCGAGTCTTCAGATCGGAGAATCGTTGCAGCAAATCTTCAATGTGTTCAGCCATTCGAGAAGCACCAATTCCAAATGAGAGTTAAGAGCTTTACTTCAAGCAGCTCGGAGATCAGAACCGAGGGCGAAGAGCAATTCAGCCGGCCGCCAAACGCCCGATCGCCGCACTCGGCTATCGCCGCCCGCGTCGCCGCGACTTTTTCTTCGATTCGCGCCCCTTCGGCTCACGGCTCGCCGGTGCTGCCGCAGGAATTTCCGCCAAACTCCGCTCCGGCCTCGCAAGCAAACCCCATCCGATCAGGGCGGCCGATGCGAGCAAACTCAGCCACGCGATCCAATCGCCCCAAAGCGAATACAACGAGCGGTCGGTGCGAAAATCATACGGCGCATCGAGTTCGCCGCGCACATCGGTCGCCATCTCGGCGACGATGCGGCCGTAGGGATCCACGGCCACGGTGTAGCCGTTGTTCGTCGCGCGCAGCATCCATCGGCGGCTCTCCACCGCGCGCACCCGCGACATCATCAAATGCTGCGCCGGGGCGGCCGAGCGTCCGAACCATCCGTCGTTCGAAATATTGATGAGCAGGCCGGCGCCGTTGGCCGCGAAGTTCCGGATTTCCCCCGGGAAGATCGCCTCGTAACAAATGAACGTCCCGAAGCGGCCGCCCGGCAATTGTCCGACGCGATATTCCGTGCCGGGAGTGAAATCCGCGATATCCGCGGTCAATCGCCCCGCGAATTTGATCCATCGGCGAAGCGGAACGTACTCGCCGAAGGGAACCATATGAATCTTATCATACGTAAACACGCGCTCCCCCGCGGGGTTCAGCAACACCGCGCTGTTCGTCACGTCCCATTGCCGGTTCGCGTCCAACCGCCAATCCTCCACGCCGAAGAGAAAATATTGCCCCGAATCCCGCGCAATCTTTTGCACCCGCTGTACGAATTTCAAATCCTGGAAACTGAACGGCGCCGGAACTTCGGGCCATACGATCAGCCCCGGCATCTTGCGTGCCGCGTCGACGCTGATGTTTGCAAGCTCGTCCAATTCTCCCGAATGCAACTGCATCCAGTTTTCGGGATAGTGCTCCGACTGTGGAAAATTCGTCTGTACCAGATGCGCGACGTAGCGCGGCGTCGGCGACGGAACGAAATGCGGACCGGCGAAAGCGATCAGAAGCAACGCAGCAGCCGCGCCGCATACGATTTGAATCGATCTCCGTGTCCGCGTCCAAATCGCCCAGGCCAGGACGGAGTTGAACGCCGCGATCACGAATGACAGTCCGAAAATCCCCGTCAGCGGCGTGAGCTGCAGAAACGCCAGATTGCCGCTCGCCGCGTAGCCCGTCAGATTCCACGGAAATCCGATGATGGGAAGATGGGTGCGTGCGAATTCGAGTGTCACCCAGAGAAATGGCGCGAGAGCGAACGCTGCCGGTTTGCTTCTGCGGCTGACGAGCGCGAGGCTCGTCGAAAAAATTATCAGGATGATTCCGCCGGCGATTCCGATTAGCGCCAAAATTCCCGCGGCATCCAGCGGGTCCACATTCCCGTACTGGCGCATGACCACGTCGATCCAAGGAAGGCACGTCGGATAGAACACCAACCCATGGAGAAATCCGTAGAGCGGCGCCTCGGCAATTCCCGCCCCCACCGACGCGAGAATCAACAGCGCGATCGCACCCCACGCGAGCAGCGGCAGATTGTAGTTCGGGAAGGAAAGTCCGAGGGCGATCCCGGAGACGATGGCGAAAACGATTCGCAGGGGCCGCGAAAGTTTCATTCAGCGTTTAATGATGGAATTGAATCCGGCTTGATCGAGTGATTTCTGAGCGCGTTGGGCCGCCGCCTGATCGGCGTACGGGCCCACTTGAACGCGATACAAATTGTCGGTCGTCGGTGTGACGACGAACGACGGAAAATGTTTTTGCTGCACGGCGTCCGCCTCAGCCAGCGCGTCCGCCTCCTTCGTCAGCGCCGTGATCTGCAGAACCACCGAGCCGTGCGGAATCCGGGGCGGCTGGAATCGCCGGAGCTCCTGGCCGTTCGCTGAAACCGGCTTGGTTGCGGGAGCCGCAATTCGCGTCTCTGCCGGATGGCTCGAAGCGGCATGGCCTGCCGGAGCGGCCGCCGGCGCGGGAGCGGGAGGTTCGAGCTTGTTGGGGTCCTTTTCCTTCGAATAGAAATCCCACTCGCCGTTCGCGGGCGGTTTCTCGGAAGGATCGGGCCTGGCCGTTGTCGGCGGAATTGCCGTATCGCGATTCGACGCCGCAGCCGCTCGCAGCGGCATGGGCAAACCGTACTGCGTTCGTCCCATCACATATCCCAGCGTGAAAAACACGCCGCACAACAGCACGACACCGAGAAAGAGTCCGACGAGATGCCGGCTCTCAAGTACCCGGTCGCTTCCCCCGCGTTTTCCGCTTCCCCCAACCACGATCTATTTATTTCCCTCCAAGAGTTTTTGCCCACTGCGTGATGATATCGATCGGCAGTGGAAAGATGATCGTCGTATTCTTCTCGACGCCAATCTCGGTCAACGTTTGCAGATAGCGGAGCTGAATCGCGGCGGGCTGCGTTTCGAGCACTTCCGCGGCCTGCGCCAGTTTCGTCGAAGCCTGAAACTCGCCCTCGGCGTGAATGACCTTCGCCCGGCGCTCGCGCTCGGCCTCCGCCTGTTTGGCGATGGCGCGCTGCATCGACTCCGGAATATCCACCTGTTTGACTTCAACCTTCGTTACCTTGATACCCCAAGGCTCCGTATCCTGGTCAAGGATTAGTTGTAACTTCGAGTTTACCTTTTCGCGCTCGGACAGGATGGAATCCAGCTCGAACTGGCCCACCAGGCTCCGCAGCGTGGTTTGCGCGAGCTGCGATGTGGCGTAGAGATAATTCTGAACCTGCGAGAGCGCAAGGTTCGCGTCCACCACGCGGAAATAACACACCGCATTCACCTTCACCGAGACGTTGTCCCGCGTGATCACATCCTGCGGCGGGACATCCAACGTCTCAAGGCGCAGCGAAATTTTCGTCAGCTTGTCGATCGGATAGAACACCAATTGAAGCCCCGCGCCCTTCGCCTGCGGCAGCATCCGCCCCAATCGCAGAACAACTCCGCGCTCCCATTCCTTGATGACGTAAATCGAATTGAACAGCCAGATCAGGAAGATGAAGACTCCTACGAGGAACAATGTCTCCGTGAACGGCATAACCTTTTCCTCCACCGACGCTCATCAACTCAGCCCGGCCGGAGCCGGGTCTGCTTCAGTTCTTCGACGGCCGCGCGGGCTCATCCACCGGAACCACATGAAGCGTGAGACCTTCGACCTTTCTCACCCGCACGTGCGCGCCTTGCGGAATGGCAGCCACAGCCTCCGCGCGCCATCGCTCGCCATGAACGAAAACCATCCCGGGCGCGTCGCCATCACCGAGAGCTTGCATCACCTCGCCAATCTCGCCGACTAGCTGCTCGCGTCCTGTCGAGAGCTTCCAACTGCGCGACCTCAGCACCAGCCTCATTAAGATAATGATGATCAGCGCGAACGGAATCGTCACGCCCAGCGCCGCGCCCAGGCTCACTCCCATTCCCGTAATCGGCGAGCGCACGAGCATCAGCGCTCCGAGAACCATCGACACCGCCCCGCCTACTCCCAGCACACCGTGAGTCGGAAATTTGGCCTCCAGAATGAAGAGCGCCAGTGCCAGCAAGATGAGCAACAGTCCCGTCAGATTGACCGGCAGAAGATGCATCGCAAACAGCGCGAGAAGCAGGCAGATCCCGCCGATCACTCCCGGCGCAAACAGGCCCGGATGGGTGAATTCCGCATACAGTCCCAGCACTCCAACAATCAGAAGTATGAAGAAGACGTCGGGCTGCACGATGCGGGACAAGAACTGCTGCCGCGGCGTCATCTCGAAATCGGTCACCGTCGGCGACGTCAATTCGAGTTTCTGGGTCGAGCCGTCGAAGCGCGTGATCGACCGGCCGTCGAGCTGAGCCAGCAGCGCGTCCTGCGTCGGCGCAATCAAATCGATCAGCTTCCCATCGAGCGCTTCCTTCTCGCTGAACGCTTTGGCGTCCGTCACAGCCGTCGCGGCCAACTCCGTATTCCGGCCGCGCTTGCTCACGTAGCTTCGCAAATAGGCGGTCGCCTCGTTGACGATCTTATGCCGCAGAGTGTCGTCAATCTGGACTTCCGAAGGACCAAACAACATGATTGGCGACGCCGCTCCCGTATCCGTTCCGGGCGCCATCGCTGCGATATCCGCGGACAGAAGGATAAAGAAACCCGCCGACGCCGCGCGCGACCCCGTCGGCGCAACGTATGTCACCACCGGCACCGGCGATGCCAGAATTTTCTGAATGATTTCACGCATCGCGGAATCGAGCCCGCCCGGCGTATTGATCGTAATGAGAATCAAATTCGCGTGCTCGTTCGCCGCGTGATCGATCCCGTTTGCGATGTATTCCGCCAGAATCGGCTCGATTTCGCCGTCAATTTGCAAACGGACAACTTGGGCGTGATTGACCGCTTGCGGGGAAGCGGTCGGGAGCGAATTCCCTGCCGCGAACGTCTCAGGGACAGAATTTACGCATGCTCCGACAGCGAAGAACAGAACAAGGAGCAACAAGCTGCCGCGGAGAATTCGAAGGGACATCTCGGCACACAGTATAGCAGGAGTTGGGATAGCAGGAGTTGGACGAACGCTCGGCTCCGTCGCTGGAACCCACCGGAGGAGGTCAGCAGCTATTGCGGCGGCAACGGCTTCTTCGTGTCGCCCGCATAAGACGGCTGCACCACGAGCACTTCTTGAATCCGCGGGTCCTTGATCACTTTCGAGAACTCGGGGTCCGTCTGTGCCAACAGAAAATCCTTGTAGCCGTCGTCCCGCGACATCCTCAGATAATGCGCGCATCGCAGGACGTCGCCCTGCCGTGCATACGTCTTCGCCACCAGGAAATAAAACAGCCCCGGCTCCGTCGTGTACCGCTGCTGCACCGTCGAGCCGTATCCGCCGTGCCGGTTGAAAATCTGCGGATCTAGCGCAATTGCTGTGTCGAACGAATCCATCGCCCGGGAATATTGCTTGGCACCGAAGTACGCGTAGCCGAGATTGCTGTAAACGGTCGCGAGGTCGGAAGTGGGATGCAGCGCGATGGCCTCTCTGTAAATTCGCACCGCGCGTCCGTAGTGCTTCTTCTCGTATTCCACCGTGCCATAATTGTTGATCGCGCTCGCGTACGTCTTGTCCGCCTTCATCGCCCGCTTGTAATAGCGCCCCGCCAGCGTCTCGTTACCTTCCTGCTGGTAAGCAACCCCAATCTTGTTCAGCAATTCGGCGTCGCTTGGCGTCGATGCGAGAAGCGCTTCGTACACGTGGATCGCGTCGCCGTACATCTTCCGCGCCATCAAAATATCGGCGCGCATTTCCTGAGTCTGGCGCCCGGTCATGGGTGCCGTATCCGGCGCGTTCGTTTGCACGACACGGCCTGCAGCGTCTGAACTTGTGGATGAGGATTGCCGAGCTTGGGACAGAATGGGCGAAGCGACGATAAGTGCTACGGGGAGGGCAATCACCGCGAGGCGGTTCATTGCAGTTCTCCTTTTTCCGCACCCCAGAAGCTACGGATTCGGCTTTGGCGGCTGTTCCGCAGGCTTCTTGCTTCCTCCAAAGATACCAAAAATCTTTTGCAAAACACCTTTTTTCTTTTCGGCGTCCTGGCCCTGCGCGTCATTTCCGGAATTCTGGCCGGCCTCGCCGCTTTCCGTGCCTCCGGGCGCCGCATTCGGATTGTACGTGTTCGCTGCCGTGCCGTTCGCCGGCTGGCCCGGCGGAGGCGGCGATGGGTTGCCGCCCTTGCCGAATAGATGCGAGAGCCACGAAACCGCCGGCGCCTGCGACAACGCGCGTCCGCCGTGAAGGAAGCAGAACTCTGTCGGTTCCGTTCCCGCCAGAAATACTTCCTGACGCGTCGTCGGGCACTGCGGGGTGGCAAGCTGCTCGGATTGAGGATCAACAGTCACTTGGGTTACGCCCGGCGGCGCCTCGAACGGCTCCGTGTCGTGATACGCCGGCAGCGCAACTGCCCGCTTCATGAATTCGGCCCAGATCGGCGCCGCCGATACGGTCCCCGAAAGATCCAGATCGCGGTTGTCGTCGAAGCCCACCCACACTACGCAAATTAGATTGGATGTGAATCCCGCGAACCAGCCGTCCCGCGATGTTCCCGTCTTCCCCGCCGCTGGCGCGTCGAATCCCATCGCCCGCACCGTCGCGCCCGTCCCTTGATTCATCACGTCTTCCATCAGCGTGGTGACTAGATACGCGACGCGCGGATCCAGAACCGGCCGCGTCTTCGGCACGTCCGTCTCAACGACCTTGCCGTCGCCGTCCAGCACACTGCGAATGAATAGAGGCTCGGCGCGCGTTCCATTGGTGGCGAATGCCGTGTACCCGGCCGCAACTTCGATCGGCGTCATTTCATACGCGCCGAGCGCCATGGCTGGCGTCGCTTGAATGTTCGGATCGAGACCCATCTGCCGCGCCACCGCTGCCACCCGGTCGTAGCCGACCATTTCCGCCACTTTCACCGTTGCGACGTTCAGCGAGTGGATCAGCGCGTCGCGCACCGTCACCGTTCCGTAGAACTGCTCGCCGAAATTGTTCGGCGTGTATTCCTTGCCGTCAAACTCGAATGTCGTCGGTTCGTCCACCACCGTCGTGATCGGCGTCACCACCGGCTGCCTTCCCTCGGCGGCATTGTCCAATGCAGCCGCGTAGACGAACGGCTTGAACGCCGAGCCCGGCTGCCTCCGCGCCACTGCATGATTCAGCTGGCTTTCGCCGTAGTTCCGTCCGCCGACCAGCGCCCGAATTTCTCCCGTATGCGGATCGAGAGCCACAAGGGCAATCTGCACTTGCGGCACCACTTCACCTTTCTTCTTCCACAGCGCGTAGCGCTTTGCCAGCAACTTGTCCAGATTCTGCGCGCCGATATCCACCGCCGTGGTCGCCGCGCGCTGCAATTCCGGATCAAGCGTCGTGTAAATCCGGTAGCTCTCCGAAGCCAGATCGCTCTCGGAAATCTGCTCGAGCACGTGGTCCTTCACCATGTCGACGAAGTACGGGCCATCGCTCGCCGCCACTCCTCCGCCCACAAAATGTAGCTGCAACTTTTTCGCCGCGTCGGCCGCCGCTGCCGTGGCGTAGCCATTTTCGACCATCTCGCCCAGCACGCGGTCGCGCGCCTCGTCCGATTTATCCTGATGGCGCTCCGCCGCGGAATACCGGTTGGGCGCGCGAATGATCCCGGCGAGAAAGGCGCATTCGCCGAGCGAAAGCTCGCGGACGTCCTTTCCGAAATACGCTTGCGCTGCTTCGCCGAAACCGCGAATGGAAAAACTGCCGCGATTGCCGAGATAAACCTCGTTGGCGTACAACTCGAAAATTTCCTGCTTGGTGAATCGCTGATTCAACTCCAGCGCGACGATCGTTTCCTTGACCTTCCGGCTCCACACCCGCTTCGTCGAAAAGAAAAAGCTTCGCGCCACCTGCATATCGATCGTGCTCGCGCCCTGCGCTCTCTGGCCCCGCCGCAGATCCGCCCACGCCGCGCCAAACACGCGGATGAAATCGAAGCCTCCGTGCTCGAAGAATCGCTTGTCTTCCGCGGAAAGCACGGCCTCGATCAGCGGCTTGGGCAGATCGTCGAACCGCTCCACCCGCCGCTTCTCGCGCGTCGTATCGAACAAATTGGTCAGAACTTCCGGCTCGATTTCGGCGGATTGCTGCGGTGCGCCGTTCGCCAGCGCCGTGATCCGCGCGATATCATTGCCTTCGAAATCCACGCGCAGCGCGTTCCCTCCTTCGAAATAGGAAGCCCTCGCCGGGCGGATCTCCACGGCCTTTCCGCTTAGGCGGAATTGCCCCACCCCATCCGGGAGCGCCTCCTGCGAGTACCCGGCGCGAACCAGGTAGATCTCGAGATCCCCCGGCTTCATCGCCTGCCCGACAAATATCTTCTCGGGCTCCGCATACACGCGCGAAGTATTCTGAAAAATTTGGCCCGACAGGCGTGCGTCAATCATTCGTCCGAATGAGATGTAGTAGTACAGGAACACGCCCGCTCCCACGAGCAGGCATGCCGAGGCGAATCCAAGCAGAGTGAGGCCGTAACGCGTCGTCCAAAATCCGTGGCCAAGCCGTATGCGCAACAATCCCCCCGTACCCGAACGAAAGCCTCTACCTAGGTTTGAGGGCCCAAGCACGCTGTTGGTTGCAGACCAGCCACCGCAGGTTGAGCGCAATATGTCCGCGGCTCAATCCCTGCCCCCCATCGGGTGGACTTCTCCATTCTAGATGCTGTGGTTGTCTGCGTGGGTATGAAAATTCAGCGGGAGCGTATAACCGGGAAAAACTACGTTCACTTGATAATCGACGTCGATCTCGACTAGCGCCGGCATTCCGGGTTCTCCCCCGCCTGAAAATTTGATGTGGATGTCCTTCTTGTCCGCGGGAATCCCCAAATCCTTTACCTTTTTGAAGACGTCAGTTTGAATGTCGTCCGGCGACTTCCGATTGGCAACGGCGAAGCGCGATTCCGTCTCGATGGAATCTTGCAGCTCGAAGTTATTGACATAAACCGGAACGATTTTCACCGCGGCGAAAACCGCGGCGGCCAAAACCACTAGAAAGAGGAATCCAGCGAGTTTCCCCGCACCTCGTTCAGACTCACGTCTCGTCAACTTCATGTTAATTCGCCCCGTTCTCGGAAGTCTGCCGAACAGTTCCAGACGTTATAAGCGAGGCTAGCACCCTCATCTCGCGGTGTCGAGGAAACAGCCGTTCAGGTGTTCGCGACGAGTTACCTCGACGCTTCCGGATGGCCTATGCGGGCCTCGATTTGGCCGCGAAAACGCCAAATCCGAGGCCTCCAACGTGAAACTCCCATTCACGGCAGGCAGCCTGCCAATTCGACTATCCGGTCCTGAGCCATCGCGGGCACACCCCGGCGTTCCCGGAGCGGATGCTGCAGGGTCCGTCACGGCTCACGGGCTGCGTGCCATTAGAAAAAAAAACGCGACGGCGAGGGCAGTTGAATTTAGAATGTGCCCGTCTAAGTGGACATGATGAATGTCTTGGATTCGAGAGGGAAATGATGAAACGCCTTTGCTTCATTCTTTCACTGTTCCTTCTGTTGGGCCAAATCTGCCTCGCGCAAGACGCAACACCTCTGCTCATGCAGAGCCCGACCCTCAGCAAGACCCAGATCGCGTTTGCGTACGGCGGAGACATCTGGATCGTTCAGCGCACGGGGGGCGATGCTCGACGCCTAGTGACCGGAACCGGACTCTTAAGTGGCCCGGTGTTCTCTCCCGACGGTGCAATGGTCGCCTATACCGGCGACTACGACGGCAACCAGGACGTCTATCTGGTCAGCGCCGATGGCGGCGAGCCGCGCCGACTGACCTACCATCCCGGAACAGACGTCGTTGTCGGGTGGTCGCCCGACGGCAAGCGGATCATTTTCCGGTCCACGCGGAGCAGTTATACGCGCTTCGAAAAGCTGTTCACAATTCCCGTCGCCGGTGGATTCCCCGTGGAATTGCCTTTGCCGATGGGCGTCGAGGCCTCCTATTCGCCGGACGGCTCTCAGCTCGCCTACGTGCCGCGCTGGAACCGTCGCCTCGGAGCCGGATCGAACTATATTGCGATCAAGCAGTATCACGGCGGTCTGACTTCGCCGATCTGGATTGCCAACCTCTCGGATTCGAGCGTGGCTAAATTGCCGCGCGAAAATTCGAATGACTTCAATCCCATGTGGATCGGCGACAAAATCTATTTCCTTTCGGACCGAAGCGGGCCCATCACCCTCTTCGTCTACGACACGAAAACCCAGGATGTAAAACAGCTCCTGAAGAATGACGGCTTCGATTTCAAATCCGCCTCCGCCGGGCCCGATGCGATTGTGTATGAACAACTCGGCTCGTTGCATCTCTTCAATTTGCAATCGGGCGAGGAGAAAAAAATCGACGTGCGCGTCGCCGGCGATATGCCGCAAATCGCGCCGCACTTCGAAAAAGTTGAGAAGCAAATCCGAGATGCAAATATTTCGCCCACCGGTCAGCGTGCCGTCTTCGAAGTGCACGGCGATATCCTGACGGTTCCGGCAGAAAAGGGCGACATTCGCAACATTACTCACAGCCCGGGTGCGGCCGATCGCGATCCGGCCTGGTCGCCCGACGGCAAGTCCATCGCTTACTTCTCGGACGAATCCGGCGAATACGCACTTCACATCTCCAGCCAGGACGCTCTCGCCCCCGTTCGCAAGATCGATCTCGGCCAGCCGCCTTCATTTTTCTATTCGCCCACGTGGTCGCCGGACAGCAAAAAGATTGCCTACAGCGACAAGCGCCTCAATCTCTGGTACGTCGACCTCGATCACCCCACTCCCGTCAAAGTCGACACCGACCTCTTCGATTCGCCACTCCACGAGTTCGACACCGTGTGGTCTCCCGACAACCGCTGGCTCGCGTATACCAAACAGTTGCCCAGTCATTTGCGCGCCGTCTTTGTCTATTCACTCGATGGCCACAAGGCTACTCAAGTGACCGACGGCATGAGCGACGCCCTCTTTCCCAATTTCGATAAGAACGGAAAATATCTTTACTTCACGGCCAGCACCAACATGGGTCTCACGACGGGCTGGCTCGATATGACCAGCATCGATCATCCAGTCACACGAAGCGCCTACGTGACTGTCCTCCGCAAGGATCTGCCTTCGCCTCTTGCTCCGGAAAGCGACGACGAGAAAATCGGCAACAAGAAAGACTCCGAGACCGATCAATCCGCCGATCAAGACAAAGACAAAACGAACGACTCAGATAAGGAAAAGGATAAAGACAAAGAAAAAGACAAGACGAAAACGGAGCCGGTCAAGGTCACCATCGACTTCGAGAACATTTCTCAGCGCGTTTTGGCCTTACCCATTCCGGCTCGCAATTATCGGGACATGCAGGCAGGCAAACAGGGAGTCCTGTACCTCCTCGAGGGCCCGCAGGTTGATTCCGAACCCGGCCCCCCGAAGTTCGCAGTCCAGCGTTTTGATCTGAAGACGCGCAAGACCGATAAGCTACTCGACGGCGTCCAGGCCTTCAAAGAATCGGACAACGGCGAAAAGATGCTCTATCTCAAGGATGAGAAATGGTTCATCGCCCCCTCTGGCAAAGCTCCCGGCCCAGGTGCCGGCGATTCTGCCATGACCGCTGCGGACGGCCCATCCAAGCCGGCCGGGCCGCTCAAGACTGTGGACATGGAAGTCTTTGTGGACCCGCGCGCGGAATGGAAGCAGATGTACCAGGAAGTGTGGCGCATCGAACGCGACTTCTTCTATGACCCTCACTTCCACGGCCTGAACATCAAGGCAGCCGAGGAAGCGTACGCTGCGTTCCTGCCCGGCATCGCGAGCCGTGCGGATCTCAGCTATCTCCTTGAGGACATGTTGGGGAATCTAAACGTTTTGCACATGTACATCGTCGGCGGCACACAGCCGGAACTCAAAACCGTGAAGGTGGGGCTCCTCGGCGCCGACTACTCCATCGAGAACGGCCGCTACCGCTTCACGCGCATTTATAACGGCGAAAACTGGAACCCCGAACTTCACGCTCCGCTCACCCAGCCCGGTGTAAATGTGAAGGAAGGCGAGTATTTGCTGGCGGTCAACGGCCAGCCTTTGCATTCAACCGACAACATCTATCGCTTCTTCCAGGAAACGGCCGGCAAACAGGTGGTGTTGAACGTTGGCCCGAACGCCGATGGCACCGGAGCCCGCGAGGTTACCGTCGTTCCAATCGAGAGTGAGACGTCGCTCCGGAATCTCGCGTGGATCGAGGGCAATCGCCACAAGGTCGATCAGATGAGCGGCGGCAAACTCGCTTACGTCTATCTTCCGAATACTGCCGGCGCGGGTTACACCAATTTCAACCGCTACTTCTTCGCTCAGGTTGGCAAGGAGGGTGCCGTTCTCGATGAACGCTTCAATGGTGGCGGGGCACTCGCGGATTACATCATCGATTATTTGCGCCGCCCCGTGATGAGCTTCGTCATGACTCGCGAAGGGGAAACGACCGCCGAGCCCGAGCAGGCTATTTTTGGTCCCAAGGCGATGATCATCAACGAATTTGCCGGCTCCGGTGGCGACGCCATGCCGTGGTACTTTCGCAAAGCGGGCATCGGTCCTCTCGTCGGCATGCGCACTTGGGGCGGCCTCGTCGGGATCGGAAACTATCCACAGCTAATGGACGGTGGCGCGGTCACCGCGCCGCGCTGGGCGATCTACGGTACCGAGGGCGAATGGGAAGTGGAAAACCACGGCATATCACCGGACATCGAGGTCGATATGGATCCCAAGCTAGTGCGTGAAGGGCACGATCCGCAACTGGAGAAAACTGTCGATACTTTGATGCAGACTCTCCGCGACCATCCGCTGCCTACATACAAGGTACCGCCATATCCGAACTATCATCCGAAATTCTGATCGGCTCACATTCTGGCTCCTTGTCTGGCGAAGACTTGCACACGCGGAATAGATACCCGCTAATACGCTTTAGCGAAGATCGCCTTTTCTTTGGCCGCCCGGCCGCACGAGACGCACGTGCCCGGCCCGCCGGATTGTTCGAGAGGAATGCAGCGCATCGTGGCCTTGGTCTCTTCCTTGATCTTGGCCTCGCAGCCGGCATCGCCGCACCAGTAGGAGAGCGCGAAGCCGCGTTCTACCGCGGCCTTAAATTCCTCGTAGTTCTTTGGCTCAACCGTATTCGCATTCCGCGTCGCGAGCGCCCGGTCATACAGTGCTTGTTGAATTTCTGCGAGCGCTTGCTTCACGGCTTCGGGAAGCCCCGCCTGCGGAACAAACGACTTCCCCTCTTTCCCCGGCCGATCGCGCCGCGCCAGCACCACGCTTCCTTTCGCCACATCTTTCGGCCCGAGTTCGATCCGCAGCGGCACCCCCCGCATTTCCCAATCATTAAATTTAAAGCCCGGACTCGATCCTTCGCGCTCATCCAACTTCACACGAATCTCCGCGGCCACGAGCTCCGCGCGAATTTTCCGCCCCGCCTCCATCACCGAAATTTTTTCATCGTCCGTCTTGAAAATCGGGACCAGCACGACTTGATGGGGAGCCAGCCGCGGCGGCAGGATCAGGCCCTGATCGTCGCCGTGCACCATGATGATGGCGCCGATAAACCGCGTCGATAACCCCCAGGAAGTGGTCCAGCAATGTTGATGGACGCCGTTTTTGTCGAGGTATCGGATCTCGAAGGCCTTCGCGAAATTCTGCCCGAGGTTGTGTGACGTACCCGATTGCAGCGCCTTGCCATCCCCCATCATCGCTTCGATCGAGTAGGTGACGTCTGCTCCGGCAAATTTCTCGGAATCGGATTTGCGCCCGGGTATCACCGGAATCGCCGCATCGCGCACCGCGAAGTCGGCATAAATATCCAGCATCTGCCGCGTCTCGAATTCCGCTTCCTCCGATGTCGCGTGGGCCGTGTGCCCTTCTTGCCAGAAAAATTCCAAAGTGCGCAGAAAAAGCTTCGTCCGCAATTCCCAGCGCACCACGCTGTTCCACTGATTGATCAGCACCGGCAGATCGCGGTACGACTGAATCCACTTCGCATAAGAGTGGCCGATGATGGTCTCCGACGTCGGCCGGATCACCAGTGGCTCTTCCAGTTTTTCTCCGCCCCCGATCGTTACCACGGCCAGCTCCGGCGAAAATCCCGCCACGTGCGATTTTTCCTTATCAATGAAGCTGCGCGGAATTAGAAGCGGAAACGCCGCGTTCAAATGGCCGGTCGCCTTGAATCGCCGGTCCAGCGCCTGCTGAATGTTTTCCCACAGCGCCCAACCGTACGGCCGCACGATCATGCAGCCGCGCACCGGCGCGTAATCCGCCAGCTCGGCACGAAGCACGAGCTGGTTGTACCACTCCGAAAAATCCTCGGAACGCGATGGAAGCTTCAGGTCCGCCATGCTTCAGTTCACCCTTCTGCGATTGTGAAAATATACGCGCGCGGCAACTTCGTCGAATCAGGCGTTGCGAATGGAGCGTTCAGGTTATGAAACGCACCCAACGAAGTCAACTCATGCCGGTATTTTTTCGCACCCACGCATCACATGTGCCCTCGCACCGAACTCGCACTCGCTGCCAAATCCTTCGCGCAGCTCATTTCTCCGCTCGCGTCGAAGCCCGCTCTTCTCGCCAAAGCCGCAGGCGCTTCTCGCACACGCCACCCGACGAACAAATCTCATTGACTCCAAACGACTACCAAGGCAGACTACCGGCGCTCGCAGGCCCCCACTGAGGAGTTTCCATCATGCACAAGGTCTTTCGAAGAGTCTGTCTGCCTGCCCTTCTGTTTTTGGCGTGGCCCGCTTTCTCCACATTCGCTCAAGCGCCAGCGCCAGCAATGACGACCTTCAAGGTCGTGCATGTGATCGGCCTCGAGGCCATCAAACACGACCAGAAGGGTCACGTCACCGTTTCAAAGGACGCGCTGACATTTTCCGCCGGTCCCACGAAGAGCGATCTTTCGATTGCCGAGATTCAGGACGTTCTCACCGGCGCCGATAGCCAGCGCATGATCCACGGCGCCCTCGGAACGATCACAATGTTTGGTCCTTACGGGAGCGGCCGCTTCCTCAGCCTGTTCCGGGAGAAAATCGATACCCTCACCGTCGAGTATCGCGACGCCGATGGCGGCCTGCATGGCGCGATCTTCACTCTGCCGCAAGGCCAGGCTGCCGCGCTGAAGGCGCAGCTCGTCGCCGCCGGCGCGAAAGCGAGTATGCCCGTCGAGGATGAGTCCAAGCCATCGAATGGCGCCAAGCCGGACGAGGAGAAAAAGCCATGAATCGAGCTTCCACGCGTTTAATCTTGCTGGCCTCCGTCTTCGCGCTCCTCCTGGGCGGCGCCATTTCGGCTTTTGCTAGGCCGCAGGCATCCGCCGCGACTCAAACGCCGGCCGCGCCACTCACGCCGCTCAAAGTCTCAGCCATTCAAATCGATCAGATTCAAGCCGAGGACATCAAGCTTCCGGTCGAATTCCAGATGGCGATGTACGAACACGTCATCGAGCAGGTCGCCAAGACCAAACGCTTCGAGCACGTTTACCGCGACGGCGATCACCACGCCGCTGACGCGCCCGATCTGATTACTCTTCGCTGCACCGTGACTGGCTTCAAGAAAGGCAGCGCCGAAGCCCGCCAGGTTACCACCGTGGCCGGCGCAACCTCCGTCACCGTGCATCTCGAGTTCGTCGGTAAGAATGGCCAAACTCTCTTCGCGAACGACGTCAAAGGCAAGGTCAGGTTCTTCGGCGAGAACATGCGAGCCACGTTTGACTTCGGCAAGAAAGTCGCGGCCGTCGTGCGCCAGGATTTCGCGGCGTCGACTCCGGCCCACAAGTCTTAGGCGTCCTCAACTGAGTTTGCGAAACGCGGCTGGCCGTCTCTTGCCGGGCCTTGTGTCCGCAGGTCATTGACGCGAATGCTCTTCCGCGCCCCGCGCCCCGCGCTCTGGTCGTGTCCAACTCGACTCTGTGCGATCCTAGATGCAACCCTCCCGTCGTTCCCTCATCACATATAATGTTCGAGAAATGAGAGTGCTCCCAACATTGTTGGCCCTTCTCGTCCTGGGCTTGGCCGCCTGCCTCGCGCCATCGCTCTGCGCTCAGCAGAATCCGCCGCCACAATCGCCATCGCAGCCCCAAGCGCCGTCGCAAACTCAACCGCCCTCCAAATCTCAGCCTCCTCCGCAGAATCCGTCCTCCACAATGTCGCAAATCGACAAGTCCATCGCAGGCCCTCCGACTCCCATCGAGCCTTCGAGCCAATTTTACGTAAAGCCCACCGGAATCGATCTGCTTCGCCACTTTTCCCGCGACGCGTTCGGTACCTACCCGTTTGTTCGCAACGGCGTTGTCGCCGGCTTCCTCCAGGCCAAGGATTCACCGCCCGACTGGGGCCAGGGCTGGTCCGGCTATGGCGAGCGCTACGTCTCTCAATATGGACGATTCGTGATTGGAACGGGTGCGCGCTACGGCATCGCCGCCGCGTTGCATGAAGATGCAAAATTTTACCGCTGCAATTGTTCGGGGATCGGTCCGCGCCTGCGCCACGCGATCTACTCTTCGTTCTCAGCGCGGGCGGGAAGAGACGGCCATCGCATTCTGTCTCACGCTCCCGTGGCTGCGCCGTACGTCGCGAGCTTCACTCAGCTTACCTGGTATCCGTCGCGTTACGGTCCGAGGGATGGCTTCCGCTCCGGCAATTACGGCCTGCTCTACGGCATCGCCGAAAACATCGCTCGCGAATTCATCAAGCTGAATTTCTAGCGCGCGGCGCACGCAATTGCCGGCATCGCGGCCGCGCTGCTGCGGCGCTTAACTCGGCCACGCGTGCACTTCCAGATACTCCGCGCGAACCAGCGTCCGCTCCGCATCGCCTTGATTGTACTTCGTCCAATGTGCAATCAATTCATCGCTCAGCTCTTTTTGTCCCGTCGCATCGAGTTTGGCGAACGCCACCTTTGTCGGCCCGAAAAACTCGCGAAATCGTCCCACCACATCCGCCGGACTTCCCGGATAATCGAACAGCATCTCGCGTTTGGCCGCCTCGACCCGAACCTTCGGCCCAAACCGCTCTTTGACCATCGCCTCGACGCCCCACAAAACCGGCGCCGGCACTCCCGACGGCGGAGGCACGCGCCGCCCGGTAATCTTGAACATCTGTCCGACAAATCCGTCCGGCGTCCAATTCGCCATCGCGATCAATCCATCCGGACGGCACACGCGCACGAATTCCGCCGCGACGCATTCCGGCCTCGGCGCGAACATGGCGCCGAACATCGAGAACACCACATCGAATTCGCCAGGCCCGTACGGCAAATCTTCCGCGTCACCTTCGACAAAAGTGATCGCAAGATTTTCCTTCTTCGCTCTCTCGCGCGCCTGCTCCAGCAGATTCGGCGCAATATCGATCCCGGTCACAATCGCTCCGGCGCGCGCCGCCGGCAACGACTGGTTCCCGGTCCCGCACGCCACATCCAGCACGCGCATGCCCGGCTTCAGGCTCAGATGCGCCACGAATTCTTCGCCTTCGTGCTCCGCCTGCCGCGCGATCTTTCCAAAGTCACCCGCCATCCATGCGGATTTGAGGCGGCGCTTCAACTCGACAAATTCGGGCGATATCTCCGCCATAGATCCTCCGCTTACATTCAACCTGCATCGTCCAGAATCTGCGGCCAGTCGCGCCGCCAGCGTGGCCGCCATCCTACTCGAAGTCAGTACTCCTATGCAGCATGGCCTCCGTTGCCCGACCAGACAACTCGTCTCCGTTTGCGCTTGCCACCATTTGACGCACCAGACTACAGTGCTTCTCTGTCCGCTTGCGCCAGCGACTCTATCAAGGAGGAGTCTATGTGGAGAAGCAAGCAGGCGCCATCTGCATCATCAACCTTTTCACCAGCCCTAATTTCAACCGCGACCATCGAGCCGGCCACCGCCCCGAAACCGGGGCTATCCGCCGGCACTCTCGAGCGCACCTCTCCGAATTCCCGGATCGATTCTGGAGTGAAAAAAAACATTTCCGGCAACGAAGATCTGCGCCTTGAAGGCTCTCTGGAAGGGCCAATTTCAGTGAGATGTCACAGTCTCACCGTCGGACCGGCGGCGAAAGCCACGGCCGAAGTTGTCGCTCAGGAAGTCATTGTTTTTGGCGAGCTTATCGGCAATCTTCACGCTGCCAATCGCATCGAAATCAAGAAAAACGGCTCGGTGGTCGGCGATCTCACCACGCCTCGTATCACCATTGAAGACGGCGCCTACTTTAAAGGCAAAGTCCAAATCGAGCGCAGGAGAACTCCGCGCGCCGAGCCTTTCCGGGCGCACGCAGCGTCCACGTCAGCGACGCCCGAATCGTTGATGACAACGTAATTTCATTTGGCAGTCATCGGGGCCGTTCGCCTTGTTGCAGGCGAACCGGCCCCGCTGCTGCGTCAGCTATCCGTCTTGACTTCTTTTCCCGTCTCCACAACAATCGCGCCATGCGACGATTTCTTTCCACCGCCTGCGCGAGCCTTGCGCTTGCTGTCTTAATCCTTGTTCTGCCTCCACGCGTTAGCGCGCAGCAAACTCCGGCCGCCATCACCACAGATCCCGCTCCGGACAAAACCAACCCTGCCGCGATCGAGACGTTTCAGCTCCCCAGCCATGGCTCGCTTCTCAATGCTCTGGTCTATGTTGCCGCGGGCTCCGGCCCGCACCCCGTCGTCGTTCTCCTTCATGGCTTCCCCGGCAATGAGAAAAATCTCGACCTGGCGCAGGCCATTCGCCGCGCCGGTTGGGACGTTCTTTATTTCGATTATCGCGGCTCGTGGGGTTCACCCGGCGATTTCTCTTTTACTCGCTCCACGGAAGACACGCAAGCCGCCATCTCTTATATGCGTGATCCATCAAACGCAAAAAAAATACGCGCCGATCCCGCTCGCATCGTTCTCATTGGTCACAGCATGGGCGGCTTCATGGCCAACTACGCCGCCGCTCAGGACGCGAAGATTTCAGCGGTCGGCTTGATCTCCGCCGCGAACCTTGGGGAAATGAATCGGAGGCCGCGCGAATCCGTCAACCAGCAGGGCACTGTGGACACGATTGCCAACTCCCTCGCTGCGGAAGGCATGGCGCCTCTCGCCGGCTGCACGCCACAAAGCCTCGCACGCGAAATTCTTGCCAACCAAACAAACTGGAACACCGTTGATTTCGCCCCCAAGCTGGCCTCGCGCCCGATCCTGGTCGTCACGTCCGACGACGGTCTTGCCTCCACAAATAGCGCCCTGGTTGACGCGCTAAAAAAAGCCGGCGACGCGAAAGTCACCGCCATCCACTTCGCAACGGACCATTCTTATTCCGACCATCGCATCGCCCTTGAAACGGCCGTCCTCACATGGCTCGATTCCGTGCGCAAGCGGTAGCGGAGACACCGTGCCGGACTCCTCATCGCATCTAAATCTCTGGAAGAAACAACTCGGCCGCGTGCCGGATTCCGTCTGGGCACAAACCGATCTCGAAACCCTGGTCCTCGCCGACAACGGCCTCTCCGCAGTGTCCGATCAAATCGGCCGCCTCAAGAAACTTCGCATGCTCGATCTCGGACACAACAAATTGACTGCGGTGCCCGATGGCCTCGCTGGCCTCGAGGGCCTTGCGGATTTCCTCTATCTTCACGACAACCAATTGACTTCCCTGCCGGCATCTCTTGCTCGACTCACAAAATTGCGCTACCTCAACATCAGCGAAAATGCTTTTGCGCAACTTCCCGAGTGTATTTCCAGCATGTCGAGCCTGATCGAGCTTCGCGCATCCGGCAATCGCCTCACGTCACTCCCCGATTCCGTTGGCCGTCTATCGCGTTTGCGCGAGCTGCATCTCCGAGACAATCAGCTCACCGCACTGCCCGCATCGAGTGCCATGCTCCAGGAACTTCGTCACATCGATCTGCGCGGCAACCCTCTCACGCACTTGCCGGACGCGATCGCAACTCTTCCTGAATTAGAAAAACTCGACCTGCGCTGGGTTCCGACGCTGATCGCACCCGCCTGGCTCGCTGACCTCGAATCCCGCGGCTGCGTCGTCTATCGTTAATGTCTCTCGCGGGAGCGATGGCAGCGAACGCTGGCAGCAAAAATCACTTGTGCGCGGCGTTTTCATCCGGCGCCCTGACTGCGCCTCGATTACGGTGGGTCATGCAAACGATTACGGCTATGCCGTAGATGATCAGGCTGCCCACGTCAAAATCACCGTGAAGAACATGAATCACTGCAGCAACGGCAAAAATGAAGAGCAACAAATAGCCGCCAACCATACTTGCAGCGGGCACCAGAAATAAAATCGCGGCAATCGCTTCGCTTCCGCCGAGCGCCGGACGGATCCATCGCGGAAGACCGGTACCCGCGAAATGGTGAGCCGCGGAAACCGAAAGCGCAAAGTGAAGTGATTCCAATACAACGACCACGCCGAGCGCCCACCGCAAACCGGAGATCGCGAACTTCTTCAGTTTTGGATTCATTTTTGGTGTTTCTCCTTCGCGAGGGAGCCGGCGGTGTCGACTTCAATAAGGCGATGGCTTGCGCTTGAACCCAAGTCGAGACCATAGAACTTTTTCAATTCTTTGATGCGTCGCAGACTGTCCTGATTGAACGGGCACTTCCCATCGAACGCGTGCAGTACGATGCCTTCCAGGAGATCGCCGAGAGTCAAATCGTGATAGTCGGCAAAGGCTCGTAAAACCTTCAGGAGCCGCTTTTCCATGCGGACGCCCGTTTGAACGCGTTCAACGATGTGCTTCTCATGTCGAGTCATGGTACCAATCTACCATGGTACCACAATCATCTCAAGCTTCTGGCGACGCGCCCCATTCGAATTCGTGAAAACTCCCGCGATTCGCCTCAAACGATCGGCGATAATGCAAACCATGATTTCTGGCGCACCCAAAGAAGCCCGCTGGCTCCGGGCGCAGCCCCGCCGCGATGTGCCCGCGCCCCTCGTCGAGCGCATCGTTCACACAGCCTTTCCGCGCTCCCGAGTGCTACGAATTCAGCCGTTGGCCGATGGTTTGCGCAACGCGAATTTCAAACTCCAACTCGATTCCCCGCCCAACCCAATCGTTCTGCGCATCTACGAGCACGACGCCTCCATCTGCCAGAAAGAGGTCGATCTGATTCGCCTAGTCGCGCGCTCGGTTCCCGTTCCCGAGGTAATTCACGCGGAGCCGCGCGGCGTCGACGATATCCCGCCGTTCGCGCTGATGCGCTTTGTCGAAGGAATCAGCTTCCGCGAGCTAACCCACAGCGACGATTCAGATGCCATCGCTCACGCGGCACGCTCCGCGGGCGAGGCTCTGGCCGCTATCGGACGCACGACCTTCCCGAAATCAGGATGGCTCACTCAGGGACCGGCCGTCGGAACTCCATTGCTCGACGGTGCCGATCCCGTCCCGCGCTTTGTTGATTTGTGTCTCGCGTTGGCGAATCTTCAACGGCGCATGCCAGCCGATTTGCGTAAACGCACGCATGCCTCGATTTGGTCGCACTCTCCAAATCTCGGGTCCCTGGACGACGACGCATGCCTCGTCCACGGCGATTTCGGCAAGCGCAACCTGCTCGTACGAAATGTCGAGGGAAAATGCACGGTCGTCGCTGTTCTTGACTGGGAGTTCGCCGTTTCCGGCTCGCCGCTGGCCGACCTCGGCCACTTCCTGCGCTACGAACGCATTTCGCGTCCTCTCGTCGAGCCGCATTTCTCGAAGGGTTATTTATTCGCTGCCGGCAAGCTGCCGCAGAACTGGCGTCAACTCGCACGACTCGTCGATCTCGCCGCGCTATGCGAGAGCCTCACGCATGACGATCTTCCGGACGCGGTTGTCGCGGAACTCATCGAACTCATCCGTGCCACCGTCGAAAATCGCGACCCTCAATTCGCCTGACACGACCACGCGACAATTGACGGATCAGCTTCACTCCCCGTCATTCTTTGGAGGAGCATCCGTGAACAGCGCGTGGTAAATCAGGTGCGTCGCCGAATCGATCCATTGATTCAGCTCCACGCTCCGCAATCGCGCCGCTTGTCCGAGCAGGTTCCAGAAAAAACTGTCCATCACCCGCCCGAGGCCAGGAATGTCCACGCCTTCGCGCGCGCCGGGAAGTTGCTGCAGGAGCCGAACCACGGTCGTCACACGCGCCGTTGTCCACGCCTGAATCGCTTTTTGCTTGCGCGCCAGCTCCGGATCGGACAGCACGGCTTCTTGCCACGCACGGTATGCGCCGAGGTATCTCAGATCGTGAGAAAACGCGCGGGACAGCAATTCACGGATGCCTGACTGGACATCCGTCACGGCGCCGGGCCGAAAATCCATCCGGCTCAACCCTTCCAGTAGCTCGTCCATGAGCGCCAAAAGCAACTGCCGCTTCGAACGGTAGTGCTGATAGAAGCCTCCTACCGCAAGCTTTGCCCGCCGCGCAATCTCATCGATCGAAGTGGCGTCATATCCTCTCTCGCCGAACAGCGTCAGCCCGGCCGCTATCAGTCGCGCTCGCTTGGCGAGGCTTCGCTTCTGACGCGGCTCGGGCGGAAGGTCCTCACCGGCAAGCAGGTTTGGCCGCTTCTTTATGGCCGCTCCGATGGACGAACCGCCACTCCCACCAGCGCGCCCGCGCAGCACCACAGCATCCATCCGCCGAATACTCCCGCCACTTCAGGAGCCATATTCGGAAACAGCGCCGGAAAGAATGCGCTCGAAAACGGATCGAGCAGTAGCGTCGGCAACAGAACCGAGAACGCTCCGCCGAGCCACTCCTCCTGCGGCAGTTGAAACCGCCGGCAGAGGCGTCGCACGATCCACGCCATCAGCGGAAAGCTAACCGCGAACAGGATCAGCGTTCCTTTCCAATCGCCCGGATGCAGGATGTGCTGCCCCGCCAAGCGCAGCACGAGCGTCGCGACGATCCAGATTGTCAGCCCGATGAGAAAGAGTCGTGTATTCATAATATGAACACGAGTTCATGTTCGCATACGATGACGCCGAATGCAAGCGCTTAATAGCGATACCCCTGCCCACTCTTGCAGCGCGCCTCCAACGCACTCCCGGCGTCGAAAAAGATTGCGCCGCGCACATGGCCTTCGCTTGCGATTGTGCGCCTTCGCTCTTTCCTCTAGACTTGACCCGCGGCCTTCACTACGCTCTGCCCTGCCGCCGCCCGTCCATGGCCCCGATGCCCTCCAACACCACGGCGACCGATCGCTCGAACCCTCCACAAAATTCCGAACGCGAGTACACCCGTCGTCTCGAACAATTGCGCATGCTGAACGCCGAACACAAGAAACGTGACCGCGTTCTCGGCTACGCGAAATTATTTCTGCTGCTAGGGGGCGGCATCGCCGCCTTTTGGGTTCTCACCACTCATGTCATCTCGATCTACTGGATTTTGATCCCGGTATTTCTCTTCGTCGTTCTTGCGGTCGTCCATGAGCGCGTGATTGAGGCGACGCAGACATGTTCCCGCGCCATCGCTTTTTACGAACGCGGCCTCGCGCGCATCGCGAATCAGTGGCCCGGGAAAGGCGAGACCGGCGATCGCTTTTCCGATCCGGCTCATCCCTATTCGCGCGACCTCGATCTTTTCGGCAAAGGCTCGCTCTTCGAATTGCTCTGCGACGCGCGCACGCGCGCCGGCGAGGACACTCTGGCGAGTTGGCTGCTCGCGCCTGCTCCGCCGGATGAAGTCCGCTCGCGAAACGCCGCCGTGATCGAGCTTCGCACTCGCCTCGATCTTCGCGAGGATTTAGCCATTCTGGAAGATCGGCGCCGCGCCGGAGTTCAGTCGGAACCCCTAGCCGACTGGGGAGAACAGGCTCCTCTACTTGCATCGGGAGCGATGCGCATTGTGCTGCCCTTGCTCGGGGCACTTTGGCTGGCGGCTGCGATTGTCTGGGCTGCGGGGCACACCCCTTACCTGTTTCTGCTCATCGCAGTAGCCAATCCGGCCGTTGGGAAGGCATTTAGCAGCCGGATGCAGAGGAGCGTCGCGTCGATTGAAAAAGCCGCGCAGGACCTCGGCCTGCTTGCGGCCGTGCTCGCGCGGCTCGAGCGGGAATCATTTTCGTCGCCCAAGCTTGTCGCTCTTCGAGCCGGGCTTCCGCGCGATGGCGTGCCGGCGTCGCGCCGCATCGCGCGCTTGAACCGCCTCGTGCAATCTTTGGAATCGCGGCGGAACCTCGTCGTCGCCGTGATCGACCCATTCGTGTTTTGGACTTTGCAACTGTCTTTCGCCATCGAAGTTTGGCGGAAAAAGTTTGGTCCGTCCATACGCCAATGGCTCGACTCAGTCGGCGAAATGGAAGCTCTTTCTTCACTCGCCGGCTACGCCTACGAACATCCCGACGATGTTTTCCCGGAGTTCACCGCGGACGATCCGAGCGGCAAACCGTCGCCGTGCTTCGAAGCGGAAGCTTTCGCTCATCCTTTGATCCCCGAAAGCCGCGCGGTTCGCAACGATTTGAAACTCAACCGCGATTTCCAGCTCATGATCATCAGCGGCCCGAACATGGCCGGCAAGAGCACGTTCGTCCGCGCGGTCGGAATCAACGCCGTGCTCGCGCAATGCGGTGCACCCGTCCGCGCGCGGCGCTTGCTTCTCTCGCGCCTGAACGTCGCCGCTTCCGTCTGCATCCTGGATTCTCTTCAGGGTGGAATTTCCAGATTCTATGCGGAAATATCGCGCGTGAAATTAATCGTCGATTTGACGAATGGCCCGATTCCCGTGTTGTTCTTGCTCGACGAATTGCTTCAGGGCACGAATTCTCACGATCGCCGAATCGGCGCGGAAGCGATTGCCAGGAAGCTGTGCGAGCGAGGCGCGATTGGCTTGATGACAACGCACGATCTGGCGCTCGCGGAAATTGCGGATTCCCTGAAACCTCGCGCCGCAAATTTTCATTTCGAAGATCATCTGGAGGGCGGCAAACTCATTTTCGATTATCACCTGAGCCCCGGCATCGTTCAGACGAGCAATGCTCTGGAGCTCATGCGTTCGATCGGCCTCGAAGTTTAGCGCGCCCGTTTCACGGCCAGCGGATCTCGCCGGCATATCCGGCCGCCACTCTTTTCTCGCCGAACGCGATCCGCACAAAAACGAAACGGCCGGCAGTTTTCGCTGCCGGCCGTTCGAATTTCTCAGCTAGGTTTGGAACTTACCTGCGTCCGCCACCATGTGATCCGCCTCCGCCGTGGAATCCGCCGCCACCGTGTGCAACCGCGCCGCCGCGGAAGCCGCCGCTAACCGCTCCGTGTCCGACTGCGCCGCCGCGGAAACCGCCAACCGGTCCGCGTGCGAATCCGCCGCGTCCAACGAAGCCGCCGCGTCCTGCGAAGCCCGGCCGGCCGTAAAAGCCGCGCCCATAAAAGCCTCGGCCTCCATAGTAGCCGTGGAACCACGGGCCGGCGCCAATAAACACTCCGCCGGAGAACCAACTTGGACCGTAGTACCCGCAAGGCGCGCACGCGTACGGATAATAGTCATAGTATCCGTAATCGCAGACCGGAGCCGGACCAATATAGGCCGGGCCGCCAACTGCAACTCCGACCGGGCCAACTCCGACGCCAATGGCAACTCGCTGTGCGTGTGCATACGGTGCCGCAACAAGGAATGCTCCCATCAGTGCCAGAACTTTTAGGTATCGCATCTCGTTACTCCTCTCGAGATCCCCGACTTCGATCTCAGACTTCTGCGCTCTATAATGCACGACCCCGGCCAAACTGCCGCCTTCGCGCCGGAATCTGGTAAGTATGCTATTTTCAATTAGATACGAAGAGTTTCGTTTCCCGCATGGCGTCCAAGAATTACGGTCTGGCGGTGATTTTCAAGCGCATCTGGTGGTTTTCAGCCACCGCTCGCACGCATTACTTCACACCATCCACAACGTAGAGGTCCGACAAAGATCGATTGTAAGAGTACGCGTATGCCCGGCCATCAGGTGTGACTCGCACGGGTTCGATGCCAACCAAGCCCGCAGGATCTCCCGGTCCCAACTTCGCGACTTGTTGTCGCTTCCCCGTCGTGACGTCCACACGAAACACTTCCGCGTCGTCTTTCTTGTCCTGATACACGTACGCCGAGCGTCCATCCGCCGACCAATTCACCCATGTTTCCTCGGGCAAGACTCCCGCCACGGCCTTCGCTTCTCCACCCGCCATTGGATAGAGCCACCCTCTCCCATTCAGATCGCGCGCAAAACAATCCCTTCCGTCAGGAGCAACGAGACCGTACGCATACTCTTTCGGATTCACAAGAATCGCAGGCGTGAAAGCCCGCGCCTTCCCTCCCTCGAGATCCTGCACATACATCCGCCATTCGTGGCCGTCATTGCCGGCGAAATAAACATCCTTTCCATCCGGCATCCAGCCCATCATCGAGAATTGCTGCAGCCCATCCTCCTCGAGGATCTTTGCTTCACCCACGCCGGTCGGCAGAAGAAGAAGACGCGGCGGCCCGACGTCGGTAACGAGCACCCATTTTCCATCCGGCGACAACGCGGCCAGATACCCGGCTCCCAGCTTTACGGCGGGGGAACCATCCGTTTTCCGCACGTAAGCGACCGTAGAACTACCGGCTCCTTGCCCGTACTCGAAGAAAGCTACATTCTGTCCGTCAGCTGAAAGGTCCGTAACCACCGTCGAGTCGAGCCAGGAAAGGTCGCGTTCGCTCGCGTCCTTCGAGCCGTGGAATTGCATCCCGGTTCTCCACATTTCCTTCGATAGCAGGATCTTCCCGTTGCGGGAGATGTCGTGAAGCCGCAGCATACCGGGAAGCCGCAGAACGATGCGCTCATTCCCGGAAAGGCTCAGGGCGTGAATCGCGTCCGCCCAAGCATGGCTGGCAGTCGCGCCGAACCAAACCTCATTTCCTCCGGGCGGCCACGCAAGTCCCTCGACGCTGGAGAATTCCACGGACGTTCGGGCGATCTGCTTCCCCTCGCGGTCCACGATGACGGCCCAACCTGCGTCCCCTCCCCCTATCGCATATTGCACGAACGCGATGGCATCGCCACGCGGCGAAATGCGAAGGAAATCGATCCAGCGCTCGTTCCTGTAAATCACCTTCCCGAGCGGGAATTCCACCTGAAACTTACCGTTCGCGTTGCGGACTGCGGCCATTTCTCCGCCATCTGGACTCCAGTCCGCCGCCAAGATGTCATTCTCGATCTCGCGCGGTGCCCCTCCCGAAATCGGTGCAACGGCGAGCGTGCCCCCGCAATCGCCGATCAAATAATCCTTGCAGCCAATCGAAATTGCCATCTCCGAAGAGGTAAGAGCAAAAAGCGAGGAATTGATGAGATTCAGCGTTCGCGATCCCGAGCTGCTCGCGTTCGTCGAATACAGCTGAATCGGCTGGCCGCGCCAACTTGCGCTGTAATAGATGGACTGGCCATCGGGAGCAAATCGCGCGGCGTAAACCAAACCTCGATCGAATGTGAGTTGTTGGAAACGCGGCGGCGAACCTTGTCCGAGACTTCGACTGAACAGCCACCCTCCGGCTCCTCCGATCGACAGCAAGATCACTGCTGCGATGAGCGCCTCGAGGCGCTTGCGGGAATCAGATTTTGCCGCGGCCGGGGCAGCCGATGCAGATGAATCTTTCGTCGCGCCGGAGAGAACTTCTTCAATCGCAATGCGCGCGTCGCCGATCGCTTGCAGCCGCTGCCTCGAATCTTTTTTCAGGCAACGCTGCAGCAGTTCGCGAATTCGTTGCGGCGTTGCACTCGGAAGCAGCGACAAATCCGGCTCGCTCCGGATCACCGCCGCCAGCGTGTCCGTTACCGTTTCCCCGCTGAACGCCATCTTTCTGGTCAGCATTTCGTACAACACGCATCCGAACGCCCATATGTCCGTTCGGCGATCTACCGTCTTGCCCTTCGCCTGCTCCGGCGACATGTACGCCGCCGTCCCCAATATGATCCCCGCCTGCGTCGCCATCCGGCTGATCGTCGGTGAACTTGAAATATCGACAGACGCGGGATCGCTTTCGAGCGCCTTCGCCAATCCGAAATCCAGGATCTTCACCGCATCATTGTTCCCAAGCTTGATATTCGCGGGCTTCAAATCCCGATGCACGATCCCGCGCTCATGCGCATACTCGATCGCTTCGCAGATCTGTCTTGCAATAGGAAGAGCTTCATCCGGAGGAATCGGGCCGCGCTGAATTCGATCTGCCAGCGTCGGCCCTTCCACCAACTCCATCACGAGCGCGTGCACGTGGCTCGAATCTTCGAATCCGTAAATCGCGGCGATGTTCGTATGATTGAGCGAAGCGAGGACCTGCGCTTCGCGCCTGAATCGTGCCATGCGCTCGATGTCCGCCGCAAACGCCTCGGGCAAAACTTTCAGCGCCACATCTCGCCCAAGCCGCGCATCCCGCGCTCGATACACTTCGCCCATCCCGCCCGCACCGAGCGGCGCCACAATCTCATACGGCCCGAGTTTTGTGCCGGAGCTTAGAGCCATGAGGTGAACGGGATTATACCTCTAGACCCATGGAAGCGCGGTCCGCGAACGGCAGCCTGAGGCGCCGCCCCTCAAAAATGAATGTAATAATACCGACTACGACGCGGAACGCTCGCTGAGGCCAACGAGTTTCTGAAATTCCGGTTCATCGTGCAGGCAATTGAGGTCGGGATCATTGGCCGCCCAACTTGGATGCTTGTATCCAGCCGCAAACGCCTTCTTGAGGGTCTCGAGCGCCTCTGCCGTTTTCCCAAGGACGCCGTACGTGCACGCGGCATTGTAAAGAGTGTTGCCGTCATTGGGCCGAAGGGCGACCGCGGTCTGCAGATGCCGGACGCTCTCGTCCGCGTGCTGTTTCTGGTAGGCGAGATTCACAGCCAGCAAGATACGCGCCCGCACGTCCTCCGGCACCAGCTCCAGTTGTTGGCGGAGGACCTTGATCAACCGCTCCCGGAGGTACTCCGATTCCTGTTTCCGCCCCAGACGAACCAGCGCCCGGGAATAGGGGATATAAGTATTGTAGTCGTCTCCGTTGGCTTCGATCGCCCGCTCCGTGAGCGCGGCGGCCTCTTCGTGACGCCCGGATTCGCAATACGCCCGGCCGAGAATGTTCCACGATCCTTCACAGTCGGGCTTGCGCTCGATCGCGCGCTGTGCCAGCAGCGCCGCTTCGTCGTATTTCTTCTGCGCATAAAAGATCCGGGCGCGCGCGATCAGCACCTCCGGCAAGTCGGGCGCAAGAGCCGTCGCCCGGTCACAGGCAGCGAGTCCCCGTTCAATCCATTTCGGGCTTTGATCGCGAATCTCGTAGATGAGCCCGCAAAGATGGGCAATTCCAGCGTGCGCCAAAGCGAAATTCGGATCCAGTTGGATCGCCTGTTCGAACATCTGTAGGGCATAGTCCATATTTTCGCGCCGCGTGTAGCTCCTCCCGCGCAGGTAAAAATCGTACGTCTGCGGGTTTTCCGTCGCCTTGCGCGCCATCGTTTTATCTTCCTGCGGCGTCAGCGTGATGCGCAGAGCCTGCGCGATGCTCCGCGCGATTTCCTCCTGGATGGCGAACACATCTTCCAATTGCCGGTCGTACCGCTCGGCCCAGACGGAATGCCTCGTCGAGGCTTCCACAAGCTGTGCCGTGATCCGCACGCGGTTGCCGGCGCGCCGGATGGAACCTTCGAGCACGTAGGCGGCGCCAAGCTGCTGGCCCACCTGTTGCGCTGTTACCGGCTTGTCGCGGAACGCGAGCATCTCCGAACGCGGAAAGATTTCCAGTTGGTTGATCTTGGAAAGCTCCGTGACGATGTCCTCCGTAATCCCGTCGCGGAAATATTCGTCCTCTTTCGCGCCACTCTGGTTGTCAAAATACAGGACCGCTACCGATTTTTGCTTGGCGGCAGCCGCGTGCCCTCCGGAACCTGAAACGCTCTTCTCCGCCACGGGCCGCCGGCTCGATTCGATATCGCGACTCAGCCGTTTCAGGTCGGCGCGGAGTTCGGCAGCCGTCTGGCACCGCAGGTCGGGGTCCTTCTCCAGCGTCTTGCCGAGAATGGTTTCCATCGCCACGGGCAAACGCGGGTTGAGCTCCTTCGCAGGCGGCGGTGCGGAATGCAGAATCCCATCGAATATCACCGCCGTTGTCGCTCCCGAGAACGGAACCGACCCGGTCGCCATTTCATACAGCACGACGCCGAGCGAAAATAAATCCGAGCGTGCATCCAGTTCTTCTCCCCGCGCTTGTTCCGGCGACATGTACGCGACCGTACCCATCGAGCTGCCCGGACTCGTCAGTTGCTCTGCATTCAGCACATGCGTTCGCGTGCGCATCGATGTCGCGCCCACCGACTCCGCGGCGGCGTGCCGGACGGCCGGCGTTAGCTTCGCCAATCCAAAATCCAGAATTTTCGCCTGTCCTCGTTCCACCAGAAAAATATTCGCGGGCTTGATATCCCGGTGCACGATTCCCTTCGAATGCGCCGCATCGAGCCCGTTCGCGATCTGGATGCCGATCTCCAACAGCTGCGATAATTCGATCGGCTTCCCCGCAATACGATGCTTCAGCGTCTGGCCCTCGAGCAACTCCATCGCAATAAATGGCCGGCCCTCGAATTCTCCAACGTCGTAAATCGTGCAGATGTTCGGATGATTCAGCGAGGATGCAGCGCGCGCTTCGCGGCGGAATCGTTCGATCGCTTGCGGGTCTTGGGAAATATCGTCGGGAAGAAACTTCAGCGCCACACTCCGTCCGAGGCGCGTGTCCCTGCCTTTGTACACGACGCCCATGCCTCCCCCGCCCAATCTTTCCAGAACGTCGTAGTGGGAGATGGTGCGGCCGACAATGGAGGAGGTATCTGGCACTGGCCGTGCATTGTACGCCAGCGCCGCAAACACAATCAATCGCGCAACAGCGGCCAGCTCGCCGCCTATCACTCGTGCGAATGACTATTCGTATCTCAACGCCACCATCGGATCCACGCGCATCGCGCGCCGCGCCGGAATGTAGCATCCCACCAGCGCAACAAACACCAGCGCGATCGCAACGGCCGCATACGTCACCGGATCGGTGGGTTTCACTCCAAACAGGAAGCGCGTAATCAGCCGTGTCAGTCCGAGCGCCAGCAAAATTCCGATGACCACCCCAATTCCAGCCAGCTTGAGTCCCAATCCAGCCACCAGTCCCAGCACATCGCCCGGAAGCGCTCCCAAGGCGACGCGGACGCCGAATTCGTGCGTGCGTTCGTTCACAGAGTAGGACATTACGCCGTAAATCCCCACGGCCGCCAACAGCACGGCGATGCCGGCAAAGATACCCAAAAGCCGCATATAAAATCGCCAATCACCAATCGACTCCGCTAGCACCTGATCCATTGTCATGATATGCGTAACCGGTTGGTCGGGATCGATCCCCGCGACTGCTTTCGTTACTACCAATGCCAGGTTTGAGTTCGCGCCCGAAAACCCTGGCGCCGTCCGCAACACCAAATCTTCTTGAAGGTGGCCCAGCGCTGAGCCTCCGGGAAACACCGCCGGCTGCTGCAAGTACGAGCTGTACGCGGCAGGAGGCGCTTCCTCGCCCAATCCAAAATGTTTCACGTCGCCCACAACGCCGACGATCTGCCGGGGCCGCTCCTCGTCCACGGGGTATGGATCGTATCGGAAAAGCACCTGCTGGCCGATGGGATCCTCGTTCGGAAAGAATCGGCGCGCGAACGTCTCGTTGATGACAACAACCCACGGCGCGCTTTGTGAGTCGTGCTCATCCAGATTGCGTCCCCTCTTCAGTGGAATCTTTAGCGCGTCGAACAACCCAGGACTCACCTCGTCGTACCCGGCGATGGGTCGATTCTCCGGCGACGGAGGCGTATGCCCCACAATTGAAAATGAGTACATTCCCGCGCCTCCGCGCAAGGGCAGGCCGCTGATGATTCCGGACGATTCGACGCCCGGCAACGCGGAAACTTTTTCAAGCAGCTCTTGATAAAACGCGTTCACGCTCGGCAGCGTCTTTTCCATGTCTCCGCCCGGTAGTCTTTCCAGGTACTTCCCTCCTTCGGGAAGCTGAATTCGCATCGTTAAAACATGGCTGGAATCGAATCCGGGGTTGACCCGTTGCAAGCGGACCAGTGTATTGATCATCAGGCCCGCGCCCACCAGAAGCACCATTGCGAGCGCCACCTCCGTCACCACCAGCGCGTGGCGGGCGAGACGTCGCGTCGACGACGCCATTCTTCGCTCTCCTTCTCGCAAGACCAAATTCAGATTCGCGCGAGACGCCTGAATCGAAGGCGCCAGGCCGAACAAAATGGCCGTGACAAATGAAACGCCGAGAGTAAACACGAGCACTCGGCCATCGACGCGAATGCTCTCAATATTCGGGAAGTCTTCGGCAAGTTTCCGGAACAGTGTGATCCCCACGAAGGTAAGCAAGACGCCAACGAACCCGCCGAACAGCGCCAATAGTCCGCTCTCGGTAAGCAACTGTTGGATCAACCTGCGACGCCCGGAACCCAGCGCGAGCCGCAGCGCATATTCCTTGCGGCGCGTCTCGGCACGCGATTGCAGAAGATTGGCGACATTCGCGCACGCGATCAACAACACGAACGCCACAGCTCCAAACAGCGGGTAGAGCGTTTGTCCCGCCCACCCGTACAGCTCTTCGTGGAGCGGTCTAAGTCTCTTGCCGACGCCCTTATTCGTCGCCGGATACGCTTCCTCCAAACGCCGCGCAATCAAATCCATCTCAACCTGCGCTTGCGCGAGAGTCACGCCGGATTTCAGCCGCGCGACCGGCATCAACCAGTGATCCATGCGCGCGGAATAGCGACTGCTCTCCGGGTTGATCGGCTGCCAGAGATCGATTCTGCCTCCATAAAACGGCGCGAAGCCGGCCGGCAT
Organism: uncultured Acidobacteriota bacterium; assembly: GCA_963771905.1. Taxonomy (GTDB): domain Bacteria; phylum Acidobacteriota; class Terriglobia; order Acidiferrales; family UBA7541; genus Palsa-147. The sequence continues at coordinate 92,375 of CAVYVI010000004.1, forward strand.
CACTCCCACCACTGTCGAAACCACTCCCTCAAGGTTGAATGTTTTGCCCAACACCTCGGGATCTCTGTTGAAGTGGCTCGCCCAGAACGAATTGCTGATCACCACCGTCTGCGCTTTGTCTTGCATCTCGTCGGCAAAAAAGATTCGGCCCAGGATCGGCTTCACGCCCAGCAGCTTGAAAAAGTTTGGCGTGACAGATTGCGTGCGAATCGGCTCCGGTTCGCCCAGGCCGGATAAGTCGGCGCTCTCTGTAAAACTCGTCAGCGCGATGTCATCGAACACATGATTCTGTTTCTGCCAGTCCACCAATTCCGCTATCGGCGGAGCCTGCCGCGAATCAGGATGCCCTTGCGACGTCTCCCAAATGACGACCAGCTTCTCCGGATGCTCGTAAGGCATCGGGCGATACAGCACGGCGTTCAGCACGCTGAAGATCGTCGTGTTCGCCGCCATCCCCAGCGCCAGAGAAAGGACAACTACCGCGAGGAACCCCGGACTCTTGAGCAAGCTCCGTATCGCATAGCGAATATCTTGCAAGAAGTTCTGCACGGAATTTTCCGATCTCGGCTTTGTCTCTGGACAACACCGTATGTCAGCTGTCTTAGAGCGTCAAGCGCCGATCGCCCCGCCACAATCCGTCGGCCGTCGCGCCTCGCTTCGCCATTCTGTCATGTCAGACCAAGTTCGATTCGTCGGCACAAATTCGTCCCTCTTCGGCCCCCGCAACACTCATAATTACGAACCGTGCTCCGCAATTGTTCCGGCAAAAATCGCGCAGACGACATGCGACCCGCTTCCACTGCACACAAAACGAATCTACGCCTCCTCCTCGATCACTTTATACGCGCACTCCTTCCCACCAGCGTCATTCTTAGCCTCCGTCAGCAGAACATTCTTTCCGCCTTCGTCCGGGGTAAGACTTAGCCAAACGGCTGCAGAGTGACACGCTTTCAATCATTAGAATCCACTCATTTTCCCGTGACGATGATCCATCTGCTCGGTCACCCGATTGCTCGGAAGATGCACGGCGGGACCTACACGTGTTCCTGCGAGAGAAGACATGTCGCGAGCGGCCAATCACCAGACTCCGAATGTGGCCACGGACGTTTCCGCGGAGACGAACGAAACCCTTGACCCATCGGACTGGCGAAATTTTCGGACCCAGGCGCACCGCATGCTCGACGATACGCTCGATTACGTCGAGAAGATTCGAGAGCGCCCTGTGTGGCAGCCCATTCCCGGCGAGGTGCGTGCGCGGTTTCGCGGCGCGGTTCCCCGACTGCCGGCTGATCTCGCCGCCGTCCATCAAGAATTCATGCGGGATGTCCTGCCCTTTGCCGCAGGAAATGTTCATCCCGGCTTCATGGGCTGGGTGCATGGCGGCGGCACGCCGGTCGGCATTCTCGCGGAGATGCTGGCGGCGGGACTGAATGCAAATCTCGGTGGCCGCGATCAGTCTCCGGTCGAGCTCGAGCGTCAAGTCGTCCGCTGGACGCGCGAGATCTTCGGTTTTCCGGAATCCGCGTCGGGTTTGTTTGTTACCGGGACTTCTCTGGCAAACCTCATCGCCGTGGTCATCGCTCGGGATGTGGCGCTCGGCTTTGACGTGCGGCGCCGCGGCGTCGCGGCGGAAACGAAGCGGCTGACCTCGTATGCCTCGACCGCCGTTCATGGCTGCATCGGCAAGGCCATGGATCTTTCCGGCGTCGGCAGCGACGCCCTGCGGCTAATCCCAACCGACGATCGCTATCGCATCGACCTTGCGGCCCTCGAAAACGCAATCCAGAAGGATCGCGATGCCGGCTTTACTCCGTTCTTAGTCGTAGGAACCGCGGGAACGGTAGACACGGGCGCGATCGACGATCTCGCCGCTATCTCCGATCTCTGCCGCCGCGAAAGCCTCTGGTTTCACGTGGACGGAGCTTATGGCGCTCTGGCGAAGCTCGCTCCTGATCTTGCCCCGCGGCTCGCGGGCATCGAACGCGCCGATTCCCTCGCTTTCGATTTTCACAAATGGGGACAAGTGCCCTACGACGCCGGCTTCATTTTGGTGCGCGACGCCGTCCTCCACAAGAATGCTTTCGCCTCCCCGGCCGCTTATCTCAAGCGCGTCGAGCGGGGATTGGCTGCCGGCTCGCCCTGGCCATGCGATTTCGGCCCCGATCTCTCGCGCGGCTTTCGCGCCTTGAAGACGTGGTTCACGCTGAAGGTTTACGGAACGGACGCGCTGGGAGCGGTCATTTCCCGCACCTGCCAATTGGCTCGTTATCTGGAAGGGCGCATCACGGAGACGCCGGAACTCGAACTGATGGCTCCGGTGGAACTTAATATCGTCTGTTTCCGCTATCGCGCTGAGGAGTCCGACCGCGTCAACGAACAGATTGCCGTTGATCTCCAGGAATCCGGAGTCGTCGCTCCGTCTTCCACCATGATCGGTGGCCGTTTCGCGATACGCGTGGCCATTGTCAACCATCGCACCGGCCGCAATGAAATCGATGCCCTGCTCGAAAATACGCTCTCTCTGGGCCGCGGTCTTCAGGCCAGTGCCTTCCAGTCCAAGTCTGCGGAGCCCACCCGGAAGTTTCCCGCGCACGCGGCTTTGAAAACAGCATTGCAGAAAGTCGAGACGCAGTTGGCCTCTCAACCTGCCTCTATCCCGCTTCTCTTTCTACGCGGCAATATCCTGGAACGAATGGGCCGGGTCCTGGAGGCCAGGAGCACCTACACGCAGTTGCTCGATCTTGAGCCCTCTCATGAAGGCGCGCTGAACAATCTCGGAAATCTCCTGTTCGCTGCCGGCGAGAATATCGAGGCGCGAAAAGTCTACTCCGAAGCAATTGCGAGACGTCCCGACAATCCCAGGAGCCGCGCGAATCTCGGCGCTCTCCTCATTAAAGCCGGGGAGCCGGAGAAGGCTCGCGAGCACTTCGAGCACGCCGTGAAAATTGATCCAACCTTTCGGCCGGCGCATGCTGGCTTGTCCTTCCTGCTCGCGGATCAGGGAAATCCAGAGCAGGCATCTTGGCATCGACGCACTGCCTTTCACGGCCGATGCGTGATCCCGGCTCTGTATCGCGGCGAACAGCCGCCGATATCCATATTGGAGCTCGTTTCAACCACCGGAGGCGGAATACGAATCGCGGGCTTTCTCACCGACCTCGTCTTCCAGAAATACATCGTAGCCACGGAGTTCTACGACTCCGCTACAGTCCTGCCGCCTCATCAACTCGTCGTCAACGCCATCGGCGATGCCGACTTGGCTGCCGCGGCGCTGGCTGGCGCGCAGGCCCTGCTCGTTCACACGACGGCTCCGGTCATTAATCCGCCGGAATCCGTGCTCGCGACTGGCCGTTGCGAAATCGCGCGGCGTCTTTCCGGCGTGTCGGGAGTCATCGCTCCGCGGACCATAACATTGCCTCGGGAGTTGCTTGCCGCATCGGAAGCCCAGCGCACTCTCGCCCGCCACGGCTTTGATTTTCCTCTTCTCTTGCGAACCCCCGGCTTTCACGGAGGAGATCACTTTCTGCGTGTCGACACTCTCCCGCAGCTCCCGGCCGCGCTCGTGCAGCTCCCCGGCCGCGATCTAATCCTGATCCAGTATCTCGATGCTCGTGCGCCCGACGGAAAAACGCGCAAATACCGCGTAATGATGATCGATGGACAGCTCTATCCGTTGCACGCCGCGATCTCGAGCAATTGGAAAATCCACTATTTCAGTGCTGAGATGGCTGACTATCCCGCCCATCGCGCTGAGGATGCCGCGTTCCTCGCGAACATGACGGGTGTTCTCGGGCACCGCGCGATGGCCGCGCTCGAGGGCATTCAGAAAACGCTCGGTCTGGATTATGGTGGAATCGATTTTGGTCTGAACGACAAAGGCGAGGTTCTGCTCTTCGAAGCGAATGCCACGATGGCAATTATTCCGCCCGGCCCGGACAAACGATGGGATTACCGCCGGTCTGCTGTCGAGCGCATCTGCATGGCTGTTCTGAACATGCTGACGGACAGAGCGAAGGCCGAGCGTCATTCACATCAGGAAGCAACTTCACGCGACCCGCTTCCACTCAACACGAAATGAGTCCATGGCTCCTTGTAAATCACATTGTGCGTGTGCTTCTTCTCGATCGCCTCATTTTCACCGTCCGCCACCGGAGTTGACTGCGCCCCCGCACTCCCGCACATCACGACCGCGGAAATCGCAACGGCCATCCGCAAAATTCGCATCAGTTTCCTCATTGGAATCCGAATCCGCCTACACCGGCCGATCCGGATAAACCGCCTTCGGAAACCGCAAATGAATCAGCAGCGCACACAGAATCAAAACCAAAAAAGCGATCACGCTCCCCTCGGGTCCCGCCGATCCTCCCGTCAACCACTTCGGCCCTTGCGCCGAGGTGTTCAACAATCGCCCGTCGCCCAGCAATCCGCTATCGGGCGTCCCGTAGAAATAAGTTTCCGCCCAATCCCAAGCTGCGTGAAATCCCAACGCGAACCACAGCGTCCCCGTGCGCCGGATCATCAGGCAGAAAAGCAGCCCGATCACAACCACCTGTAGAATTCCGAAAACGTTTTCTCCCGGATTTCCCAGATGCGCCGCGCCGAATATCGCCGACACAAAAATCGCCGCTGGCCAGAATCGCAATCGCCTCGAGAACGTAAACAGCAGGTATCCGCGAAACGCAAATTCTTCATTGATTGCGACAAATAAAAATGCGACGCCCCATTCCAACGCATATCGATATATCGCTCCACCCGCGAGCGCCATCGAATCAATTTGAAAATGCCCGGTCGCGTGCAGAATCAGCAGGATCGCCGAAAGCATCGCGAATCCCCAGGCCAATCCTTCCCAGAATCTCCAGCCTAATGCCTGCCGCAACGGCATTCCGTAATCATCGAGCGGCCGTTTCTCGATCCGCGCGACGATCCACGTCGCCAGGACGACCATGAACGCCGCGATTCCTTTGACCAGCAGCTCCGACCTCGCGGTGAATCCTGTGCCACTCAATTTCAGCGGCACCCGCAACGCGTAAATCAGTATCCCCGGAGAAATAAGTCCAATTCCAAGCCAAATGAACAGCCGATTCCGATCCGTGCGTCCCCACCTCTGCGTCTGCCGCGCCCCTCCCGCGTTCAGTGGATCCTCCGCGCCGCCGCCGCCCGCCGGCTCGCCTTGCAAATCCCTCTTGGGCTCGGAACTATGCTCATCAGCCATGCGCCTGCCTCCCGCGGGGAAAAAGCATTGCCAGCCTGGCCCGCCGTGCGCCATTGAATCAGAAAGTCGACAATTTGCGAAACGATTGTGCGCGCCGAATTCGTATTCTGCGCATCGGTATTTCAGACTCGCTCGAGCGCGCTTCGAACCGCGTCACGCTTGAGGATTCACGGCTCGGACGAGGAATCTGCATCCCGTCTTCCGTTTTCCATTTTCGCTTTTCCAATTTCCCTTTTCCCTTCCCCGCCGCCGCGCTGCCCCGCTTGACACCCAATCCTCCCGTGGCGCAGCATGTTCGTGACTGTGCGGGGGTACCTGCCATGTTATTTGGAATCTCAATTATCCATTGGATTCAACTCCTGATCCTTCTCGCGTTCATCTACGTCCTTCTTTCGTTTCGCCGTGTCGGCCCCACCGAAGTCGGCCTCGTTCTGAAGCGCTTCTCGTTCCGCAAACTCTCCGAAGACAACCCGGTCGCCTTCCACGGCGAAGCGGGCTACCAGGCCGATCTCCTCATGCCCGGCCTGCGCTGGAAATCCTGGCTCGTCTACGGCGTCCAAAAATATCCGTGGGTGCAGGTTCCCGCCGGCGAAATCGGCGTCGTCATCGCGCAAGTTGGCGCACCGCTTCCCATCGGCGCGAAATCCGCGGTCTATCGCAAAGCCTTCGGAAATTTCAGCGATCTTCGCTCCTTCGCCACCGGCGGCGGCCAAAAAGGCGTTCAGCGCCCCGTCTTCCCTCCCGGCACTCTCGCGCCCATTCATCCCGTCGCGTTTCTCATCGTCACCAAAAGCCAAATCTACGGCCTTCCGCTTTCTCCCGACCTCCGCGCCAAGACCGGAAAGAATGGCCGCCTCACTCCCGACGCTGTCGGCCTGCGCCCCCAGCAGCTCGAGCTCGTTCGCATCGAACCCCAGCCCTCCGGCAAAGATGGCGCCATACTCGACATGGTCGGCATCGTCACCACATTCGAAGGCGATCCTCTGCCCTCCGGTGATATCGCCAGCCGCCTCGGCGGCTTCACCGATCTCGACAAAATGGAAAAAGGCGGCGCCACCGATGGCGACATCATCGAAGTTCTTCTCGGCAACAAAAACAATCTCCACAACAATTACCAGGACTACCAAGCCTTCCTCGACAATGGCGGCCGCATCGGCCTCCAGCACGATCCACTGCTCTATGGCGCCTACGCTCTGAATCCTTTTCTCGTCACCGTCGAACTCGTCTGGATGCTCGTCGTCCAGCAGGGCCAGACCGCCGTCATCAAGGCCTACGTCGGTTTGCCCACGCAGGACACTTCCGGCGACGATTTCAAATTCGGTTCCCTCGTTCGCCCCGGCCATCGCGGCATTTGGCAGGAAGCGCTGCGCACCGGCAAATACCCGCTGAATTCCCGCTGCTATCAGGCCGAAATCGTTCCCACATCCATCCTCACGCTGAATTGGGCCGACGAAGTTTCCCAAGCTCACAATCTCGACGCACAACTCTCTCAAATCATCGCCAAAAGCAACGAAGGCTTCGTTTTCCACATCGATCTTCAAGTTCAAATTCACGTGCCCGACACCAACGCTCCGCGCGTCATCTCCATGGTCGGCACGATGTTGAATCTTGTGAACGAAGTCCTTCAGGCCGCCGTCGGAAATCATTTCCGTGACAAACTGCAGAGCATGCCCGCGATTCGCTTCATCGAAACGCGCCAGCAAGTTCAGGAAGAGGCGTTTCAGCACATCAAGGCGCAGCTCGAACAATATCGCGTCGAGACCCGCGGCGTTTACATTCAGGATGTGATCTTGCCCGAAGACCTTGTCACTGTCCTGACCCAGCGCGAAATCGCCAATCAGGAAATCGAAACCTATCGCAAGCAGCGCGCCGCGCAGGACGAACGCATCGCCATGGAAAACGCCAAGGGCACCGCCGAAATGCAGGCCGATCTTGCGAAATCAAAAGTCGGCGTCGACATCAAGACCAACAACGCCAACGCCCGCACCGAAGAAGCACGCGGCGAAGCCGAATTCATCCGCCAGACCGGCACGGCACGCGGCGCCGAAGTCGAATCCGTCGGCCTCGCCCGCGCTCGCGGCTACGAAGCCCAGGTTCGCGCTCTCGGCTCCAATGCCACCGCTCTCGTCAACGTCATCACCGCTCTCTCCGAAGGCGGCTCGAAATTCGTTCCCGATATTCTCGTCACCAGCAGCTCGAATGGCGGTGGTGCGCTCGACGGCCTCGCCGCAACCGCGATGCGCTACCTCGCCGGCGGCGGCAACGGCGGTGCCGCAAAATCTCTCGAATCGAAACCCGGCGCCCCGCCCAAGCCCTCGCAGGACAAACCTTAGCCGCGGCTGACGACGCTCGGACGTCGAATTTGCTGCTGCCTTTCCCTTTCTCACTTTTCCGTTTCCGCTCCAGATATCTTTTGCGTCCTGCCATGAAAGGTGCAATCCTCGCCGGTGAGAAATCGGCTCATGTGCTTTTCACCCACAGCCAACTTTGTCGGCAGCGCAGCTCTCGGCGGCATCGGCGTCGTCACCTTGACGAAGGTGAAGCACAGGCGCGAATTGCTCTTCGCCGCTCTGCCCGCGCTCTTCGCCATTCATCAGTTCATCGAAGGATTCGTCTGGCTGGGACTGGATGGGATTCTCTCGCCTACGGTCGCTCACAACATGGGCGCGGCCTTCATGCTCTATGCGCAGGGGCTCCTCCCCTTCCTGCTGCCGCTCAGCGTTCTGCTCTTTGAGCCGAACGGCAAGAGCCGCAAGCGCATGGTGCCTTTCCTCGCCCTCGGCACGGGGACGGCGCTTTATATTTTGTGGGCGTTGACCGCGTATCCCTTGCAACTCTTCGTCCGGGGAAATAGCATCGTGTACATCAATCAAGCGACCAACAATACGACGGTCGCGGTGCTCTATGTGATTGCAACCTGCGGTTCGCTCTTTTTTTCCAAGGTCAAGGCCATGGTCGTCTTCGGCGCCGCAAACCTGGCGATTCTCCTGGCCGTAATGGCGTTCAAGCGCTACGCCTTCACCTCTCTCTGGTGCGCCTACGCGGCCATCGCCAGTGTGATCATCCTCGCCTACTTCTGGAAAACCAGCGCACTCCGTCCCCTCCTCTACGCCTAGCCTTCGCGACGGGGCGCCAGCCATTCCTCCAGAACACGCCTTTCATTTCCCGCAACGCCGCTGGCAGAAAGCTGAGCTAGGGCCCTCGCCTCTTGACAGAGGCTGCTAACCGTTCAACACTGCCATAGTCTAACTATGCCATGAGGTGCTGATTTGCATCGAGACGAGATTCCCCCTGGAACACTCTATCTGCTCATCTTGAAAACTCTGGCGCGCTCCGGCGAGATGCATGGATATGAGATCGCCAATTCCATTCAGCTCATTTCCGATGACGTTCTCCAAGTCGAAGAAGGATCGCTCTACCCGGCGTTGCAGCGGATGCTCATCAAGGGTTGGGTGGCCGCGAGGTGGGGCACAACGGCTGGCAACCGCCGCGCTCGCTACTACCAGCTGACGGCAGTGGGCCGCAAACAACTGACCGTCGAGTTGTCGCAGTTCGAACGCGTCATCGGAGCGATCACGCGCGTGATTGAAGCGGTCTGAAAGGAGCTCCGGCATGAACTGGATGCGCGAACTCGCGAGACGCCTCAAGATGTTGATGCATCGCCGCCAATTTGATGCAGACCTCGAAGAGGAGATGCGCCTGCATCTGGAATTGCGCCAGCAGGAACATCTCGCGTCGGGCATGACCCCGGACGACGCACGCGCCGCTGCCCGGCGTCGCTTTGGCAACGTAACCTCGTTAACGGAAAAAAGTCGCGTAGCCTGGGGCTGGGAATGGTTCGAGCAACTTGCGCAGGACATGCGTTACAGCGTGCGCATGCTGCGCAAGTCTCCGGGCTTCACCGCCATCTCTGTCTTGACAATTGCCTTGGGTATCGGAGCCACGACGGCAATTTTCAGTGTCGTCGATGCCACCCTGTTGCACCCCCTGCCGTACCCGCAACCGGACCAGCTCGTAAGCATCGAGGATGATGTTCCCGGCGTGGGTGCGCAGGACGTTGGGATGTCAGTGCCTGAGTGGCAGGATCTTCAGCGTTCCGGCATTTTCGAGTATGTTTCGCCAATCGGAGGCGGGGACGTGAATCTCACGGGCTCGTCTCAGCCTGCGCGCATCCGCTTTCTGAATATAGCGCCGAATTATTTTGCGCTGCTGGGCGTCAAGCCGCAGTTGGGTAGCGCGTTCAATCCCGAGGATCACACGCCCGGATTCACTCTGGAAGTTCTCATCGGCGACGGATTGTGGAAGCGGGCTTTCGCGGCCGATCCGGGGATTCTGGGCGAAAGTTTGCGGCTCGACAACGACTTGTATCGCGTCATCGGCGTCATGCCGGCCGGCTATCACGATCCGGGGCGATCTGCGGATGAACGGAACACCGAAATTTGGGCGGCGTCGGGTTTTGCCGCCGCGCCTGCCCCGCCTCCGCAGCGGAACACCCGCATCCTTCAGGCAGCCATCGCGCGGATCAAACCTGGACTGACGATTGCGGCCGCGCAGAGCCGGTTAGACGCGCTCGTTTCCGTTTTGCAGAAACAATTTCCGCTCGATTATCCCCTGCAAAGCCAGTGGACGGTGCGATTGCTGCCGCTCAAGGAGAGGGTAGTCGGCAATGTTCGCCAGTCGCTGATTCTGCTGCTTGCCGCGGTGGGATTGGTCCTGCTGATCGGCTGCGTGAACATTGCGAATCTCGTGCTCGCGCGCGCCAGCGCGAGAGGGCGCGAAATGGCCGTTCGCCAGGCGCTCGGGGCCGCGCGGACACGGCTGATACGCCAGTTGCTGACTGAAAGTTTGTTTCTTTCCTTGCTCGGCGGAATAGCCGGCTTGGCGATTCTTTTCTGCATGAAAGGGTTTCTGCTGCAAATCGTTCCCGACAGCCTGCCGCGGCTTACTGAGATATCCATTAGCTGGTCCGTTTTGCTTTTCGCTTTCGGCGCCTCTCTCGTCGCCGGCGCGATTTTTGGTCTGGCTCCCGCTTTGCATGCCGGCCGGCTGGATTTGACTCATATGCTCAAACAGGAAGGGCGCGGCTCGACCGGTTCCGGGGAACACGCGCGCACGCGCCGCGTGCTGGTAGTAACGGAATTTGCTCTTTCTCTGGTGCTGATGATTGCTGCGGGCCTTCTGCTCCGCAGTTTCTGGGATTTGTTGAATGTGCGGCCGGGATTCAAACCGCAGAATGTAATGGCGGTTCGCACCTGGCTGCCTGTGCCAAACGACCCCACGACCGACATCTATGGAACCGCCGCTCAAGAGGCGCCGTTCTTGCGCGAAATACTGCGCCGTGGCAGGACGCTGCCCGGTGTGGAAGAAGTAGCCATCGGTGATCTCGCGGCTGTTCCACTAGGTCATGGTTGGAGGGATCTAAATCCTTTCCCGTTGATTCTCGAGGGCCACGAGGCTCAAAGCAGCCAGCCCCCTCTGGTCAACCGTTCATCCGTTACGCCCGAATATTTTCACTTGCTGAGCATAACGCTGCTGCGCGGCCGTTTATTCAATGAGTTGGACAACGACAAAGCGCCGCAAGTCGCGGTGATCAACGAGGCGCTCGCGCTCAAGTATTGGCCAGACGAGGATGCGCTGGGCAAACGCTTCAAGAGGCCTGCGGATTCTTCCTGGACCACGGTGATCGGCGTGATCGCGGATGCTCGAACAGAATCGCTGTCGGAAGCGACCGTTCCGGAAATCTATTTGACCGCCTATCAGCGGCGGCCTAACGATTTGGCTATATTTTTGCGCGGGCGACTGGATCCCGCTGCGATTCCCGTAGAGCTGCGCGAGCAGGTGCAGTCCGTCGATCCCGGACTTCCGGTCTTCGGTGCGCAAACGCTCGACGAAGCGGTATCCGCGTCTCTCTCCGAGAGGCGATTCTCGATGGAAATCGTTGCGCTGTTCGCTCTGACAGCCTTGCTGCTCGCCGGGCTTGGAATTTACGGCGTGATTTCGTACGTCGTAAGCGAGCGCACACACGAGATCGGGATTCGCCTCACACTTGGGGCGCAGAGGCGGAGCATCCTGCACATGGTTCTGCGCCAGGGATTGGGTCTTGCCATTGCTGGTGCTGCGGTCGGACTCGTTTGTGCTCTGATCGTGTCGCACCTGATGGCAGGCCTGCTGTACGGCGTAAGGCCCACAGATTCTCTGACGTTTGCGGGTGTCTCCCTTCTTTTCATCGGTGTCGCTCTGCTCGCTTGTTATATTCCGGCGCGGCGCGCGATGCGCGTCGATCCGATGGTGGCGTTGAGGTACGAATAGTTGCGCCCGTTTGTCCGCGTTGTGCTCAAATCACGAAACTGAGCCTTCGCTAGAATCGGCACTTTGCTTTCGTGAGAGATCAAGAGCCCCATTGGCCCTTGCTCCGATTGGCGTTGCCCCAATGCTGCTGCTCCGAGTGCCGACACGACGCGCTCCAGTGAATTCTTGATCTTTGCATCCGTATTTCTACGCAGTTCCGCACCAGCGCTAAACCGTTCACCTACATCAACTTACAACCACTCCTTACACATACTCAATTTGCATGTTTTCGCATTGGATGTTATCTCTGAAGACAGCATGTATAGGAACGACAATACGAAAAGCCGGCGCCCTGGACGCCCTGAACGGGCCGGAAGCCCGCTCGCCCTGACGCCGGAAGGGCTTGCCCTGACACAGGAAGGGCTTGCCCCGACTTGGGACCGGCTCACCCTTCCCGCCCTGTTTATCCCGAGCCTCGAGCGAAGCCGCGAACGGAGCGTCGAAGGGAGCGCTGCAGGTCCTCACGAAAAACCGGGCTCGAACCGCCGCCCCGGCGATCGCACCACTGCGCATCAACTCGGCCCTCAGCGGTCGTCGCCTCTACTTCGCGCCAATTGCGAGCCGAATCAGCGCGAAGCTTCCGGCTTCGCTCAGCCCGAAGAAATCCTAATCGGGACACCCAAACGATTAGAAATAGCCGCAACTCTTACAAAACATTCGATCGCGTTCAATTCTAATCGGGACAAAAACGCAACCTCCGCGCGGTCCGATTATCTCCTGAGCGGCGATTCAATTGCCGCCGGCAAATTGTTTCCGGCCGCAATCGCGGCCGGGCGAAACTCTAACGACCGCCTTTCTAATCGGGACACCCCAACGATTAGAATCGAGCCCAAATGACTGAAAACACGACATCGCGGCCAATTCTAATCGGGACAAAATTCATACCCTTCCCGATCGCGATCACACGCGTCCCGGATCGCACGGACTCGAATCGCGTGCCGGCGATGCGCCCGCCGGTTTGCAATGCTTCCGAGCGTCCGTTAAAATGCCGCGAGATGGCTGAATCTGCATCGAAGCCGCGCATTGCGCTTGGGGCCGACCACGCCGGCTTTCACCTGAAAGAAACCGTGAAACAATTTCTCGCCGGAGAAGGTTACGCGTGCGACGATCTGGGCACATCCTCCGAAGAATCCGTCGATTATCCGGATTTCGCACGCGCCGTCGCCGAGCGCGTCGCAGCGGGCGAAGCGCAGCTCGGCATTCTCGCCTGCGGCACGGGAATCGGCATGGCCATCGCGGCGGACAAAGTTCCCGGAGTGCGCGCGGCGAATGCGTTTGACGAAATGACGGCGCGCCTCGCGCGCGAGCACAACGACGCGAATGTCCTCACGCTCGGCGCGCGGATTCTCGACGACGCGCGCGCGATCGAAGTGGTTCGAACTTTTCTCGCCGCGCAATTCGCCGGCGGACGCCACCAGCGCCGCATCGACAAAATTTCCGAGATCGATCGCTCGACCGCCGCAGCGCACGCCGCGGCCACGAGCGCGACCGCTTCTCCCACGGGCAAAAACCGATGACCACGCGAAACGAAACTCCCGAAAGCCGGCGCATGAGCCTTTCTCTCGAGCAGGCCGATCCCGAAGTGGCGGACGCGCTGCGCGAAGAAATTCGTCGGCAAGCCACGGGACTCGAGCTGATCGCTTCGGAGAATTTCGTTTCCGAAGCGGTGATGGAAGCGATGGGCTCGGTCTTCACCAACAAATACGCGGAGGGCTATCCCGGGAAGCGCTACTACGGCGGCTGCGAAAATGTCGATCGCGTGGAATCGCTGGCCATCGCGCGCGCGAAACAACTCTTCGGCGCGGAACATGCAAACGTCCAGGCGCATTCGGGAACGCAGGCGAATATTTCCGTCTATCTCACGGCGCTGCAACCGGGCGATACGGTGCTCGGGATGAATCTGGCGCACGGCGGGCACTTGACGCACGGGCATCCGCTGAATTTTTCCGGCAAGACTTATAAATTTATTCCCTACGGCGTCACGAAAGAAACCGAGACGCTCGATTACGACGAAGTCGAGCGCCTCGCGAAAGAGAATCAGCCGAAAATGATCGTCGCGGGAGCGAGCGCGTATTCGCGGATCATCGATTTCGAGCGGATGGCGCGCGCGGCGGCGTCGGTGGGCGCGGTATTTTTTGTCGACATGGCGCACATCGCGGGACTCGTGGCCGCAGGCGTTCATCCGAGCCCCGTGCCGCACGCGGATTTTGTTTCGACGACCACGCACAAAACGCTGCGCGGGCCGCGCGGCGGAATGGTTCTCTGCCGCGAAAAATATGCGAAGGATTTGGATCGCGTCACGTTTCCCGGCAACCAGGGCGGGCCGCTTGAACACATCATCGCAGCGAAGGCGGTTTGCCTGCGCGAAGCCGCGCAGCCGGAATTCCGCGAATATCAAAAGCAGGTGGTTGCCAATGCCAAGGCGCTCGCCGCGGCGCTCGCGCGCCAGGGATTCCGCATCGTCACCGGCGGCACCGACAATCATTTGTTCCTGGTGGATTTGCAATCGCGCGGGATGACCGGGCGCGATGCGGAGCAAGCTCTCGAGCGCGCCGGCATGACCGTGAACAAAAATGCGATTCCCTTCGACACGCAGCCGCCGATGAAGGCCGGCGGAATTCGCGTCGGCACGCCGGCCGTGACCACGCGCGGCATGCGCGAGCCGGAAATGGAAAAAATCGCGGCGTGGATTGCGGATGTTTTGACGTCGCTCGGAGACTCGGGCGTCGAAGCGCGCGTGCGCGCCGAAGTCGCGGTGCTCGCCGCGCGATTCCCTCTCTACGTGCACCGCCTCGAAGAAGCCGAAGCCGCAGAGCACCGCGCCTCCGCCGCGCGCTGATCACGGGTTCGCGGCGTACCAAACGCACGTTGAAGATTTTGTCGCCGCCGCACGCGGTTGGTCGGCGCGGGCGCGAGATGCACGTTGAAGATTTTTCGCGGCGGGCGCGCCGGCGCTACAACATTTCAACCGGCAATTCGGTTACGGCGCCATCGCGAATCGAAAACGCGCGCACGGAATTCGTTTCTTCGGGGCGCGGAGGATCGGCGCGCGACCCGGCGGACTGCAGCGATTTCGGCCGCGGCGCGATCGGCGGCGCCGCGGAGTGCGGCGGGGCGGGCCGCGGCGAAAGAATGAAGTAGGCGGCGTCGGGATAGTAGGCACGCTCGATGTCGCGCGGCGAGGGCGCGTTCTCGCCGTTCGGATGGGAGTGGTAAATGCCGAGAAGCTCGAGGCCGGCGGCGCGGATTTCGCGCACGATGCGAAAAATCTCGCGCGGCGCAATTTCGTAGGCGGTCGCAGGATTTTCCGCCGCGTTCGTCGCGGGGAAAATCGCGGTAATCGCGGCGTCTCGCCCGGCGAGCAGGCCGCAGCATTCTTCGCGCGGCTCACGCGCGGCGTGAGAAATCATCTGCGCGACGATGTCGCGGCGAATTCGAATCGATGCGGCCACGAACTTGAGTGTATTACGCAATTCGCGCGCCGAAGAAAAATCTCAGCGCGAACGCCGAAGGCGCGGATATTCGCGATGCGGCGCGGCGCGAGCGGCTGGCGCGGCGCGAACGCAGCCGCAAGCGCCGGTCGCGCAGTCGGCGCGGCGGCGAACGGAAATGAGAATGCGCGCTAGGCCTTCTGGGCCTGGCGCCGGAGGAACGTCGGGACGTCGAGGTCGTCGGCCGGGACCTCGTGGATGACTTCGGAGACGTTGCGCGAAACTTCGGCGACGACGTTTTTCTCTTCGCGCCCCGATTTCCACGATTTCGGAAGAAAGGATTGCCGCGTGTGCGTTTTGCGCTGCGCCACTTCGCGGAATCCCGCGGCGATGACGGTGATTTTCACCGATTCCTTCATCGCATCATCCTGGACAGCGCCGAAAATAATGTTCGCGTTTTCGTGCGCCGCTTTCTGAATGATCGATGAAGCTTCGTGAACTTCCTGCAGGGTCAACGTCGATGAGCCGGTGACGTTAATGAGAATTCCCTGCGCGCCCTGAATGCAATTGTCTTCGAGCAGAGGACTGTTGATCGCGCGATTGGCGGCATCGACGGCGCGATTCGAGCCCGACGCAACAGCCGTGCCCATCACGGCGTAGCCCTGGCCCGACATGATCGTTTTCACGTCGGCAAAATCGCGATTAATGATGCCGGGAATCGTGATGATGTCGCTGATGCCCTGCACTGCCTGGCGCAAAATGTCGTCGGCGATGCGGAACGCTTCGAAGAAACTGGTGCCGTGCTCGACGCATTCCATCAGCCGCTCGTTGGGAATCACGATGACGGTGTCGACGCAGCCGATCAACTCAGCGAGAGATTGCTCGGACTGCTGCATGCGGCGCTTGCCTTCGAACGCGAATGGTTTGGTGACGACGGCGACGGTGAGCGCGCCGAGTTCGCTCGCGAGATTCGCGACGACGGGCGCGGCTCCGCTGCCGGTGCCACCGCCAAGACCCGAAGTGACGAACACCATGTCCGCGCCGTCAAGCGCTTCGAGAATTTTGTCCGTATCTTCGAGCGCGGCCTTGCGGCCGACTTCGGGATTGGCGCCCGCGCCGAGACCTTTGGTTAGTTTGGCGCCGAGCTGAAGTTTTACAGGCGCCTGCGACAATTTGAGCGCCTGCAAATCAGTGTTGGCGGCGATGAATTCCACGCCTTCGACTTTGGCGCGGATCATACGGTTGACGGCGTTGGTGCCACCGCCGCCCACACCGATGACTTTAATTCTCGCGCCGTTGGTAATCTCTTCACTGAACGAGACTCGCAGTCCTGATTCTTTCGACGTCATTCTTCCTCCCCCTGATGTCTTTCCCATCCGTTCCCTCCCCGGATGGCCTTGCTAAGACTGGCCCGCAAACAGCGCCTTCAATTTTTCCGTCCAGCCGGAAGCTTTGGCGCCCGCGAGGCGGCGTGTGCGCGCCCCGTAAAGCACCAAGCCGACGACGGACGAATATTCGGGCTGGGTGACTTCGTCGTTCATTCCGGCGATTCCGCGCGGCAAAGAGACGCGCACCGGAAACGAAAACATTTTTTCGGCGAGCTCGGGCAATCCGCGCAAACGCGAGCCGCCGCCGGTGAAAACAAGACCCGCGGGAATTTGCGAGTCGAGTCCGGCGCGGCGGAGTTCGTCGTGCACGAGAGTGAGCAATTCCTGGGCGCGGGCTTCGACAATTTCGGCGAGCATGCGCGAGAAGACGGTGCGCGGCGGGCGGTCGCCCACGCTGGCGATTTCGATGGGACGGTCCTGAGTCATCATTTCGCGCCAAGCGACGGCGTAATCTCGTTTTATTTTTTCAGCTTCGGGAACGGGGGTGCGCAAACCTACGGCGAGATCGTTGGTGAAATGATCGCCGCCGATCGGGACGACGCCGGTGTGGCGAATGAATCCGCCGCCGTAAACGAGCAATTCCGTGGTGCCGCCACCGATGTCGAGAAGGCACGCGCCCAAATCGCGTTCATCCTGCGTGAGGCACGCTTCGGCGGAGGCGAGAGGCTCGAGAACGGTGTCGCTCACAACCACGCCCGCGCGATTCACAGCAGTGACGATATTTTGAGTGGCCATCGCCGATGAAGTGACGATGTGGACGTTGGCTTCGAGACGCTGGCCGACCATGCCGATGGCATCGCGGATGCTGTCCTGCTGGTCGAGAAAAAATTCCTGCGGCAGGACGTGGAGAACTTCGCGATCTTCGGGGAGGGTCACATTGCGCGCGGCTTCGACGGCGCGCCGGACATCGTCCTTTTGCACATCGCGCGGGCGCTGGCCGAGCGTGATTCCGCCGCGGCTGTTCACGCCGCGAACATGGCCGCCAGCCACGCCGATGAGCGCGGATTCGACCGGCATGCCGACGACGGCTTCGGCTTCTTCAACGGCGGCACGGATGGAGCTGACGGCGAGATCGAGATTGACGATCTGGCCTTTGCGCCAACCCTTCGATTCCGCGGCACCGAGAGCGACAAATTTGACGCCGTTACCATCTTCTTCCTGCTCACCGACGAGGGCGCAGGTTTTCGTGCTGCCGATATCCAAACCGACGATGTAGCGTTCCTTCTTCCCCAACTTCCGGCTCCTTCGCGTTCCCGACTACTATTCTGAATTCGATTGCCGCACAGCTAGTTCGTGTTGCCCAATTTTATTTCGAGTGCTTCACCGTGCGCTTCGGCGGACGCTGGACGACGAGCGGCGGCGAGACTTTCGTCTTCGCGTCCTGCTGCTGAGCAGGGGCCTGCTTGGGCGGCACGAACGACGTATCCGGATTCACAACGACTTCGCCATTGAAGCGCAAATCCACGAGCTCGACGCGGCCGGCGGTGGTGCGCCATTGGCCAATCTGATCGAGCAGAGTTTGAAATTTGGTTTGAAAATCGCGATCGCCGAAATAAACGACGAGCGGTCCGTCATTCGCGGACGAGGATGCACTAAAGCCGGGCAATCCAGAAAATGTAGCGCGCAGATTGCGGGCGTCGGAGAGATCCACTTCGCTCACGTGGTCGGCGGCACCGGAGCGCGCCGCGTTGATTTGCTGGAGGAAGCCGCTGAAAAGCTGCATGCGGCGTTCGCGTTCGTCGGCGGGCAAGCCCGGATGGATTCCGGTGACAACGGGAAAATGAAAATTGCCGGAGACGGGCTTGTCGAGAATCACTCCGTGAACATCGATGAGAGAAAGATCGCTGTCATCGCGGAGGAAGGCGATGGGGACGCGCTCGACGATTTCGACCTGGAGATGATTCGGCAGGGCGCGGCGGACCGTGGCGCGATCGACCCACGGCAGTGATTCGAGCTGCTTCCGGCGAGCATCGAGCGGAACGCGCAAAACGCTGCGGCCGCGATCGGCGGCAAAAACCTCGAGGACGCTCGGGCGCGAAACAAAGTGATTGCCGGTGAGAGCGATCTGATCGGGATGAGTCAGGGACATTTCGGGCGAAGTAAGAAGAAAATTCCCCATGGCATATAGAGCGCCCGCGGCGGCAACCGACGCGACGATCATTACGGACACGCGGAGATACGACTTCCAAGCTTTCTTTCCGAATTTACGGCGGCGAATCTCGACCGGTTTTTGCCGGCGAAGATACTTCGGCTCTTCCTCAGAAAGAACTTCCTGGTGATAAGCGTCCGCGTCCATGGTCCTCAGTTTTTCCAGAGGATCACCTCGTTCTCGAGCTCCATGCCAAAAGATTTTCGAACGCGCTCGCGCACATCGTCAATCAGGCGCAGCATATCGGCGCAGGTGGCCTGGCCCGCATTGACGAAAAAATTCGCGTGGCGGTCGCTGACCATGGCGTCGCCCACGCGAAAAGTTTTCAAGCCGAGTTCGTCAATCATACGGCCCGCCGAGGCGCCGGGCGGATTCTTGAAAATACAGCCCGCGCTTTTTTGATTAAGCGGCTGGCTGGCGCGGCGTTTTTCGTTGCAAACCTTGATGCCCGCCACGATTTCCTTGTAGGGCTTGACGGGCAATTCGAGTTTGACGCGCAGCATGACATCCTCGGGCGCGAACGAGGTGTGACGGTAGTCAAAACGAATGTCCGTGCCGCGCAGGATTTCGTTGCGCGCGCTCGCAGCGCGATAGAGTTCGACTTCACGAACGTAGGAGCCGATCTGCGTGCCATACGCGCCCGCATTCATGCGCAATGCGCCGCCGATGCTGCCCGGGACTCCGATGAGTCCTTCCATACCGCCGAGATCATTCTTCGCGCAGAAGGTAACGGTGCCACCGAGATCGGCGGCGGCATCGACGAAGGCGGCGTTGCCTTCGATGCGCACGCCAGGCTTCGCGGACGGAAGATGGAGGACGACCCAGGGCAATTCGCCGTCGGCGACCAGGACGTTCGTTCCGCCGCCGAGAAATTTGTGGGGGATGCCTTCTTTTTTGAGCTCGGCCATCACGTCCGGAAGCGTTTCGTAGCGGCGGATGACGAGTTCGTCGGTTGTGCCGCCGATGCCGAGAGAGGTCTTGCCGACGAGAGACACGTCCGGGAGCAATTCCACGCCGAGTGCGACGAGGCGGGCGGCGACCGGTTTGTCGCTAATACGCATGCGGCTCCAGAATTTGCGCGCCGAATAAAACGGCGAGTTGATCGAGGGCGCGATTCACGCTGCCCGCGCCAATGGCCAGAATGGCATCGCCGGGCCGTGCTTCTTTCAGCAGAAATTCGACGGCGGGCTGCATGGTGCTGGCAAAAATGACGTTTTTGTGGCCGGCGGTACTGATGGCCTGGGCGAGCAAATCGCCGTTGATGTTTTCGATGGGCGACTCGCCGGCAGCGTAGACATCGAGCACGATGAGAATGTCCGCCTGGTTAAAGGCCTGGCGAAAATCTTCCCACAAATGCTGGGTGCGCGTGTACCGATGTGGCTGGAAGATAACGAGGAGGCGCTTGAAACCGCAGCCGCGCGCGGCGTCGAGAGTGGCGCGGATTTCGGCGGGATGATGGCCGTAATCGTCGATGAGAGTGACGCCATTGAAGACGCCTTTGGTTTCAAAGCGGCGGCCCACGCCTGAAAATTTTTCGAGGCCCTGGCGAATCAAATCGGCCGGGACGTTCAGCGAGAGAGCGACGGCAGCGGCCGCGGCGGCGTTGCGAACGTTGTGAATTCCAGGCGGCGAGTTGAGATGGAAATCGCCGAGATCTTCGCCGTGATAGGCGAGGCGGAAGCGGCTCGACATCCCTTCGAGGCGCACATCGCTGATGATGAGATCGGCCTGGCTCGTGGTGCCGTAGGTGATTATCGGGCGCTTCACGCCGGGGAGGATGGTTTGGACGTGCGGCTCGTCGAGACAGAGAATGACCGCGCCGTAAAAAGGAACGCGATTCACGAATTGGAGGAACGTGGTTTGAATTTCCTCGAGCGAGGGGTACTGATCGAGATGCTCGCGGTCAATGGTGGTGACGACGGCGATGACGGGAGCGAGGAGCAGGAACGAGCGATCGCTCTCGTCCGCCTCGACGACCATGTATTCGCCCTGTCCAACGCGGGCATTCGAGCCGATGTGATTCACGCGGCCACCGACGACAAACGTGGGATCGAGACCGGCGGCGGCGAGAACGGAGGCGGTCATGGAAGTGGCGGTGGTCTTGCCGTGAGCGCCGGCAACGGCGATGCCGTATTTGAGGCGCATCAGTTCCGCGAGCATTTCCGCGCGCGGGATGACGGGAATTTTCTGGCGATGCGCTTCGACGACTTCGACGTTGTCGACTTTCACGGCGGAAGAAATGACAACGACGTGCGCGCCATGAACATTCGCGGCACGGTGGCCCTCGAAGAGTTTCGCGCCGAGTCCCTGGAGGCGCACGGTGACGGGCGAGGATTTGATGTCGGAACCGGAAACGGCGTAGCCGCTCGAGAGGAGGACTTCGGCGATGCCGCTCATACCGCTGCCGCCGATGCCAACGAGATGAATGCGCTGAAAATTGCGGAAAGTCACCATCATAGCCGCGCCACGCCCTCGAGCAGATCGACGATGTCCGCGACGGCGCGAGGCCGGGCGAGCGATCGGGCGTGCAGCTCGATTTCAGAAATTCTCCGGGGCTGGTCGAGGAGAGAAAAGATTTCGGTGGTCAGGCGCTCGGGCGTCAATTCATCTTGCGGAAGGACGCGGGCGGCGCCGACGGATTCGAGAGAACGCGCGTTGAGGAGCTGGTGAGCGTCAGTGGCGGCACCGAAGGGGATGAAGATGGCGGCACGTCCGGCGGCAGTGATTTCCGCCACGGTGATGGCACCCGCGCGGCAGACAATTACGTCCGCCTGGGCAAACCGCTCCGCCATGTTGTCGATGAAGGGGCTGACCTCCGCGTTGAATTCACGAAGCGCATACGCTACACGAACGGCATTATAGTCGCGTTCGCCGGTTTGATGCACGATGAAAAGCTGGTTTTTTCGAGCGGAGAGACGGTCGAGCGAGTCGATGACGGCGCGATTGATGGGCAACGCACCGCGGCTGCCGCCGGTGATGAGAATGTTGAGCGGAGGGACATGCTCGCGGACGGGAGCCTGGAAAAATTCGCGGCGGACGGGGACGCCGGTGAGGACGGCTTTGGGGCCGAAGCGGCGCGCGGTTTCCTCGAAGCCGGTGGCGACGCGGGTGGAGAGACGCGCGAGAACGCGGTTGGTGAAGCCGGGCTCGATATTGGGCTCGAAGATGACGGTAGGAATGCCGTGAAGAGCGGCGAGAAGCATCATGGGGCCGGAGGCGTAGCCGCCGACGCCGAAGGCCGCGGCGAAATGGTTGCGGCGAATGATTTTTTCGGAGTCCCAGGCGCTGGCGGGAAGCATGGCGGCGTTTTTGAAGAAGCGCAGGCCGCCAATGCCTTTGAGGCCAGCGACGCGGATGGTCTCGAGCGGGAGACCCGCCTGCGGGACTAATTTGGCTTCGAGGCCGTTTGTGGTGCCTACAATCACGACTTCCCTCTTTTGAATCTCGACGGCGGATGCCGGCGGCGCTCCGGGATCGGCCCGGAGGAGCCATTCGCGGGCGACGGCGAGGGCCGGAAAAACGTGGCCGCCCGTGCCGCCACCGGCGATTAGTAATTTCATGCCGCGGAGCTCGCGCTGCTTCCGCTAGGCGGCTCGCCCGCGTTCAAAGCTCTCGTAGCCATCGTTTCGTCGATGCCCATTTCTTGGCGCTCATTCCTCTGGCTGAGCGTGCTGGCTGATATTGAGGAGCACGCCGGTGGCCAAGAGCATGACGAGTAAACTCGAGCCGCCGTAGCTGATGAAGGGCAGCGGAATGCCTTTCGTCGGGACGAGGCCGAGGACGACGCTGAGATTGACGAGGGCCTGGCCGACAACGAGCGTCGTGAAGCCGAGACCCAGAAGGCGACCGAATTCGTCGGGCGCCTGAATGGCTGCGCGGAAAGCGCGCCAGCCCCAGAAGGTGAAAAGGGCGAGAACGGCGACGGCGCCGATGTAGCCGAGCTCTTCGGAGAGGACGGCGTAAATAAAATCGGTGTGCGCTTCGGGGAGATAGAAGAGCTTCTGCTTGCTTTCCATGAGGCCGACGCCGGTGAGGCCGCCGGAGCCGACGGCGATGAGAGATTGGAGGAGCTGGAAGCCGTAGCCCTGCGGATCCGAATCGGGAGCGCGGAAGGCCATCAGGCGGTGATAGCGGTAGGGCACGCGAACGATGAGCAGATAGAACACGGGCATAGCGGCGAGAACGCCACCCGCCAGATATTTCCAGGAGAGTCCGGCGACAAAGAGCATGACGACGGCGACGAGAAGAATCATGCAGGCGGTGCCCATATCGGGTTCGGCGAGGATCAATGCGGCAATGATCAAAACCGGCGCGAGAGCAGGGAGAAGAGAATGTTTGATGTCGTTGATGTCAAATTGCGGGGCGCCGCGTGGAGCGGACTTGCGCAGCTCGAGAAACCAGGCGAGATAGAGAATCACGACGAGCTTGGCGATTTCGGACGGCTGGATGCTGGCGGGGCCGAGGCGAATCCAGCGATGGGTATGATGCGAGCGATCGAGGAAGAAGACGCCAAAGAGAAAGAGAAGAATCAATCCGAGGCCGGTGAAGATGACGCGCGGCTGACGCAGCTTGCGATAATCGAAATTCATCAGCGCGAACATGCCGATGATGCCAATGATCATGAAGAAAAGCTGGCGGAGGAAAAACCCATAGCCGCTGCCGCCCTCTTCGCTGGCAGTGACGGCGGAAGCGCTAAAAACCATGACGGCGCCGACGAGGCAGAGGGCGATGGTGGCGCCGAAGAGCTTGCGATCCGGTTGTAGGGTCCGAGGCATGCGTTACGCTTCTCCTAGTGATGATTGGCCGGCGCGCCGGCGTTGGCGGCGTGGCCGGAACGATGCGCGGCGAGCTGGCGGATCAAGTCTTTGAAAACGCGGCCGCGATGCTCGTAATTTTCGAACTGATCGAAGCTCGAGCAGGCAGGCGCGAGCAAAACGGTGTCGCCGGGCCGCGCGTGCTCGAAGGCCAAGTGCACGGCGCGATCGAGAGATTCGGCGTGGACGAGCGGCACGGCGTCGCCGAGATCGGCGGCAATTTTGGGAGTGGCGGAACCGATCAGAAGGGCGACACGCGCGTGACGGCGGAGCGGCTCACGGAGCGGCGTGTAGGGTGCGCCCTTGTCCTTGCCGCCGAGAATCACGAGGAGCGGCGAGGAAAATGCGGTGATGGCTTTGAGCGTGGCGTCGACGTTGGTGGCTTTCGAATCGTTGTAGAACTGGACGCCATCGATTTCCGCGACGAACTCGATGCGATGCTCGACGCCGGGAAATGTTTTGACGCCGTGCGAAATTGCGGCGGGCGCGGCGCCGGACAATCGCGCGGCGATGCATGCGGCGAGAACGTTTTCGACGTTGTGGCCGCCGCGGAGAGGAATATCTTCGCGGCGGAGGAGGATTTCTTCGGCGCCGTCGTCGCGAAAAATAATCTGGGCGTCGCGCAAAAATGAGCCGCTCGCGACGCGTTTTTGGCGGCTGAACCAGTAGACATGCGGGCGCGCGGGCAAGCGTTGCGCGACTTCGGGATCGTCGGCGTTGAGAATGGCGGCGTCGCATTCGATCTGATTTTCGAAGAGGCGCATTTTCACGCGCGCGTACTCTTCGAAGGAAGTGTGGCGATCGAGATGATCGGGCGTGAGATTGAGGAGGACGCCGATGTCGGGGCGGAAAGCTTCGATGGTTTCGAGCTGAAAGCTGCTGATTTCGGCGACGGTGATGGTCGAATCCGTAGAGGATTCGACATGAGCGAGAAGAGGCGTGCCGATATTGCCGCCGATCAGTGTTGGAATCCCGGCGGTTTTCAGAATGTGAGCGACGAGAGAGGTGGTGGTCGTTTTGCCGTTCGAGCCCGTGATAGCGACAAGGCGGCCGTGCAGGAAGCGCCACGCCAATTCGATTTCGCTCCAGACAGGAATGCCGCGGCCACGCGCGAGTTCGAGGGGCGGCAATTTCGCGGGGACGCCGGGGCTGACGACAACGAGGTCCTGATCGAGGAAAATTTCGGAACGATGCACGCCGAGCTCAACGCGCACACCGGCGGAACGCAATTTCGCGGCGGCTTCCTTCAGCTTTTCTTCGGGCAGCTCGTCGGTCGCGGTGACGCGAGCGCCGCGGGCTGCGGAGAAGAGCGCGGAGGCAATTCCCGTGCGCGCGAGTCCGACGACCAGCACGCGTTTATCCGTCAAATCGATTCCGGGCCGCACTGTTGCTACCTCAGCTTCAAAGTCGTCAACGAGAAAAGCGCGAAGACCAGCGCCGCAATCCAGAAGCGGACGATGATTTTCGATTCGCTCCATCCGAGAAGCTCGAAATGGTGATGGAGCGGAGCCATGCGAAAGACGCGCTTCCCCGTGAGCTTAAAGGACGCCACCTGAATGATGACCGAGAGCGCTTCGATGACGAAGACGCCGCCGATCGAAAGCAACAAAATTTCCTGTTTGATGATGACGGCGACGGTGCCGATCGCGCCGCCAATGGCGAGCGAACCGACATCGCCCATGAAGAGCTCGGCGGGATGCGTGTTGTACCAAAGAAAGCCGAGAGAAGCGCCGAGAATCGAGCCGCAGAAGATGGTGAGCTCGCCCGCGTCGGGAATATGCTGGATGTCGAGATATTCGGCGAAGCGCGCGTGGCTGGAAACGTAAGTGAGGACGGTGAGCGCGCCAGCGGCAACGAGCGTGCAGCCAATGGCCAGGCCGTCGAGGCCGTCGGTGAGATTGACGGCGTTCGAGCAGCCGACAATGACCAGAATCAAAAACAGAATGAAGGGGACGAACGCGAGAGGCCAGATGATGTTGTGCGTCAGAAGCGGGCGAATCACGAGATCAGGGTGCAAGCGTTTGAAAAACGGAACGCTGAGCTCGGTGGAATATGCGCCACGCTGTTGGAGACCCAGAAGGACGGCGCCGACGCCGACGCAGGTGAGGATTTGAAATGTGAATTTGGATTTCGCGGTGAGGCCGAGATTGCGGCGGCGGACGACTTTATTGTAATCGTCTACGAAGCCGATGGCGCCGAACGCGAGGGTGGCACCGAGGGCGAGCATGGCGTAGGGATTGCGCAGATCGGCCCAGAGGAGCGTAGGGATGGCGATGGCAGCGACGATTAAAACGCCACCCATCGTGGGAGTTCCCGCCTTGGCCTGGTGATGCTTCGGCCCTTCTTCGCGAATGAACTGCTTCACCTGCATTTCGCGAAGGCGCTTTACGACCCAGGGCTCGAGAACGAGCGAGAGAATGAGCGCGGTAATGCTGGCCACCGCGGTCCGCACGGTGATGTAGCGAAATACGTTCAGCGGGCTGAAATACGGGTGGAGGACGTAGAAGAAGAGATAGTAAAGCATATCAGTCCCGCCCCGACCGCACGCGCTCGGGAGATTCGGCGGCAGGCTGCGCGTTCTTCGCAGGATATTTCGCGCGAAGCGTCTCGAGAATTTTTTCCATTTTCACGCCGCGGGAGCCTTTCAAGAGCAGCAGATCGCCGCGGGTCAGAAAATCCGATAGGAATTCGGCAGCCTCTTCGGACGACGCGAAAAACCGCGTTTGCGCGGACGGATGACCTGCGGCGATGGCGCCCTTCACTATCTCCGCGGCGTCGCCCTGCACACCAAAAATCCAATCGATGCGGCGGGTCATGGCGGCGTGGCGTCCGCAATCGCGATGGAATTGCGGCGAGGACGCGCCGAGCTCGAGCATTTCGCCCGCGGCCAGAATGCGCCGGCGATAGTTGCCGGAATTTGCGAGCAGATCCGAGAGCGCATCGAGGGCCGTGGGACTCGAATTGTAAGAATCGTTGATCACCACAAATCCTTCATCGAAGCGAACGACTTCGCCGCGCTTGTCGGGCGGCTGCAATGCCGGAAACACCTGCTTGGCGTCGGCGGCGCCCACACCCCAAATGCTGGCCGCGGCAAGAGCGCCGACTGCGTTCATGACGTTGTGCCGGCCGATGAGCGGCAATTCGAGCCGCGCGCGTCCGCCCGGCCACGCAAAATCGAAGGCCGTGCCTTCGATACCGCGGTCTTCGATATTTTCGGCGCGGAACGCCGTTTTCGCGGCGCCGCCGAACCAAAGCACGGGCCCGGGCGCGGCGTCGGCGAACGCGGCGACGCGCTCGTCGTCGGCGTTCAGCACAGAGACCGCGCCATATCCATCACTGCGGCGCGGCAAGTTGTCGATCAATTCGCGCTCGGCCAATGCGACTTCATCAAGCGAACTGAAAAATTCGAGATGCTCGATGGCGACGCGCGTAACGACGCCGACATCGGGCGCGCAAATTTGCGTCAGGCGCGCCAATTCGCCGCGCCGCGACATTCCCAGCTCGACGACAACAGCCTCGTGATCGTCCTCGAGTTGCAGAAGCGTGAGCGGCAGACCGTATTCGTTGTTGAGGTTGCCGCTGGACTTCAGTACGCGGAACCTCGCGGCCAACAGCGCCGCGAGAATTTCCTTCGTGGTCGTTTTTCCCACCGAACCAGCGACGGCGCCCACACGTCTTCCCGGCGCAGCCTCGCGCCACTTGCGGAGGACATTCGAAGCCAATTGCTGGAGCGCGCGGAGCGTGTCTTCGACTGGGAACAGCCGGCCGCGAATCGCTTCCGGGTAAGCGGCCACGGAATCTCGCGCCACGACCGCGGCCGAAACAGCATTTGCCAGAACACTCTCCACGAAAGTGTGTCCGTCGTGACGCGGTCCGCGTATGGCGACGAACAGTTCGCCGGGACGAACGGAGCGAGAATCAATCGAGACACCGGCCACCCGGGCCAGGGGGTCGAGCCCGGCGGGAAGCGGTACACCCATACCGCCAGCCACCTGTTCCATCGTCCACCGCATCGCGTCTCCAGTGGTCCGGTCGTCACCCGTGCTCGCCGTGATCCCCGAGATGTTGCTTCAAACTTAATCCTTGGCCCCGCCGCGCGTGCCGCAAGGAGGATAAAGGGCTTACGCCGTCACCCTCCGGTGACCCATGGCACGCAGAATCTTGCGGGCCATTTCGCGGTCGTCAAAATCGAGAGTGCGGTCGCGCAAAATCTGGCAAGTCTCGTGGCCCTTGCCGGCGAGCAGGACTAGATCACCGGGCTTGGCTTCCGCCAGAATTAGCTCGAGCGCTCGTTCCCGATCCGGCTCGATTTGGTACTTCGCGTTCACTTTTTGCAATCCGACGACCACGTCGTTGATGATGCGCAGGGGGTCTTCACTGCGAGGGTTGTCACTCGTTAAGATGACGAGATCGCTCTGAGCGCCTGCCGCCTCGCCCATCAACGGGCGCGTGGTGCGGTCGCGCTCGCCGCCCGCGCCGAAGAGGAGCAGGACGCGGCCAGTGCCGACCAATTCGCGCGCGACGGTCAGGAGATTGCGGAGGGCGTCGTCGGCGTGCGCGTAATCCACGACAACTTGAAAGGGCTGGCCTTCATCGACGCGCTCGAAACGGCCCGGCACGGATTTCAGATCGCGGATGCCGGCCTCGATGCGAGGGATTGGAATGTCTAGAGCGAGGGCGGCGCCGATGGCGGCGAGAATATTGTAGACGTTGACGCGGCCGACGAGATGCGATTGCACGGCAACTTTTCCGGCGGGAGTCTGAGCGGTGAAATCGAGGCCGGAGAAAGACAGTGCGAATTTCTTTGTGGTGATCTGGGCGGTTTCTCCGAGACCGTAGGTGAGCGTGCGCTGCTTCGCGGCAGCAAGTTCTTCGATGAGACGCTGGCCCCAGGAATCGTCGGCATTTAGAACTGCAGCATCGGGCGCGCCGGCACCCGTGCCTGCGAAGAGCTTGCGCTTTTCCGCGAAGTATTCTTCGAAGGTGTGGTGAAAATTCATGTGGTCGTGGGTGAGATTGGTGAAAACAGCGGCGGCAAAATGGCAGCCCCAGAGGCGATCCATGGCGAGAGCGTGGGAGCTGGCTTCGAGAACGGCCGCGGAGCCGCCTGCATCGCGGACCTCGGCAAACATTTCCTGGAGGTCGAGCGATTCGGGAGTGGTGTTCTTCGCGGTGCGCGGGCCTTTGGGCGTGCGGTAGCCGGTGGTGCCGATAAGGCCGGTGGTGTATCCGGCGGCGCGTAGAATCGAATCGATCATGAATGCGGTGGTGGTCTTGCCGTTCGTGCCCGTGACGCCGACGAGCTGAAGGGCAGCGGCGGGATGGTGAAAGAAATTGGCTGAGGTGATGGCAAGCGCGCGGCGAGCGGAGCCGGCGGGAAGTTGAATCCACGCGACGTCAGGCGAGGCGTCAGCGGTCCGAGGCGATTCGGATGCGATGGATTTCGCGCCGCGTGCCATCGCGTCGGCGATGAAGCGATTGCCGTCGTCCTTCGTCCCGTGGAGCGCAAAGAAGAGGGCGCCTAGCGCGACTTTGCGGCTGTCGCAGGCCACGGCCGAAATCTCAGCATCGAGAGGTCCTGTGATGCTGATGGCTTCGACGCCGCTCATTAGTTCGCGCAAGTCCATTTCGATGACGTCCTCAACTATCTTAGGGCCGCGCTCGGCGCGGCTCAAATCGCGTTTCATCGTAAGTGTCAATTCGTATCTCCCTCGGAAGACACGGGGAGGATCTGTCCGGGGCGGCCAAAGCGAACGACGATGCGGCTGCCGCGTTCGACGCGAGCGCCGGCTTCCAGGGATTGTTCGAGAGCAACGCCGCTGCCAACCAGAACGGGAGTGAGGCCGAGTTTGGAGCAGGTTTCAGTGACGCCGCGGACGCTTTGGCCGCGCAAGCTCGGGACGATCACGCCCTCCTCACCGCCGAATTCGACGGTCGGAGCGGCGCCGGAAGCGTTGGAAGTCGCGTCAGAAGATGTCGCCGGCGCGTTCTGGCCGCCTTGCGCAAGCGTGGCGTGGTGCGCGGAGGATTTGTCCGCGGGCGACGGCATCGCATCTTGACGGCGGCGCGCCTCCATCTCGACCGGCGGGACGACCGGCACATCGTGGGGAACGTTGAGATAGGCGAGAACCTGGGTCGCGACGCGGCGGAAAACCGGGCCGGCGACTTCGCCGCCGTGATGCGCGCCGATAGGGGAATCGAGAACCACGAGAATCGTAATGGCCGGATCGTTTACGGGTGCAAAACCAACGAAGGAAGTAACGTACTGATTGGGAGAATAGCGGCCCGTCGTCGGATCAATTTCTTGGGCGGTGCCGGATTTGCCGGCGTCGGTGTAGCCGTTCAAACGCGCGGGCTTGCCGGTGCCTTCGAGGACGACGCCTTCCATCATGTGGCGAAGCGTGGCGGCGACGCGGGCGTCGAGGATGTGGCGCGGCGCGGGCTCGGTGGCCGCGGCGGCTTGAATGCCGTTGGCGGGACTCGCACCGATTGCCTTCACCACGTGCGGACGGTAGAGATAACCGCCGTTGGCCACAGCCGAAATCGCGGTGGTGGTCTGCACCGGCGTGACGCTCACTTCCTGGCCGATGGCGATCGAGCCGATCGAATTCGCGGACCAATCCTCAACGGGCCGGAAAAGGCCGTGATTTTCACCGGGGAGATCGATGCCAGTGAGCTGGCCAATGCCGAACTTGCGGATGGTCTGATAGAAATTCGGCGCGCCAATTTTCAGAGCGATCTTGATCGAACCGACATCGCTCGAATTCGTGAGGACTTGCGCGACGGTGAGAACGCCGAAGGGACGCCAATCGTGAATCACGCGGCCCGGCAATTGGATCGAGCCCATCTGGCAATCGACGAGATCGGTGGGAGATGCCACTCCGTTTTCGAAGGCGCTGGCCATGGTGATAACTTTAAATGTTGAGCCGGGCTCGTAAGCGGCGGCAACGGCGCGGTCCATGCGCGCGTCATCGGAGTAATCGGGCGAGTCGTTGGAATCAAAGGTGGGCCAATTGGCGATGGCCAACATTTCGCCGGTGTTGGGATCTTCGATGGCGATAGTGCCGGATTTCGCCTGGGTGTCGGTGATGGCCGCGGACAATTCCTTTTCGGCGATGTACTGGATATTTTCGTCGATGGTGAGGGTGACGCTGGCGCCGGGAAGAGCGGCGTCTTCGCGGCGGTCAACGCCGCGGCGATGCGCGTCTTCGGTGACGAAGGCGTGCCCAGGTCTGCCGCGAATGAGTTTGTCGAGGGAGTATTCGATGCCGCCGAGGCCGTGCTCGTCGACATCGACGTAGCCGATAACCTGCGACGCGAGAGTGCGCTGGGGATAGACGCGCACCGGTTCCTTCTGGACGTAGATGCCGCGGAGGTTGAGGGCATCGATGCGGCTGGCGATTTCGGGAGTGAGCTTGCGCGCGAGTTTCGGAAACGGGTGAGGTTCGGCGAGCTTGGCTTCGAGATCTTCGGCGGGAACGTTCAAAACGTGAGAGAGCAGGCGCGCGACCATTTCGGGATCGTTGATTTCGGAGCGATCGGCGAAGCAATAATCAACGGGCAGGCTGACGGCGAGCTCGTGGCCGTTGCGATCGAAGATCGTGCCGCGCTTCGGAGTGGTTTCGCGGATTCGCTGCTGCTGATGCTGTGCTTTGGAAAGATAATCGCTATAGCGGAAGAGCTGGAGGTAACTGAGCCGGATGAGAATGGCGCCTGTCCAAACCACGGCCACGAGAAAAATGATCAACCAGCGGACGCGGGGACTGCGCTGCTCCATGAGCTACGGGACTCCGGCCTCGTGAACTTGAATCTTCGCCCGGCGTGATTCATCGCGCTCCGACAGTCCGAGTCCATGTTGAGGCTCGCGGGCCGCGAGAGAGCCGTGAAAATGAGGCTACGGCCGCGGCACTTGCGACTGCGAACGAACTTGAGCGAGCACATCGGCGGAGCTGCCCTGCGCCGGAGCCACCTGGCCGGGCACGGGGACGGTCAGGCCGAGCTGCTGGCGGGCGATGGCGTCAATGCGCATCGGCGAGCGAAGCGAATCGTCTTCGAGATGCAATTGCTGATTCAGCTGGGCGGCCTGCGACTTCTCGGATTGCAATTGCTCGAGCGTGTAACGGAGCTGGATGCATTCGAAATGCTGCCAGGCGTAGAAGAGCAGGCAGGACGCGAGCGCCGTGCCCCAGGCCATGCGGCGGCAGAGTTCGCGGAAGCGATTCGGAGCCGAAGGCCGCGCGAGCCGAGAATTGTCGATGCGCTTGACGGTGTAGTATTCGGTCATGTTGCACTGGCGGCGATTACGCTTCCGCCGCGGCTGTCCTTTCCGCGACCCGCATCTTCGCGCTGCGAGCGCGTGGATTGCGGGCAACTTCATCGAGGGTGGGCTCGATTACTTTTTTCGTGAGAATTCGAAACGTGCCTTCGCGCACCAAGCGCTGGAAGGCGTGCTTGACCAGCCGGTCTTCGAGCGAGTGATAGCTCAACATCAACCAGCGGCCTTCGGGAGCTAAAGTGGCAGGGGTCCGCGAAAGAAACTGCTCGAGTTCCTCCGACTCTCGATTCACCGCTATCCGCAGCGCCAGAAACGTTTTTGTCGCGGGATGCAGTCTCTGCCTTCCCCTTGCTTTACGGGCCCCTGCCACAACCGTTGCCAGATGTTCGGTATCGCGGATGGGCCGCGCGCGAACAATTGCTCTGGCGATTCTGCGTGAATCCCTCTCCTCGGCTTTCTGGTAGAGGATGTCGGCCAGTTCTTTCTCCGGCCGGTAGTTCACAATTTCGTCGGCGGTCAGCTCTTGCGCGGGGTTCATGCGCATATCAAGAGGCGCCGCCCAGCGGAACGAAAAACCGCGTTCCGGTGTGTCAAGCTCGAGTGTCGAAATGCCCAGGTCGGCGACGACGCCATCAAGAGGCGGTGTCTTCAGCTCGCGCGTTACCTCGCCGATTTCGGAAAAGCTTGCCTGCATCAGAGTCACCTTGTCTTCGTGTTCCTTGAGCCGTTCGCGCGCGATGGCCAGCGCGTTTGGGTCGCGATCGATTCCAATCACGCGCCCCGTGGTCAGGCGGCTGGCAATCTCGACCAGATGGCCGCCCGTTCCCGCCGTAGCATCGAGGTAAACGCCCTCGGGCCGAATACGCAGCCACTGCAAAACTTCCGCAAGCAGTACCGGCGTATGCAGAACGCTCAAAACTTAAACGCCCAGGTTGTCGAGTACTTTTTCGTCGTCTTGCGTAATCGGGTTGTTCTTCAAATAATCCAGGAAACGCGTTCGGTTCCAGATGGTCAGGTGATCCAAATTTCCCAAGACAGCGACCTCGCCTGCCATCTGCGCGGCTTCTCGCAGCACCGCCGGAATCAGCACCCTGCCCTGGCCATCCAGCTCGACTACCTGGCCGTAGTAGTTGGTCAGGTCCAGGAATTTCTGTTTCGACCGGTTATGACTTGAGGCTCCGGCGAGCTTGGCTTCTTTTTCGTCCCACACCCG
Source organism: uncultured Acidobacteriota bacterium (assembly GCA_963771905.1). Taxonomy (GTDB): domain Bacteria; phylum Acidobacteriota; class Terriglobia; order Acidiferrales; family UBA7541; genus Palsa-147. The sequence goes on from CAVYVI010000004.1 coordinate 125,205, forward strand.
CATGGGAAAGATCTTGGCGCAGTCGCCGTTCTCGCTGGTCACGTAGAACTTCTCGCCTAGCGCGCGAAGCTCCGCCAGGAAGGCTGCAGGAATCTTCAGCCTGCCCTTTGCATCGACCGTAGCGGGATGATTCCCCCGGAGCATTTCTCACGCCGTCCAATTTGCCAGAGTTAGGCCGGAATCGCGCCACCGTCACCTACTGAACGCCACTTTTAGCCACATTTAACCACCGATAATAGTCACGCCGGGTTTCTTGTCAAGGGGAAACGCATAAGAAGTTGAAAATAGTTTGGAGTGCAGAGCGTTCCAGCGCTGTTTAGACCGGAGGGGTGCCACTAGGCCTAGTGTCATACGCTGGCGCGACGACGAGTGGTAGACGTTTTCGGCTCGGAAGAGCGCAATCGTGCCGCAAGAACGAACAAGAAATGAGCGGGATGTGCCAAAACGAACTTTGATGGAGGAACACCGATGAATTCCGAATTGGAACGCTCAAGATCGAGAGAAAGCTACCGTTGCGGCGGCGGAGTCTGGAGCGTGTTGAGATCGCGCAGGGTTTGCTGCTCGTCAGGCGAGAGTCCCTGCATGAAATTCGGATCGTCGAGTCGCGCTTCCCTTTCCGCGGGAGGCATGCCGTTCAGTGTGCGCAGGCGGCCCTTGATGAGCTGCCGCCGATACAGAGGCGTTGCGTTCCAGCGAGGAAGCAAGCTGCTTTGGAGGTACTGACGCTGCTCCGGCGTCATTCTTTCAAACGCGGCTTCACGGTCTCTGAATTCTTCCTTCTGTTCGGGCGCGAGCTGATTCCATTTCTGCAGGTTCTGGCGGATTTGCGCCTGGCGCTCGGGCGGAAGATTCCTGAAGCGCTCGTTGTTCTCCATAAACCGCTGCTGCTCTTCAGGCGATTGGTCGCGGAGTTGATCGACCCACTTCGGAGGGAGCCCGGTCAGGCTGCGAAGATTCGGCTGACCCTTGGCGGCTTGGCCGTTCGTGGCCGGCGAATTCGGATGGTTCACGGAATTCGCTTTGCTTTGTCCCTTCGGCGCGTTCTTCTGCCCAGCCGCGCGCCTCTGCGCAGCGGCAGCCGCGCGGCGATTCTGATATTGCTGGTAACGGCGCTGGGCATGCGCGGGATGCGGCGCGAGCGCAAACAACGCCGCGAAGCAAAGCGCGCCGAATCTGGGCCGGCTAAAACTCATTTAGATGTGGCCGTCTTTATCGCGGTCCGAGTCGGGTTTCGCCGGAGCGGGCTTCTGCGGAACCGCGACCGGCAGCTCGGACAGCGCGTCAAAACTTTTCAGAACATCGTAATTCTCAAGAACGTCGAGATCCTTGATGGCGTGGTAATCCTGCTCGCTTTGCAGCGCGTTTGCGGACATGTCTGCCGGCGGCTGAAATTTTCCGATCCACACGAAAAGCGCGAGCAGAAGGGCGAGAGCGAAGGCGAGCCGCGGCGCGGGCGTCAGCCACGAGAACCAACTTGTGGGCGGTTCCTCGGCAACGCGCGCGCGAAGCCGCGCGTCGAATGCGCCAGATGGCTGAAGCACGGGCATCTCATCGAGAACGCCTAAAAGCGTGCGGAATTCCTCGATGCGGCGGCGACAGTCCGGGCAGAGAGCCGCGTGAGCTTCCACGATGCGTTGCTCCTGGACTGTGGCGCGTCCGTCGAGATACGGAATCATGTCCGGAGAAATGCGTTCACAATTCACTTTGTAACTCATGACGATCTTCCCTTCCCGAACACGGCCGACGCGGCCGGGGCCGGCTGCGCCGCCATTCCAACGAGCGGCGCGAGTTGAACTCTCAATGTTTCGTAGGCTCGAAAGAGGAGCGATTTCAGAGCGGCTTCCGAGCACTCGAGGACTTTTGCGATTTCAGCGTAATCCATATCTTCGTACTTGTGCAGCAGAACGGCGATGCGTTGCTTCTCCGGCAACGCTTCGACGGCATTGCGAATCAATGCGGCTCGGTCGCGTTGCACCAGAAGTTGATCCACGCGCAACTCGCGCGCCGGGAGCTCGAACACAGGCGCATCCTCCTCGGCTGGGGCGTCGAGGGAAATCTCCAAACGCTGATGGCGCGTATCGCGGATGCGATTCAGCGCTAGATTCGTGGCGATGCGAAACAGCCAGGTGGTGAACTTGGCGCTCGGCGCGTATCGGTCACGCGCGCGATAGACGCGGATAAAAACTTCCTGCGCCAGATCTTCCGCTGCGGCAGAGTCGCGGACCATGCGGAAGAGAAAATTGACCAGCGGCCCGCGGTAACGTTGCAGGAGAAGCTCGAAGGACGCATGGTCCCCCGACTTCGCCTCCAGCATTAACTGGACGTCCGACCTGGCCATAATAGCCACATCATATCGAACCCTTGCCGGGCCATAAAGTTGCGAATGGACGAGGAGACTAAGAGAGTTAACCCCGGCGTTTGCGGGAAGTTGTGGAGGATTGGCGTGTGACCGCGGGCTGGCCAAGAAGGTGAGCAGGCCGCTGGAAGGCAGATGGAGCGCCCGTTTGCCGGGTAACAGATTGATAAGATTATTGTTTTGTGTTGTTTAGGAAGGTAGAAGCAGGCGCAGGAGGAGCATGAGCAGGACGCCAAGAAACACCAGAACCGGCATAACCGGGCCCGGCTCGCGATTGACTTCGGGCATCAGGTCCGAGGCCGCGACATAGATGGTCACGCCCGAGGAAAATGGCAGGGCTACGGCGACGGAACCACGCAAAAGATACATCAGTCCGACGCCGGCCAAAGTTGCGCCACCGAGAACAGCGGAGGAGAGCAGCGCGAAGCGTTTGCTCTTGCCGCTCGCGAGCATGAGCGACGCGATCGTGGATCCTTCCGGCAATTTGTGGAGAAAAATCGCGAGAAAAATCACCGTGCCGAGCGAGGCCGAAACGAGGACACCGGAAGCGATGGCGACGCCGTCGAAAAAAGTGTGGATGACGAGACCGAGTAGCGCGGCGAATCCAGCATGCGCGTGGGCGACTTCGTCGTGATGGGTTTCTTCGCCGAAATGAAAATGCGGCGCGACGGTATGCTCGAAGAAATGGACGAGAAGATATCCGGCGAGGACGAGAACGAAAACGCGAGACACGCTGGATGTCAGTCGCAGCGATTCGGGGATCATTTCGAGAAAGGCGGTGGCGAGCATGAAGCCCGCGCCGAGAGCAATGAAATATTTCAGGTAGGCGCGCGACCACTGGCGCCGGACGATTGCGAAACCGCCGACGACATTGGCGGCCGCGGCGATCATTCCCAGAAGCAGGGCAAGCAGAATCCGCGATGCAGCGACGGGTGGCATGGTCGATTTCAGCCGCCGTGGCGGAAAAGAATGACGTCACCGTCCTGAACGACGTATTCCTTGCCCTCGAGGCGGAACTGACCGCGTTCCTTGGCGACGGCAAAACTTCCTGCGGCGAGCAAATGCTCCCAGCGCACGACTTCGGCCTTGATGAAATTTTTCTCGATGTCGCTGTGAATCGCGCCGGCGGCCTTTTGCGCGGTCATGCCGCGCTCGATGGTCCAGGCGCGGCATTCCGGCTCGCCACAGGTGAGAAAAGAAATGAGGCCGAGGAGGCGGTAGCTAGCTTGAATCAAGCGGTCGCGGCCGGATTCGTTGAGGCCGTATGCTTTCATCATCTCGGCGACTTCGGCGTCGGGAAGCTCGGCGAGTTCCGCTTCGATTTTTCCGCAAAAGGGAACAACCGCGGTCTGCGGTTTCGTCGCGAGCTTTTCGAGCTTGTGTTTTTCAACGACGCGGTCGATGTCCGGCGCTTCTTCATCGCCGAGATTGAGGACGTAGAGCATGGGCTTCTGGGTGAGAAACGTGAAGCCGGTTACGGCCTTCTTTTCATCGGACCTGAACTCGAGTTCGCGTAGCGGCTTTTCGGATTCGAGAGCCTGCTTGCAGCGAATCAGGACGGACTGTTCGAGCTCGAGGTGCGGCTCTTTCTTTTTCTTCAAATCTTTTTCGACGCGCTCGAGACGGCGTGTGGCCTGATCGAGGTCGTGCAACATCAATTCGATTTCGATGCTCTCAATATCGCGGAGAGGATCGATGCTGCCGGAAGGATGCGGAATCGCGGGATCCTCGAAGAGACGGACAACGTGAGCGAGAGCGTCGGCTTCGCGGAGCGGGACGAGCGAGGCGGAATTCTTCTCGCGATCTTTTTGAAGGCCGCCGACATCGACATATTCGATCGTCGCGTAGGTGATCTTCTTGGGCTTAAAAATTTCGGCGAGCTTGGCCACGCGGGCATCGGGAACGCGGGCGATGCCGATGTGCGTTTGTCCCGGCTGCGAGCGCGATTCCACCTGCGCGCGGGTGAGGATGCGGAACAAACTGGTCTTGCCGACCTGCGGTAGTCCTATGATTCCTGTCTGCATAAACGAGTAATGGTAGCATACGCGAGCGAGGTCCGCCGAATGCCAGGATCAGACAAAACGAGACGCTATCCGTTCAATCACCTGAAAGCGGTGCGGCACTTGAAGCAGTGCGATGCGCATTTCGAGAAATTGATCGGGCGGGTGGGGCGATTTCGGATGGAGATGGACACGCATCCGAGCCCGTACGATGCGCTGATCGAGGCGATTATTTATCAGCAGCTTCACGGAAAGGCGGCGGCGACGATATTGAAGCGGTTGAAAGATCAGATCGGAGGCGGAGATTTTCCGACGCCGGAACAAATTCTGGCGGCGACGGATGCGCAGCTTCGCGCTCCCGGACTGTCGCGGCAAAAGATGGCGGCGATACGCGACCTGGCGCAGAAAACCCGGGAGGGTGTGGTGCCGAGCATGGCCGACGTGGAACGGCTGACGGATGATGAAATCGTCGAGCGGCTGACGGCGGTGCGCGGCGTTGGCGTCTGGACCGTGCACATGCTGCTGATTTTCCGGCTGGGGCGGCCCGATGTGTTGCCCACGCTCGATTATGCCGTGCAGCAGGGATTCAAGCTGGCGTACGGAAAACGAAAGTTGCCAAAACCGAAGCAGCTTCTCGCGTTCGGGGAGTCGTGGCGGCCATATCGCAGCGTGGCGAGCTGGTATTTATGGCAGGCGGTGCATCTGCATCGGTCGAAGAAGCTGAATCTGAAAGCGCGATGACGGACGGATTCAGAGTTCAATCGGACACCGGATGACGTCGGTTGAACGCAGGAGGGTGAAGTCCATGACATACGATTTTTTGGTTGAGACGTACGAAACAGAGCGAATCAAAGTGGTGAGTGTGTGGAGCGAATTTCGGGATGAGGACCTTGCCTTCCGGCCGCGAGAGAATGACCCGCGGGGACGCAGCGTCCACGAGCAAATGGTTCATCAATGCGTGAGCGAGGACATCTGGTTTCGCACCATGATCGGCATTGATGTGGGCGCGCCGCCTTTGCCGAAGACGGAGACGCGATTGGAATTCATACGGCGTTACGCAGAGGACAGCGGGAAGCGTCTGGCAGCGCTGCGTGGGAAAAACGAGGAATGGTGGGAGGGAGATGGGACGTTTTTCGAGTTGCAGCGCCCGCGGAAATGGATCGTGACGCGCCGCATCGCGCACACTTCGCACCATCGCGGGCAACAGATGGCGATGCTGCGCATGCTCGGGCGTGATTTGCATAGCAACTACGGTCCGACGGCGGACACTGGCGGACTGATGGCCAGCCACGCTCCGACCATTTATGCGTATGCGGGCCTCGAGTCGCTGATTCAAGGTGAAGCTGGCGGCGGGGCGAAATCGCGGCTGCCGGGCGCGGGAGGGAAAGCCATGACGGAACGGCCCGGTGAAAAGTGAAGTTGCGGGGATTGCTTTTTTTGCGCACTGCGCGCCCATTCGAGATGCCTGAGAACTACTTGGCAATGTCGCGAACTGTGAGGAAAAGGCCGGCGAGACCGAGAAGAAGGACAGCGCCTTCGAGCCGCACCGAGACGCGATGCAAGCGATCGAACTCGACGCGGAGCGGGCTATCGGGCGGCGTGGCAGCAACAGAGCCCATTTGCGTGCGCAAGGCGGCCAGCGGAGTGGACACGAAGCGTTGCGATGAGAACGTGAGGACAACCATCAAGATTACGGCGAGCGCCGCTGGCCGCAACCACGCGGCGAGCGAGCCGCGGTCGATGGCCAGGACGACGAGATAGATTAGTCCCGCAATAATACCAATCCAGTGCAAGCGTCCGAGCGAATAGCCCACCATTGCACCCGCTTGATCGCGATTTCCGAGCGTTCCAAACGCGCCGGTCGCGACGACGAAACTCAGGAAAATGATGCCGCCGACCCACGTACCGAGTGCAAATACTTCGATGAAGCGCAAAAATGAAGTCATTGGATGGTCTCGAGACCCCCGTTCGGATGCGCGCGCGGTTCCATGATGCCTGCAAACGACGGTGCGCGGCAAGCAGCGCGGCTGCGAATTCGTGGATGTGCTTACAAGAGGCACTCAGAATTGGAGCACTTCTTGGGCACATCGAACCAAAACAGGCGGCGAGGCGGCGAACATGTAATGGCAGAATAAATAGGAATGGTGGGCGACCAAGGACTTGAACCTTGGACCTCTCCCGTGTGAGGGGAGCGCTCTAACCACTGAGCTAGTCGCCCGAGACCACGTTTATTCTTGTAGCAAAAGGCCGGAGCAATTGCAAACGAAGACCAGCACCGCGAACAGCCAACTTGCCGAACTCCAGCGTTCGATTGCGCAGGTTGTGAAGGGCAAAGACGAGGCGATTCAGTTCGCGCTAATCACGCTGCTCGCGCGCGGACATTTGCTGATTGAGGACGTTCCCGGCGTGGGCAAGACGACGCTGGCGCAGGCGCTGGCGCGGTCATTCCGGTGCACGTTTCAACGCATACAATTTACGTCGGATATGCTGCCGAGCGACGTCATCGGCGTGAGCGTGTTCGATCCGGTGCGGCAAGCGTTCGAATTCAAGCCGGGGCCGATATTTGCGAACGTCGTGCTGGCGGACGAAATCAACCGCACGACGCCGAAGACACAATCGGCGTTGCTGGAAGCGATGAGCGAAGCGCAGATCACGGTGGACAATTACACACATCCGCTGCCCGAGCCGTTTCTCGTCGTCGCGACTCAGAATCCCATCGAGCATCACGGAACGTATCCGCTGCCGGAATCGCAGCTCGACCGGTTCCTGATGCGGATTCGGATGGGTTATCCGGCGCGTGCGAGCGAGAAGGAAATCATTCGCAACGGGAGCGGAGCGGCTTCGGCGGGGGCGGCTCCGTCGACGATGGACTCCGCGGACGTGCTCGCGATCCAGGAAAGCGTGAAGCAGGTGAAAGTGGACGAGAGCCTGCTCGACTACTCGCTCGAAATCGTTGAACGCACGCGCACGTCGGAACAATTGAGTCTCGGTGTCAGCCCGCGCGGCGCCGTGATGCTGCATCGCGCGGCGCAGGCGCGGGCGCTGCTCGAAGGCCGCGATTATTGCCTGCCCGATGATTTTAAGCGGCTGATCCTGCCGGTATTCGCGCATCGCGTGGTGGTGAGTTCGCGCTACGTGTCGACGCAGCGAAAATCCGCGCAGGCCGAAGCCATTCTCGACGAAATCCTCGAGACGACTCGCGTCCCACTCTGATGGCTACATCCTTCGTCGGCCGATTGTGGCGGGAACGCGATCGCCCGGGCTGGCGGCTGTTCGCCGTTGCCATGGTCACGCTGACCGTGGCGATGATTTTGGCGCTGTTCTCCGCGGCGGTCGCACAAGAGGGGCGGATTGGCCTCGCGACGGGAACAGCGTTCGGTGCGCTGGGACTTGCGGGCTGGGTGGCCGTTTCATTCGTGCCGGCGCTGGCGCGGCGGACAAGTCTGCGCTGGCTGCTCTATCAAATTGACTATCGCCTGACGCGCGAAGGAATCGTTTATCTCGGCGTGATTCTGATCCTGGTTCTCGCCGCGGTGAACACCGGCAACAACCTGCTGTTTCTGATTCTCGCGTGCCTCCTCGCCGGGATTCTCATTTCCGGAGTACTTTCGCGGGCGGTTCTGTCGGGAATCGAATTCAAGCTCGAACTGCCCGAACATATTTTCGCCGAGCAGCCGCTGCTTTCGACGATCGAGCTGAGAAATGAGAAGGAAATCTGGCCGTCGCTGTCTTTGCGCGTGTTGGGGGAAGGCAATGAGAAAGGGCCGGCGCAAATCCTGGCGCGGCCGGTTTATTTTCCCTACATATCGCGGAAGAGCGCGGTGCGGCAGACCGTGCAATTGGTGTTTCCGAAGCGCGGCGTGTATCGCCAGGACGCGTTCGGGCTTCGCACCAAGTTTCCGTTCGGGCTGTTCGAGAAAACGAGGCGCGTCGATTCGCCGATCGAACTTGTCGTGTATCCGCACGTCGAGCCCGCGGAGCAGACGTATGAAATTCTTCCGCTGATCAGCGGCGAAATGGCGAGCAATTATCGTGGCCGCGGGAACGATCTACATTCGATTCGCGCGTATCAGCCGACGGATTCGGCGCGGTTCGTGGACTGGAAGCTGTCGGCGAAGACGGGCTCGCTGAAAGTGCGCGAGTATGCGCGCGAAGATGAGCGGCGGTTGATGCTGGTGCTGGATCCGTTCGTGGGCCCGCCGCGAAACGCGCTCGGGAAATTAGCCGAGGCGGAACACGAAACGCGATTCGAGCGAGCGGTTTCGCTCACCGCGAGCATCGCGTGGTATTTCCAGGAAATCAACGCGGTAATGCAGTTCCGCACGGATCGAATTTCAACGCCAATGGCACCGGCGGGCGAGATTATCTACGACGTTCTGCGCGAGTTGGCTGTGATTGAGCCGAACCGAACGGAAACCGGCGGCAGCTTTCTCGATACGCTGTCCGGCGAAACAGAAATTTTCAAGATCGTGATCACGCGGCGGGCGCAGAGGTCACTTCCATCGGCGCTGTGGTCATCCTCATATTTCATCTTCTTCGACGCGCTGTAGCCCTATTGAACAATTCGCCGTGGCCGCGATAGCCAACGGAGTGTGCGAGAATGTCGGCCGGCGGATGACTTGGCGCCCAAAATCGGTAAAGACGTTTCGCCGTCGCTTGCTTGAATGGTTCCGCGGGAACTGCATCCCGCACCCGTGGCGGCGCGATCGTGATGCGTATCGCGTGTGGCTCGCGGAAATTATGTTGCAGCAAACGCGCATTGCGGCCGTAATTCCCTACTACGAGAAATTTCTGTCACGGTTTCCCGACGTGCATTCGCTGGCACGCGGGCCGTTGCAAGACGTGCTGCGTTGCTGGGCCGGGCTCGGGTATTACAGCCGCGCGCGGAATTTACATCAGGCCGCGCGGGAAATTGTCGCGTGGCACGGCGGCGAATTTCCGCGCGACTTCGATGAGGCATTGCGGCTGCCGGGCATCGGCCGCTACACCGCCGCGGCGATTCTCAGCATCGCATACGACCGGCCGCACGCGGCGCTGGACGGCAACGTGGCGCGAGTTCTTGCGCGGCTCGGCGCAGCGCGCGGCGATCTGCGCGAGCCGCGGCGTTGGCGGCAACTGGCGGCGACGGCGCAGGACCTTCTCGCCATTGATGCTCCCGGCGACTGGAATCAGGCGCTGATGGAGCTCGGCGAGACAATCTGCACGCCGAAATCGCCGCGGTGCGACGCTTGCCCCGTGTCGCGCTGGTGCGAGGCACGGAAACGCGGCCTCGTCGAGCAAATTCCCGAGCCGCGCAAGAAGCGCGCAGCCGAGTATCAGTACATCGCCGCGGCAGTATTGCTCGATGGGCGCGGCCGGACGCTTCTTGTCCGCGATCCCGGCGCGCACGACGACGTGCTGTTCTCACGGATGTGGCAATTCCCGGCCATCGAAGCGACGAGGCATCCGAAGACGGAGCTGGCTCGTCATCTGAAAGACGACTTTCGCTTCGACGCTCCCGACCTGCTGGAACTCCCACACGCAAAACATTGCGTGACGTTCCGAAACATCACGCTGGTGCCGTTCATCGCACGGTTGAAGAAGCTGCCGAAGCTCCCGCGCTCACGCCAGCTTCCGCTTGCGCAGCTCGCGCGTGTCCCGATTTCGAGCGCGACGCGCAAAATCGCCGAGGCGGCACTGCATGCCGTCGAACACGGCGTCCAGACGCGACTTTTTTGATTTCGAGGCGGGCGCGGCCCGCCGGAACACGCCAGCGAGACCTCGCAGGCTTCACGCAACAGCTAAAGGTTACCGTTAAGGCCGGGCGAAAAAGCGTGGCGGCGTGCGGATGTTAGAATAGAAGTTCGCCATGTCCAATGCAGGTCAACCCGAACCGGCATCCCTTCCAGCGATCGAGCGATACTTCGACGTCTCGCTGTTCCTGCTCGTCGTAACGGGCCTAGTGGCGGTCATCAGCACCGGCAAGCTGGACCCGATCTCGATGCTCGTGCCTGCCGCGTTGCTGCTCTGGAAGGGCTGGCGCGTTTTCAAACGGCGCCCTCCCGAGATTTCCACGCGCATGGCAACGAGTCTGGTTCTCGCCTACTTCCTATTTTTCCCGTTCGATCTCTGGTTTCTGTCGCGGAACCTCGCCGCGGGCGCGCCGAACCCGGCGCTGTATGCGGGATTGCTGGCGGCGATTCATCTGATGATTTTCGCGACGCTCGTGCGCCTACTGTCAGCGCGAACGCACCGCGATCAGATGTTCCTGGCGATGCTGGCGGTGACGTGCATGCTGGCGTCGGCGATCCTGACAGTCGACACAACGTTTCTCGCGATGCTCGCGCTGTTTTTGTTGATTTCGGTTTCGACATTCGTCGGCCTGGAAATTCGCGGAAGCGCCGAAGGCGCGATCACAGCGCGGCTCGATCCCGACGGACCGGCTGCGAACCGGCTCCATCGCGCGGTAGCGTTGACGTCAGTGCTTGTCGCGGTGAGCGCGCTGCTGATCGGCGGCGTCATTTTCCTGATGATTCCGCGTTTCACCACCGGCTATTTGAGCGCGCTGAGCATCCGGCCGTCGCTGATGACCGGGTTCAGCGAAAATGTTTCGCTCGATCAGATCGGCGAAATCAAAAGGAATCCGACGGTGGTGATGCGCGTTCATTTCGATGGCGATCCGGCACGAGGATCGGACGTGCATTGGCGCGGAATCGCGCTTACTAGCTTTGACGGACGGAGGTGGTACAAGCGGCCCGAAGAACAGATCGCGCTGGTTCCGTCGGAGGACGGCCGATACCTGCTCAATGGCGGAGGTCTGCCGCCCGGCGAATTTGAGTCGCTGACGTACTCGGTGCTACTTGAGCCAATCGCTACGGATGCGATATTCGTCGCCCCGCGAATCTCCGAATTGCGCGGGCAATTCAGCCCCGGAGTCGATCGCGCGGGCGCGGCGCCACACGCGGCGTTTCTGGCGATCGATGGCACCGAGACGCTGACGAATCCGGCGCATAACGACATACGCATCCGCTACGACGGGGTCTCGCGGCTGCCAATAGTCCCTGCGGCGCAGCTCCGCGACGCGCCGCAAGAATATCCGGCTGCCATCCGCGATCTCTACTTGCAGCTTCCGAATATCGACCCGCGCGTTCGCAAGTTGGCCGATCAGATCACCGCGAACGCGAAAAATCCCTACGACAAGGCCGCGGCGATTAAGAGCTACTTGCAGGCGCACTACGGATACACGCTCAACATCAATATACCGGCCGGCAAAGATCCGCTCGCGTATTTCCTGTTCGAGAAGCGCGCCGGCCACTGCGAATATTTTGCATCGTCGATGGCCGTGATGCTGCGAGCGGAAGGCGTACCGGCGCGATTCGTAACGGGCTTCCTTCCGGGCGAATACAACGACGTCGGGGGCGACTACATCGTGCGTGCGAGCGACGCGCACGCGTGGGTCGAAGTTTACTTTCCGAATTACGGATGGATCACCTTCGATCCGACGCCGCCAGGAGACGCGACTCCGGATGGAGTGTTTGCACGATTCGGGCTGTATTGGGACTGGTTCCAATACAATTGGAATGAGTGGGTCATCAGCTACGATTTCGGCCGACAGGAATCGCTGGCGCAAAATGTGCAACGAAGCTCGCAAGTCTGGATGGCGCGGCTGAAGACGTACTACCAGAGGAAGCGCGACGAAGTGCTTGCTTCGATACTTTCCATGGAGAAAAGCACCGAGAAATCGCCGTACTTGCTGCCCGGACTTCTCACGGTTTTGATTGTCATCCTGCTGGCCCTGCGCGGCCGGGCGATCGGCGGATATCTGCGCGCGCGCTGGAATTTGCGGGCGTCACGAAAGGGCGAGCTCCCGCCGGAGATTGCCGCGCTCGAATATCGCGAAATGCTCAGGCTGCTCGAGCGGCGCGGCTGGCGGAAGTCGCCGGGGCAGACTCCACTCGAATTCGCGGCAGCCATTGCCGACACCCAATTCGCGGGGCCCGTGGCGCAGTTGACGGAGATGTATCAGTCGGCGCGGTTCGGCGCGCATCCCGCGGACGCCGGCACGATGATGTCGCTTCTCGCTTCGCTGAAGCAGCTCGCGCGGAAACCCAAGCAAATCCTCTGGAAATAAGAGCCCCACAAGCCAGCGCGCGATCTTCCGGCAACGCGGCGCGGGCAAATGAGGACGTGTGCTAGAATTGTGTGTTTCCACTCACAGCAAGGGACCGCACTGCGATGCCGAGAGTCGGATTTGTCAGCCTGGGATGCCCGAAGAACCTCGTCGATAGCGAGGTGATGATGGGTATTCTTGCGCGTGGCGGCTACGAGATTACGCCGCGAGCGGATGATGCCGACGTCCTGGTGGTGAATACATGTTCGTTCATTGCGCCGGCGCAGCAGGAGTCGGTGCAATCGATTCTCGAGATGGCGGAGCACAAGAAATTCGGCCGGGCGAAGAAACTGATCGTTGCCGGATGCCTGGTCGAGCGGTTCCGCGATCAGATTCTCAAGCAGATTCCGGAAGTGGACGCTGTTGTCGGAACGGGCGAAATCGAACGGATCCTGGAAGCGTGCGAGGGCGAGTTGAGAAGCCTTCCCGCTGAGCCCCCGACATTTCTGTATCACGATTTGACGCCGCGAATTCTTGCGACGCCCCGCCACACAGCGTACATCAAGATCAACGAAGGCTGCGATCATCCCTGCACGTTCTGCGTGATCCCGCAGCTGCGCGGAAAATTCCGCAGCCGGCGATTTGAATCGGTGGTGCGCGAGGCGGAAAATCTGGCCGAGGCAGGCGTCCGCGAGATTTCGCTGATCGGGCAGGACACGACGTTTTACGGCGAGGATCTCGGCATTCGCGATGGATTGCCGCTGCTGCTGGAGCGGCTGGCGCAGGTCGATGGGCTGCACTGGGTGCGATTTCTTTATTGCTACCCGAATCGGATCACGCCGCGGCTACTGGAAACGATTGCCGCGCATCCGCGGCTCGCGAAGTACATGGATATCCCGCTGCAACATGCGAGCAAGAATGTACTGAAGCGCATGCAGCGCGGCTCATACGGCGGCGCGTTCCTGAAACAGCTTGCGCGGATTCGCCGGACGATCCCGGATGTTTCCCTGCGGACATCGTTTATTGTCGGCTTCCCCGGAGAGACGAAGGAAGATTTCAAAGAGCTGCGCGGATTCGTGAGCGAGGCGGAATTCGATTGGATGGGCGTATTTTCCTATTCAGATGAAGATACGGCGAAGAGTTTTGCGCTTGACGACAAGGTCGACGCCGAGACGATTGCGGAGCGGCGCGACACTTTGATGACGATTCAGAGGAAAATTTCGCGGCGCAAGCTGAAGAAATACGTGGGCAAGAGAGTGGCAGCGATGCTCGAAGGACCATCCAAAGATACCGACATTATTTGGGAAGCACGACTGGAAGGCATGGCGCCCGAAATTGATGGCAAGGTTTACATCACCGAGATCGCGGGCGTCACGGAGGCCGCTGCGTTGCCGCCGGCCGGCACGATGGCGACGGTGGAAATTACAGAGACGCAGGATTACGATCTCGTAGGTCGCGCGACTGAGCTGGAAGATTTCGCGCCGCTCGGCGCGGCGCCGGCGGCTGCAGCGCGCACCGATCTCGTTTCGATAGGGCCGCTCGGCTCCTAGGAACAGCTCAACCGACCATGAAGCGAATCTGCCCGATTTGCCGCAAACCGACGGATTCGGAATCGGTTGCGGAATTTCCGTTCTGCAGCGAACGATGTCGCACGGTCGATCTCGGCAACTGGGCCAGCGAGAAATACGTCATCTCCGAGCCGGTGATCGACGAGGACACGCCTGAGGATTCCCCACCTCAGAATCCCAATGACCGCCGCAACTGACTCCAGCACGGGAGGGGCTCCGCGAAAGCCTCGACTATCTTTTCTGATTGCGACGGTGTTCGGGCTCGGCTACTTGAAGCCTGGGCCTGGAACTTGGGGCTCCCTCGCCGGAATTGTGATCTACGCGGCGACACTGAGATGCGTTGCTTCTGCGAGCGCCGACGGCACGAACGGGGGTAGCGCGTGGTGGCTGGCGAGGATCGTGTTTGCGGTCACGGTGCTGATCGCGATCGCGGGAGTCCTCGCGGCAGACCGTGTGGCCAAGTTCTCGCTCGTGAATGATCCACAGTTTGTGGTCATCGACGAAGTTTCGGGGCAATTGCTTGCATTGCTTCTAGGCGGGATTGCTATTCGTCCCTTTTTCAACGCAGGGCTGTCCGAAGGACGCGAGACATATTACGGGGTAGCGCACCTCGGCTTGGCGCCCATGCCCCTAAACTGGAAATATTTGCTCCTGGGCTTTATACTTTTTCGCGCATTCGATATTTGGAAGCCGTTTCCGGTGCGGCAGGCGGAGTCGCTGCGGGGCGGGTTGGGAATCATGGCCGACGACTGGCTCGCCGGCGTGTACGCCGCGGCAGCACTCTGGGCCGCACGGGCACTGGGACTATAGCGAATCACAATTCCTTTCTCTTGCGGCACTAGGTTGATCCGTGCCGAGTTCCTGAAGATGCGATGCGCGACGGGTGTAATATCTCATAGAGGATAGATCGGCAAAGTGCAGGGCAACCCTCGAATCGAAACTGTGGCGCCAGCAGCCGCGATTCCCAGCGGCGAGGTGACGATTTCGGGCAAGGGCTTCGGCGGCCGAAACCACGCGCGGCCCCAGGTGCAATTTGGCACGGCGGAAGGAAGCCTCGTGCTCGCCGCCGAAACGTATCTCATCGCGCGCGTCCCGGACGGCGCGGGCGGCGGAATGGTGCGGATCAAGATAGGCAGCCTCGAAAGCCAGCCGTTCCCGATGGCGCTCGGGGTCCAGATGGCGGACAACCTGCACGCGGTGGCGAATCCAGCGGTCGATTCCGCGGGGAATGTCTACGTCACGTTCAGCGGCCAGCGGGGCGAGAAGGTTCCAGTTTCGCTCTACAAAGTCGCGCCGAATCATTCGGTGAAGCCGTTCGTCACGGAGCTTGTGAATCCGACAGGGCTCGCGATTGATAAGGACGGCTTGCTTTACGTTTCCTGCCGCAACGACGGAACGATCCATCGCGTTTCGCCGGACGGCCGAGCGATTCAGTGGATCGAAGGCATGGGAATCGCCACGGGCATCGCCTTCGACAAGAACGGCAACCTCTACGTGGGAGACCGCAGCGGAACGATTTTTAAGATCAGCCCAGAACGCGAAATATTCGTGTTCGCGACGCTCGAGCCGTCTCTTGCTGCGTATCATCTCGCGCTCAGCCCCAGCGGCGATCTGTACGTCACGGGCCCAACCACGTCGAGCTTTGACCGCGTGTTTCGAATTACGCCTGCGGGCGAAGTGAGCGTGTTCTTTCGAGGGCTCGGGCGTCCGCAAGGCGTGGCCTTCGATCGCCAGGGAAATTTGTACGTCGCGGCGTCGCTGCGCGGCCAACGGGGCGTGGTGCGGATCACGCCGCAAACGGATGCGGAGTTGGTGATCAGCGGCAGCGGGATTGTGGGTCTCGCGCTTCTCCCATCGCGTCGCGCGATTCTCGCGACGAGCAGCCTCGTCTACTCTCTCGACTGGGACGTTGAAGGATTCCCGCTTTACGGCTAACCTCTCCGCATGAACGCGGAAATCATCGCCGTCGGCTCCGAGCTCCTCACACCGTTTCGCTTCGACACCAATTCCCTGTATCTCACCGGCGAATTGAATCGCGCCGGCATTCGCGTGATTCGCAAAGCGGTGGTCGGCGACGATCCCAAGGAGTTGCGCGGAACACTTCAGCACGCGCTGGATATCGCCGATGTCGTGGTGTGCTGCGGCGGACTCGGGCCCACGGAAGACGATTTGACGCGCGAGACGGTTGCCGAGCTTCTCGGGCGGCGGCTGATCCGCGATGAGCAAATCCTGCGCGGCATTCAGGAACGCTTCCGCAGCTTCGGCCGCGCGATGCCCGAAATCAATGCGCGCCAGGCAATGGTTCCGGAAGGCGCGGAAGTGCTGCCGAATCCCCGCGGCACGGCTCCGGGGCTCTGGCTCGAAGTGAAGGGACGCATCGTCGTGTTGCTCCCCGGTCCGCCGAGCGAATTGCAGCCGATGTTTGAGAAGGAAGTGCGGCCGCGGTTAGGACGGCTCGGCGTAACGCGGAGACTGTACGTGCGCGATTTGCGGATCACGGGACTTCCGGAATCGGAAGTCGAGCAACGCGTGGCGCCGATTTACAAGAAATATGCGGAATCGGAGACGACCATTCTCTCGGCGCCCGGAGAGATTCAGCTTCATCCGCGCGTTTGGTCCGACGATGCGGTCGTGGCCGAGAGAATTCTCGACGACATGGTCAATGCGTTCGCGCTCGCGCTGGGCCAGAATCTGTACTCGACCGCGGGCGAGACGTTGGAACAGGTGGTCGCGCGGGAATTGCAGGACCATCGCGCGACGATTGCCGTCGCGGAAAGCTGCACCGGCGGAATGCTCGCGGCGCGACTGACGAATGTTCCGGGGAGCTCGACATACTTTCGAGGCGGCGTGGTGTGCTACAGCAACGATTTGAAGGAGGCATGGGTTGGAGTGCCGGCCGGAATGATTGAGGCGAAGGGCGCCGTGAGTTCGGAGGTTGCGCTCGCGCTCGCCGACGGAATTCGGCGAAGCACCGGCGTCACGCTCGGGCTTAGCGTAACGGGAATCGCGGGGCCGGGCGGGGGGACGCCGGAAAAGCCGGTCGGCCTCGTGCACATCGGAATCGCCGATGAAAAAGGGCCGAAGGAGCGCGCATTTCGGTTCCCCGGCGACCGCGATCGGATTCGATCGCAAGCGACGATTGCGGCACTCGATATGGCGCGGCGCTATTTCTTGTATGCGTCGCTAGCCAAGGGGTAGGATGTGCGCCTCTTCGTCGCGCTTGAGATTCCGGCGGAGGTGCGGCAGGCGCTAGCGGGAGCGATGGCACGCCTTCAAGACACAGCGCGGGGCGCGCGCTGGGTGCGCGCGGAAGGAATTCACATCACGCTGAAATTTATCGGCGAAATGGCAGACGAGCGGGCGGGGGCGATTGGAGATTCCTTGCGCGACGTGCGCGTTGACGCACCTGTTGACGCCCGAATACACGGACTGGGATTTTTTCCTAACGAGCGGCACCCGCGCGTCCTCTGGGCAGGAGTTTCAGCGTCGCCAAACCTGGTGGAACTCGCAGAGGCCGTCGCAGCGCGCCTCGAGAAACTCGGAATCGCAGGCGAAGGCCGCGAATTCAAGCCGCATCTGACTCTGGCGCGGTTCAAAAACGAAGATGGGCTGCCGCGCTTGCGCGAGGAGCTGGGCAAACTCGAGCCGTTCGAATTCGGAGCGCTAAGTTCGAATGAATTCCATCTCTTCCGCAGCGAGCTGTTGCCGCGTGGCGCGCGCTACACGCGTCTCGAGACGTTTTCGTTCGCTCGAGGAAATTCGTGAACGCGCCTTGGCTGATTCCGATTGCGGCTTACGCGCTTGGATCGATCCCCTTCGGGCTGCTCATCGTGAAAGCGAGGGGCGGCGGGGATGTTCGGCAAGCCGGCAGCGGAAACATCGGAGCCACAAACGTCGCGCGAGTGGCCGGCGCAGGTGCGGGTGCGCTGACGCTTCTACTTGATGTAGGCAAAGGCTATCTCGCGACGTGGATCGGAGGTCGCTGGAGCGGCGGAAACATCCGCTGGATGACAGCGGCTGCCGTTGCGGCGATGCTTGGGCATATGTTCAGCGTCTGGCTGGGATTCCGCGGCGGGAAAGGGGTGGCGACGGGTCTGGGCGCATTCATCCCGATTTGCGGTAAGGCGGTGATCGCCGCGGCGGTATTGTGGATTATCGTCGTGGCGTTCTGGCGATTCGCGTCACTCGGGTCGGTGACCGCGGCGGCCGCGCTGCCCATTCTGATCTACGTGCTGTACGCGCCGGGGCACGCGCCACCTGCCTTCCTCTCTGTCGGGACAATAATCATCTCCCTGCTAGTGATCTGGAAACATCGGGAGAACATCCAGCGCATTGTTGCCGGCACCGAAAACCGAATCAAGTTGAGGCGGTGAAGCAGCGCGGCGCGGAACGTGATGAAAAAAATCGCGATTATCGGAGCGGGGAGCTGGGGCACGGCGCTCGCGATTGTTTTATCGCGGAGTCGGAGACATCACGCGATTTCGCTCTGGGGCCACGAGCCCGAAATCGTCGAAGCGATACGCGTGCGCCGCGTCAACGATGTCTTCCTTCCCGGCTTTGAGCTGCCCGCCATCGTCGAACCCACCGATGATCTCGCCGAAGCCCTGGCCAGCGCGGAAATCGTCCTCGGAGTGATGCCATCGCAGCATGCGCGGCGCCTCTACTCGGAAATCCTGCCGATGCTCGCGCCGAGCGCGGCGATTGTCAGCGCGACGAAGGGCCTCGAACCCGACACTTTGCTGCGCATGAGCGAAGTGATTTCGCGCTGCGGCCCGGGCAAATCGGCGCCGCGGGTTGCGGCGCTCTCCGGCCCATCGTTCGCGCGCGAAGCGGCCCGAGGAGATCCGACGGCTGTCGCTATTGCGTCCGACGATGCGGCGCTTGCAACGCAAGTGCAGGAAGAATTCTCTGGTCCGACATTCCGGCTCTACACCAACTCGGACGTCGCAGGCGTCGAACTTGGCGGCGCGGTGAAGAATGTCATTGCCATCGCGGCGGGAGTCGCGGAAGGGCTGGGCTTTGGTCATAATACGCTCGCGGCACTCATCACGCGGGGACTTGCGGAGATGACCCGCCTCAGCATGGCGCTCGGCGGCCGGCCCGAAACAATGGCGGGACTCGCCGGGATGGGCGACCTCGTCCTGACCTGCACCGGAGCGTTGAGCCGTAATCGCGGTGTCGGCGTGGAACTGGGCAGAGGCCGCAAGCTCGATGATATCGTCGGCTCGACGCGCATGATTGCGGAGGGGGTCTCGACAACCTCTGCGACGCGCGCCCTAGCCCAGCGTCTGGGCATCGAAATGCCCATTACCGAGCAAATGCACGGCGTTCTCTACGAGAGTCGTTCACCGCGCGACGCCATCCGCGAACTCATGGAACGCCGCCTCAAGGGCGAATAGCTACTCCCTGTCGTGTGTGACGTATCCGCCACAGCTGTACTTCTGCTCCGTTGTTTTGCGTGCCGCGCTCCGCTAGCATTTTGATAGGGACATGTCTGTGCAAATTGCGGATATCAAGCCGTTGGGGACGCGCCGGCTCAAGATCCTGTGGATCGTGCTGGGCGCGCTGTTGCTGGTCAGCGTAGCGCCGCTCTGGCTCTATCATCGCGAGGTGCTGCGTCTGAGTGAAGAAAAACTGCAAGACACGGAACGTGTCCAGCAACAGGAGATCGCGCGCTCGATCGCCGGTGAGATCCTTCAGTTCGAATCGAATCTGCACGAAGAACTGATGACGCAGCGCCAATTCATGGCGCTCGCGGGCTGGATCGATAACGTTGAGGACCCCACCCACGCGCCGCAAGTCAGCCGGCTGCTGCAAAACATCGTCGAGAGCAATCCGAACATTGTGTATGTGACGGCCGTGAACCGCCAGGCGCGCGGCGAATCGGCTGGGAGTATTCGCGCCGATCAGGATCCGTTCGTGGACGCAACGTTGAAGCATGCGTTTACGGCGAGTATCCAGCAGGTCAATTTCGTGAGCGAGCCGTTCGCACTGGCACCGAGTAACCGGCCCGCGCTAGTGATGTCGATTCCGCTGTATACCGATGGACAATTCACGGGGATGCTCGCGGCGGTTGTATCGCTGGATAGGGTGGTGGCGCGCTTGCGCGACGCCAGCACGCATGACCGCGTGTTCTTTGTCGTTGACGGCTATGGCCACATCGTCGCGCATTCCAATTCTGCCGACATGGTTCCGGGCATGGATCTGACGCAGTCGTCGCCGGTGGTGGCGAAATTCAAGGAGCTGCCGCAGGAACTCCGCACGACAGCCACAGTGCGATTTGACCAGCAGGAGAAGGATCGGCGCCGTCCGGTGGAAATGATCGGCACGTACAGCACGATTCCGGCGCTGCGCTGGGCGGTGATTGCGCAGCGCAGCATGGAGCAGGCGCGTATCGACGCGGGCGTGGATGAATTGACGAGCGATGCGCTGCGCTTCGTGATGGGCGCGACGTTCGTGGCGCTGCTTTTCGGGTATCTTTTCGCGCTGGGCATCACGCGGCCGATCCGAGGTCTAGTCGTCTCAACGCGCGCCATCAGCCGTGCGGAATTTCATGAGCGCGTGGAGGTGTCCGGCGCCGCTGAAATTAGCGAGCTCGCCGAAACCTTTAACAACATGGCGAACGACATTGAGCAATACGTTGAGCGCCTCCGGCAAGCCGCGGCCGAGAACCGCGAGCTGTTCCTCGGCTCGATCCGCATGCTCGCCGCGGCCATCGACGAAAAGGACCCCTACACGCGCGGCCACTCCGGCCGCGTGGCGAAGTACTCGCTCATCATCGGCGATGGACTCGGGCTCGAACCCGAGGAGCTGGATCGCCTGCGCATCTCCGCCCTGCTGCATGACGTCGGCAAAATCGGCGTGGATGACCGCGTCCTGAAGAAGCCGGGTAAACTAACCGACGAGGAATTCGATCTGATGAAGCAGCACACCATCAAGGGCGCGAACATCATGCGGCCCGTGGCGCAATTGAAGGACATGCTGCCGGGCATCGAGCTGCATCACGAGCGGATTGACGGCAAAGGCTATCCGTACGGTTTGCAAGGCGATCAGATCCCGGTGATGGCACGCATTATCGCCGTCGCAGATACGTTTGACGCGATCACCACGAATCGGCCGTATCAATCAGCGATGGATCTGGATTACGCGCTCGAACGTATCCGTTCGCTCGCTGTGACGAAATTCGACCCTGCCGTGGTTGCCGCTCTGGAATCCGCGATTCATGCCGGAAAGCTTCGCCTCAGCGCTACTCTCGTCGAAGTTTGAGTGTCGGCTGCAGCCAGACCGAAGGGATGCTGCTCACTTCCATCGAATTGAGATGACCTATCGCCGAATGCGTGACCCGGCCTCGTTGAGCGCGATTCAGACGACTCCTCTGTTAGAATAAAACGCTTGCCACGATACGGCAGCCCTGATGATCTCGCTCTTTGGAAAACCCGAGCCGACGCTTCTCGAACGACTGAAATCTTCGGTCACGAAAACGCGCACGGAACTCGCCGCGCGCGTCGAACAGATTCTTACCGGCGACCGCCCCGTCGATCCGGAGCTGCTGGCGAAGCTTGAATCGGCGCTCCTAGCCGCGGACATCGGCGTCGCCACGACAAAAGAAATCCTCGCTGCGCTGCGCGCGCAGGTAAACGAGCACAAGCTCGAGGGCGGGGCGGCGCTCAAACAGGAATTGAAGCGTCAAATCGAGAAAATTCTCGTGGCGCCAGTCGTCAGTGAAAATGGAGCGGGAGCGGCGGCGCCGCGCGTGATTTTCGTCGTCGGGGTGAACGGGACGGGAAAGACGACGACGATCGGGAAGCTGACGCACCGGCTGAAATCCGAAGGCCGCTCGGTGGTACTCTGCGCCGCGGACACGTTTCGGGCCGCGGCGAACGAGCAGCTCGAAATCTGGGCGCGCCGCTCGGGTGTTGAAATCGTCAAGCAAAAGTCCGGCGCCGATCCGGCGTCTGTCGTATTTGATGCCCTGAGCGCGGCGAAAGCGCGCGCCGCCGATGTCGTGATCGTTGATACCGCCGGGCGCTTGCATACGAAATCGAATTTGATGACGGAACTCGAGAAGATGAAGCGGACGGCGGCGAAAGTAGTTCCCGGCGCGCCGCACGACGTCCTGCTCGTTCTCGACGCGACGACGGGGCAAAATGGTCTCGCGCAAGCGCGCGAGTTCACCAGCCACGCCGGCGTGACGGGAATCGTGCTGACGAAACTCGACGGCACGGCGAAGGGCGGCATCGTCGTCGCCATCTCGCGCGAGCTCGGCCTTCCCATCCGTTTCGTCGGGACGGGCGAGCAAATCGACGATCTGGTGCCCTTTGACGCGCAAACCTACGTCAATTCCCTCTTTGACTGATCCAAGTAAGCGCGACGAACGCTGGATGTCCCGCGCGATCGAGCTCGCTCGACGCGGCACGGCTCTCGCGTCGCCGAATCCGATGGTTGGCGCCGTGATCGTGCGAAGCGGGCGGGTGGTCGGCGAAGGATTCCACACGTATGATGGCCGGAAGCACGCCGAGATTCTGGCGCTAGAACGAGCGGGCTCGAAGGCGCGCGGAGCAACACTTTATGTCAACCTCGAGCCGTGTTGTCACACCGGCCGCACCGGCCCGTGCTCGCTCGCTCTCATTGCTGCAGGAATAAAATGTGTCGTCGCCGCGATGCGGGATCCGAATCCTGAAGTCGCCGGCGGCGGATTTCGCGAGTTGCGCCGCGCAGGAATTGAAGTGCGCGCGGGTGCTTGCGAAGAGGAAGCGCGGCGGCTGAACGAAGCGTTTGCGCAGTGGATTCGCACGCGCCGCCCTTTTGTAACTCTGAAATCCGCGCTGACGCTCGATGGCCAGATCGCCGCGGCGCCGGGGCGGCGAACAGAGATCACTTCGTCTTCATCGCGCGAACGGGTGCATGGGCTGCGACACGCGTCCGACGCGCTGCTAACCGGCATCGGCACAGTGCTGGCCGACGATCCGAGGCTCACGGATCGCAGCGGGCTTCCGCGGCGGCGACCTTTGCTGCGCGTGGTCCTGGATTCGAAATTGCGATTGCCGCTGCGGTCCGCTGTCGTCGACTCCGCGCGCGGCGACGTGCTCGTGTTTACGGCGTCGTCCGCGGATTCGCGTAGAGCTCGAGCGCTCGCGCGCGCAGGCGTTGAGGTTGTGCGGCTGCCACGCCGCGGAGGGCGCTTGGACCCGCGCGCCGCTCTCGCAGAGCTTGGCAAGCGCGAGATCCTCAGCGTGCTTCTGGAAGCCGGGAGTGAGTTGAACGGCGCTGCCCTCGCCGCCGGGATCGTTGATAAGATAATTCTCTTTTACGCGCCGAAGATCTTTGGCACTAGCGGAGCCCCCATGGCCCGCTGGCCGAAAGGATCGCACGCGGCCATGCTGCCATTGGAAAGCGCGGCGCTGGACCAGGTTGGTCCCGACTTTGTCGTCGAAGGATATCTCCACGATGTTTACAGGAATCATCGAGCACACCGGGCAAATTGAAGCACTCGATCTCGTGGCTGAGGGCGGGCGCCTGCGGGTGAATTTCGCTGGTGCGTGGAGCGAGACCGCGCCGTTGAATATCAGCGACAGCATCGCCGTGAATGGCTGCTGCCTGACCGTCGTCGAGCTCAACGCGAATCATTTTTCCGCCGACCTGTCGGGCGAAACTTTGCGCCGCACATCGCTCGGCGAGATGAAATCTGCAACGCTTGTGAATCTCGAACGGCCGCTGGCGGCAGGCGCACGATTGGGCGGGCATTTCGTGCAAGGACATGTGGACGCGGTCGGGCGCGTGACGCGGCTGGTGCGCGAAGGAGATAATTGGTGGCTTTCCGTGCGCGTGCCGGAAGATTTTCACCGCTACGTCGCGGAGAAAGGTTCGATCGCGATTGACGGAATCAGTCTGACCGTCGCGCGTTGGCAGGATGGCATCGCCGATTTCGCCGTGATTCCCTTCACGCACGAACACACGAATGTTCACGTGCTGACGCAAGGCGATCCGGTGAATATCGAGTGCGACATTCTCGCAAAGTACATCGAGGCGTTGCTTCAAGCGCGAAAAGCGCCCGCGCCTTCGCGCTTAACCGTAAGCGAACTGATCGAACAGGGATTTTAGAGCGATATGGCCGAAAATTTCGATGTAGTGGTCGTCGGCGCTGGCGTTTTCGGATCATGGACGGCACACTTTCTCCAGCGCGCGGGGCGGTGCGTGCTGCTTCTCGACGCGTACGGCCCTGGGAACAGCCGCGCCAGCTCCGGCGGCGAATCGCGCATCATTCGGATGGGCTACGGCCCGGACGAGCTGTACACGCGCTGGTCGATGCATTCGCTGCCGCTCTGGGAAGACTTGAATTCTCGTACAGGTGCGCAGTTGTTTCACCGCACGGGAATGCTTTGGATCGCGCGCGAAAGCGATGAATATGCGCGCGCGACGCTTGCGACGCTCGAGCGCCTGGGCGCGCGCTTTGAAAAAATGAACGAAAGCACTCTTCGGCAAAGATTTCCACAATTCGCGTTCGAAAACGGCATGTTTGGCTTCATCGAACCGGCCAGCGGCTCTCTGATGGCGCGCCGTGCCGTTTCTGCGGTTGTCAACGAGGCCGTTCAGCACGGCGCGACGTATCGCACGGAATCCGTCGAGACGCCCTCCGGCAGGGGGAGACTCGAATCCATCCGCAGCAACAAGGGTGTGCGATATGCCGCGGATTCTTATGTCTTCGCGTGCGGCGCGTGGCTTCCGCAGATCTTTCCGGATGTGCTCGGCGACCGAATTTTTCCGACGCGGCAGGAAGTTTTCTTTTTTGGAGCGCCGCCCGGAGATGCGCGCTTTGCAGCGCCGGCGATGCCTACATTCATCGATGGAACGGCGGAGTTCTACGGAATGCCTAACCTCGAAAGCCGCGGCATTAAACTCGGCTACGATCAGCATGGCCCTCGCGTGAGCCCGGATAAGCAGGAACGCGTCCCGAGCGCCGAAGCGTTGATGGTGGCGCGAAATTATCTCGCGCGGCGCTTCCCTGCCTTGCGCGATGCGCCGCTCGTCGAGTCACGAGTCTGCCAGTACGAAAACACCTCGAATGGCGATTTCCTGATCGATCGCCACCCGGATTTCGAGAATGTCTGGATCGCCGGCGGAGGCTCGGGACATGGGTTCAAGCACGGACCAGCTGTGGGCGAGTACGTCACAGAACGGTTGACGACGGGCGGACCCGTCGAGCCGCGATTTTCACTCGCTACGAAAATGACGGTGCAGAAGCGCGCGATTTTCTGAAACCAGCTAGAGAGAATTTCAAACGTTAACGGCACGCGCAAGCTCCCGGCGTTTCGCTCGGGCACCGCGAAAATAGAGGGCCAGGCCAAAGAGGATTGCGACCGTAGTGCCGCCGATCAGTTTCGTCTCGAACAAGATCTTGTTTTCGGACTCGCCCGGAGGAATCAACGAGAGCACGATTCCCGCCGCGACAACGAAGAAGCCCAGCCCGCCTGCGAGCCACACGCCGAATTTCCCACCCGGGATTAGAACCGCATTCGGATTTGCGGCGCGATCGGACCGGTAGGAAAGCTTGATGGCCGCCGCGTACATGTACAGGAACGGAATGAAATAGAGAATGGTGGCGGCGTCGACGAGAACTTGATATGCGCCGATGGTCGTCTCGTTGATTTGGCTGAGCAGAAGAACCACGACGGTGATGATGGCCTGCACCAGAATGGAAATATAGGGTGTGTGCCAGCGCGGGTGAATTTTTCCGAATGCCGCCGGCATGTAGCGGTCAATACCGACGACAAACGGCACGCGCGCGACTCCGGCAACAGTGGTGCCAACACCGCCCGCGTTGCCAAAGGAAACGATGAAAGCCGCAATCATTCCGAAAGCGCCGATTTTCAAGATGGTGGACGCCACGGTGAGCGCCTGGAACGCTCCGCTTTTCGGGTCGACCTCCGCGCTGGGCAGCACAGCGAGGACGGCGACGGTCGCGGCGATATAAATCACGGCGATCAGAGCGCCAGAGCCATAGATCGCGCGCGGCAAAGTTTTCCGCGGGTCCTTGATTTCCTCGCTCATCGCCGAAACCAATTCGAGCCCGACAAACGCGAAGGCAATCTGCGGCCAGAAATTCACGGTGTCCCAATTCCAATGCGGCATCATGTTCGAGACAGTGAAGTGCGTCACCGAACCGTGGCGGTGCCAAAGCACAATCGCCACGCCAATCAACATGAGCATCGGAACGTATGTGCCAACGCCACCGGCGTTCTGCAGCCATTTGCCGACGTTCAGGCCGATAATATTCATGAAGACGGCGACGAACAGGAGCACGAGCGATCCGATTAGAAGGAATGTTCGATCCTGGGCGAGGGCGCCGAAGCTGGCGCCGCCGATGTACGCGCCCATCGCCGCGCTCGCGAGAAGCAAGCCGGGGAAATAAAAGAATGTGTAGACCCAGTAGGTCCAGCCGGCGACAAAACCATGAAATTCGCCGAATGCCTCTTTTGACCAGACATAAAGACCGCCTTCAACAGGGTAACGCGTCGAAAGTTCGACGATGACCAGTGCGGTTGGGACGAAAAAAAAGAGTGCGGCCAGAATCCAAAGTGAGATTGAGGACGTGCCGTTGTGCGCCGCCGCGGCAATCCATCGCGGGCCGAGGACTGCTGCGATGTTGAATAGCAGCACATCCCAGAAGCCCATCTCTCGGCGCAATTGTTGCTTGGGATTGGAAGGGGCGAGTTGACTCAAGGATGTTGTCCCGTTAAACGAGGCTCCTCAGTGAAAATGGGACGTCGCTTCACCACGACCATATCAGATTTGGGCGCGACCGGGAATTTTGGCTCGCGCCACGGCATAGAAGATGGCAATGGTTAGACGGTCGCGTCGAGAGCCGGGATCATGGCGTCCTCGAGGCGGAAGTTGCGAATAAATGCGTCGGGCGACTTCTCAAAATCCGGCCAGGTGCCGAAAAACGGCACGCCACCATCCTGGAGAAAAATAACCCGATCCGCGAGTTTGCGAGCAAGATGCGTGTCGTGAGTCACCACAACAGAAGTCTTATGGAATTTCTCTTTAAGTCGCAGAATCAGGTCACCCATGTGTGCGGCCATCAGCGGATCGACCATGGTGGTCGGCTCATCGTAGAGAATCGCTTCCGGTTCGTCGGCCAGCGCTCTGGCGACGGCGACGGCGCGCTTCGTGCCGGTGCTCAAATCTGCCGGAAGACGTTCGGCGAACTCCTTTACTTCGAGCATCTCAAGAAGTTCGTTCACGCGCGCGTCGATCTGGTCCTCGTCCAATCCGCGGCCGTCGAGAGGAAACGCGACATTCTCGGCGACGGTCAGCGAATCGAAGAGTGCGCCAGACTGGAAAACCATCGTGACCCGCCGCCGAATTTCAGAGAATTGCGCTTCCGTCCAACCGGCCACGTCCTGGCCTGCGACAATGATGCGGCCTTCGTCCGGCTGGAGAAAACCCAGGAGGAGTTTCAAACTGACGGATTTTCCGACGCCGCTGCGGCCGAGAATCACCGCGGTTTCGCCCTGATCGACGAAGAAGCTGACTTTTTTAAGGACGACCTGCTCACCGAACGAGATCGACACGTCCCGAAATTCGATGTAGTGGTCCGCCATTTTCAATCCGCCTCGGTGCTTCGGCCGCCGAACAATGCCCGGGCTGCTTCAAAATCTTCGGGCGAGTTCATATTCTGAAACAAACGGCCGCCAGCGTCGAATTGTTTCCATTCCGAGGGTGGCACCGGCTCGATGGTCAGAGCGGCCAGGCCATCCGTGACCTTCCGCACGCCGCGCGAGACGGCACTGGAAATTTCAGGCTCACTGCGTTTGTGGTACATGGCGCAGAGCGGTTCTGCGCCGGCGAGGCTTTGCGGGATCACAGCGTCAGCGTCCGAATCGAGTGCACGATCGATCAAATATGCGAGCCATTCGGCAGTAAGAAACGGCAAATCGCATCCCAAAATTAAATTCCAGGGCGACTGTGA
This sequence comes from uncultured Acidobacteriota bacterium, assembly GCA_963771905.1. Lineage (GTDB taxonomy): Bacteria > Acidobacteriota > Terriglobia > Acidiferrales > UBA7541 > Palsa-147. The sequence goes on from CAVYVI010000004.1 coordinate 153,190, forward strand.
ATCGCCAAGCGCCGTCAGGATTCCACCCAGTGGGCCGATTCGAGGAGTCAGATCCGCGATGACGCGAAGGCTCGACGATGAGTAGGGTTCCGGTGGGCCGATGACGGTCGGCGCGCCGGTGAGTGGCTCGAGGAGAGAAGCCGCACGCGCGAGGAGCGTCTTGCCGCTCAGCTCAAGCAGTGCTTTGTCGCGGCCCATGCGTTGACTCTGGCCCCCAGCGAGAATGTAGCCGCCGACGCCAAGGCGTCGCGAGATCCGGTTCATTTTCTGGGCCGTGTGTTGGGCGACGCACACGATTTTTCCTGAAGTTATGTACCGGCGCTGGGGAGGTGATTCCATCGGGTGCGTGCCTTCGCAGGGATGCTACGTCGCTGCGAGGGGTAAAGCAATGTGCGATCGTGAGATATTCTGATTTACTCATAAATACAAGAAGCGAATAGACTTATATGAATATGACAGCCCGTCAGAACTAGGCTGGGTGCCGGTAAAGGCTTGACACCTCGTGTGGAACTGCTATATTAGCACTCGCTATCGAGGAGTGCTAATCATCAGGACTCCTCTTCAAGCAAACCTGAGTACATCAGCGGAGGGAAAGCAAAAATGGCTGTCAATGTCACGCCGTTGCACGACCGCGTTCTAGTGCGGCGTTTGGAAGAAAGAGAATCCGTGAAGGGCGGCATCATTATCCCCGACACGGCTAAAGAGAAACCTCAAGAGGGCGAAGTGATCGCCGTGGGAGCTGGGCGCATTGAGAAGGGCGCGCGCATTCCTCTCGACGTGAAAGCCGGCGACCGCGTTCTGTTCGGCAAATACAGCGGCAACGAAATCCGGGTTGATGATGAAGATTACCTCATCCTCAAGGAAGACGAAATCCTGGCAAAACTCAGCGGCGCAGCAAAGGCCGCCAAGAAATAACATCCCGCATCCGCCATCGGCGGAGCGGTCTAATTTTCGGAAGAACCTTTAGGAGGGTTAGCAGATATGGCAAAGCAAATCGTGACTGGCGAAAATTCACGCCAGTCCATCCTGCGCGGTGTCAACATTCTTGCCGACGCCGTCAAGATCACCCTGGGCCCGAAGGGGCGCAATGCGGTGATCGAGAAGAAGTTTGGCGCGCCGATCATCACCAAGGACGGTGTGACGGTGGCCAAGGAAATCGAGCTGCCGGATCCGCTCGAGAACATGGGCGCACAGATGGTGCGCGAGGTTGCGTCGAAAACGTCCGACGTCGCGGGCGACGGCACGACCACAGCCACCGTATTGGCGCAGGCGATCTTCCGCGAAGGCGTGAAGACCGTCGCGGCAGGGGCAAGCCCGATGGCGCTGAAGCGCGGCATCGAGAAGGCCGTCGAAGTCGCCGTGGAAGAAATCAAGAAACTTCACAAGGACGTCAAGGGCGACATGATCGCGCAAGTCGGCACGATCAGCGCCAACAACGACAAGCAGATCGGGAGCATCATCGCCGAGGCAATGAAGAAGGTCGGCAAGGACGGCGTCATCACCGTTGAGGAATCGAAGACGATGGAGACGACGCTCGAAGTGGTCGAAGGTATGCAGTTCGACCGCGGTTACCTCTCGCCCTACTTCGTCACCGATCCGGAACGCATGGAGTGCGCGCTCGAGGATGTCCGCATTCTCATTCATGAAAAGAAGATCAGCTCGATGAAGGATCTGCTTCCCCTTCTCGAACAGATCGCGAAGACCGGCAAGCCGCTGCTCATCATCGCCGAGGACGTCGAGGGCGAAGCGCTCGCGACACTCGTGGTGAACAAGCTCCGCGGCACGCTGCAGTGCGCAGCCGTGAAGGCTCCGGGCTTCGGCGACCGCCGCAAGGCCATGCTGGAAGACATCGCCACGCTGACCGGCGGCAAAGCCATCACCGAGGATCTCGGCATCAAGCTTGAGAACACGAAGCTCGAGGATCTCGGCCGGGCCAAGAAGATCACTATCGACAAGGACAACACGACGATTATTGAGGGCGGTGGCAAAGCCTCCGAGATCGAAGGCCGCGTGAAGCAAATCCGTGCGCAGGTCGAGGATACCACCTCGGACTACGACCGCGAGAAGCTCCAGGAACGGCTTGCGAAACTCGTCGGCGGCGTCGCGGTCATCAAGGTTGGCGCAGCCACGGAGACCGAGCTGAAAGAAAAGAAAGCTCGCGTCGAGGATGCCATGCACGCAACACGGGCGGCCGTTGAAGAAGGAATTGTCCCGGGCGGCGGCACGGCGCTTCTGCGCTGCATTTCGGCCCTCGAGAAGCTCAAGCTCCACGATGACGAAGCCATCGGCGTCAATATCGTGAAGCGCGCGCTCGAAGAGCCAGCGCGCCAGATTGCCCACAACGCGGGGCATGAAGGTGCGGTCGTGGTCGGCCGAATCCGCGATTCGAAAGACGAGAACTTCGGCTTCAACGCGGACACGGGCGACTACACAGACCTCGTCAAGGCCGGAGTCATCGATCCGGCCAAGGTCACTCGATTGGCCCTGCAAAACGCGGCTTCGATCGCGGCCCTGATGCTCACGACGGAAGCTCTCGTCGCGGAGATCAAGGAAGACGATAAGAAGTCGGCCGGAGCAGGCGCAGCGGGAGCTGGCGGAATGGGCGGGATGTACTAAGGCTCGCGCCAGTAAATATTTACAGCACAGCAGCTTACAGGGCGCCTAGGCTTCGACGGCTTCGGCGCCCTTGCTATTCCTGGGCACCTTGCGACGGGTCAGACGATTCGATATATTCGAGTCAGTGCTGGAAGAGCCGCGGATGTCCGGTCGCTTGAGCATTACGCGGCACAGGGCCAGAGATTGGGTCTTGACGACTTCGGGCGGTGGATTGATGAGAGCATTGTCGCTTTAGGTGTTTGTTTAGGTACGTGGGAGCCAGAAGATGAACGAAACCGACGATCGGTTTGCAACCGTGGAAGAGACGGTTGACGACATTCGGAAGGGCCGCATGATCGTTCTCGTTGACGACGAAGATCGCGAGAATGAAGGCGACCTGACGATGGCCGCCGAGAAGATCACTCCCGATGCCATCAACTTCATGGCGAAATTCGGCCGCGGCCTTATCTGCCTCGCGCTCACGGAAGAACGATGCGACGCGCTGAACCTCACCATGATGTCGCCCAAGAACACTTCGGCGTTCGGGACGCCATTCTGCGAATCGATCGACGCGCGACGCGGCACCACAACGGGAATTAGCGCCTCCGATCGCGCTACGACGATCCTTGCCGCCACGGATCCGAAGACGCGCCCCGAGGGCCTCGCGCGCCCTGGCCACATCTTTCCGCTTCGCGCGCGGCGCGGGGGTGTTCTAGTGCGCGCGGGGCAAACGGAGGCGTCCGTCGATCTCGCACGGATCGCCGGCCTCGATCACTCCGGCGTAATTTGCGAGATCATGAATGACGACGGCACGATGGCGCGCACGCCGCAATTGCGCGACTTCTGCCGCCAGCACGGGCTAAAGCTTCTGACCATCGCCGATCTGATCCGCTATCGCATGCAGCACGAGCGCTACGTCAAGCGGATCGCTGAATCGATATTGCCGACGCGATATGGCGACTTCCGGATGATCGCGTACTCAAGCGACGTCGATAGTGAGGTGCACGTCGCACTCGTGCGAGGCGATCTGGCTGGTGAGCCTGCGCCGTTGGTCCGAGTTCACTCCCATTGTTTAACGGGCGATGTACTAGCCTCGACGGCGTGCGATTGCAATGAAATTATCGAACGCTCGCTCGAAGCGATTGCCCGTGCCCAACGCGGTGTTTTCGTCTATTTGCATCACACGGGGCGGGGATTTCGAATCGACCCCAGCGCCAGCGAGGAAGGCGCCTTACCGAAGATTCTGTTCCACAATCGCGGTGAGATTGATGGCGACTTGAATCGCCAGCGATTAATTCAACGCGAGAGCGGCATCGGCGCGCAGATCCTGATCGATCTCGGCCTCCACAGCATTCGCGTCTTGACCAATCATCCAAAGAAAGTCGTGGCGCTCGAAGGCTACGGCCTGGAAATCGCCGATCAGGTGCCGCTCGCAATCGGCGCGACGCGCAAGACTCATCAGACTTTATAGAAGTGCGGACTCTGTGGCCGGCTTGCCCGCTTCAGCCATTGGGAGCAACGGTAATATAGGGCCGCATTTTCCCCAGCCGCTGCTTCGTGATTCCGCGAATTGCGAGCAGATCTTCCACACGCCGGAACGGCCCGCTTTTCTCCCGAAATTCCACGATGGCCTTCGCCATATTCGGACCCACCCCAGGCACTTGCTGAAGCTGTTCGGCGGTTGCGGCGTTGAGGTCGAGCGGCTGCGCGGGCGGATGTTTTTTGGCGTCGGCGATCGCTGTTGCGACGAAAATTAATCCCGCAGCGAAAAGGAGACGGTATGCCCGCGATCGGCCGTAAGATCTCATCGAGCCCTCGAATGCGATTCCGGAATCCCAAGTCAGGCTGGCGTTGAATCGGATATCGTTAATTCACCAAAGAGCGCGGCCTGTTCAGCGATCTGCTCACGGTCGCCAACGATAACGATCTGCGCATTCGCAGAATCGAAATGGCGTCGCGCGGCGGTGAGAATGTCATCGCTGGTCAATGACCGGATGCGCCCGCGATATGTCTCAAGGTAATCCTCCGGCAGGCCATGCAAATACAGCGTGGAAAGCTGAGCCATCAATCCGCCCTGCGTGGCGACGCCGAGAGAAAACACGCCGCTCAAATACGTGCGCGCGTTGTTCAGCTCCTCTTCGCCGACCGGCAGGGATCGCATTCGATCCATTTCGTAGAAGATCTCGGTGAGAGAGGCAGCGACAACATCGTTACGCACAGCCGCATGCACGGTGAAGTAACCTTGCTCGCGCAGCGCGCTCACGGCGCTTCGCGGGCTGTACGTGTAGCCTTTTTGCTCGCGAATATTCATGACCAGGCGCGAATTGAAAGCTCCGCCGTAGATCGAATTCGCGAGGGACAGACGATACCAATCAGGATGCAGGCGCGTGATGGCGCGATTGCCGACGAGCACATCGGTCTGTACGGTGCCGGGCAGGTGAATCAGATGCACGCGGCGCCCATGTTGATCCGGCGGAGCGGCGTTTTGGATCTTCGCCGGCTGCGGCGCCTTCCATTCGCCGAAAATCTTCTCGATGAGCTCTAACATCGCAAACGTGTCGAAATCGCCGACGATTACGAGCAGAGCATTTGCCGGCGTGTAGTGCTCTCGGTAATAGGATTTCAAATCTTCGAGCTGGTACGTTGTGACCTGCGCTTCCGAGGGCGCGATGATGGCGTAGGGATGCGCGCCGAAAAGCACTCGCCGCAGCCGCTCGCTCGCCAGAAATCCGGGCGTTGTGCGCTCGATCCGAAGCTCCTCGATTTTTTGCCGGCGCTCGCGCTCGAATTCGTCTGCCGGAAACGAAGCGTTGTGCGCGAGATCAAAAAGTAGCTCAAGTAGCCCGCCGGCAAATTCGGCAAGACCCGAAATCGCGATGGCGCTCGTGTCCGCTCCGGAGCTGGTTCCCAGATCCGCGCCCATACGCCGCAGATATTCTTCAATCGTCTGACTTGTGCGTCCTGCAGTTCCCGTACGGACAATCGTCGCCGTCATCTCCGCGACGCCCGGCGCGCGCAGCGCAGTCACCGCGTTGCCGCTGCGGAGAAACAATTCGGCGGTGATCTTCGGAAATGTGTGCGATTCCGCAAGAACTACCTGCATACCGTTCTCCAGCGTGCGCGCGGATCGCTTGGGCCAGGCAACAGGGCGCTCGGGGCCAAGCGGAGGCGCAGTGGCGATTTGAACGCCGGGCGCGGCGGTGGTCGGCGAGCTCATCGGGCGGCTCCCTTGGCGACGGGCTTGCGAAGCAAAACCGCGCGCTGCGAAGGCACCAGCATTTTCTGCGCGATGCCGCGCACGTGCTCGGGCGTCACTCCCAAGAATCCATCGAGCACCGTGTTGATCCGCTGCGGATCGCCGTCGAAGAGCGTGAAGCACGCAAGATAGTGCATCAATCCGAAGCGGGGCGTATAGGAGCCCATTCCCCCCTCGAGATTCGAATAAAAGTCCGAGCGGAACTTCACCTTGAGCTGGTTAAGCTCGTCAGCGCTGAGATCGCGATCCTGAATTTCCTTCACCACGTCATCGAATGCCGCGATGGTCTGGTCCGCGGAATACTCCGGCTTGTGATAGATGCTGGTGACCATCTGGGTCGGCCCGTTGTAATCGAAGAGATCGCCGGACGGATGATGGATTCCTCCGGAGACTTCCACGGCGATCTGCCTCTCGAGAACCAGCCGGCGATAGATGCGCCCCGCACGGCCGCCATGGAGCGCACGATCGAGAATCCCGGCGGCAAACCAGTCGGCGGTTCCGCGAACAGGCGCGTGATAACCGATGGCCAGCGCGGGAAGCGAGGAGAATTTTTCCGGCACCTCTCCACGACGCTCTTCCGTCTGCGGCGGCTCGCTCACATCGACGCGCGGCGGAAGCGGCTGCGCCGGTATATCCTCGAAATATTTCTTTGCGAAGGCGAAGCCCATCGCCGGATCGACGTCGCCAAGCATCAGCAGCACGGCATTGTTCGGCGCGTAGTACGTGTGAAAAAAGCTCTTCACGTCATCGAGCGTCGCGGCATCGAGATCGGCAAAATCGCCATAGAAATTGTGGGCATTGGGCCAATTTCGATAAGCGATAGGAGGCAAATCGAGCCACGGAAATCCGCCGTAGGGTTGATTGAGAACGTTGACGCGCACCTCTTCCTTGACGACGTCGCGCTGGTTGCGAAGGTTTTCATCGTCGACCTTGAGCGCGCGCATGCGGTCAGCCTCCAGCCAAAGAACGCGCTCGAGCGCGTTGGACGGCACCGATTCGTAGTAATTCGTGACGTCGTACGCCGTCGAGCCATTCAGCACTCCACCAGAGGAATTGATAAGCTTGATGTGCTCCATCTTGCCCGCGTGCTCAGAGCCCTGGAACATCATGTGCTCGAAGAGATGCGCGAAGCCGCTGCGGCCACGCGGCTCGATGCGAAAGCCGATTTGATAATAAACGCCCACGGTCGCTACGGGAGCCGAGCGATCCGGCGAGATCACGACGCGAAGTCCGTTCGCGAGCGTCGCGTGTTCCACTGCGATTTGCAGCGAGCTCAAGTTCATCCTCCTCCTGGATCTTTCCACGCTCTTTCGATCTTTCCGCGCATTGCTGCGGGATTGGGCGCCAAGACGCGGCTGACCAGCAGCGCGACAGACTCGTACGCGTCGCCGTATTCGCGTGGGAAGCTGCGCAGCGCCTCGCGATGCCGCGCAATTGTCGCGAAATCGCCACGCGAGAGCGGCCCCGTCCAGGCGGCGCGCGGACCCAGCCGCTCGAAGTTCGTCAACATCTGCCGCATCAACGGCAGCAGCGCTCGCACAGCGTGGCGGCGCGTGAAGCCGATTTTCATTAGCACTTGCGTCGCCGCCTCGAGGAGGCCCAGAGCATGCCCGGCGACGAGTGCACCGGCCGCGTGATAAGCAGGTTTGTGACGTCCCTCAATCATCAATGGAACGCAGCCGAGCGAGCGAGCCATTTTGCGCGCGAATCGAACCGATCGCCGGTCGCCCTCAATCGCGCAGAGCACGCCTTCGAGATCGGGCGCTTCCCGCCCACTAAACGTCTGAAGCGGATGAAGGGAACCCGTCGAGGCGCCAGCCAGCGTCAGAGGCGCCAGCGCTCCGCGATCCATTGCGCCGCTCGTGTGCAGCACGATCTTCCCGCGCCATTCGATGCCTCCGATCCGAGCGAGTTCGGTTGCCACGCGCTCGATGGCGTCATCCGGCGCGGTGATCAGCACAACGTCCGCGCCCAAGACCTGCCGCGTCAGAGCTCCATGCGCCACGCCGCCACCGATTTGGCGGACCGCGGCGCGCGATGTCGCGGCCGACCGCGATACAACCGCACCAATATTCCAGCCGAGCCCGCGCAAACGTCTTCCGAGCGCGCGGCCCACACGTCCTGCACCCACGATCGCGACGGTCGAAGCCATGCCACATGATAGGATAGCTGGTTCGGCTGTCCGGCGCTCAGGAAAAAATCGAATTTGCCAACCGTTGCGACAATTCTCTTCAGCCTGATTGCTTTTCTCTGGATCGTGCAGGGCGTCCGCGCGGGAATCGGAATGTCGAAGATTCCGCGGCTGTCCCAGGCTGCTCCTGCAACGGACGATGCCCTGCCCCGCATGTCGATTCTCTTCGCCGCGCGCGACGAAGCCGAGAAATTGCCCGCAGCGCTGCAGTCCCTGCTGCTACTCAATTATCCGGACTACGAAATCATCGCCGTGGACGATCGCTCGCAAGACGCCACGGCAAGAATCCTCGATGAATTTGCGCGGACGAATTCGCGGCTTAAGGTCGCCCACATCGCCGAACTGCCTCATGGCTGGCTTGGCAAGCCGCACGCGCTGCAGGCCGGGTACGAGCTTGCTTCAGGAGAATGGTTTGTTTTCACCGATGCCGACGTGCGCTTCTCTCCCGATTTGTTACGCAGGGCGTATGCACTCGCCCGCTGCGAAAGTTGGGATCACCTGACGCTTCTCACCGCGCTGGAACTGCACGGCTTCTGGGAAACGGCAACCGTCGCGTACCTTGGCCTGGGCTTCGTAATGGGATTTCAGCCATGGCGCGTGAGCGATCCAAAAAGCGGCAGCTATTTCGGCGTCGGCGCATTCCAGCTCGTGCGCCGCGCTGCATACGAAGCGATTGGCATGCACCGGAAGCTTGCGATGGAAGTCGTCGATGACATCAAGCTCGGCAAGCTGATCAAGCTCGGCGGATTCCGGTCGGGCCTCGCGGCGAGCGAAACATTCGTTCAGTTGCGTTGGCAGGATGGGTTCTCGAATCTCGTCCGTGGACTAATGAAAAATCTCTTCGCTGGCTTTCGCTTCCGCGTGTTCGACGCTGCGATTTCCGTAGTGGCTGTTTTCACGATCAGCATCCTGCCGTTCATTGGCGTTTGGTTCGTTCACGGCGCCGCGAGAATCGCCTGCATCATCTCGGCCCTCGTCGCCGTGGCGTTGGAAGGCCGGTTGGTCCGCGAAACGCACAAGTCGCCGCTCTATGGCCTGTCCCATCCGATCGGCGCTGCCGTGTTCATTTACATGGTGGTCCGATCCGTCTTTGTCACGTTGCGTCGTGGCGGGATCGTCTGGCGAGAGACGTTCTATCCACTCGACGAATTGCGCAAAGGAATGGTCTGAGGCTGCGCGCGCACCACTTCACTTCTTCGCGCGCTTCGCCTTCGTGCGGGCGGGGGTCTCCGAGAGGTCGTCCTGCGACGAAGCCTCTTTTGAATTTCCGGAGGGCGCAACGCCTTCTCCCGCAGGCGAAGACACGGGAGCGCTCGCGGCAATTTCAAGCAGAGGCGCGGCAAAAATCGCGCCGAGATCGCGTTGCCGGAGCGAACGAATTCGGTCGCGTAGCGCCGCCGCCCGCTCGAACTCGAATTTCTTGGCGGCCTCATGCATCTGCGTTTCCATCTGCTCGATAGCCTTTCGAAGATCCTGTTCGTTGGCAATAGCGTCCAGCATCGCGTCGTTCGCCGGAATGGTCAGGTAGTCCGCTTCGACAATCGCGGCAAGTTCCATGTCGACCGAACGGCTGATCGATTGGGGCTTGATGTCGTTCTCGATGTTGTACGCCTGCTGCTTGGCACGGCGGCGATTGGTTTCGCCGATAGCGATGCGCATGGATTCCGTCATCGTATCGGCGTAGAGGATCGCGCGAGCTTCCACATGGCGCGCGCAGCGGCCAATCGTCTGGACGAGCGAGGTCGCACTGCGAAGATATCCCTCTTTGTCAGCATCAAGAATCGCGACCAGCGAAACTTCGGGCAGGTCGAGGCCCTCGCGCAATAAATTGATGCCGATGAGCACGTCGAATTCGCCGCGCCGCAAATCGCGCAGGATTCGCACGCGCTCGAGCGTTTCAATCTCCGAATGCAGGTAGCGGCAGCGCACGCCGACTTCCGTGAAATATTCGGCCAGATCCTCCGACATGCGCTTCGTCAGCGTTGTGACCAGGACGCGCTGGTCGCGCGCCGCGCGAATCCGGATCTGTTCCAACAGGTCGTCCACTTGCCCCTTCACGGGCCGCACTTCCACTTGAGGATCGACGAGGCCAGTCGGACGAATCACCTGTTCGACAACCACACCGCCCGACTTTGTGAGCTCGTACGGACCTGGCGTCGCCGAAACATAAATTACCTGATTCATCCGATGTTCAAACTCCTCAAAAGTCAGCGGACGATTGTCGAGCGCAGATGGCATCCGGAATCCGTAATCGACGAGCGTCTGCTTTCGCGAGCGATCGCCGTGGAACATGCCGCGCACCTGCGGGATCGACTGGTGCGATTCATCGACGAACAGGAGGTAATCCGAAGGCACATAATCAAGCAGCGTCGGCGGAGCCTCGCCCGGCAGGCGGCCCGAGAGATGCCGCGAATAATTTTCGATGCCGTGGCAATAGCCGATCGTGCGCATCATCTCGACGTCGAACAGTGTTCGCTGCTGGATGCGCTGCGCCTCGACGATTCTCCCCTTGCGCTCGAGCTCTCCTTTCCACCAATCGAGTTCCTCGAGGATCGTTTGGACGGCGCGCTCTTTCTGTTCGACGGGTAGAACATAATGGGTCTTTGGATAGATCGGAAGCCGGGTGATGTCGTTTTCACGCGATTGAATCTCGCCGGTGAGTGGATCAATGCGCCGGATCGCGTCGATTTGACTGCCCCACAGCTCGATGCGTACAGCCGTATCTTCGTAGGGCGGATGAACTTCGATCATGTCCCCACGCACGCGAAACGTCCCGCGCCGGAGGTCTTCGCCGCGGTCGTATTGAATGTCGACGAGCTTGCGCAGAATTTCCTCACGCGCTATCTGCTGCCCTTTTTCGAGCATGAGCATCATGCCGTAGTACGCTTCTGGCGAGCCGAGACCGTAAATGCAGGAGACTGAGGCGACGATGATGACGTCGCGACGCTCGAAGAGCGAGCGCGTTGCGCTCATGCGCAGTTTGTCGAGTTCTTCATTCGTCGTGGCTTCCTTCTCGATGTAAACGTCGCTCGACGGGACGTACGCTTCGGGCTGGTAATAATCGTAGTAGCTCACGAAATATTCGACGGCGTTCTGCGGGAAGAACGACTTGAATTCATGATAGAGCTGCGCCGCAAGAGTCTTGTTGTGCGCCAGAATAAGTGCGGGGCGATTCATTTTTTCGATGACCTTGGCCATCGTAAATGTTTTGCCCGAGCCCGTGACGCCGAGAAGCACCTGATGCTTCTCGCCGGACGCGATGCCTTCGTTCAACTGCGCGATGGCCTGCGGCTGGTCACCGCGGGGTTCGTAATTGCTCGAAAGTCTGAAGTTCATGGGCACAGGGTCGTCTAGCGCAAGTCTTGATCGGCGCCGAAACTTCCATTATACCGGACAAAGCAAATGCAGACTGACCGGCCTCGGCCCGGAAGGTCGCACCACTTCCCGCAGCGTGGTGCGTCCCACTCTGCTCTAACTGCCGCTTCTAATGTGCCGGCGTTTCCGGCAGGAGCGTAATCTGCGACTGGCTTTTCACTTCGCCGGTGTAGTTGAGCTTCGAGGGCGAGCTGTTGCTGGAGATGGTGAAGTTCATTTGTTGATCGCTGGTCTGCGTGACGCTGACGATCAACCCGGTGCGCAGCGAAATCGAATTCAGACTGTCGCCCGAGCCAATCCAACTCCCGGAAGTGCGCAGACCGTTCTGGATATAGTCTGGCGGTGTGAGATCGCCCTTGGGATTCGACTGGAGGATCTTGAACTGCGTCAGGATGATCGCACACATTTCGGAATTGGGCGCGCCGGCACGGCTCGCGGGCGTGCTTTCAGCAGCCGCGCCCTCCGCGGCACGGCATGGCTCGTTGCGCACGTACGTGGATTCGGTACGCCAGACGGTTCCCCGTAACGGCGCACCGGGCAGCGGCTCCTCGTAATGCCATTTTTCGCCGATCGCAATCCCCTTCTTCGGAAATCCCGCGCCGCGCGATAGATTTGACATCCAACTCCGCACGCTCGCGATGGCGGAAGGATCTTGCATGACCTTGTCGAGACCGGTGAGATTCGAGACACGGCCATCCGCGTCGATCGTGAATTCGAGAGATTGCCCTTCGAGCTTGCGATATTGTTCGGCGAGGGCTTCGGCCTGCTCGTCGTAAGCGTCGGACTCGTTGGTCACGTTGGAACGCTCGTACGTCGCGCGAATGCCAATCTTCCTGGAATCTCCAGGCGCAGACGCGTCTGCGCGCAACACATCCAGCCGCACGATTACAGTTGTTGTCTGCGCAAGCTGCGATGCGGCTTCGGGATCTTCGACGGGGCTCGTGGTGCGCCCTTTCGTGACGTTGTGCATGTCGATCTGGTACCGCAAGACTTGCCCCGGCGAAAAATGCGGCTCCAGTCGCACGTGCTCAGTGTCGGCTGGCCACGCGGCGAGGGCCGCGCAGAAAAGAAATAGCGCGCTCAGGCCGCCGAGGGCCGCGAATTGCCGCCGATTCAAATGCCTGTAAATCACATTGTTCATGCTCTTGCTTTCACCGCCTGATACGAGAACGTGCGTATAGCCGCGATGCGCAACTTGGTGAGATTCGGCGTCACTGCTGAGGGGTTGTTCCAGAAGGCGAAATGCGCGGCAAAAACAGAGGCCCCTCGATGCGGAACTCGCCAGTCGGTTGAGTCAAGGGAGCCGGGAGCGGCGCGTTCGTTGCGATGCGCGTCTCGATTCCCGGAATCCAATGGACGCGGAAATAGATGTTGCGTGCGACGTCGACGCTACCTGCCGTTTCGAGAGTCGCGTCCAAACCGATGAGCCGGAGCTGCGAAATTTGAATCGAATTGTTTCGGCAAGCGAACGACCCAACAGCGCGCAGGAAAGTCGTCTTCCCGGGGCGGCGCGCTCCCGCACGCATCGATTCGAATAGATCGAATCCCTGGAGCGACGCATTCCGAATCGCGGCCGTGCCCTCGCAGCTCAACGACGCAAACAATGCGTCCCGGCCCACACCTTGAAAAGCCATTGATACGTTTCCTGAAGCGTCGCCGGCGACAAGGTGATCGAACGTCGGAGAACCCGAGGAGAGCGCCGAGAGATTCAAATCTGTAACGTACGCTCGGATGTTGTACGCGGGAGTCTTCTGCAGGTCGGCTATCAAACCACCCGACAATTTGGCACCGTAGAAATCGGCAGTCGCGTCCGCCATTTCAAGGTGACGGTCGTCGAGCGTTAACTCGCCATCGAGATGTTGCAGCACGTAGCGCGAAAACGCGAACTGGCTGACGGTCAGCAACCCGCGCGCGTGCACCCCGTCGGGAATCGTCGCGGCCGACGAATTCAAGAACGGCAGAACGCTGCCGAGAAAACCTTCACGCCATCGGGGATTCAGCCAGCGATCGAGATCCTCAGCGTTGAGCCGGTCGACACTCAGATTAAAATGATGCTCGCCTCCCGCAGGAAACAAATCGATCGTGCCGCTCCATTCGCCGCCGAAAGCATCCGCCGACGAGATGACGAGCTGACGATTTGAGCCGGCAATTTCGAGGTGTCCTTTCACTTGCGAAATCGGGCGATTCAGAAACGGCGCACGCAGCGAAACGCCTTGCAGATCGATTCTCCCCACTAGCTGGCTCAACGCGAGAAGCCCTTGATCTTGCCACCGGAGGTCGAAATTGGCAGGCCCTTCGACGTCCCACCCGCTCGGCGGCCAGTTCCAACCGAGCGCGGATGCTGCCGCTGTCAGGTCCTCGATTTTGGCCGCGCGTCCAGAAAGTTTCAAGGCCGCGGGGCCCACCCCCAAGTCCGTCGCGGAGCCTTCGAGACGCAAGCCACCGCCGACGCGCCCAATTTCGATATTGAGTGGCAAGATTTGTGCGGCGCTACCGTTGAATTGAAATACACCGCGTCCGGTGTGAATCGGAACCAGCACGCTGCCGCCCTCAAGGCGGATCCCGTCCGTTGCAAGAAATCCATTCATCGGCCGCAAGGGCCAGCCTTCCAATCTCAAATCGACGCCAAGTTCTCCGCGGAGACCCAGCGCCTCGGACACTCCCGGATGAAACGCGCGAATCCACGCCAAGGCGTCGGCCATATCGATCCCGGAGGAGGTCAGGGAGAGCTCGTGCGGAGGCGCACTTGCCTGTCCGCTGTCGACGGAGGCCCACGAGATCACTCCCGAGCCGCTCAGATGAGATCGAGGAGCTTCGATGAGCGCCTCCGAAATATCGATCTCCGGAGTTTCGGGAAGCCAGCCCGCGCGCACTAGCAGATTCAGCACCGGATTGTCGGCGCGCATTCCAAGATCCCAGCGGTGTAAGCGGCGCAATTCGGCGCGCGCCTGAAGATTCCAGACTGGCCCGACCGTATGCGCCTCGAGCGCGACGGAAAACGCGCCGCGGATTCCGTGATCGTAGCCGGTAGCGAGTCGCAATCCGTCGGCGACCGCCGCATTTTGCCACAGACACTGCAAATCCGCGGGGCGCAGCCGCGAAGAAGTTCCGCCCACCTGTCCATCGATGTGCAGCGTGCCGGCCTGCTGCAGGACAACCGAGGCGCGCGCCGGGCTCGCGTCCACATTCAGCCTCCACTGCGAGCGGGTATTCTGCTCGGCCGATCCTGTCACATCCACAAATGCGAACGCGAGCTTTTCGTCGCCGCGCTTGAAATTGATTCGCCCAGAATCGAACTCGATTTTCCGGATGCGCGGCGCTGCATGGCCGGAAGAACTCCGCGTCGCAGCCGATGGCGCGGGCAGCCAACCCTCGATGTTCCAACGGCCGTCACTCGCACGAACAAGGTTTAGGCTTGGATGAGAGAGGGAGAGCGTGCCCAGCTCGAGATGCCCTGCGAGCAGTGCGAGCCAGCGCACTCGGATCGTGAGCGAGTCTGCACGGAGAAAATATTCGTAGCCGAACCGGGGATCTTCGGCCACGACTATGGAATTTGCCTCAAGCGCTGGGCCGTCCAACAGGCTGAACGAATAACGGCGAACATCGACGGGCCGTCCGAAAGCAGCCGCGAGGCGGGCATTCAGGCTCCGGCGGATGCGTGTGTGCTGGACGAGCCAAGAACCGCCGAGATTCGCGACAAACCACACGGCCGTCACCAGAAAGATCCAGCGCAGTGCTCGAGCGAAGCGGCCGCGGCTCGCCGGCGACACCGACTCGAGCTGAGCGGTTACCTTGTTGTCGGAAGAGGCCAAAGCTGGCGGCGTTAAGACCATCTCAATCGATCAATGCACTTCGTGCAGCATGCGGCCCCAGCGCGCCCGGCTGGGAAGATGCGCGAGGGTTCGAAACATTCCCTCGAGGCCGCTGACCGCGTCGGAGTTAGCGTAATCTTCGCTGGTCGCTTTCACTGACCAGTAGATGACCACAGGCCGGCCCATAATGGCGTCGCGGCGCACGAAACCCCAATAGCGACTGTCCCAACTGTGATCTCGATTATCGCCCATGGCAAAGTATTTATCCGGCGGTACAACGAGCTCCCCCTCGACGACATGATTGAAAATATCCGCCGACCACTCCGGACGCAGACGCCCGTCAAAAAACACGCGGGTCAGCGGCGGAAAATCGTCGCCATATGGATCGTCATTCGCGGGATCATGGACGACGTACGGTTCGCTCAGCAACGCGCCATTCACGTAAACCTTCTGATCGACAATGCGGATGCGGTCGCCGGGCAAGCCAATCACGCGCTTGACGTAATGCGGGTGATCGTCGAACGGAAATTTAAAAACGATAATGTCGCCGCGGCGGACATCGCGATAGGGCAGAACGCGTTCATACCAGGCGTCACGCCCCTCGAAAATGAACTTGTTCACAAGGAGATAGTCGCCAACCAAGAGAGTGTTCTCCATCGAAGGCGAAGGGATCTTGAAAGTCTGAACGATGAAGGTAGTGCCGTAGAGAACAATGAGCACGGTAACCAGAAGCGATTCGATGTATTCGCGAAATGTGCCGTGCAAATGTTGCGGTGCGGCGTGAGGAGCATTCTGCTCGATGTCGCGGGATTGAAGTTCCACGCTCATCGGGACGCCGTTTCCCGTTGCGCCGTCTCGAGGCTCTCGAGCGCCTGCCGCGCGGCGGCTTGCTCCGCTTCCTTCTTGCTGCGTCCCTCCGATGCCGCCAGGCGATTCCCATCGAGCCACGCCTCGACTTCGAAAAGTTTCTGGTGATCGGGCCCGCTTTCCCGGCGAATGCGGTATTCGACGCGGCCGCGAGCATGCTGCTGGACCCATTCCTGCAGCGCGGATTTGTGATCGGAGAGATGCAACGGCCCTTGAGCGCGAATCATGGCCGGCTCAAGGAGCGATCGATGAATAAACGCGGCCGCGGCGCCAATTCCCGCGTCGAGATAGACAGCCGCGACGATGGCTTCGTAGGCATCCGCGAGGAGGCTCTGCTTTTCGCGGCCACCGGTCAACTCTTCGCCACGGCCAATACGCAGGCGCTGGCCGATGCCAACCGTCTCGGCCGCCTGTCGCACGGAAGCGCCGCTTACTAGCCTTGACTGCGCCTTGCTCAGTTTGCCCGCGTCCCAGTCCGGAAACGTCTTCAGCAAGTACTCGCTCACCACGAGCCCGAGCACCCGGTCTCCAAAAAATTCGAGCCGGTCATTGTCCTCGGCGGGCAGTTCGGCCTCCCGCTGCCGCGCTGAACGGTGCGTCAGCGCCTGCTCAAGCCACTCAGGTCGCCGAAAATGATGACCGAGCGCTGCTTCGAAATGCGCGAGTTCCTCGTCGGTCATCGGCACTGTCCTCGAGTTCGGTTTCCCGGAAACGCACCGCAGCTATTTTGGTTTTGCCGCTGCTTGTTGCTTCGCCTGTTCCGCGTGCTGCTTGCAGGCATTCTGCAAAGGCCCCGCCGACTCGCCGCATTTCTCGAACGCCTGCTGGGCGTCGGTGAATTTGCTCAAGCGCTGCAGGTCAATGCCGAGGACATACAAGTCGGTCGGATCGGCCGTCAAGCCCTGCGTGGTCTGCTGCAACTCGGTTGCGGAGAGGTCGAACTTCCCCTCGCGGAAATACACCAGACCGAGCCCGCTGTGGGCCATGTCGGTGGTCTGCGCTTTCGCCGACGCAAACGCTTCGTCGGTCATGGCGGCAGGCTTCTGCAGCGTATTTATCACTTCGAGAGCGTGCTTCAACTCCGTTTCGGCCCTCTCGAGTTTCCGTTCGGCGTCGAGATCATTCGGATCGGAGTTGTGCGGCGCCACCCAGCCGAGACGCACGAGTACGGATACGTCGTCCGGATTCAATGCGAGTGCCTTATCGCCGGCGGCGTTCATCTTGGCGAAGTCGTGTTTCCCGAAATACGCCTGGACCAACTCCGCCTCGACTGGTTCGGAGTACTTGCTGGTCGGATATTTGGTCAAAAAATCTTCGCCCAACTTGATTTTTGTGTCGAAGTCGTCCGCCTTCGCTGCGTGCAAAGCCTTGTAATCCGCGTCTTCCTGCAGGTTGGCAGCCGGTGGCGGCGCCTGTTGGGTGCCGGGAGCAGCAGGCGGCGTCTCCGAGCCGCTTTTCTGGGTGGGCGTTGTCGACTGGCCGCCACTGCTTCCCTGTGTCTGTGCGCGCGCGTCCCCGGGCCAACCAAAGCAGAGCAAGAACCCTGCGAACGCCGCGGTTATCGTCACTGCAGAGAAACTCTTCATGTGCTTACTCCTCCATTGATTGCGTGCACGGAATCCGGAAGGATCGATGTCCTCCAGGGCGAATCCCAAGAACCATCACGGCTTGTCGCTCGCGTCGGGCTTGGTCCTTCCCGACGGACTGTACACCACGGACTGGCCCCGCTGCGCCGCGAGCCGCGCTGCTTCCGGGGCACCGTCCACACCCAATGCCGCGCCGTATTCGGCCAACGCCAAATCACGGTCCCCCTGCAGATCGTGGATTCGCCCGAGGTACACATGTGACCACGCGATGATCCCAGGATCGACGGGGCCCGCCTCGCTTCCTGCGGCGCGCGATACCAGTTCCTGAAACAATTGTTCGGCTCGCGACGCTCGTCCTTGTAGCACGGACGCCATCGCCAGACCGTATTCGGCTCGGGACAATCCCGGATGCGTCGCAAGGATGGCCTCGAAAATCTGTTGCGCTGCGGCGCCGTTCTGCAGCGCAATTTGATGATCGCCTTCTTCCAGATCGTGATCCAGATTCGACGGCACCGGAGCCGCCGGCTTGTATTCCGGCTCGGGCTTCGCGGCGCCGGCGGCCGCGAACTTCACGTTCTTGAGGCGATCTCTCTCCGCATCGACGTTGATGCCCTTCACGATGTCCGGGAAATAATACTGCATCGCGGGGCCTTCCTTTTCAAAGAGCTTGAGCTGCGTGACAAGCGGCCGAACGAGAATCAACCCTGTACGGTCGTCCTCAGTCAAAGCTGATTCCAAATCGGCCGGCGACAATCTTCGGAGTCTAAGCTCGACGGCCTTTACCATACACTCATCGAAGAGATTGAAAAAATCCTCCTGATAGGCGAGTGGGAGAAGCGGCGCCTTTGTGGCGATCTGAAGAAGATCCCGCCTCCGATCGATGTCCGGGCGATATTTCAATACCAGCGGATCGATCATGAAGTGCAGATAAGCGTGGCGGATACTGTCGACCGGCACCTGCGAAGTCGAGCCCACGACGATCGAATAATGCTCCGCGTAATTCCGGAAGTTGACGCGATTTTCTGAAAGGGGTTCAACGAAGACCGAAAACGTGCGGCCGTGCGATGGCTGCTCAAGCTCGCGCAGATATCCGGCCGCCAGAAAGAGCGTCTGTCGCACCGGGCCTTCGTACATCTCAATTTGGCGATCGTAGACGCCGGAAACGCGGGTCCATTCCCGATCGAGATGCGCCTCGCGATAAAAATTCGTGAGGATAGTGTTGAACCCTTCGAGGGTGAGCACATCGGACGGCAAAACATCCTGATCGAGTTGAAAGGTGAAGGTAGGCGGGGGGCCAACGACAAGCGCGAACGAGACGAACCGCGAAAGGGTCTCGCTCGAGTCCTTCAGCGCATGATCGTGATAGAACTGCCGCATCGCATCGGTTGCGGGCCCGTGTAATTGCAAGAGTCTTTGACGCAGCGCCGCAAGCTCCGGCTGATCTGCAAGCGTGCTGGAATCGGCGTCGAAACCCGAAGCATCGAGCGCGCACATCACCGCAAATAACTGCGGACTGCTATCCACCAAGATGCCGTTCGACGGTGCTTGCTGGAGTGCGCCCTGGAGCGGAGACACGGCGATGAGCGCGAACACAGCCAACATCGACAGTGCGAACCTCGGAATCATGCAGCGGATTTGCGGGCTCCTTTTCGGCTGCTTCCCGGAAACGATGGTGCGGGTACTTCTGATGCGGGGCTGAGGCCCAAAATCAAGATGATTCCCGCCGAATTCAGCCAGACAAACTCTATCGGGTCAACCGCATGGAGTCAAGAAATCGCAGGAGAAACGCAGGTGCAGAACAACTGGATTCTGAAGTTGCACGCGAACCGCGGCTCGCCAGATCAGCCCCGGACGCGCACTTCGCTGAAATTCAGGACCACGCGGCCGCCCGAGGTAGGCCGGCCGAAACTCAATTGCGGACGGAAACGAGAGAAGAGCAGCACCTGATCCAGTTGCCGGCGGAGCGCGGGATCACTCGGACCGGCAAGAATGTTGTAGCTCACCACCTGCCCCTGCGCATTCAACGTGGCTTCGACAACCAACAAGCCGGCGCCGGAATGGTCGCCACCGTCCATAATTCCCGGCACCGGGAATGGGGCGAGACTCTCGAGCCGCGCGGGCTGCATGAGCATCGTCGGCAAATCGTTGGCAACGGCGCCCAGAGGCACTCCGACCAGAATTCCCTGCACGACAAACAGAAACGTCACGATCGCGGTGAGTACGCCGCCGGTGGCTGGCACGGCCAACGGCTCCAGAATATTTTCGAAGACCATCGCGACGCGCCGCCAGCCGCGCACCGCCCAGTTCTCCTGCTTCTGAACTTGTGAAGCCTTCAGCCGAATCCGCATCGCCAAATCCGCCGGCGGCGCCGCGGGTTCAATATGCGCCAAGCAAATCGACATGCGGTGATAGCGCTCAAGCAGATCGCGGCACTTGACGCAAGAATTGAGATGCCCCTGAACGCGCGCCCGCTCGCGTGCCCCGATGCCTCCATCGAGATACCCGGCCAAGAATCGTCCTGCGTCACGGCAATTCATCTCCCACCTCCCCGCCCGCGCCGCGCCGCCATCTGCATCGGCGACATGAACGGCCCGACGGGAGCGGGAGTAAATCCAGGAATCATTTGCGGAGCAGATTCTCTCGACGAACCGGGTTGCGACGAACCGGATGCCGATTCGGAGGATTCGATGGGATTCGTCGCGATCCGCTCCTTGCGGAAAACTGGATCCAATAATTCGCGCAGAGCGCGCCGCCCGCGTAGAATCCTCGATTTAACCGTTCCCACGGAAATCTCGAGAATTTCAGCCACTTCCTCATACGACAACCCTTCGAGATCGCGCAAAATCACGGCGCTGCGGAAGACCTCGGGCACCTCTCCGAGAGCGCGGCGCACAACGGCTTGCATTTCGCGGCTCGCCAGTTGCTCGAATGGCGTCGCATCGAGATCCTCGAGCTCCATCGCGGGTGCCGTTCCATCGGCAGTATCGTCAATCGAAACCTGCTGCCGGTGATGGCGCCAGCACCAACGGCGATGATTCAACGCTTCGCGCACGGAGATTCGATACAGCCAGGTTTTCAGCGAGCTGCCGCGACGAAATCCGCCGATCCCGCGAAACGCGCGAAGGAAAACTTCCTGCGTCACGTCCGCCGCGTCGGCAGCATCGGAAAGAATGCCGTAAGCGAGGTTATAAACGGAGGCGTGGTAGTACGTAACGAGCCACTCGAAGGCTTCGTCGGAACCGGCCTGGAGCCCGGTCACAAGCTCGGCTTCGTCTCGTCCCCAGGTTAAACTTTGCGCCAGATCGGACATCCTCCGCGCCTCTCCGAACTTCGGGGCGAAACCGCTGCCCTTGAACCATGCTCGGGCATCCGGGCGGATTCGATAGATCGGATCAGACTGCCCGGACTTGGTGCCTCTGCGACTATTAGACGCCAAAATGCCTCGTCTTGTTCCGAGTATAACAGCAAACCGACCCTCCACTCATTCTGAGGGAATCCCTACGCTAGAACCAATAGAGCGCTAGTCCTGGGACTGCTCCTCCTAACCCACCAGAAGCCCGTCATCTCGCTTCCATGGCGCTGGGGCGCTGATCGCGGGGCATTTGCGCCCCACCTCTTGTCCGCCGGGACTGCCTGTTGCTTGCGCATGTGTAATACCTCGATTACGATGACGGTCACGGCTCAAGGGCGATTCTTGATCGGCGAGACTTTTTCGCGTTATCGCGTCATCGAACCGCTCGGCAGCGGCGGCATGGGGCAGGTCTTCCGCGCCGAAGACATTTGCCTAGGACGTCTGGTTGCGTTGAAATTCGTCTCGGGCGAATTGGCACACGATCCGGCCGCGCTTGAACGATTTCAACGTGAAGCGCGCCGTATGCGCTCTCAAGCATCCCGTAATCTGCACGCTCTATGACGGAGGGCATCATGCGAATTTCGAGGCGCGACCTACTCATCACGGGTGCGGCTGCTTTTGCCGGCGGCTCGGTTGCGTCGAGCGTGCTTGGTCATGACGATTCTCCCAGAGTGAATTCGACTGGTGCCGACGCGCTCGTGCGGCAAGAAACGAAACTACCGCCGGCGTTTGATTCTCTGAAACCTATTCACGACCGCGTCCAGCCCATCACGCCTGAGGAGCGCAAATCCCGAATCGCTCGCGCGCAGGAATTGATGACCGGCGCGAAGCCACAATACTCGGCGCTCTTTATTGCTCCCGGCACTTCCCTTTTCTATTTCACCGGCATTCGCTGGTGGCCGAGCGAGCGGTTGCTGGGATTTCTCATTCCGCGCACGGGTGATCCACTCCTCATCTCGCCCGCCTTCGAAGAAACCCGGCTGCGCGAGAATCTCGCCTGGCCGGTCGAGGTGCGCGTCTGGCAAGAGGATGAGAGCCCGTATCACGTCGCGGCCAAATGGTTGCGCGAGCAGCACGTTGGCACCGGATTGCTCGGAGTCGAAGAAAAGACGCCATTCTTTTTTTTCGACGGCCTTCGCAAGGCCTATCCCTATCCTGAATATCGGAGCGGCGACCTCATCACCGTTGGCTGCCGAGCGCGGAAGAGCGAGCATGAGCTCGCGCTGATGCGCCTCGCTTGCGCCGCGACATTCGATGTTTATAAAGCGGCCTTCGCCTCGCTGACCGAAGGCGTTACGCAACGAACAGTGGCTGAGTGGGTCGCGCTCGGATACAACAAGATGGGACTGGAAGGCGACGCTTTCGTGTTATTTGGGCCTGCGGCCTCGTTCCCGCACGGAACGCGCGAAGACCGGGCGCTGCGCGAAGGCGATGGAGTTCTACTTGATGACGGCACAACCGTCGAAGGCTATCAATCCGACGTGACGCGGACTTCGGTTCTCGGGAAGCCATCGGCCAAGCTACGGCGCGCCTTCGAAATCGTTCGCAAGGCTCAGGACGCGGCCCTCGTCGCTGCGGTTGCCGGAAAACCGTGCGGCTCCGTGGACGATGCCGCGCGGCGGGTTATCACGCAAGGTGGCTACGGGCCGGGCTACAAATATTTCACGCATCGGCTCGGGCACGGCATCGGTCTCGACGGCCACGAACAGCCTTATCTTGTCCGCGGAAATCGAACGATCTTGGAATCCGGAATGACGTTTTCAAACGAGCCTGGGATTTACGTTCCCGGAGATTTTGGCTTGCGCTGCGAGGACGACATGGTGATCGCGCACGATGGCTCCGCGCAACTTCTCACGCCGGGCTTTGCGCCGTCACTCGAAGTCCCCATTGCCTGATTGCCCGCGGACATTGCAAAAATAGGAACGTTTCACTTCGAAGTTGCCGCCTCGCAAATCTCCACGATCCGCGCTTCGACCCAAAACCGTTCGTCTCCGCTCTCGCGCGACACAAACCCGCAATGTCCGCCATGGCGCGGCGTCACCAAACTGATATTCGAATTCGTCGTCAGATCTGGGTTGCGAAAAATGTGGAACGGCACCATGGGATCGTCCTGCGCCGTGATAATCGTTGTCGGCACGCGGATCGCCGCGATCACGCGCAGCGCGCTCGAACGATGATAGTAATCATCCGCGTCTGTGAAGCCGCAAAACCTGGCCGTAATAACTTCGTCAAATTCGCGAACGGATCGAACTCCTTCGAGGCCATTCAACGGATATCGATCTGGAAATAACGAAGCTTTGTACCGCATGTGCTTTTTCAGGCGTGCGACGAAGTGCCGCTGATATACGAAATTCCTCGGTTCCGAGAGCGCATCCGCGCTGCTTGCCAGCTCAATCGCCGGGCAAACCGCAATTACGCCGCGAAGTTCCAGGGGCGCGGCGCGGCCCATTTCTGCGGCCATCTTCAAGACAAGGTTTCCGCCCATCGAAAATCCGGCGGTGAAGATTTCCGGGAGCCCATCGCGCGTAATCAACTCGCCAACGATGGCGCGAATGTCACCGCTTAGTCCGGAGTTGTACAGAGTTGGCGTGAGTTTTTCGGTACCGCCGCAGTTCCTTTGATTCACGCGCAGTACATTAAATCCCGCCCGAAAGGCCTTCTCGGCCGTACCAAGCATGTATCCCGATTCACTCGAACCTTCGAGGCCATGCAGCAGCGCGAGCGTTCCATGGCGGCGCGGTTCGGAATGCCAATGGCAGAACGCAAGGACCCGCGTGCCGGGTTCAGTCTCGAATTCGCGCGGCACACCGACCGGCAATTGCGGAAATTTCCGTGGCCAGAAGGCCGCCGCAATCGTCATCAGATGGGCATTTTGGAGCAGGGCTGGAGGCTTGAATTCTTTCACTCCTCCCAATCTACGACACGCCGCCAAACCGCGCAACTTGGCCCGCGTTCGTCCAACTTGCATTCGCCGCGATGTACTCCTAAAATAGGAGATTCCACGATGGAAATTTGTCCCACCAATGAGAACTGCTCGAAGCCCAGCCATTTCCGGCTGGGCTTTTGCGTTTCTGGCCTCGCAAGCCAAAGGAACACGGGGAGACGATGATTGACGGCGCTATTCCGGAAGGACTGACATTTGACGATGTGCTCCTGCTACCGGGCAAATCTTCCGTCCTGCCGGCGCAGACGGATACACGCACTTGCCTCTCGCGCAAAATCGCGTTGAACATTCCGATCGTCGGCGCGGCGATGGACACCGTGACGGGATCGCGCCTGGCGATCGCAATTGCGCGGCAGGGCGGCCTCGGTTTTGTGCACCGCAATATGCCGCTCGAACGCCAGGTGGAGGAAGTCGACAAGGTGAAGCGCTCGGAAAGTGGCATGATCGTGGATCCCGTGACGATTGCGCCGGAGCTTTCTGTTCGCCAAGCCCTCGATATCATGACGAAATACCGCGTCTCGGGATTGCCCGTCACTCGGGGACAGCGTCTCGTCGGCATCTTGACGAACCGGGATCTTCGATTCGAGCGCAATCTCGATCAGGCCGTGAGCGCCGTGATGACGAAAGACAAGCTCGTCACCGTGGCCGTGGGCACGACACTCGACGAAGCTGAGCGGCTCCTTCAGGAGCACCGCATCGAAAAGCTCCTCGTGGTCGACAACGACTTCAATCTCAAGGGACTCATTACCGTCAAGGACATCCAGAAGAAACTGGAATATCCCAGCGCTGCGAAAGACGATCACGGCCGTCTGCGCGTCGGCGCGGCTGTTGGCGCGACTGGCGATTATCTGGAACGCGCAATTGAGCTCGCGAAGGCCCAGGTGGATGTCCTTGCGATCGACACCTCGCACGGCCATTCCACGCGGGTGATGGAAGCGATTCGCCAGATCAAGCATCGCCTCCCTGAATCGCAGCTCGTCGCCGGCAACGTCGCGACGGCCGAAGGCGCACGCGACCTCATCGCGCTCGGCGTTGACGGGCTGAAGGTAGGCATCGGACCGGGTTCGATCTGCACGACGCGTGTGGTTACCGGCGCGGGAGTGCCGCAGATTACAGCGATTGCGGATGCGGCGCGGGCCGCAAAAGGCTCGGGCGTGCCGATCATCGCGGATGGCGGCGTGAAATTCTCCGGCGATATCACTAAAGCCATCGCCGCCGGCGCGTCCGTGGTGATGATCGGCGGACTCTTCGCGGGTACCGAGGAATCGCCGGGTGAAACGATTCTTTACCAGGGCCGCACTTTCAAGTCGTATCGCGGCATGGGCTCGATCGCCGCGATGGAGGCGGGTTCAGCGGACCGCTACTCCCAGGAACTCGCCGAGCGAGGCAAGTCCGTGCCCGAAGGAATTGAAGGCCAGGTGCCGTATAAGGGCCCTCTCTCGGGCCTCGTCGAGCAACTCGTCGGGGGTCTCCGCAGCGGAATGGGATACTGCGGCGTCGCAAACATCAAGGAATTGCAGGAGCGCGGCCACTTCGTCAAAATCTCTTCGGCCGGCCTGCGCGAAAGCCACGTGCACGACGTCATCATCACCCGCGAAGCGCCGAACTATCGGCTCGAATAGGGGCGCCTCGAATAAGGCGTCTCGAATAACGGCTCCTCGAAACTATGAACCCATCTCACTTTCAACTACAACTGCCGCGTCCTGCGTCGCGCTGCGGCGCGCGTCGATGAGCCCGTTCCGCCGCTGGGCTCCTGTCCTCGCATGGGCCATCGTCATTTCGATCTTTTCGACGCACTGGTTCGCCTCCGAGAGCACATCAAAGGTCGTCGAGCCAATTTTTCACTGGCTATTCCCTGGCGCGTCGCGACAGACCCTGGATCTAATCCACCACATCGTGCGGAAGTGCGCCCACGTCTTTGAATATTTTATCTTCAGCCTGCTGATTCTGCGGGCGATTCGCGGCGGGCGGAGCGGTGCGCGCCTTACATGGTTGCTCGCGGCCATTGTGATCGTGGGTGCATACGCCTCCCTCGACGAGTATCATCAGTCGTTTGTGCCGGGTCGCACCGCCAAGGTTTCCGACGCACTCCTGGATACATCGGCCGGCATACTTGCGCAGGTCCTTGCGGCGCTATGGATCGTGCGGGGCGACCTGCGCAAACAGCAAGCTGCAGCGGAAACTTCCGAGCCGAATTCAAAACTCCGGGATTCGCGCTAGAAGGGTGATTTCGATGATGGGTTCATTCGATAGAAAGCGAATCTTGCTCGCGTTCCTTCTCCCACTGGTTCTGTCCGGCGCTTCCCGGGCTCACGCGGCCAATGAGCCGCTGCACTACGAGCTCAAATTCGAGGCGCCAAATACGCATTTGATGGACGTCACGATCCACGCGACTGGCTTGGACGGCAAAAGCGTCGACTTCGCAATTCCGGATTGGGCGCCGGGTTCCTACTACATCGAGAATTACTGGATGAACGTAGAGGGCTTTCATGCCGTCGGGCCGGACGTCCAGGCGCTCGCGTGGCGCAAAATCGACGAGCAAACCTGGCGCATCGATCTCAACCGCGCCACGTCCGTCAT
The DNA here is from genome assembly GCA_963771905.1 of uncultured Acidobacteriota bacterium. Classification (GTDB taxonomy): domain Bacteria; phylum Acidobacteriota; class Terriglobia; order Acidiferrales; family UBA7541; genus Palsa-147. The sequence continues at coordinate 179,748 of CAVYVI010000004.1, forward strand.
GGTTTCGTATCAGGTGTACGGCAACACCCTGCAGAATAATCGCGCGCAATACAACGAAAAGCACGCGTTCGTCGGCGGGCCGTCGCTCTGGATGTACATGGTGAACGGAAAGGATCGCCCGATCGAGCTGAACATCGCTGTGCCGAGCGGATGGAAAGTCGCGACGGGCATGACGCGCAGGGATGGCTCCCATTTCAGCGCCACGAACTACGATTGGTTCGCTGACGCGCCGCTCGAAATTTCGGATTTCAAGGAAAAGACTTTTGAATTTGGCGGCGCAAAGTACCATATCGTCTACCACGACATCGAAAACCATAAAGACACCACGCAATTCGCTGCCGACGCTCAAAAAATAGTGGAAACAATCGTCCCGATGATGTCGAGCGTCGCCGGAACGCCGCAGCAGCAATCTCCTTTCCAGGAATACTGGTTCCTGTTTCACATCTGGCCCAAAACCGGCGGCGGCCTCGAACATTTGAACTCAACGCAAATCGATTTCCCGACCGACTGGGACAGCAAAGCGCCTGCGCGTGACTTCGGCTCCCAATACGAGCTGAAACTGTTCGTCACGGCGCACGAGTTCTTTCATGCGTGGAATGTAAAACGTCTGCGGCCGAAGCCGCTCGGGCCATTCGATTATGCGCATCAGGTGCACACGCCGTCGCTTTGGATTTCCGAAGGGCTCACCAGTTACTACGGCAGCCTCGCTCTCGTGCGCGCCGGACTGATCACTCCGCAGGCATATCTGGATGAGATCGCCAAACTGATCACAAAATTTGAACAGGTGCCGGGGCGCAAGGAGCGCAGCATCGAAGACACGAGCTGGGACACCTGGTACGTCCGCAATCCGCAGGGCCCGGAGAACAATCTTTCGAACACGAATTATTCGTATTACGACGGAGGCCAGATCGTCGGCCACCTTTTGGATTTCGCGATCCGGCAAAACACACGCAACCAGAAGTCACTCGACGATTGGATGCGCCTGATGTATTCGCGCTACGCCTTGCCAAAGCCGGGCTTCGAACCAAACGATGCAATTACGGCGATGTCCGAAGTCGCGGGAATGGACATGAGTGATTTCGTTCAACGGTACATCAGCGGGAAAGAGCCCCTGCCATATGAAGCGTATTTCGCTTACGCCGGAATTGCGGTGGAAAAGAAAGTGGACCCAACCAAGTCGTGGCTTGGCACGACGTCCACGAATACCGATGACGGCCGCGCGAAGATCTCAAACATCATTCCGGGTAGCCCTGCGGAGACGGCGGGCCTGCAAAAGGACGACATCGTCTTCGGCATCGACGGCCGCGTCATCACGCCGGATGACCTCGACGATGCCATCGCGGCTCATAAGCCGGGCGACTCAGCAAAAGTCACGGTGATTCGCCTCGGCGAGATCCGCGACTTCCCGGTGACCGTCGGCTCGAATCCATTCGCGACGTATACGCTCAAGCGCGTCGATCATCCGACCGGCTTGCAGCAGCAGATCTATAAGGGTTGGCTCGGGATCAAATGACGCGGCATGGCGGGGCCACGCTTTTGAGATAAAGAAGGCTGCGCCGCCGAGCCGAGCGGCGCGACCCGCGCGAGTCGAATGAAAAAAGGGCCCGCGCGATGTCTGCATCACGCGGGCCCTTTAGTTTGCAGGCGGTCTGTCTTCCGTCGCGTCGACTAGGTCGCCACAGCTTTTTCTTCCGGCTCCTCGACCGCCTCTTCCTTCTTCGCCTTCTTTTCCTTCTTCTTCAGCTCGGAGCCGATGAATTCGAGAATCGCAAGCTCGGCGCCATCGCCAATGCGCCAGCCGGCGCGAATGATTCGCGTATAGCCTCCGGGACGCTCCGAAAAGCGCGGTGCCAAATCCGCAAAAAGCTTCCGCGTCGCTTCCGGCGTCTGCAAGAAGGCCGCGGCTTGCCGGCGCGCATGCAGAGAATCGCGCTTGCCGAGGGTGATCATCTTCTCGGCCAGCGGGCGCGCCGCCTTGGCGCGCAGCACCGTCGTGGTAATGCGCTCCTTTTCGATGAGGTTCGTCACCAGATTCCGGAGCGTGGCCCGGCGATGCGCCGGATTCCGCCCGAGCTTGAATCCTGATTTGAGGTGTCTCATGGTCGTGTTTCCCGCGGATTAGAGCCCTGCGGTTTCCTCCGGAATTGGAGGAGCCGTCTGGCTCGGCAGCGGCGGCCAAATGATTCGGCCGCGGTCATCGAACTTCATGCCAAGGCTCAGTCCCATCTTCTGCAGGATTTCCTTGATCTCGTTCAGCGACTTGCGTCCGAAGTTTTTCGTCTTCAGCATCTCGGACTCCGTCTTCTGCACGAGCTCGCGGAGGCTCTGAATGTTCGCGTTCTTCAAGCAATTGTAGGAGCGGACCGAAAGCTCGAGCTCTTCCACCGAACGATCGAGATGCTCGAGGCGCGGATCGTTGTAGTTCTCGACAACTTCCTCGGGCAGGTCGGGTGACTCTTCGAAATTGATGAAGATGCTCATGTGATCCTTCACCAGCTTCGACGCCAGTCCGATCGCGTCCTGCGGCGTGATGGCGCCATTGGTCCAGACTTCGAGCGACAGCTTCTCGTAATCCGTCATCTGTCCTAGGCGCGCCGCTTCCACCGCGTAATTCACTTTGCGCACGGGCGAGTGCACCGAGTCGATCGGAATGTACCCGATCGGCAGATCCTCGTCGAAATTGCGGTCAGCGGAGACATATCCGCGGCCGTTCTTCACGCGCATTTCCAGCTCCAGCTTGCCGCCCTCGCTCACCGTCGCGATGTAGACGTTCTTATCGAGCACCGCGATGTCGGCATCTTCCTCGATCTTTGCCGACGTCACCGGCCCCGGAGTGTCCACATTGAGCGTGATGGTCTTCGACTGATCCGAATTCAACTTCAACGGCACTTGTTTCAGGTTCAGGATGATGTCGGTAGCGTCTTCAACGACGCCCGGTATCGGCGAAAATTCGTGCAAGACGCCTTCGATTTTTACGGCGGTGATGGCCGCGCCTTCGATCGAACTCAGCAGGGCCCGGCGGATCGCGTTGCCCACCGTCGTTCCCCAGCCGCGCTCAAAAGGCTGCGCCGAGAATTTTCCAAACTTGTCCGTCAACGACTCGAGTTCCGCCGCTAGACGCTTCGGTTTCTGAAAGCCTTTCCACATCTTCGACCTTCCTCCCGGCCCGCTCGCGCGAACCTACGCACCAAACTTTTCCGCTTACTTCGAATAGAGCTCGACGATCAGTTGTTCGTTGAGTGGCGGCGTCTGCACGTCTTCGCGTCGTGGCAGAGAGATCACGCGCGCCTTAAAATTTTGCCGGTCGATATCGAGCCACGGCATCTGACCCTGGCTCTGCGCCAGATTCCGCGCTTCGAGCACCATCGCGTTCTCGTGCAGCTTTTCTTTCACGGTGATCTCGTCGCCCACTTGCACGAGGTAATTCGGGATATTGACCTTGCGCCCCTTCACGCGGACGTGGCCATGCGACACGAACTGCCGCGCTTGTGACCGCGATGACGCGATGCCCATGCGGTAGACTACGTTATCGAGACGCCGCTCGAGCATAACCATGAGGTTCGAGCCCGTCGGCCCTTGCGCGCGTTCCGCCTTCTCGAAATACGTGCGGAACTGCCGCTCGAGCAGGCCGTAGGTGCGCTTCATCTTTTGCTTCTCGCGCAACTGCACGCCGTACCCGACCATTTTCGGACGGCGCGCCTGGCCGTGCTGGCCCGGAACAAAATTGCGCTTTTCGATCGCGCATTTCTCCGTAAAACAGCGCAATCCCTTCAGGAAGAGCTTCATCCCTTCCCGCCGGCAGAGCCGGCAAACCGCTTCACGATGTCTTGCCAATTCTCCTTCTCCTTTTTCTTGCGAAAACCCACAACTAAATCAAATCTCCAAAGCGAATCGCGCGGATCAGACTCGGCGCCGCTTCGGCGGCCGGCAGCCGTTATGCGGCACCGGCGTGACATCCTTGATCGCATTGATGTGCAGCCCGGAAGCGGCCAGCGCGCGGATCGCCGACTCGCGTCCCGCTCCCGGCCCCTTGACGCGCACTTCGACCGACTTCATTCCGTACTGATCGCGCGCCACACCCGCAGCGTTCATCGCGGCCTGCTGCGCGGCGTACGGCGTTCCCTTGCGCGAGCCCTTGAACCCCACCGAGCCGGCCGACGCCCAGCTCACCGCGCGGCCATCGGGGTCGGTGAGCGTCACAATGGTATTGTTGAACGTCGCTTGGATGCAGACTCTTCCGTGCGGCACCACGCGGCGTTCCTTCTTCTTGCGAAATTCCTTCTTGCGCTTGCTCGGTTTCGCACCGGCTGCCGGCGCTGCACCAGCGGCTGCGTCCTGAGGTTCCTTGGCCACGATGATTCCTCTCCATTAATTCTTCTGCGAACTACTTGCGGATCGCGACCTTCTTCTTCGTGGCGACCGCGCCCTTCCGTGGTCCCTTCCGCGTGCGCGCGTTGGTGTGCGTTCGCTGGCCGCGCACCGGAAGATTCCTTCGATGGCGGAGGCCGCGATAGCACTGAATTTCAATCAGCCGGCGGACGTTCATCTGCATCTCCTTGCGGAGATCGCCTTCCACGCGGCCTTCGGATTCGATCGCCTGACGGAGCTTGTTCACTTCTTCTTCCGTCAGGTCCTTCACTTTCTTCGTATGGTCGACGCCCGCCTTCGCGGCGAGCTTCTTCGCGCGCGCCTGTCCGATGCCGTAGATGGCGGTGAGGCCGACCCAGAGTCTCTTGTTGGGCGGTAAATCAACGCCCGCGATGCGTGCCATGTCCGTTCCTCCCTAGCCCTGCCGCTGGCGATGTTTCGGGTTCACGCAGATCACGCGAACCACACCTCGCCGGTGGACGATCTTGCACTTCATACAAATTTTCTTGACCGACGCTCGAACTTTCATTTCCCGCTCCGTTCCTGAATTCGCTTCGCGCTACTTGTAACGGTACACAATCCGCCCGCGCGTGAGGTCATACGGCGAAAGCTCGACGGCCACGCGATCGCCGGGTAGAATGCGAATGAAATTCTTGCGCATCTTCCCGGAAATATGAGCCAGCACCTGATGCTTGTTCTCGAGCTCGACGCGGAACATCGCGTTCGGCAACGGCTCAATCACCGTCGCCATCACCTCGATGGCATCTTCTTTCGAATTGCCATCAGTGTTCTTTTTCTTTTCCGGTTCCGGCCGTTTACTCATGAATTCCCGTCTTTCCTCATCCGCGCCTATCCAATTCCCGGTTGCCGCTTCACCAGCTGGTCACCAAACCGGCCCAGCCGCTTCCCTCGGCCGCGTCAGAATCCACGGCCCGGTCTTGGTCACAGCCACGGTGTGCTCGAAGTGCGCCGAATCACTGCCGTCGGCTGTAACCGCTGTCCACTTGTCTTCCAGCACGCGCACGCCCGGGCCACCAGAATTCACCATCGGCTCGATGGCGAGGACCATCCCCTCAAGCAATCGCGGTCCGTGCCCCGGCTCGCCGTAGTTCGGCAACTGCGGCTCTTCGTGCATTCGGGTCCCGATACCGTGCCCGACGAACTCCCGAACCACCGAGAAGCCGTTCTCCTCGACCCATTCCTGCACCGCGGCCGAGATGTCGCTCAGCCGGTTCCCCGGTTGGACTTTCTCGATCGCGTGCTCGAGGGACTCGCGCGTCACACGCAGCAACTTTTCCCGCTCCGCCGCGATCATTCCCACCGGAACGGTCAGCGCCGCGTCAGCGTAATAGCCGTCCAGCTCCACGCCGAAGTCCATCGAAAGGATGTCGCCATCCTTAACCACCCGCCGGTCCGACGGAATCCCGTGCACCACTTCCTGGTTGACCGACATGCACACCGACGCCGGATAGCCCATATAGCCCTTGAAGGCAGGTCGCGCGCCGTTCTCCGCGGTGAACCGTTCGGCGAAAGTGTCGAGCTCCTTCGTCGTTACACCGGGCCGCACTCGCTTCCGCAATTCCTGAAGTGCGTTCCACACAACCTGGCCGGCGCGATACATCTTTTCGAGCTCACGCTCGTCTTTACGCACGATTGCCATCGGCACCGTGTCTCGCGAGAATCTCCATCAACCGCCGGCTGACCTCCTCGACATTTGACGACCCGTCCACTTCATCGAGATCGCCTTTGGCTCGGTAATAATCCACGAGTGGTTGTGTCTGCCTTTCGAATGCCGCCAGGCGATCCCTCACCACTTCCGCCCGGTCATCCGACCGTTGAATCAGCGCGCCACCATCGTTGTCGCAGCGGCCTTCCACTTTCGGCGCGCGCTCGTAGACGTTGTAAATCTCCCCGCCCACGCTGCACATCCTTCGGCCCGCCACTCGGCGAACCAGAGTGTCGTGGCTCACCCGAAAATTAATCACGATGGGCTCGGCGAAATCGCGTTTCTGGAAAATTTCGTCGAGCTTCTCCGCCTGCGGCATCGTCCGCGGAAATCCGTCGAACACGAATCCATCCGCCGCATCGGGCCGCGCGATTCGCTCTTCCACGATTCCGAGCACAATGTCGTCCGGTACGAGCGCGCCCTGATCCATCAGCGGTTTGGCCTTCCGTCCAAGCTCCGTGCCGCGCAACACGTGATCGCGGAGCATGTCTCCGGTCGAGAGATGCGGCACCGAATAGAGCTCAGCGAGGCGCTTGGCCTGCGTCCCTTTTCCGGCTCCGGGAGGCCCCAAGAAAATGACAGGCCGCTTCAAGCCCATCGACACCGCCGCGCGATCCAATCTACCCACGACGGCTGCGCACCTTACCGCGGCGCACAAACCCATCGTAGTTCCTCATCACGAGCTGCGCTTCCACTTGCTGCACCGTATCCATGGCCACGCCGACCACAATCAGCAGCGACGTGCCGCCGAAATAAAACGTCACGCCCAGCCCCTCGAGCACGAACCGCCACATGTGCTCGTCAAACCAGACACCCAGCGCGCCGGGCAAGTGCTGCAGGTGAATCCCGGAAATCATCCACTCCGGAATCAAGCAAACTATGGCCAAGTAAACGCCGCCGACAAACGTCAGCCTCGTCAAAATGCGGTTGATGTGTTCGGACGTATTCCGCCCGGGACGAATGCCGGGGATGAACCCGCCGTACTTCCGCATATTGTCGGCGAGCTCGGTGGGATTGAAAATGATCCCAACGTAGAAGAACGCAAAAAAGATGATCAGAAAAACGTAGATCAGCGTGTACAGCGGCTCGCCCCAGGAAATCTGCTTCGCAAAGTGATCGAAGAACGTCGATTTCTTCTGGAAGAACAGCGCCAGCGTCTGCGGAAACGTCAGCAGCGAACTCGCGAAAATCGGCGGAATCACACCGCCGGAATTCACACGCAACGGGAGATACGTCATCTGCCCGCCCATCACCTTGCGCCCCACCACCCGTTTGGCGTATTGCACGGGAATCCGCCGCTGGCCGCCTTCGACGAACACGATGAACGCGATAACCGCGAGCATGAGCGCCAGCAGCATGATGATGGCGATCGGAGTGAACGGACCCCACTGCTGCGATGTCATCTTGTCCCAGAGATCATGGATGCCGCGCGGCAAGCCCACCACGATGCCCGCAAAAATGATGAGCGACATTCCGTTGCCGATACCGCGGTCGCTGATCTGTTCGCCGAGCCACATGATGAACGCCGAACCTGTCGTCAGCGTCAGCATCGTCATGAGGATGAAACGCGGCCCCGGGTGATACACAAGCGCGGTGCCGCTCAGGCGCTGATTCTGCAACGTCAGCGCGATTGTGAACGACTGGAAGCCGCTCAGGATAATCGTCAGGTAGCGCGTATACTGCGTAATTTTCCGACGGCCGAGCTCGCCTTCCTTCTGCAAGCGCTCGAGGTAGGGCCAGACCACCACCATCAATTGCAAAATAATCGACGCAGTGATGTACGGCATGATGCCCAGCGCAAAAATCGTTAGCCGCCGTAGATTTCCGCCGCTGAACAGGTCGAAGATGCCGAGCACCGAGCCCCGGCTCTGCTCCATGAGCTGCTGCATCAAGTCGGCATTGATTCCCGGTGTCGGGATGAATGCACCGAGGCGATACACCCCCAGCAATGCCAGCGTAAACAGGACTCGATTACGCAGGTCCGGCGTGCGAAAGATGTTGCGAAACGCCTCGAAAAGCTTGTTCATGACAAGATCTCGACCGTGCCTCCGGCGCCGTTGATCTTCTCCTGCGCCGACTTGCTGAACGCATGCGCTTTCACCGTCAGCGCTACCTTCAAGTCTCCGCTGCCCAGAATTTTCACCTCGCGCCGCGCATGAATGATCCCATGCAGCACGAGATCTTCCGGCGCCACGGTCGCGCCCGCCGCGAACGCATTCAATGTTTCCACATTCACCACCGCGAATTCGCGCGAGAACGGATTCCGAAAGCCGCGCTTCGGCATTCGCCGATGCAGCGGCATCTGGCCGCCTTCAAATCCCGGGCGTCGCGAATAGCCCCGGCGGGACTGCTGCCCCTTGTTTCCGGCTCCCGACGTCTTGCCGAGCTTCGAGCCCATGCCGCGCCCGACGCGCACGTGCTTCTTCCGCGATCCGCGTGCGGGCTTCAAATTGGAAAGCGTGGGTTTCATTCTCATCCTCTACGATTCGATTTCGACCAGATGATGCACGCGCGCGATCATCCCGCGAATCGACGGCGTGTCCGGCCGCTCGACCACCTGTTGCATGCGGCGAAAGCCCAGACCGCGAATGGTCTGCCGCATCGAGCGCGGGCAGCCAATGAAGCTGCGCACCCATTTAATTTTCAACGTGCCTACTGTTTTCTTCGTCATCGTCCGTGGGCTACGAGGAAGCTGCCGCCACCTCATCTCCTGTCTTGCCGCGCATCTCCGCAATCTTTGCGGCGTCCTTCAAGTGCAGCAGCGCATCGAACGTGGCCTTCACCACGTTGTGCGGGTTCGACGTGCCAATTGATTTCGTCAGCACGTTTTGAATTCCCACGACCTCCATCACGGCGCGCACCGGTCCGCCGGCAATCAATCCGGTTCCTTCCGGCGCGGGTTTCAATAGCACTTGGCCTGAGCCGTAACGCCCGAGCACCTGGTGTGGAATCGTCGAGCCCTTTAGATTGAGCTTCACCATGTTCTTCTTCGCTTGCTCAATCGCCTTGCGGATGGCCATGGGAACTTCGCGCGCCTTGCCCATGCCGAATCCCGCGTGACCGTGCTGATCCCCGACGACGACCAGCGCCGAAAAGCTGAGGTTCTTGCCGCCCTTCACGACTTTCGTGACGCGATTGATGGACACAACCTGATCTTTCAGATTCGCGGGGTTCGTATCCAGAATGCGGCGAACCGAAAGCGTGTCTTTGAGCTCTTGTTTCGGCATAGTGTTAAAACTGCAGTCCTGCCTCTCGGGCCGCTTCAGCGAGTGCCTTGATGCGGCCGTGATATTGATATCCGCCCCGGTCAAAAACCACTTTCTCTACTCCCGCCTTCTTGGCGCGCTCGGCGATGGCTTTGCCGACGATCTTTGCGGCGGCGATATTCCCGCCACCCTTAATCTGCTTCCGCACTTCACCGTCGAGCGAGCCCGCCGCCGCGAGCGTGCGGCCTTTCTGATCGTCGATCACCTGCGCCTGAATGTGCCGCGCCGAACGAAATACGCAGAGCCGCGGGCGCTCCGTGCTGCCCGAGATCTTCCGGCGCAGGCGGCTATGCAGCCGCTCCCGATGGGCGCTTCGCGAAAGTCTCTTAACAGGTACAGTTGCCACGCTCGTTCTCCTCGTCTCTTCGGACTAGCCCGCCGTCTTAGCTGCGCCGGCCTTGCCAGCCTTCTTTTTCAGGCGCTCGCCGGTGATGCGCACGCCCTTCTGTTTGTACGGGTCGGGCGGACGCAGCCTGCGCAGATTCGCCGCCACCTGGCCCACTTGGTTCTTGTCCGCGCCGCTGACCACCATATGCGTCTGCTTCTCGACGCTGATCTGAATCCCTTCAGGAATCGGAAACTCGACGGGATGCGAAAACCCGAGCGAGAGTACCAGCACCTTGCTCTTCACCTCTGCGCGATATCCAACGCCGACGATGTCGAGATCCTTTTTGAATCCTTCAGTGACGCCTTGTACGGCGTTCGCAACCAGCGCTCGCGCTAGCCCGTGCAGCGCGCGCTGCTCTTCGGTCTGGCGCAGCGCCGTCAAAATTCCGTCCTTCGTCTCAAAGCGGATACCGCCGGGAATCCGGACTGACATCTTGCCCTTCGGCCCCTGCACATCCACCGCCTGGTCGTGGATCTGAATCTTCACGCCGGCCGGCAACGGTATCGGTTTTTGTCCAATTCGTGACATGAATCACTCTTCCCCGAAAATTCTTACCAAACCTCGCACAAAAGTTCGCCGCCGACGCCTTGTTTGCGCGCCGCGTGCCCGGTCATCAAGCCGCGCGGTGTGGACACGATCGCGATGCCCATGCCGCCCACAACGGCTCGAATCTCCGACTTGCCGACGTAACGTCTGCATCCGGGCCGCGAGATGCGCTTCAAATTCGTGATCACGCTGCGGCGGTCCGGCGTGTAGCGCAGAAAGACGCGTAGCATCTTCTTCACCTTTGTCTCGTCGACCACTTTGTAGCTCGCGAGATAGCCTTCATCCTTCAGAATCCGCGCGATCTCGACTTTCAGTTTTGACGCAGGCAAATCGACGCGCGGGTGCTTGGCCCGCGAAGCGTTGCGAATCCGCGTCAACATGTCCGCGATGGGATCAGTGGTCATTCAATCCTTCCTTCTCATTGGCCTTCTTACCGGCCCTCTTACCAGCTTGCTTTCACGACGCCGGGAATTTCTCCCTTGAGCGCGTGACCGCGGAAACAAATCCGGCACATCGCGAACTTGCGCAGAAACCCGCGGCCGCGGCCGCAAATGCGGCAGCGATTGCGGTAACGAACCTTGAATTTCGGCTTTCGCTTCTGCTTGGCGAATTGACTGTCACGCGCCATCGACTCTCCTTCAAGCCCGCAGGCTCGATCCTTCCGTTACGCCCGGAACGGCACGCCGAGCAGCTTCAGCAGCTCGCGGCCCTCTTCGTCGGTGCGGGCCGACGTCGTAATGGTGACGTTCATGCCCTTGATCTTGTCCACACGCGTGTAGTCGATCTCCGGGAACACTAGCTGGTCACGCAACCCGAGCGTGTAATTTCCCCGGCCATCGAACGAATTCGGCGCCAGTCCCTTAAAATCGCGCAAGCGCGGCAGAACGATATTTGCCAGCCGGTCGAGGAATTCGTACATCCGCTCGCCGCGCAGTGTGACCATGCAGCCGATCGGCATGCCCTTGCGGATCTTGAAGTTTGCGATCGACTTCTTCGCGCGCGTAATGACCGGTTTCTGCCCGGCAATCTGCCCGAGTTCCTGTGCCGCCGTGTCCAGCAACTTGACGTTCTGGCTCGCTTCGCCGAGACCAATATTGACCGTTACTTTCCTCACGCGCGGCACGGCCATCGAGTTCGGATAGTTGAACCGCTTGGTCAACGCCGGAATCACATCCTTGCGATATTTGTCGTGCATACGGCTGGTCATTGCTATTCCCGCAGCCTCTCTTCTTGATCTCGTTCGGGCCTAGCTCTCAAACGTCGTCTTGCAATGCCGGCAGCTTCGCTTCTTTGAACCGTCGGGCAAAGTCGTGTGTCCCGCGCGCGTATGCTTGCCGCAGCCGGGGCAAATCAGCATCACTTTCGACGCGTGCAGCGGAGCTTCCTTGTCGATAATGCCGCCTTTGATATTCTTCTGCGGATTCGGCCGCGTGTGCCGCTTGATGATGTTGGCATGCTCCACCGTCACCGTGTTCTTCCACGGATTGACGTTCAGCACGCGCCCCGTCTTGCCCTTGTCGCGGCCCGTCATCACTTTCACGGTGTCGCCGTGACGTATGCTCATGGCTGTTCTTTCCGGTGTCTTGTCTCTCATCGCTACCACACTTCCGGAGCCAGCGAGACGATCTTCGTGAATTTCTTTTCGCGCAGCTCTCTCGCCACGGGCCCAAATACCCGCGTTCCCACGGGCTCGTTGGCGTCGTTGATCAGCACCGCGGCGTTATCGTCGAACCGAATGTAACTCCCATCCTTGCGCCGGTGCTCTTTCCGCGTCCGCACCACCACCGCGCGAACCACTTTCCCCTTCTTCACTTGGCTGTCCGGCGCCGCTTCTTTCACCGCCGCCGTAATCACATCACCGAGGCCCGCGACCAAGCCGGTGTCACCGCCGATCGGCAAAATGCAGGTCAGCTGGCGCGCCCCCGAATTGTCGGCCACCGTCAGCCATGTCCGCATCTGAACCATGTTCGTGCTCCCTTACCTTTGCTTGCTACCGTTGCTCGTTCCGTTCTCAGATTCAATTAACAACGTATTCGACGCTTTACTCGACGCGCGTCGACCGCTGCACCACTTCCGCCAAGCGCCACCGCTTCAGCTTCGAAAGCGGCCGCGCCGATATGATTCGCACCGTATCGCCCTGCCGCGCTTCGCCGTTTTCGTCGTGCGCGTAATACTTCTTGGTGATACGCATCACGCGCTGATAGAGCGGATGCGCCACCTTCCGGGTCACCTTCACCACGATGGTCTTCTGCATTTTCGCGCTCGTGACTATCCCGGTTCGCTCTTGCCTCGAGTGTTCGCGTTCCACCGGTACGGCTGTTTTTTCGTCCGTCATTTACTCTTCCTCAGTTCTTGTGCTCGCTGCATGGTTTTGACGCGCGCCAGATCCTTTCGCGCCTCGCGCAATTTCTTCACGCCTTCGGATTGGCCCGTCGTAAGCTGAAATCGCAGCCGAAAAACCTGTTCGGTCAGTTCCCGCTGCTGGTTCTCGAGTTCGCTCGCATTCATTTGTTTGAACTTCTCAGCGCGACGCGGCATCAGAGTTGCCCCGCGCGCGTGACGAATTGCGTGTGGATCGGCAGCTTGCTCGCCGCGAGCTTCATCGCTTCGGTCGCCGACGCCAAATCTACTCCCGCCATCTCAAACATGATCCGGCCCGGCTTTACAACGGCCACCCAGTGCTCCGGTGGACCTTTGCCCTTGCCCATGCGCGTTTCGGCCGGCTTCTTCGTGAATGGTTTGTCGGGAAAGATGCGAATCCACAGCTTTCCGCCGCGCTTGATGAACCGCGTGATGGCCACGCGCGACGCCTCGATCTGGCGGTCGGTGATCCACGCGGGCTCAAGCGCTTTCAGCCCGTACTCTCCAAACGCCAACGAGGAGCCGCGCCACGCCTTGCCTTTGCGGCGCCCGCGCTGCTGCTTGCGGTACTTCACTTTTTTCGGCATCAACATAATTTGTGCCCTGTCGTTCCGCGCGCTCGCTCGTTATGCTTCTACAGCAGCGGCCGCGGCGGTCTGCGCCTTCTTGCGCGGTATATTTTCGCCCTGATAAATCCAGCACTTCACGCCAATCAATCCATATGTCGTCTGCGCTTCCGCCGTGCCGTAATCGATGTCGGCGCGCAGCGTTTGCAGTGGCAGCCGCCCTTGCAGGTACCATTCTTTGCGCGCGATTTCGGCGCCATTCAATCGGCCCGCCACGCGCACCTTGATTCCCTTACAGCCGAAGCGCAGCGCCGAATCCACCGACTTGCGCATCGCCCGCCGGAACGCCACGCGCTTTTCGAGCTGTAGCGCGATCGATTCCGCCACCAGCTGCGCATCGAGTTCCGGCCGGTGCACTTCCTGAATGTCGATATGCACTTCCCGTTTCGTCCGCTTCTGCACTTCCTGCTTCAGCTTGTCGATCTCCGAGCCCTTTCGGCCGATGATGATGCCCGGCCGCGCTGTGTAAATCCGGATCACCAGCTTGTTGGCGGCGCGCTCGATGTCGATCGCGCTCACGCCCGCCGAGCGCAGCCGCTCCTTCAACTGCTTCCGCAGCGAGACATCTTCGTGGAGCAGGTCTGCATACTCGCGCTTCGCAAACCAACGCGACTTCCAGGTCTTGTTGTAGCCCAGCCGAAATCCGTACGGATGTGTTTTCTGCCCCACTCTTGCCTCCTACTTCTTACCCGTCTTTTTCGGCGTCGACTGTTTCTGGCGCTGCTCGATCGCCTTGCGCGCCCGGCGCACCGCGCCTTTGACGCCCTTCGATGCCTCGGCTTCCGCCGCCGCACTCGCCGCGCGGCTCGCCGCTGCGCGATGATGCTCGGCCACCGAAACCACGATATGACTCGTACGCTTTTGATACCGAAATGCGCGGCCCATCGGCGCCGGACGAATCCGCTTCCAGCGCGGTCCTTCGTTCACGAAGCACTCCGAAACGTAGAGCGAATCGACGTCGAGCGTCTCTCCGGCGTCTTCCGCCTTGCGTTCGGCGTTGGCGATCGCGCTGTGCAGCACTTTCGCGATGTCCCGCGCCACGCGCTTCTTTGTAAAGCGCAGCGTCTGCAGCGCTTCTTCGGCGCGATGCCCGCGAATCAAATCGATCACGAGTCGCGCTTTTTGCGGCGATACGCGCGTGTATCGCGCGCGCGCCAGTCCTTCGATGCTTGCCGGAGCCTGAGTCTCGTTCGCCATCTATTATCCCTTTGCCGCTGGCGCCGCGCCGCCGCCCGCTGGAGCTGCTCCGCCCGCCGGTGCCGCGCTTGGCGAGGGCATTCCCGCTGCCGCCGCGGCCTTTTCGAGCGCCGCCTTCACAGCGTGGCCCTTGAACGTGCGCGTCGGTGCGAACTCCCCGAGCTTGTGCCCGACCATCTGCTCGGTGATGTACACAGGAATGAACTTCCTCCCGTTATGCACGGCGAGCGTGTGGCCGATCATGTCCGGCAGAATCGTCGACCTTCGCGACCAGGTCTTCAGGACCTTCTTCTCATTCCGCGAATTCATCGCTTCCACCTTTACGCGCAGGTGTTCGTCGATGAACGGACCTTTCTTCAGCGAGCGTGGCATGCGTTCTCCGTTACTCTTCCACCCGGCGCAGCTTGATCCACTGTGCCCGGCGCATCTTGCGGAATCCTCGAACTGGTCCGGGTACGCGGTGAGAAAGCGGACAAAACGGGCAAACGAACCGCGTTCCCTGCGCGTTCGCAATCTTGTCCACGATCACGGCCCAGCCGGCCCGGCACAGCCGGAACATCACTTGCGGCGCCGGTGCAAGCCTGATGGCGGCCTTGCTCAACGGCTTGACCAGCGGCTTCACTGGCCGGCGTGCTCCGGTCGTCTTGCGCGCGCGCACAGTCCGACGCGAAGTCCTACGGGTTGTTTTGGTGGCTGTCATCCTCGTCTCGATTCCCCGCCGCGCCGGAAACATAGAACTGCTCTCCTACAAAACTACTTCTTACGTCGTTCAACGATCATCTTGGTTCCCCCACGCTTCTTGCGCGTCTTCGCGCCGAGCGTTGGGAAACCCCACGGTGTCTGCGGATGGTTCCCCTTCACGCGGCCTTCGCCACCGCCGTGCGGGTGATCCACCGGGTTCATGGCCACGCCGCGCACGGTTGGGCGAATGCCCAGCCAGCGCGACTTTCCGGCCTTGCCGTAGGTGATGTTCTCATGATCGAGGTTGCCGACCTGGCCAACCGTCGCCATGCAATCCAAAAGAAACTTGCGCGTCTCGCCCGAGGGCAATTTCACCAGCGCGATTTCGCCTTCTTTGCTCAGTAGCTGCGCCGCTCCGCCGGCCGAGCGCACCACTTGCGCGCCCTTTCCCGGCGAAAGCTCGAGATTGTGAATCATCGTGCCGGGCGGAATATTCCGGATCGGCAACGCATTGCCTGGAAGAATGTCCGCGCCGGCGCCGTTTTGCACAGTTGCTCCCACTTCGAGTCCCACGGGATGCAAAATGTAGCGCTTTTCGCCGTCGGCGTAGTGCAGCAACGCGATGCGCGCCGAGCGGTTTGGGTCGTATTCAATCGCCGCCACTTTTGCGGGAATCCCGATTTTGTCGCGCCGGAAATCGATGTTCCTGTATTTCCGCGCATGCCCGCCGCCGCGGTGCCAGATTGTGACTTCGCCGTGGTTGTTCCGCCCACCGGTGCGCTTTTGCGATTCCACCAGCGATTTTTCCGGCTCCTGCTTGGTGATGTCGCTCTTGTCGACCAGCGTTAAGAACCGGCGTGACGGCGTATATGGTTTGAAGCTTTTCAGTGCCATCGTTTCCTCTTGCTTGCTCGTCCTTCGGTCCCAACTCAACGGGATCGCAGGGCCGCGCCGTTCCAAAACTTGAACTTCTAGAATCGTTTCTATGGGCCGCTCTTACAGATTCTCACCGTACTCGATCATCTTTTCGCCCGGGGCCAACTTCACGTACGCTTTCTTCCAATCGCGCCGGTAACCTTCCGCGCGGCCGCGACGCCGGAACTTGCCGTAGAAGTTCGCGGTTCGCACCGCAGCCACTTTCACCTTGAAAACGGTCTGCACCGCTTCCTTGATTTCCGTTTTCGTGGCGTCTTTCGCGACTTCGAAAACGACCGTATGCTGCGTTTCCTTCACGCCGAGACCCTTCTCGGTGATGATGGGACGCCGGATGATCTGAAATGCGCGGGTCGTCATCGCTTAATCCTTCTTCCCTTTGGACCTGGCTGCAGCTTTCGACTTCGCCGTGCCCTTTGCGCCGCCCTTCGCAGCCTTCGGCGCCGCCCTTTTCGCTTCCGCCTTGGCTGGCTTCGCTTCCTTGGCTTTCTCCGCCGGCGCTGCTTTCGCGGCCGCGGGCGACCCCTGAATTTGCACCGGCGCGTCAGCGCTCGGGCGCGTCTTGTTGACGCGCAGCGAACGGCTCAACTTTTCTGCCGCAGGCCGCGATAGCAACAACCGCTCATGCCGCAGCAGGTCGTATGGCTCGAGAGCGGTTGTGACCACCAACTTCACGCCTTCGAGATTTCTGCTTGCGCGCTCGAGATTCACATTTGCGCCCGTGTCCACCAGCAGCATCGTGCGGCTCGCGTCATCCAGCTTCGTCAATTTCTCTCGGAACGGCTTGGTCCGGTGCGAATCGAGCGCCCACTCCTCGACAATCGTGAGCTTCTCGTCCGCGAGCTTCGATGACAGCGCGGAGCGCAACGCGCCGGCCTGCATCTGCCGCGGCACCACGTAGTCGTAACTCCGTGGCCGCGGGCCGTGTACCGTGCCCCCGTGGCGCCACAGCGGCGAACGGATCGAGCCGATTCGCGCGCGTCCCGTGCCCTTTTGCTTCCAGAGCTTGCGTCCCGCGCCGCTCACTTCGCTCTTATCTTTCGTCTTGTGTGTGCCGGCGCGCGCCTTGTTCAGATAGTGCCGCACGGTTTCATGCAGCAGATGCGGATTGATTTTCGCCGCAAACACTTCGTCGGAGAGCTCGACCGTTCCGACTGTCTTGCCTTCCAAATTGACTACGTCCACGACTGGCATGTTCTTCTCGCTACTTTCCGTGTTTGGCTTTGCGAATCAGGATGTAAGCGCCGCTCGGTCCCGGCACGGCGCCGCGCACCAGCAGCAAATTTTCGTCCGAGTCCACTTTCACGACCTTCAAGTTCTTCGAAGTCTGCCGCGCGTTGCCCATATGTCCCGGAAAATGCTGCCCCGGCCAGACGCGCGAAGGAAACGAGCTGCCGCCGATTCCGCCCGGTGCCCGGTGAAACATCGAGCCGTGCGTGGCATCGCCGCCGCGGTAGTGCCAGCGCTTTACGCCACCCGCAAATCCTTTGCCCTTGCTGATTCCGGTCACATCGACGAGCTCGCCAGCCGCGAAATCGCCCACCAGCACGCGGTCGCCGGGCTTCGTTTCATCGCTCGATTCCTCGAGACGTACTTCGCGGACGAAGCGCATCGGCGCGACGCCCGGTTTCTTGAAATGCCCGATCATCGCCTTGGTCAGCCGTTGCGGCTTGATGAATTCGACCAGCCCCAGTTGAACGGCATCATAGCCGTCCTTATCCTTGCTGCGCCGCTGCACAACAACGCACGGCCCCGCCTGCAGCACCGTGCAAGGAACGGCGGAACCGTCCTTGTCGAAGTACTGCATCATCCCCAGCTTGATTCCCAAAATTCCGTTGACGGCCATGATCTTCGCTCTTCCCCGTTACTTAGTAGTGTGCTCGCGGCCGAAAGCCTTGATTTCAACGTCCACGCCCGGCGGCAAATCGAGTTTCATCAGCGCGTCCACCGTGTCCGGCGTCGGTCCAAGAATGTCGATCAGCCTTTTGTGCGTGCGCATCTCGAATTGCTCGCGCGATTTCTTGTCCACGTGCGGCGAACGCAGCACCGTCCAGCGATTGATGTCCGTGGGCAGAGGAATCGGCCCCGCTACATCGGCGCCGGTGCGCTTTGCCGTGTCCACGATTTCCTTCGTGGACTGGTCGAGAACGCGGTGATCGTAAGCCTTTAGACGAATTCGAATTTTTTCTCCGTTTGGCATGGTTTACTCGATGATCTCAGTGACCGCGCCGGCGCCCACCGTGTGCCCGCCTTCGCGAATCGCGAATCGCAATCCCTTCTCCAGCGCCACCGGCGTAATCAGCTTCACTTCCATCGATACGTTGTCCCCCGGCATCACCATCTCCACGCCCGTTGGCAACGCCACATCTCCCGTCACGTCCGTCGTCCGAAAATAAAACTGCGGCCGGTACCCCGTAAAAAACGGCGTGTGCCGCCCGCCCTCTTCCTTCGTCAACACGTACGCTTCCGCCTTGAACTTCGTGTGCGGCGTGATCGACCCCGGCTTCGCCACCACTTGCCCGCGCTCCACATCCTCTTTCTCCGTCCCGCGCAGCAGCAACCCCACATTGTCGCCCGCTATCCCCTCATCCAGCAGCTTCCGGAACATCTCCACGCCCGTCACGATCCGCTTTACCGTCGGCCGGAATCCCACGATTTCCATCTCTTCCCCAACCTTCACTTTCCCTCGCTCGATTCGCCCCGTCACCACCGTCCCGCGTCCCGAAATGCTGAATATATCTTCAATCGGCATCGCGAACGGCTTGTCCACTTCCCGCTGCGGCAACGGTATGCTCTTGTCCACCGCTTCCATCAATTCCAATATCGACTTCTCCCACTTCGCATCCCCTTCCAGCGCCTTCAACGCCGATCCCCTGATCACCGGCACCGTGTCGCCTGGAAACTTGTAACTCTTCAGCAGCTCCCGCACTTCCAACTCCACCAGCTCCAGCAGCTCGGGATCTTCCACCACGTCGCACTTGTTCAGAAACACCACGATCGCCGGCACCCCCACTTGCCGCGCCAGCAATATGTGTTCCCGCGTCTGCGGCATCGGCCCGTCCGTCGCCGCTACCACCAGAATTGCTCCGTCCATCTGCGCCGCGCCCGTGATCATGTTCTTGATGTAATCCGCATGCCCCGGACAATCGATGTGCGCGTAGTGACGGTTCGTTGTCTCGTACTCCACGTGCGCTACCGCGATCGTGATGCCCCGCTCCCGCTCTTCCGGTGCGTTGTCGATCGAATCGAACGCCCGAAACGTCACCTTCGGGTTGTTCTTCGACAGCACCTTCGTGATCGCCGCCGTCAACGTCGTCTTGCCGTGGTCGATGTGCCCAATCGTCCCCACGTTTACGTGCGGCTTACTGCGCTCGAATTTCTCCTTCGACATGTCTCTCTCTGCTCCTCGTGTCGTTCCGCTTGGCGTTCGATTTCTAAGACATCACAAACTATTTCGCTGCGTTGCCCGTCGCCTTGCCGATCACTTCATCGGCAACGTTTGTCGGCGCCTGGGCGTAATGCGAAAAATGCATCGTAAAACTGCCGCGGCCCTGCGTGCGGCTGCGCAAGTCCGTCGCGTAACCGAACATTTCCGCGAGCGGCACTTCGGCTCGAATCACGTGGCTGGTTAGCCGCGTTTCCGTTCCTTGTACCGCGCCGCGGCGCGAATTCAAATCGCCGTACACCTGGCTCAAATATTCTTCCGGCACAACAACCTCGAGCCGCATGATCGGCTCGAGAAGTTTCGGATGCGCCCGCCGGCATGCTTCCTTAAAAGCCATCGAGCCCGCGATCTTGAACGCCATTTCCGAGCTGTCCACATCGTGGTACGAGCCGTCGATCACAGCTACGGCCATGTCCACCATCTCGTAGCCGGCCAGAACACCGGTCTCCATGGCTTCCCTCACGCCGTTTTCGATCGGCGGTATAAATTCCTTGGGAATCGCGCCGCCCACAACCTTATCTATAAACAGCAGCCGGTGCTCCTTGTCGAAGCGCCACTTGCCGCCCTTTCCGACCACCTTCTTGGCCAGTTCGTCGATTTCGTCGGTCGACATTTCGTGCATATCTTCGTGGCCCGAATTCGGCAAGGGATGAACCGACAGGACAGCATGGCCATACTGTCCGCGGCCGCCCGTCTGCTTGATGTATTTGCCTTCGGCTTCAGCGGATTTCGTAATCGTCTCGCGATAGGCCACCTGCGGCCGGCCCACATTCGCCTGCACGTTGAACTCGCGCATCATGCGGTCCACGATGATTTCCAGGTGCAGCTCGCCCATGCCCGAAATAAGTGTCTGTCCCGTATCTTCGTCGGTGTGCACGCGGAACGTCGGATCTTCCTGCGCCAGTTTTCCAAGCGCGACACCCATTTTTTCCTGATCGGCTTTCGTCTTCGGCTCGATCGCCACCGAAATCACAGGCGCCGGGAAATCGATGTTCTCGAGAATCACGGGCTTGTCTTCATCGCATAGCGTGTCGCCGGTCGTAACATTCTTTAATCCCACGCACGCCGCGATATCGCCGGCTTCGATCGAATCAATTTCTTCGCGCTTGTTCGCGTGCATCCGCAGTAGGCGGCCCATGCGCTCGCGCGTTTTTCTCGTCGAGTTGTACACGCTCATCCCGGTTTGCAATACGCCGGAATACACGCGCACATAGGTGAGGTGGCCTACGTACGGGTCCGTGGCGATCTTGAACGCCAGCGCCGCAAACGGCTGATCGTCGCTCGCGCGCCGCAGCACCGGTTCATCGCCATCGATATCTACGCCCTCGACCGGAGGAACATCGAGAGGCGAAGGCAGATAATCTACAATAGCATCGAGCAATGGCTGAATGCCCTTGTTCTTGAACGCCGCCCCTGCCAGCACCGGTACAAGCTTCAGAGCCATCGTCGAGCGGCGAATCGACTCCCGCAATTCGGCTGGTTCGAGCTTGTGCTGCTCGAGATATTTCGTCAGCACGGCATCGTCGTGCTCCGCAACGTACTCCACCACCTTATCGCGATGCTCTTTGTAAAATTCCGGGCTCAATGCGGACGCCTTGATGGCGTTGGCGATTTCGGGGCGCGAATTCTGGAACGCCGGATCCCACAGCTGATCGAGCGTGATCGTTTCGTATTCCGCCCCCAGCGTTTCGTCCTTCCAAATAATGGCGCGCTCTTCGATGAAATCAATCACGCCGATGAAGGAATCTTCCTTGCCGATTGGATACTGCACGGGAACCGGGTGGGCCGAGAGACGCTGGCGCATCGACCGGATCGAATGATCAAAATCCGCGCCCAAACGATCCATCTTGTTGATGAACGCAATCCGCGGTACGCGATATTTATCCGCTTGCCGCCACACCGCTTCCGATTGTGGCTGCACGCCCGCCACCGCGTCAAAAATCGCCACCGCGCCATCCAACACGCGCAGCGAACGCTCCACTTCCACCGTGAAATCCACATGCCCCGGCGTATCAATAATGTTTATGCGGCACAACTTTCCGAGCCGCTTCCAGGCAGCCGTCGTCGCCGCGGACGTAATCGTAATTCCCCGCTCGCGCTCCTGCTCCATCCAGTCCATCGTGGCCGTGCCGTCGTGGACCTCGCCGATCTTGTACGTCACGCCCGTGTAAAACAGGATGCGCTCGGTGCAGGTAGTCTTCCCCGCATCAATATGGGCCATGATCCCGATATTGCGCATCTGGTCGAGTTGGAACTGCCGGGCCATGTCGTATCTATTCGCCTACCAGCGATAGTGCGCGAAGGCTTTGTTCGCCTCCGCCATGCGATGCACATCCTCTTTTTTCTTCACCGCGCCGCCACGGCCATTCGCCGCGTCCATCAATTCTTCCGCCAGCTTGTTGTCCATCGTCTTCCCGGAACGTTGCCGCGCATACAGCACGAGCCAGTGAATTGCCAGCGACTGCTTCCGAAACGGATTCACTTCGATGGGCACCTGATAGTTCGCGCCGCCGACGCGCCGCGTCTTCACTTCCAGCATCGGCTTGCAGTTCTCGACGGCCTTCTTGAAAATCTTCAGCGCATCGTCGTTCGTCTTCTGCGCCACCTGATCCATGGCGCTGTAGAAAATGTTCTGCGCCGTCGATCGCTTGCCGTCGAACATCATGCTGCTGATGAATTTCTGCACCAGGTCGCTGCCGTACACCGCATCGCCTGGAATTTTGCGTCGTGGAACCCAACCCTTACGCGGCATCTCGCATGTCTCCTATTTCTGCGCGGCTTTCGGCCGCTTGGCGCCGTATTTCGAGCGCCCCTGCTTGCGATTGTCCACTCCGGCCGCATCCAGTGTGCCGCGAATGATGTGATAGCGAACGCCCGGAAGATCCTTCACACGACCGCCACGAACCAGCACGATCGAGTGCTCTTGCAAGTTGTGGCCGATCCCAGGAATGTATGTCGTGACTTCAGCGGCGTTGGTCAGTCGGGCGCGGGCAACTTTGCGGAGGGCCGAATTCGGTTTCTTCGGAGTTTGCGTGTACACGCGCACGCATACACCCCGCTTCTCCGGACATCCTTCCAGCGCCGGAGACTTTGTCTTCGTCCGCATCTGCTCACGGCCATGACGCACCAATTGCGAAAAAGTCGGCACGCTACTACCTCCTGAATCCACGCGCAAAAAAACTCCGCTGCCTCGGCATACTTCGCCGCGCAGGATGTTTAACGTGATAGAACAGAAAAGCCGAACTGCGCCCCCGAAGGAAACTACACGTCACTCCGCGCAGGCAATTCCGCTCGATCGATTTCCCTGCGTCTGGTCAATGCGGAGAGGCTCTTTACGGCTTTGCGGGGCTGGCGCCCCATTCCGGCCGCTCTTCCATCCCCGTTCCTTCGTACTCTGTTCCGGGGCGAAAGACTTTCCCTATCACCGCTACTCACCACGAGGTCCGAGGACCTCAATACAACCCCGCGAGTATACGGAAACCATAGACATGTGTCAACTCGTAATCGTGTGGAAACTCCCTGCTTGCCGAGGCTTGCGAGGCCTCCCTAAGTCCGACGCAATAAATTCGCAGGCACGAGAACTTCACTTCAAATTGTCACCTCAATTCGTGACCACAAAAGTTCATTCAAGAACCCTTCTGTGCCTTGGTACTAGAACCTCCATAGAAGAGCTATAAATCTATTCACAACAACTATTTGCATGGAAATCGTTCCAGCAACAGACAAATGCTGTCCTGCGCCGCCATCTTGTCCGGAGCGCCGACCCGGGCTGGAGATCGCTCTTTGCTCTTGGCTTTGCGGTTCCCGAAATAATGCCCTAAACTGGCCACGGTGCCTTAGGTCCGGAGGATTTCACTTGAAAGGTGTTCGTTCTGCTCTGACGCATCTTGGATTCTTGGCCGCCGTCCTGCTCGTTGTCTCGGCCAGCGCGCAACAGACGGTCGCACCCCAGAAGCCGGTGCGAGAAGCACCTCGAGCCAAGAGCGCCACCACTCCGGCATCAAAGCCCGAATCGAATCCGAAACCCGGCGCTTCCGCTCTGTCGCCCGACCTGTCAAAAGAACCGTTCGTTATCGAAAAATATTTCACGACGGTCCGATTCGAAAATGACGGCACCGGCGAGCGTGTCCTTCACGTGCGCGCGCGTGTTGTGGACGATTCCGGCGTGCAGCAGCTCAGCGATCTTGTTTTCGGATACAACGCCGCGAACGAAACCGTCGCTCTTAATTACCTCCGCGTCGAAAAAAAGGACGGCAGCGTTATCAACGCAAGCGCCGATGCCGCAAAGGATCTAAGCGCGCCGATCTTGCACGATGCCGCCGCGTACGCCGATTACAAAGAGAAACACATCGCCGTTCCCGCTCTGCGTCCCGGCGATTCGCTCGAGTATGACGTCTCGACCCGCACGGTCACCCCAGCCGCGCCCGGGCAATTCTGGTACGAACACAATTTCATCGATGCTGCCGTGGTTCTCGACGAACGCCTCGAAGTGAATCTCCCGGCCAGTCGAACGGTAATCCTTCGGTCTATCGGCCTCCCCTTCGCGCAAGACGACGCCGACGGCCGGAAAATCTATCGCTGGAAGCATGACAATCTCTCCGCGAAATCCCATGATGAAGACGCCGCGAGCAGCGATTCTCACAAATCCGGTGCCCGCGATTCCACCGCGTCCGCGGTCGAGCTGACTTCGTTCACTTCTTGGGATGGCATTGCAAAATGGTACTCCACGCTCGAGCGTGGCCGCACCGAACCGAACGCCGATGTCCGCGCCAAAGTTCTCGATCTGACTAAAACCCGATTCAGCCAATGCGAAAAAATCCGCGCGCTCTACGAGTACGTCTCAAAAAACATCCGCTACGTGAACGTTCCCTTCGGCCTCGACGGGTACGAGCCACATGCGGCGGCGGAAGTTTTCAAGAATCAATATGGCGACTCCAAGGACAAACACACGCTCCTCGCCGCGATGCTCGATGTCATCGGCGTGCACGCCGATGCAGCATTCGTTCCGCAGCGGAGAAAAGCCGACAGGGCTACTCCGTCGCCAGCCCAATTCGATCATGTAATCACCGAAATTCCGTCCGGACGCGACGCCGGCAAAAATCCTCTGTGGCTTGATGCGACGTCCGAAGTCGCGCCGTTTCAATATCTGCCTCCGAATTTGCGCGGTAAGAAAGCGTTGCTGATTTCAGCCGATGGAGCCGGCCACCTCTCTGAAACGCCTGAAAATCTGCCGTTCCAGGCGACGCAGGATGTCGATATCGATGGCCACGTGAGTGATCTCGGCAAGCTGACGGTAAAAATCCACTATGCGCTTCGCGGCGACAACGAATTCGCCTTTCGCAACGCTTTTCGCCGCGCTCCCAAGGATCAATGGCTGCAAATCGGCCAGACTGTCGCTGTCCTCGATGGGTTCCGGGGCGACGTCACCAACGTCGAAGCCAGCGACCCACTCGCAACCGAGAAGCCTTTCGAGATGACATTCCAACTTTCGCAGACAAACTTTCTCGATTGGTCGAGCAAGTCGATGAAGCTCGCGGTGCCGCTTCCGACGATAGGCATGCCGGAGGCTCCCAGCGACGATTCCGCTCGCGTTCTTCTTGGCACGCCGCTCGACGTCACCCTGCGCCTGAAACTCACGCTGCCCGCCAGCGAATCGGCGCGCGCGCCCGTCGGCGTTGCCATCGTCCGCGATTACGCCGAATTTCATTCGAGCTACAACACGGCTGGCGGCGATCTGATCGTCGATCGAACGATTCGTTTCAAGCTTCGCGATGTTCCCGCATCCCGCGCCGGCGATTACGCAGCGTTTGCACGTGCCGTGGCCGCAGATCAAAGCCAACTCGTCACCGTCAAAAACACGGCTCCGGGCGAAGCACAAATCCCCGCCTCTGCGACGAGCGACGATCTAATCGAAGCCGGGGTTGCGGCGCTCGATGCCGGCAACGCGCAGGAAGCGAGCGCGTTTCTTCGCCGCGCGAGCGAACTCGATCCAAAACGCAAGGATGTCTGGAGCAGTCTGGGCTTGGCGTGCCTGCGTCTTGGCGATTTCGATTCCGCCGCTGCCGCGTTTCGGAAGCAGATCGAAATCGATCCCCGCGACGAGAACGCCTACAACTATCTGGGCGCGACTCTCGTCCGGCAGCAGAAGTTCGACGACGCCGCCGCCGCGTTTCGCGAGCAGATCGTTCTGAATCCGCTCGACAAGTTCGCGCACGCCTCGCTGGGCATTCTCCTCGTTCAGCAGAAAAAATATGCTGAAGCTGTTCCCGAGCTCGAAAAAGCCGCCATCCTCGCGCCGGACAATGCGCCGCTTCACATTGCCCTCGGCGAAGCGTATCTCAACGGCGGCAAGACCACCGAAGCCCTCGCCGCGTTCGATAAGGCCGCGCGGATTTCGCCTACGTCGGAAGTCTGGAACGACATCGCTTACGATCTCGCGCAACACGACTTCAGTCTTGAAAAAGCCGAGCAGTACGCGGGCAGAGCGATCGATGCGACTTCGGCGGCTCTTCGCGCAGTCAAGATCAATCACGTTACGCCCGCCGACCTCGCCGAAGTTCAGAATATCGGGGCCTTCTGGGACACGCTCGGATGGATTCATTTCGAGCAAGGAGATTTCGATGGTGCCGAGCCGTTCCTCCGCGCGGCCTGGCAGCTCACGCAGAACGGCGACGTCGGCGATCATCTGGCGCAGCTTTACGAAAAGCGGGGAAAGAAGGAGGCAGCCATCCGTCTCTACGCGCTTTCACTCGCCGCGTCCCATCCCGATTCCGAAACGCGGACTCGCCTCGTGTCACTTCTCGGGGATCCCGCGAAAGCGGATGACGCCGCCAAGAATGCCGCGAGCGACCTCATAGCAGGACGAACCCTCAGCGCAGGCAAATTCGCCGGAGCCGATGCGTCCGCGGACTTTTACATTGTTCTCGCGCCGGGCAAAAACGGCGCGACAGTTGAGGCGGTGAGATTCGTTCGCGGCAGTGAATCTCTTCGCGACTCCGCAAGCCGTCTGCGCGAGATTTCCTATGGCGACGCTTTCCCGAATGAAGCGTCAACCAAGCTGATTCGCCGCGGCACCCTCACATGCACCAAGGAATCCGGCGAATGCAAACTGGTCCTCGCGCTGCCTGGAGACATCCTTACCCCCGAATGAGCGGTTGACATTGCAGGCGGGCAAATAGCATGCGACCCAGTCGTGCCAAAGGCGCCGCTACTTAAATTCGAGGACTTCTTTTTCTTTCGTGGCAGAGAGATCTTCGATTTTCTTGGTTTCCGAGTGGGTGACTTTCTCGAGTTCGTCGAGAGCGCGCTTCTTGTCGTCTTCGCTGATTTTCTTGTCCTTCTCGAGCTTCTCGACCGCTTCCTTGATGTCGCGGCGAATATTGCGCACCGCCGTGCGATGATTCTCGAGAACTTTGTGGATGTGCTTGACGAGATCCTTGCGGCGCTCTTCGGTCAACGAAGGAATCGGCACGCGAATCACTTTGCCGTCGCTCGCGGGATTGAGGCCAAGATCCGATGTGCGGATGGCTTTATCAATCAGCGGAAGCGCGCCCGGATCCCACGGCGCAATCACTATCACGGTCGGCTCGGGGACCGACATTGTCCCGAGCTGATTCACGGGCATCGGCGTGCCGTGGTAATCCACGCGTATCGAGTCGAGCAGCGCCACATTCGCGCGGCCCGTCCGGATCCCGGCGAGCTCCTTGCGAAAATCCTCGACCGCCTTTTCCATGCGCACTCTGGCCTGCGCGAGCGCGTCTTTCGTGGTCGCAATCGTTGTCATCGATCCTTCTTCTCCGACGAATCGAAACTGTTTCCCCGCCGAACGGCGCGGTCAATCCGCACGAACTAACGACCCCACTTTTTCGCCGAGCACCACGCGCTTCAAATTCCCCGCCACGCTCATGTCGAAAACGATGATCGGCATCTTGTTGTCCATGCAAAGCGAGATCGCCGTCGAGTCCATCACCGAGAGCCCCTTCTGCAGCACATCGATATACGTAATTTCCTCGAACCGCCGCGCGCCCGCCACCTTCTCCGGGTCCGCATCGTACACTCCGTCCACGCGCGTCGCTTTCAATATCACCTGTGCCTTGATCTCCATCGCCCGCAGCGCCGCGGCCGTGTCGGTCGAAAAATAAGGATTGCCGGTTCCCGCCGCGAAAATCACGACCCGGTCCTTTTCCAGATGCCGCGTCGCGCGGCGGCGAATGAACGGTTCGGCTACCTGATGCATTTCGATCGCGCTCATCAGCCGCGTGAAGCAACCCACTTCCTCGAGCGCAGCCTGCAAAGCCAGTCCGTTGATTACCGTCGCAAGCATGCCCATGTAATCGCCGGTCGCGCGATCGATCGCCAGCGATTTCTGCCGCGCGCCGCGAAAAATGTTTCCGCCGCCGACCACGATCGCGATCTGCACGCCTAGTTCGCGCGTCTGCTTGATTTCTCGCGCGATCGCCACGATCGTTTCCGCGTGAATTCCCGATCCCGCCCCTCCCTGCAACGCTTCCCCCGAAAGCTTCAGCATGACGCGTTGATAGATGGGCACTTTTTTTGGTTCTTCGGCTCGTTTGGCCGGCTGCGCTTTAGCCATGCGGTGTCGTTATCCCCCTGCTCGCGCGCATTTTAGCAGAGATTCGCGCTCGTCACATATGGAGGGAAAAGTTTGTTTGCGGATGTGGTTCACTCTGGGAAAGCTGAAAACGGGAGGGAATTGGTTGCCGCCCGTTTCGGAGGGGAAAGTCCGCCAGCCCTACTATTCAGTTCTCCACCGGCGCGTCGGCGGCTTCGGGCGTCGCGGCTGGCTGTGTGCCATCCGATTCTCCCACCTTGAAACGCGCGAACCGGCGGATCGCGATGTTCTCGCCCATCTTGGCGATGGCCTGGTCAACCAATTCTTTCACCGTTACGCTCTCATCGCGGATGAAGTGCTGCTCGTAGAGACAGTTCTCTTCGTAGAACTTTTCCATTTTCCCGGCGACGATTTTCTCGATGACCGAATCGGGCTTGCCGGTCGCGCGTGCCTGGGCGCGATAAATCTCCCGTTCGCGCTCGAGAATTTCCGGCGTCACTTCCTCGCGCTTCAGGAATCGCGGATCGAGCGCCGCGATATGCATCGCCACGTCCTTGCAAAGCTTCTGAAAATCATCCGTGCGCGCGACGAAATCGCTCTCGCAGTTAATCTCCGCCAGCACTCCGATCTTTCCGCCCGCGTGAATGTAATATCCGACCATGCCCTCGCTCGTCGCGCGTTGCGCCTTCTTCGCGGCAGCAGCCTGCCCCTTCTTGCGCAGAATATTGATGGCCTGCTCGATATCGCCCTTCGATTCGATCAGCGCTTCGCGGCACGCCGTGAAGCCGGCGCCCGTGCGCTCGCGAAGTTCCTTCACGAGCTGCGCGGGAATGTTGTTCTGGGATTCGCTCGCCATGTCTTCGCCAATTCCTTCCGATTCAAATCGCGTTTCGGCGGACGCGCCGCAATCTCATTGCCGAGCACTGCAATTTCGCCTCGCGCAGCTTCCGCCCAGGAAATCTCCGGACTCTCGCGCATCCGCGCGGCAGTTCCAGCGAATTTCTGCCGCGGTTTTCGCACTCAGGCCAGAGGGGAGCGAAACAGAAAACGCTATTGCTTGACGCTCTGGGTTTCCTTGTCGACCGTCACCGCCGGCGCGCCTTCTGCCGCGGCCGCAGCAGTGGCCACCGGCGTCTCTTCGACAGCAGCCGCCACCAAGACGTCCGCCGACTCGGCTTCGACAAAGTCGCCTTCGAGCTTCTCATACTTTTCGTACGCGCTGGTGTCGACGAAATCAACCTTCTCGCCGGCCTCGCCGCCTTCCGCACTCTTCTGATCGGCAATCTGCGTCCGTTCGTATTGCTGGCGTCCCGTCAGCACCGCATCGGCAATCTTCGACGTGAACAAGCGAATCGCTCGCAGCGCGTCGTCGTTTCCGGGGATCACCACGTCCACAATGTCCGGATCGCAATTCGTATCCACAATCGCCACTACCGGGACGCCCATCCGCCGCGCTTCGCGCACCGCGATCTGTTCGTTGTTTGGATCGATCACGAACATCGCGTCCGGCAGCGCCGTCATGGCTTCGACGCCCGCAAAATTTTGTTTGAGATGCTTCAATTCGCGGTCGAGCCGCGCCGCTTCTTTCTTCGGCAGCTCGGCCATGCGGCCGTCTTCGGTCATCGCTTTCAGGAGTTTCAGCCTCTTGATGGATTTCTGCAGCGTCACCCAGTTCGTGAGCGTTCCGCCGAGCCAGCGATGCTGCACGTAGAACATTCCCGCGCGCGTCGCTTCTTCGACAATTGCTTCCTGCGCCTGCCGTTTCGTTCCGAGGAACAGCACGGTGCGGCCCTGCGCTGTCAGCTCCGCCACGTAACGCGCGGCCTCGCGGAACATTTTCAGGGTCTTCTGAAGATCAATGATGTGGATCCCGTTCCGTTCGCCGAAGATGTATTCCTTCATCTTCGGGTTCCAGCGTCTTGTCTGGTGGCCAAAATGGACGCCGGCCTCCAGTAATTCCTTCATCGTAATTTCTACCGCCATGTTCCTCCTTAATTGAAAGGGGCGCTTCGTCCGCCCGCAACCGCCGGAGCGGCAGCGTCCTTTTTTGCCGGTACCTTGCCGGCCGCGAATTTGTCCCCGCCATCCGGGACATTGATTTAACTTCTCACCACCCGTTCACTCTGCCATTCCGCCGAACTGCCGGCAGTGAATGACAGTTCACCGCCAAAAACTACCGCTTGCTGAACTGGAATCGACGCCGCGCGCCCTTCTGTCCGTACTTCTTCCGCTCTTTCATTCGTGAATCGCGCGTCAAAAATCCATTCTTGCGCAACGCCGGCCGCAGCTCGGGATTCAGCACCGCCAGCGCGCGCGACAATCCCATTCGCACCGCTCCCGACTGTCCGCCCACGCCGCCGCCCTTCACCGTCGCGGCCACAGACACCTGGTCCATCATCTGCGTGAACTTCAACGGCTCAACCGCCGCCGTGTGCCATGCCACGTTCCGAAAATATTCTTCCACGGGCCGGCCATTGATCGTGAAACGCGCCGCGCCAAGCTTGATGTACACTCGCGCCACCGATTCGCGGCGCCGTCCTGTGCCGTAAAATTGTTTTCCCGTCGCGTTCGGAACCGCTGTCGCTGTCGCTGTCGCACTCAATGGAACTCTCCTCTTACCGCTTCCTCGGACCTGTCCGCATTTCCACCTTAGATGCGCCGGAACGCGAAGAATTTCTTCTGCTCTGCTTGCAGGGGCTAGAGCGAAATCGGCTGGGGCTTTTGTCCGGCGTGGCGCAACAGACCCTTATCTCCGACATAAATGCGCAGCTTGCGTGCGCGTCGCGCGCGCAGCTTGTTCTTGGGCAACATGCCCAGCACCGCTTCCCGAATCACGTCGTCGGCTTTGTTCTGCATGACGCGGCGAATCGGAATTTCCTTCAATCCGCCCGGATATCCGCTGTGATGACGGTACACCTTCTGATCGATCTTGTTTCCCGTGAGCCGTACCCGCTCCGCATTGATGACTACAACGTGATCGCCACAATCCAAATACGGCGTATAGGTCGGTTTGTCTTTGCCGATCAGCAAACTCGCCACACGCGTCGCCAAACGCCCAAGCACCTGCCCGTTCGCATCAATCACGAACCAATTCTTCCCTTCAGCCAGCTCTTCGGCCTCCCGGCCCTTTGGTACGAACGTCCTCATCTGTCCAGTCACACCTTTCCTGTTAGAGACAAACCCCAAGGTTACGGTACCCCGCCAATTTTGTCAACGAACCTTCGGGAATCCCGCCGGGTATGGGCTAATTACTGCATCAGCTACTTTTCGACCGAACCCAGTTTCCAGAACGAGGTCATCGAGTCCATATTACTGCTTAGTGACCGAGGGTACTCGGCAAGATACTGCCCGCGCCGCTTGGAACTATCGGTCGAGTGTTAGCGGCAAGTCAGCCCGCGATCTCGGCCGAAACATTTGCGGAGAGATTGACCGATGACGTCGCGTCAGAAAAAAAAGCTATCATCCTCGGAACGGTCGTCCTATCGATAGCGGCCATCATCGGCTGGCAAATTGGTTCCTCTTATATCGCCAACTCGGAACTGCAATACGACATGAACTACCTCGCCGCGCAGTCCCGCGCACGAGTCGGATTAGAGCCATTACGCACAGAAGAGGAGCTCCGTAACGACGTTATCGACAAGGCGAACGAGCATGGGATTCACCTCGATCCTCAACAGGTCTCCGTGCAGCGCGAGATCAAGCCCCTTGAGTGGACCATATTCGTCGCTGCGGACTATGAAGCCCGCGTGAACCTCCTTGTCTTCTCGTTCACTCTCCATTTCAACCCATCGAGCTTGCGCAAATACTACGTCCCTCATTGAGTTCTGCTTCGCGCTCGCGCTCCACGGTTCGTTCTCCGCGAAGATCAACTTCTCCGGATCCGCACATGTTCCTCGTGAAACGAGCCTCGCAATCACGCGGCCGTTTAGCGCCACTTCTTCGGATGAGACTCGCTGAACGGATACAACGCGACGAGATATTGCCCTTCGTCTCTGTTCGTCGCATCGAGATCAAGCGAATACGCTTCCAGCTGCGAATCGCTCAACTTTTGCTTTCGAGAGAGAGTTGCGATACCCCGCCTCTTCTGTCAAAGCGCCATATCGCGTCGGGTTCTGAGCTTCTGCGCCAGCCTTCGATTAGCACGTTTGTCGGGCATCGGGGAGATTACTTAGAGGGATATCTCGTCCTAAGAGCGATCCGACATCCATCGGAACAAATCGAGTCGAACTAGTGGGACGCGGGCAGTGACGCGGGGTTGTCCGGGTACAGCCGGTCAAACTCTGGCTCGTCATGAAGAAGGGCAAGGTCCGGATCACGGCGCGCCCAGACCGAATCCCTGAACCCCAATTCCCAGGCTTTGCGCAGCGCGCCGATGGCCTCCTGCTTTTTATGTAGATTGGAGTAGACGCAAGCCGCGTTGTAAAGAATCGAAGCTTCGTTGGCGCGCAAGGTGATTGCCAGGTTGAGCTCGCGGAGGGCGTCATCCTCGCGCGCCAATCTCCCGTAGTCGCTGCCGAGGAGGATGCGCGCCCGCGCGTCTTCAGGCACCTGTTTCAGATGATTCTCAAGGGCGGCTATTCTTCGCTTGACCATGTCGATCGTGGCCGCTTCGTTGCCGACGACGCCGACAGAGTTCAGAATCGGAACGTAAACGTTGTAGTCCTCGCCGCTCGCTTCGATCGCGGCTTCCATAACGTCCAGAACCTCCTGGTGGCGTCCGGCGGCGAAGAGAGAGCGGCACAGGAGGTAGTAGGCGCCCTCGCAGTCGCGCTTGCGTTCGATGGCCTTTTTAACCATGCGCACGGCTTCGTCATGCAGTTCCGCTGCGTAGAGCACCCATGCCTGGCTGACCTGCACTTCGGGCAGGTCCCAGCGCAGAGCCACAGCCTTGCCGGAGGCCTCGCGCGCGCGTTCGACCCAGACCTGTTCCCGGCTGTAATTGCAGTAGAACATGGCGCAGGCGTTGGCGCAGGCAGCGTAGGCGAGAGCGAAACTGGGATCCATGGCCACCGCGTTTTCGAACATCTGCAAAGCGAACTCGAGATCCTGGCGAGTCTGCCGCCGCGCGTATCTTTTCCCGCGTAGATAGAGGTCGTAGGCCTGGAGATTTTCGGTGGGCTTGACGGCCAGAGCTTCGAGCTCCTGCGGGGAAAGCGTAACGCGCAGAGCTTCGGCGATCTTTCGGGCAATTTCGTCCTGCACTTCGAAGACATCCTTCATTTCGCGGTCGAAGCGTTCCGACCAGAGCGGAAAATCCGTGTGCGTGTCGACAAGCTGAGTGCTGATACGCAGCCGGGCGCCGGCCCGGCGTATCGTGCCGGTGAGGACATATGCGGCGCCGAGTTGCTGTCCGATTTGCCCGGGAGTTACCGGCTTGTCGCGAAAGGCCAGAACCGTGGGGCGGGAAAACGTGTTGAGTCCGCGGATTTTCGAGAGCTCGGTGATGACGTCCTCGGTGATCCCGTCGCGCAGGTATTCGTCTTCCTTGGCTCCGCTTAGATTTTCGAAATAGAGCACGGCAACGGATTTGCCTGCCGACGCGGCCGCGGCGGGATGCGAGCTCGAGGCGTCGGTTTTTTCGGCGCCCGGGTGGCGGCTGGAATCAATGTCCCTCTTGAGACGCTTGAGATCGGCGCGAAGTTCGGCGGCTGTCTGGTAGCGCAAGTCGGGATCTTTCTCAAGCGCCTTGCTGAAAACATTCTCGATGGCAAGGGGCAACTTGGAATTCACCTTCGTCGCAGGAGTCGCCTCGGCATGCAGGATGCCGTCGAAGATCAAGGCAGCCGTCGAGCCGGAAAAGGGAACGACACCGGTGGCCATTTCATACAGCACTACGCCGAGCGAAAATAAATCCGAGCGTGCGTCCAACTCTTCGCCCCGCGCCTGTTCCGGCGACATATAGGAAACCGTGCCGATCGAGCTGCCAGGGCTGGTGAGAAAACCGTCGCCCCCGACGTGAGTTCGAGTTTGCATCCACGATTCACCGAGCGCGCCCGCGGCAGTCTGCCGACGGGCTGCGAGCTTCGCCAGACCGAAGTCCAGAACCTTCGCCGGGCCCCGATTGATGAGGAAGATGTTGGCGGGCTTGATGTCGCGGTGGACAATGCCCTTGGCGTGCGCCGCTTCGAGGCCTTCGGCAATCTGAATGCCAACGCCCAAGACTTCGGAAATCGCTACCGGCTTCCCGGCGATGCGATGCTTCAGCGTCTGGCCCTCGAGCAATTCCATGGCAATAAACGGACGGCCCTCGAAATCTCCGATATCGTAAATTGTGCAGATATTTGGATGATTCAGCGAAGATGCGGCGCGGGCTTCGCGGGAGAATCGCTCGACGGCCTGGGCGTCCTCGGAAATGTCGTCGGGAAGGAACTTCAGCGCGACATTCCGGCCGAGGCGTGTGTCCTTGGCTTTGTAGACTACGCCCATGCCGCCGCCTCCCAGTTTCTCGATCACGGTGTAATGGGAGATGGAGCGGCCGATTATGGAGGTAGAAGAAGTATCCGACACAGCGCATGCAGTCTACCGCAGCGCCTCAAGACAGGCAATCGCGCAACATTCTATTCGGCCAAGCGGTCAATATCCTGATAAGTTGGCTCATCGGAAACCGGCCTTCTATGCGAGCGCCGCTCTCAGGGTTCGCGAATACACGTTGGCGTGGCGAAATTCATGACGAAGATACTGGCCGGTTCGTGACGAGGTTCGTGAAAAGGTCCATCGCGCCAAGCGCTCCGGCCGGCACTTGCACCCTCGCCACCGGCACATCACCCAGCGGTCAGCGCTTCGAACCTTTTTTCACCTTGCTCGCCGGAGGGATAAACGCGCCGGGCCGCCGCTCGTTCTCTGACGCCTTAATGAGAGCATCGAGCCGTCGCAATCGCGTTGCTTCCTGCTTCGCGCTCAGTGCCCAATAAATCGCCGTTCGCTGATATGAGGGCGCCTGCGCGCGGAAAAATTCCCACGCGTTCACGTTTGCCCGGAATTTCCTTTCGTAATCGCGCGGCAGCTCGCGTTCGCGATTTTCGTACGCATAGAGCTTCGCTCTTTTCTTGTCGCGCCCGTGAAACGCTTGCAGGCCCGCAGGTGCCATCCGCCCCAGCTTCACCAATTCTCCCGCGCGCTTCAGATTCACGCGGCTCCAGATACTCTTCGCCCTTCTCGGCGAAAAACGAATGGTGTACCGGAATTCATCCATGCTCTTTCGCACGCCATCGATCCAACCGAAGCACAGCGCTTCATCGAGCGCCTCCGCGTACGTCGCCCCCGCTTTCTCCGCGTGGGTCTTGTAAAATCCAACCCACAATTCCCGCGCCTGCTCGTGATTCTCGTCGAGCCACGCGCGTAGTTCCGCCGCTTCCTGGAAGAACGTGATTTTCATGATTGGCTGCGCGCACGCGAAAATTTCACGCCCCCAACGAACTCAGCTAATTCGATTGAATTGTAACTTCAGATGAACCGTTCGGTTTGTCGGTTTTCAGAATATCGTACACATAGCGGATCGTAACGGGCGTGCCGCGGCTGTTCTCGAAATGCACAGTTTCATCGAGTTCCCGTCCGCCCGGCAGCACCTCGTACATCCTCGTGATTTTTCCGTGCGGACCTTTTTCATCGGCCACCAGCCGGTAACCCTCCCAGCGCGCCGCCAATTCTTTATAATCCTCGTCCTTGTCTTTGTCCTTCGATTTCTGTATTTTTCGCCCATCCGTGTAGAAGACGCGCTTGTGGCTCAGATCGTCCGTCATGTCGATCTCCGCGTCCTTCTGCGTGAAGTTCAACGAACTCGCCGGATTGATCGCTTCCTGAATTTTTTCCCGGTCTTCTTCGCTCTCTTGGCCTCCCATTCCGCCGCGCCGCCCTCCGTATCCGCCGCCCGAACCGGGCATGCCGCCTCCAGGGCCTCCCATGCCCCAGCCGCCGTTTCGATTCCCGCCCCCATTCCCGCCACCGTATCCGCCGCCCGCGTCTCTCGCCTGTTTCATTTTCTCCGTCGGGTCGTCGCTCTTATCCTCGTTCAATTTCCACGCGCCGCTCAGGTCCTTCTTTTGTGGAACGGCCTCGGTGTTCGCTGAATCCGTCTTCGCCGGTGACGCTGCGCTCGCTGGCGCCGTTTCCGTCGACGCGAGTGATGGCTGGATTGGGCCCGGCGCCGCCTGCGCGTGAACCCGTCCCGGAAACGCAATCGTTGCCACGCCGAATAGCCCCGCGACCAGCCCTGAGGTCAAGTAGAATCTCGTAGCGCGCTTGTTCATAACGTCCTCTTCGATCGAGCCTGCATGGGTGTCCGTCTCCCGTCATTGCGACAGCCGCAGCCCGGAGCTATACCCTACGGATGCGCGTGCCGGGCGAAGAGATGTCAGCTCCGCCGTTCGAAATTACAGCTCTGACTCTTTATTTCTGTGCCGGTTCAACGCGCATCAGGAAATCCGGCAGCATCCAGGAAAGACGGTCGTTCGACGTCCCGTTCTGCTCTTGCAGGTCTTTGGTGCTCTGATCTTTGTTCGCGGGCACCTGCTGCGGCGGCGCACTCGCGGGTTTCGTCTGCGGAGCAGTTTGTTGCTGAGGCAACGGGGCTGGTCGCTGGGGCTGCTGTACGAGAACGGGCCCCGCAAACAAAACGAGTGCGAAAAAACGTGCCGAACAGTCCGGAACCTACTCTCACCTTCCTCTCGCTCGTGCCGATGCCATCTTTGCCCAGCCGCCTTCGCCCTCGGCGAGTGCAATCCGCCTCGCTTCCGCGATCGCTCTTGTGTGCAGACAAATCATGAACGGGTACCGGCGGCCCGCCACGAAATTCAACTCGGGCATCATCCTTGACACCCAGCTTATAATCGCCCCAAGTTTTTCGGCCCCATTCCGGCTCCACGACAGCGTCCAACGAGGAGAACGTAAATGCGCAACAGAGACAGCCTCATTCTTACACTCGCAGTGTTTCTATTTTCCGCAGCGTTCGGGGGGTGCGGCACAAAGGAAGGACCTGCACCGTCACAGGCCTCCGCTCCCGCTTCGCAGCCTGCTTCCGCAGCCGCTCCCGCGCCCGCCGCTGCGCCCTCTTCGGCTCCAGCCGCCGCCCCGCTCGCCGCCACCGACGGCGACATTCCGGGTATTCGCGTCGCCATTACCGATCTCAAGCGCACTTCGAGTGCGACAACTTTGAAATTCACGCTTTACAACGACACCGACTCGGAGTTCGCCGTTTACGGCAAGTTTACCGAAGACCCGTACGCCGGCTGGACCAACTTCGGCGGCGTCCATCTGATCGACACGAACTCCAAGAAAAAATATTTCGCGGTCATGGACAGCGACAGGAAGTGCCTCTGCAGCGACGGTGTTGCGCCGATCGCGAAAAAATCATCCATCGCCTTGTGGGTCAAGTATCCACCGATCCCCGACGACGTGCAGAAAATCACCGTCCAAATCCCCCACTTCATTCCCATGGAAGACGTTCCGATTACGCGGTAACGCCGCATCCGGAGGGATGAAGTGAAAGATTATCTAGTGCGCGCGGGCTTGCTCCTGCTGGTCATCCTGGCACTGCCGTGTCCCGGTTCCGCTCAGCAGCTCGCCGGCAGAGTTTCCGATTTGACATCTCGGACTCTGGATCTCGTCGATCGCGTCGAGGACACGGGAGGAAAAGTTCAGGACCTCGATGTCAAAGAAACGCCCACCGAAATCCGTATCGACTTGGCCGCCGACGTCCTTTTCGATTACGACAAATCCGATCTCCTTCCCAAGGCGCAGGAGACGCTCGAAAAGGCTGCGGAGATCATCCGCCAGCGAGCCAAGGGCGAAGTTCGCATCGACGGCTACACCGATGCCAAGGGTTCCGACGCGTACAACCAGAAACTCTCCGAACACCGAGCGGAATCCGTGAAGACCTGGTTCATCGACAAAGCGAATATCCGCAACGTGAATTTCGTCACGCAAGGCTTCGGCGCCAAGAATCCCGTCGCTCCGAACATCAAGCCCGATGGCTCCGACGATCCCGACGGGCGCCAGAAGAATCGCAGGGTCGAAATTACGTTCCGGAAATAGGCACCAACAAAAACGCCACGCACTGAAGAGGCGGGCAAGCAAACGGCGCCGTAGCCGCCTGCCTGCCCGCCGGATAGCGAGGGAACTGGGACTACAAATTCTTACGAGTTCGCCGAGCTCGATGCGACAGTGCTCTTGCTGGCCTTCGCGAAGGAAGACTTCGAGTCGCCCTCACCCTCACCGGACTTCTCGATCTCGATGGAGCCCTTGAAGTACGCGCCGTCCTCGATCATGATTCGCGCGGTGGTCAGATCTCCTACCACCGAGCCATCCTTCTTGATCTCGATTCGGTCCCGCGCCTGCAGGTTTCCCTTTACGTTCCCATAGACCACCACTTCGCGAGCGATGACGTCGGCCGTTACCTTGGCACTCGCGCCCACCACCAGCTTGCGATCATCCAGATGAATCAATCCTTCCACGCTGCCATCCACGTGGAGATCTTCGTTTCCGGAGATCTCGCCCTTAAAGTGCAGGCTCTGGCCGAGGCGCGCCGCGGCGCGATCGGTTCCGACTGAACCCACGGATGGGTAGCTCGACTCGATAGGACTCATTTTTCTTGCCTCCACCGGCGGCGGTGCGCTCGCCGTTGTTGATTTGTATGGCTCGGGTGCAACCGGTTTTGGCGGCTCCGGAAAACCTGCCGCGGGTTTCGCCGGGGTTACCGGTTTCTTGTCTCCCCACATACCCCCTCCTTGGGCCTGATAAGCAACCACAGTGGTGCGAACGCATGAGGCCGGGGAATCCCAATTTAGAACGTATCGGAGGGCATGGCAATCGCAAAATGGTACAGGGGTTTCTACCGAAGCAATGGGATGTGGAAAACCAACTTCGAATACAACTGGCGGATTTCCCCCTCGCCTAAGGCGGGCGAGACAATATCAATACTTCCGCAGCACGCCGATCACGCGACCTTGAATTCTCACGTCCGCCGCTGGAACGACGATCGGCGCCATTTGCGAATTCGCAGGCTGCAGCCGCACTTTTCCGCCGCTCTCGCGGTAGAAACGCTTGAGCGTTGCATCTTCTCCGCCGACGAGCGCAACAACAATCTCACCCTGATTCACCACTTGCGTCTGCTCGACCACAATGAAATCCCCATCCAGAATGTGATCGTCGCGCATCGATTCGCCCTTTACCTGCAGCACGAAATTGCTGTGCCCGCGCGTAAAATCCGCGAGCGAGAGCGTTTCTTTGTCTTCAATCGCTTCCACGGGCAGCCCCGCCGCAATGCGTCCCAGCAGCGGCAAGTCCGTGACGCGCCTCGCGGCCACCTGCTCGCCCACCTTCGTCGGCAATTGCGTCACTTCGATCGATCGGCTCTGGTTGTACCCGCGCCGCACGAATCCTTTTTTCTCGAGCGTCGAGAGATGCTTGTGCACCGTCGCGAGCGACGTCAGCTTCATGGCGTGCGCGATTTCCTCAAAGCTGGGCGAGTAGCCGTGCTTGTTCAGAAAGCCGACCAGATAATCGAGAACTTCTTTTTGGCGCTTCGTCAGAGCCATCGCCGCACTTCCTTTCATGCCTTCCGCGCATCCCAAGTCTAGGCGAAGACAAAGCGAAAAGTCAAGCCTCTCCCGTCCCCTTTTATAAACACCTCCCCTCGGCGCTCCCTGCTTTTGCGCCTGTCCTCCGAAAATATAGCCCATCTCTTCGACGTGAGGCCTTCCCGCCTTGCCGCCCTTCGTTCCTTCCGTCTCAACCTCCAATCGGCGCCGCTGGCTAGCGCCGAATATCATCTGCTCCCCATCCTCCATGGTCTATAATGCGCGCGCCAATGGCCCTCACCTCCAGAACGAAACTCGGTCCCTACGAAATACAATCGCTGCTCGGTGCAGGCGGCATGGGCGAAGTCTATCGCGCCCGCGACACTCGATTGGGCCGCGACGTCGCCATCAAAGTCCTCCCCGCGTCGTTGACACACGATCCGGACCGCTTGCGCCGTTTCGAACAAGAGGCCCGCGCCGTCGCCGCGCTCAACCATCCGAACTTGCTCACCGTCTTTGACGTGGGCACGATCCCTGTCGTGAACGTCGCGCCAGGCGCGGAGGCGGAAAGCGAATCCGCCGCGGCCCAGCCCGCCGCTTCTCCCTTCATTGTCTCCGAGTTGCTCGAAGGCGCGACGCTCCGCGAACGCCTCGCCACAGGCGCGCTTCAAAAGCGCAAAGCCATCGATTACGCCGTTCAGATTGCTCGCGGCCTGGCCGCCGCACATGAACGCGGCATCGTGCATCGCGATCTGAAGCCCGAAAATCTTTTCATCACCAATGACGGCCGGATAAAAATTCTCGACTTCGGCCTCGCGAAACTCACCGAGTCCGCCACCCACGATCCGGACGCGACGATGGAAGCCGGGACGCAAGCCGGCGTCGTTCTCGGAACCGTCAGCTACATGTCGCCGGAACAAGTTCGGGGAAAACCCGCTGACGCCCGCAGCGACATCTTCAGCTTCGGCGCCGTTCTCTATGAAATGCTGTCGGGCCACCGCGCATTCCACGGCGACACCAGCGCGGATCTCATGAGCGCGATTCTGAAAGAGGAGCCGCGCGAGCTTTCCGCGACGAATCAGGAAGTTTCGCCCGCGCTCGATCACATCGTGCATCACTGCATGGAAAAGGACCCGCAACAGCGGTTCCAGTCGGCGAGCGACATCGCGTTCCAGCTCATCGAGCTAACGGGCGTCAGCACGGCCACGGGGACGCACGCGGTGAGCGAACCCGCCGAAGCGAAATCGCGAGCGGTAAAACCATGGATGGTCGCAGCGGGCGGCGCAATCGCACTCGCCGCGATCATCGCGGCAACTTGGTTTCTCGCCCGCGCGACATTCCATACTGATCCGCCAAAATTCGATCAGTTGAGCTTCCAGCAGGGGTTCGTCGACTCGGCCCGATTTCTGCCTGACAGTGAAAGCTTCGTCGCCGCGTGCGAGTGGGGTTCGGATTCAGAACTTTCGCTGTACACGGGGCGAATGGA
The DNA here is from genome assembly GCA_963771905.1 of uncultured Acidobacteriota bacterium. Taxonomy (GTDB): domain Bacteria; phylum Acidobacteriota; class Terriglobia; order Acidiferrales; family UBA7541; genus Palsa-147. Next base: position 220,856 of record CAVYVI010000004.1, read on the forward strand.
CAGCCAGGGATTGCGACCACTCGGCGTGGTGGCGGATTCAATTGAGTCTGTCTCGCCGGGAGGGGAGGTTCTAATTATCCAGGCGCTCAAACGAGTTGGACCTGGATATGTCCAAGCGGGCACGCTCGCTCGGGTGTCGCTCGGCGGCGGTGCGCCGCGGCCCGTTCTCGATTCCGTCCAATATGCCGACTGGGCGCCGGATGGCAAAGACTTTGCAGTTGTGCGTTTCATCCCCGAGAACCACGTTTATCGGCTGGAATACCCGGTGGGAAAAGTCCTGTACGAAACAGACGGTTGGATCAGTCATCCGCGATTTTCGCGTGACGGAAAAAGAATTGCGTTTCTCGATCACCCGCTTTTTGGTGATGATCTCGGGACTGTCGCGGTCGTGGAATTGGAAGGCCACCGAAAAACGCTGAGCGGCTCGTACGGATCCATTCAGGGACTCGCGTGGTCTCCTAAAGGGGATGAGATCTGGTACAGCGCCGTCTCCAATGGGGTGTATCGCTCGCTGTACGCAACGACTCTGGGAGGTCGCGTCCGGCCGCTGCTCTCCGCTCCGGGCGATGTTGACATTCAAGACGCGCTGCCCGACGGGCGCGTGCTGCTGGCAGATGTCAGCTCCCGCCTTATTCTTCTGGTCACCACTCCCGACCACCCGCAGCCGCGCGATTTTACGTGGATGGATTGGGCCTACGGCGGGCGCTTTTCAGCCGACGGCAAGCAGATTCTTTTTGGCGACCAGCACAGCGGCCCGATGTACGGTACATTCCTGCGCAATTTGGATGGATCACCCGCCGTGCGCCTTGGCGACGGCGACCCTGAGGACCTCTCTGCCGATGGGAAGTGGGCCATCAGCAGTTTGCCGACGGCTCCCAGTCAATTGATGCTTCTGCCGACGGGAGCCGGCGAGCCACGCCAGATCACGCACTCGAAATTACGTCACATCGGCGCGCGCTGGCTGCCGGATGGACGCATCGTTTTTGTGGGAAGCGAACCGGGCCACCGGGAACGCACTTATCTGCTCGACCTCAACGGAAACGAGACGCCGGTCACGCCCGAGGGAGAGGTTGCTCGTGCCGTGACCTCGGATGGAAAGCGCTTGCTGACTCGCGCGGAGGGATCCTCGGAGTGGGAATTGTTCCCGCTGGATGGCGGGCAGCCGCAGAAACTTCCGCAACTCCAGAATGGTGATCGTCCGATCGACTTCACTCTCGATGATTCCGCTGTTTTCGTGAGTCGCACAGGACCTCAAAACTCGGCGGAGATTTGGCGCGTCGAACTTTCGAGTGGCAAGCGGACGTTGCTGCGGAGCTTCGCTCTCACAGAATCGCCGTCAATCGCCGGAGGCCTCAGTGCCATCGTATCGCGCGACGGAAAGAGCTTCGCTTACGAATACGCACGCTTCATTTCGACCGAGTATGTAGTGAAAGGCCTTCGCTGATCTGCAAAGACGCTCAGATGCTTACGGTCTATAATCCGCGCGGCGCGCTTGCAGTCGTTCGCGAGCCTCGCGGCATCCAAACATAGGAGCGGTTCCGGATTCGCGCGCCGAAAGTTGGCCAGACTGTCCGTCATACTGCTGCCGGCATTTTCAACAAGGAGAATCACATTGGCCCGGATATTTTCCATTTGCGCCCTTCTATTAATCCTTGCGTGCTCGCTCTCCGCACAAGAGAAATCTGCCGCAAATTCCGACGTCACTCGAGCCACGCTCGACAACGGGCTCCGAGTCGTCGTCGTTCGTGATCCGCTCGCACCTGTGGTCACCGTAGAGGAAAACTATATTGTCGGCGGCGATGAAACACCCGCTGGATTTCCCGGCATGGCGCATGCTCAGGAGCACATGGCCTTCCGCGGCTGTTCCGGGCTCACGGCCGACCAGATCGCCGCGATCTACGCGCAGCTCGGTGGCGCCGGCAATGCCGATACGCAGCAGAACATCACACAGTATTTCGCCACCGTCCCCGCTGCCGATGTCGACATCGCCCTGCGCACCGACGCGGCCTGCATGCAGGACGTCGACGATTCGCAGGCGGAATGGGCCAAGGAGAAAGGAGCGATCGAGCAGGAGGTGGCCCGCGACCTCTCAAATCCCACGTACAAGTTCGTTACCCGCCTCAATGAAGACATGTTCTCCGGCACCGTTTACAGCCACGACGCGCTGGGCACCAAGGATTCTTTTGACGCGACCACCGGCGAGATGCTCAAAGATTTCTACAAGCGTTGGTATGCGCCCAACAACGCAATCCTCATCATCACAGGCGACGTCGAACCAACCGCCGTGCTTGCCACGGTCAAGGAACTCTACGGGAAAATCGAAAGAAAATCATTGCCGGCGCGTGCGGATATCACTCTGTCCCCTGTCAAGTCGGAATCCTTCACCCTCGATAGCAATCTTCCCTACCTTCTTGTTTTTATTTCATATCGCGCCGCTGGAACTGAAAGCCCGGATTTCCCCGCCGTCCAGATTCTGAGCGACGTTCTCGGCAGCCAGCGAGCGAATCTCTACGCCCTCGTTCCGCAGGGCAAAGCGCTCGCCACCGAGTTCGGCCTTGCGGAGACCTATGCGAAGGCCAGCGTGGCCTATAGTGCCGCTGTCTTGCCCGCCGATAGCGATGCGAAACCCATCATCGCGGAGATGCGCAAGATCATGTCCGATTACGCCGCAAACGGCGTGCCCGCCGAACTCGTCGAAGCCGCCAAGCGCAAAGAAATCGCCGCCGCCGAATTTCGCCGCAACTCGATCCCGGGCCTTGCGGAGGCCTGGTCCCAGGCGCTCGCAGCGGAGGGCCGAAACTCGCCCGACGATGACGTCGACGCGATGAAGCGCGTTACGCCGGAAGATGTAAATCGCGCCGCCAAGAAATATCTCGTTGATCAGGAATCGATCGCGGCGGAACTCAAGCCGCAGCCCACCGGCGCGCCCGTCTCAGCTCAGGGCTTTGGTGGCGGAGAGCAGTTGACCGCGGCTCCTACCAAGGCGGTTGAACTCCCTTCCTGGGCCGCGTCGAAGCTTCTATCACTTGACAAGCCTCGCTCCGAGCCTCCTTCCTCGGACGTGACCTTGCCGAACGGCCTCCGCCTCATCGTGCGAACCGAGAAGATTACCCCGACGATTACCGTTCAAGGTGACGTCCGCACCGATCCGCGAATGGAAGCGCAGCCCGGAAAGGACGGCGTCAGCGACGTCCTTGACGATCTGTTTTCCTACGGCACAACGACTTTGGACCGCCTCGCCTTTCAAAAGGCGCTCGATGACATCGCCGCGGAAGAATCCGCCGGCTTCAGCTTTTCCCTCGAGGTTTTGAAGCCGGACTTTTCGCGCGGCGTGCAATTGCTGGCCGACAATGAATTAAACCCCGCGCTGCCGGACGAGGCTTTCAAGGTCATCCAATCGCAAACGACTCAATACGTTGCGGGCCGGATGAAGAGCCCTGGCTTTCAGACCGGTCAAGCACTTCACAAGGCTCTTTACCCGGCGAATGATCCGGCGCTCCGGGTAGCCACGCCACAGACCGTCTCGTCGCTTACTCTCGACGACGTAAAGGGCTATTATGCCGCGACGCTTCGGCCCGATCTCACGACCATCGTCATCATCGGCGACATCAATCCTGCGGAAGCCAGGAGCGCGGTCGAGAAATGGTTCGGTGGGTGGACGGCTTCCGGGCCCAAGCCCGATGTAGACTTGCCTCCCGTTCCCGCCAACAAAGCCTCAGCGGCTGACGTTCCGGATCCCACCCAGCTTCAAGATACGGTTGATCTTTCAGAGACGGTTGGCATCACGCGATTTGATCCCGACTACTATCCGCTCCAGCTCGGAAATCACGTCCTCGGTGGCGGATTCTACGCGACGCGTCTCTATCACGACCTGAGGCAGGTAAACGGATACGTCTACAACGTCGGCGTGACTCTGAATGCCGACAAGACCCGCGCGTTGTATACCGTTACGTACGGCTGCGACCCGAAGAACGTATCGAAAGCACGCGAGCTGATCCAACGCGATTTCTTGGCCATGCAAAAGGAAAATGTAACCGAAGCGGAACTGCAACAAGCCAAGGCCCTGCTTTTGCGTCAAATCCCTCTCTCGGAATCGAGTGTTGATAGCCTCGCCGGCGGCTGGCTCGAGCGCGCTCAAATCGGCCTGCCGTTGGACGAACCCTCGCGGGCTGCGCAGATTTACATTTCAATGAGCGCAGACGAGGTGAAGGCCGCGTTCGCGAAGTGGATCCGTCCCGATGGATTCGTCCAAATTGTCCGAGGCCCGGCCCCGCAATAATCTCGTGCGTTTCAAAGCGGCTCGGGCGCCAGCGTGTCCGGTCTGCGGGTCACGTCAAACGATTAGCAAGCCTCCCAACTCACAGAAAACAGACAATCGGCCTCACCGCCATTCGGCTCGCGATGCCGCGAAAATCGCGGCACCAGCGATTACAAAGAAGGTGACGCAAATCACTGCAAACGGCTGCCGCTTCTATAAATTACGGTAATGCTGGAGATAAGTCTTGCAACACGCACGAGGGATTCTTCCGCTCGCTCGTCGCGCGCTTGTGTTATCTTTAAGTTGTTCGGGGGAAGCAAGTTGGACCCGTTGGAAACACACTGCCGTTTCGCTCAAGCTTCTTTCCCCCAAAATTGAATCACGAAGCGTTCCCGCCTCGCGGAGTGATGGGCCAGAAGTTCTCCCTCATTCTCTTCCCGGCGGCAACCTCCGCATGAGTTATTGCAACTGAAATCATAGAGTCCGGGTGAACAATGGCGACTTTGACGGGAATCACGGAAGCAGGATCGAAAGGGCGTAAGCGGGAAGTCCTTGAGAAGGCGGTGATCCGGTTCTGCGGCGATTCCGGCGACGGAATGCAGATCACCGGCAACCAGTTTACGAACACCGTCGCGCTCTACGGCAACGACCTCGCGACCTTCCCCGACTATCCCGCGGAAATTCGCGCCCCTGCCGGAACTCTGCCCGGCGTCAGCGGCTTCCAGCTTCAGTTCTCTTCCGGCGACGTTTTCACCCCGGGCGACGCGGTGGACGCGCTGATCGCCATGAATCCCGCGGCGCTGAAAATGAATCTGGCGGACCTGCGAAAAAACGGAATTCTCGTCGTCAATAGCGACAGCTTCCAAGAAAACGATTTTCGCAAGGCGCAGATCGTTTCAAATCCGCTCGAAGATCATTCGCTCGACGGCTATCGCGTCTTCGCCGTCGGCCTCGAGCGCCTGACGCGCATCGCGCTCCAGGATTTGGGCCTCGACGCGAAGACCATGGACCGCTGCAAGAATTTCTTCGCGCTCGGCATGTGTTACTGGCTCTATAACCGGCCCATGGATGCGACGTATCGCTGGCTCGATGACAAATTCAAAAAGACGCCTCTGCTCGCGGAAGCCAACAAGCGCGCGATGAAAGCGGGTTATTCGTACTGCGAAGCCACGGAAGCGTTTCAAGTCAGCTACGAAATTCCGCCGGCGAAACTTTCGCCGGGTGTGTACCGCAATCTCAGCGGCAACCAGGCGCTGGCATTAGGACTCGTCACCGCCGCGCAGAAGGCGGGCCTAACGCTTTTTCAAGGATCGTATCCGATCACACCTGCGTCGGATATTCTGCACGAACTTTCGATGTACAAGAATTACGGCGTGATGACCTTCCAGGCCGAAGATGAAATTGCCGCGATTACCTCGGCGATCGGCGCGTCTTTCGCCGGTGCGCTCGCGATTACAACCACTTCCGGCCCTGGCATGGCGCTGAAAACCGAAGCGCTAGGTCTCGCCGTCGCGGTCGAGCTGCCGCTGGTGATTTGCGATATTCAGCGCGGCGGGCCTTCCACGGGCCTCCCGACGAAAACCGAACAAGCGGATCTTCTCCAGGCGCTCTACGGACGCAATTCCGAAGCGCCGATTCCGGTTGTCGCGGCGGCAACGCCGGGCGATTGCTTCTGGATGGCGATTGAAGCCGCGCGCATCGCGCTCAAGTACATGGTTCCCGTCATTCTTCTTTCCGACGGCTATCTCGCGAACGGCGCGGAGCCGTGGCGCATTCCCGACGTCGGCGAGATTCCGGCAATCCCAGTGAAATTCGAAACCAACCCGAAGGGATTTCTGCCGTATCGCCGCGACCCGGAAACGCTGGCGCGGCCGTGGGCCATTCCCGGAACGCCGGGCCTCGAGCATCGTCTCGGCGGGCTTGAGAAGGAGGACGTGACCGGCAACGTGAATTACGAGCCGCTCAATCACGAGAAAATGATTCGGATTCGCGCCGCGAAAGTGGAAGCGATCGCGCAGGACATTCCCGATCTCGTTCCCGCTGGCGATCCCGACGGCGATCTGCTGATCGTGGCGTGGGGTTCGACGTACGGTGCCATCACGGCCGCGTTGAACACGCAGCGTAAAAATGGCCGGCGCATAGGCCACGTTCATCTGCGGCATCTCAATCCCTTGCCGCGAAATCTCGGCGAAGTTCTCCAGCGCTATCGGCACGTGCTCGTGCCGGAAATGAACATGGGGCAGCTATTGTGGGTGCTGCGCGCGAAATATCTCGTCGACGCCGAGGGCTTCAACAAGATTCAGGGCCGCCCGTTCAAACAGGCGGAAATCGAAGCGAAGATCGAAGAACTGCTGAGTTAGGGAGATCCGAACATGGCAACGGCAACGCTTCCTCCACTGACGAAAAAAGATTTTCAGACCGACCAGGAAGTGCGGTGGTGTCCCGGCTGCGGCGACTACGCGATTCTTTCCGCGGTGCAGTCGGTGTTTCCGGAGCTCGGAATTCCGCGCGAAAAGTTCGTGGTGATTTCGGGCATCGGCTGCTCGAGCCGGTTCCCGTATTACATGAACACGTACGGTTTCCACACGATTCACGGGCGCGCGCCGGCCGTAGCGACGGGCGTGAAGCTGATGCGGCCCGATCTGGAAGTGTGGGTGGCGACGGGCGACGGCGACGCGCTCTCGATCGGCGGTAATCACACCATTCACATGCTGCGCCGCAACGTGGGCTTGAAGGTGCTGCTCTTCAACAACCGCATCTACGGCCTGACGAAGGGACAGTATTCGCCGACATCGGAATTCGGAAAGAAAACGAAGTCGACTCCATACGGCTCGGCGGATCGGCCGTTCAATCCGATTTCACTCGCGATCGGATCCGAAGCGACGTTTGTCGCGCGCTCTGTGGATGTCTTCCAGAACCATTTGAAGGATACGCTGAGAGCCGCCGCGGCGCACAGAGGTTCCGCGTTCGTTGAGATTCTGCAGAACTGCAATATATTCAACGATGGCGCGTGGACCGACGTCACGGAAAAAGAAGCACGCAGCGAGCATGTAATTCAGCTCGAACACGGCAAGCCGCTGATATTCGGAAAGAACCGCGACAAGGGCATCCGGTTGAACGGATTCGATCTCGAAATCGTTCCGCTTGGAAACGGGATCACGGAAAAAGATTTGCTGATCCACGACGCGCATCATCCCCGGCCCGCGTATGCATTCGTGCTCGCGCACATGGAGCAGCGGCCGGGATTCCCGACGCCGATCGGCGTCCTGCGCGCGTGGGACGATCTGCCGCGCTATGAGGACGTGGCGAACCAACAGCTTCAGGATGTGATCGCGAAAAAAGGCCGCGGCGATATATCGCAGCTTCTGAACACCGGCGATACTTGGGTTGTGAAGTAGTTTTTTCGCGGCCGAAAAAATTGGGAAGTTAAGAAGAGCGGGTCCGAAATGGATCCGCTCTTTCCATTTGCGCCGGGAAGATTTATGGAAGCGACGAAATTATTTGGCGGATTTGTGGCCGTAAGGAAATCAGTTCTTGTCGCCGAGGCCGTGGACGAAGCCGCATTTTTTGCAATACGTTGGGGGCTCGGTGTTGTCGACGCGATGGGCGACGGGCTTCAACGTTTTCAGATAAGCAAACATGTCGGATAAATCCTGGTCGGTCATCCCGCCATAGGTTTGCCAGGGCATGATGATGTTGAGTTTTCGTGCGTGGACGAAGCCGGTTCGCATGACGTCGCGAAATAGATTTTCGTCGTAGTAGGAAATTCCCGTCGGATCCGGCGTAATGTTGGCGGACGCGACCGTTCCCCAGTTTCCCTTGAGAATAAATCCTCCGGCGAAATCCATTCCGGGAACAGGTGTCCCGCGATGCTGCGGCGTGTGGCAGTCGCTGCACGAAGCGATTTCGACAAGATAGGCTCCACGCGAAACGGGTGTGGAAGTGTCGGGCGGAGGTACGGGCGCGGTGATGGGCTCGGGATCGCTGCGCATCAAGTATTTCACCGGAAAATCCATTTCGGTTTGAGGGACAGCGTTGTGGACGGGCGGAAGTTCGCGCAGATAGACGACAACGGAAGCGACGTCCTCATCCGACATGCGCCGATAATGCGGATAGGGCATGAACGGAAAAAGAGCGCGGCCGTCGCGATCGACGCCTTCGCGAATCGCGCGAGCGATTTCGTCATCGGTCCACCGGCCGAGGCCGGTCTCGGGGTCGGGCGTGAGATTGGGCGCGAAAACTTTGCCGGGAAGGTCGGAGGGCAAGGCTGGCGCGCCGATACCGAAATGCGCGGGTGAAACCGGCGCGCCCGGCTGAGACCAATCGTGCGGAGAATGACAATCCACGCAGCCGGCGGCGGCCTCGAAGAGATATTTTCGGCGCGCGGCGCGCTCCGGCGTTCGATCGAAAGTGCGGTTGGTCGTGGCGCGCATGCGCGGGCCAAAGAAGGGACGCCAACCGATCGTAAACGTGATTCCGCCGGCGAGGAGCAGAACGAGAACCAACAGCATAATGCCAAGGATTTTTCGCATATGAATTCCAATCCTCCGCGCAAACGACTTCCGAGGCAGCATTTTGGACCGACCTCGCAAAAAGTCAATCCCGACTGTGGCGCGCGGCCGCGCCGGATTCGTATGTTCATCACCAGAGCACGTTGTGTGCGGGAACACGATCGATCAGCCACAAGCAGCGGCAATCCATCGCCGGCGAACGTGGAGCGGCTTTCGTGGCGAAGTAAACTCAACTTGCATTCTGGACATCGGGGAATCGGCATGGTTTATTTCCTGTGATGAAAGTCTTGATATCGGGCGCGGGAATCGCGGGAACGACGCTCGCCTATTGGCTGATACATTACGGAATGCAGCCCACTATTGTGGAAGCTGCTCCGAAGCTGAGGACGGGCGGCTACATTATCGACTTTTGGGGAGCGGGTTTTGACATCGGCGAGAACATGGGGTTCTTGCCGGAGATCATGCGCAAAGGCTACCTCATGCGAGAGGTAAGAGCCGTCAGCCGCAGCGGAAAACGAGTGGCGGGATTTCCGGCGAGCGCGTTTGCGCGGATGACTCGGGGACGTTATGTTAGTGTTCCGCGGGGAGAACTCGCCGCATCCATCTTCGGCAAGATCGAAGGCAAGGTTGAAACGATATTTGGCGACAGCGTCGAACGAATTGACCAAACGGCAGAAGGCGTCCACGTCAAGTTTGCTCGCGGAGACGCACGTGAGTTCGATCTGGTCGTGGGAGCGGACGGGCTCCATTCGCGCGTTCGCGAACTCGTGTTTGGAGCACAGAGCGAATTTGAAAAGTACCTCGGTTACAAAGTGGCGGTGTTCGAAACGCAGGGCTACCAGCCGAGGGATGAGCTGGTTTACGTGATGTACACACAATTGGGGCAGCAGGTGGGGCGCTTTGCGATGCGCGGCGACCGGACGATGTTCATGTTCATTTATGCGGACGAGGATGCTGGCGGGGCCGAGAACGTTCCGGCGCAAAAAGCCCTGTTGCGAAGGCGGTTTGGCAGCGGCGGTTGGGAGTGTCCAAAGATACTGGACGCGCTCGACGCCGCGGACGATCTATATTTCGACCGTGTGAGCCAAATACGAATGAATCCTGAACAGGGATTGTGGACAAAAGGGCGGGTGACGTTGATCGGAGATGCGGCTTCGTGTGTCTCGCTGCTCGCCGGGCAAGGTTCGGCGTTGGCCATGGTGGCGGCGTACATCCTCGCCGGCGAACTGCACCGCGCGAACGGCGACTGTGACAAAGCTTTTGTGAGGTATCAGGATCTGTTTGGGCCATTCGTGATCCGCAAGCAAAAGGCTGCATTGCGTTTCGCCGGGGCATTTGCACCGAAGTCGAAGTTCGGGCTGTTCTTCCGAAATGCCATCTTCGAGCTAATGGCAATCCCCTGAGTTGCGGATCTCGCCGCCGGCCGGGATCTCGCCGACAAGATCGCACTCCCCGATTACGGAGGATAGTACCCCCTCGATCGTCCGAAGTCGAACTGCTATGGATGGAGTTCATTGTTCATCGCGGTGGCTCGTCGAAGGAGTCGGCGTCCGTATCGGCCAGCGAGCGGAGTCGCAAGGCTCTCGCAGAGTTCGCAACCGCGCATGCTGAAATGAATTCGCGGAAAAAGGTCTATTGCGCAGGCGGCGCGGATGGGACGGCGGGAAGCGAAGCGGGAGAATGATTTTGCGCGAGCGATGTTCCGAGATCAGGCATAAAGCTTAGTGCGCGGTCGCGCATGGCGGTGAACTCGGTCCAATCGCGGCGCTGAACGGGATCGGAAGGCGGCAGGGGCAAGCGCTCGAAATTGAGAAATTGGCCGCGACGTTGGATGCGGAAATCAAGATGCGGGCCGGTGGCGAGGCCGGTCATGCCGACGAGGCCAATCTTCTGGCCTTGCTCGACGCGCTCGCCGGAACGGACGAGAATTCGCGAGAGATGCATGTAGTAAGTTTCGTAGCCGTTGGTGTGCTGGATTTCAATTAAATTGCCGGCACCGCCTTTCGGCCCGGCGAAAACCACGCGGCCATCGCCGATGGTTTGAACCGGAGTGCCGGTGGGCGCGGCGTAATCAATGCCGAGGTGCGGGCGATACTCTTTCAGTATCGGATGAAAACGGCTGTTGCTGAAATGCGAAGTGATCACGGCGGCAAACTTGAGCGGCGAATGAAGAAACGCCTTCTTCATGGATTTGCCGTCGGGCGTGTAATACGCGGGATTGCCGGAGGGATCGTGAAAAAGCACGGCGCGAAAAACGCGGCCGTGATTGTTGTACTCGGCGGCGAGAATGCGGCCGTAGGATGACAGCTCACCGTTGCTGAGCTTTTTCTTCTCGACAACCAGACGGAAAGTGTCGCCCGGGCGCGGGTCGGTGTAGAAGTCGAGATCCCATCCGAAAATATCGGCGAGGCGCATGGCCAGCTCCGGCTTTTCGCCTGCGGCGGTGACGCCTTCGAAGAGCGAGCCGTGAATTTGTCCGGCGACGCCCGCGGTTTCGGTTGTAGAAGGAATCGTATCGATCTGCGAATGGAAGTCCTCGCCACGCTGCGCGATTTTCAACCAGCGATCGGGATCGATGCGATAGCGAATTTCACGTATCTCTCCAGAGATCGAGCGGCCGACGGCGAGGTGATTTCCGGCTCGGACGCGGCGGAGATCAAAGACCGGCTGCGCGGAAGCGATGACTCGCGCGATAGTGGTGGGGTTGATTCCGAAGCCCATCAGGAGCCCGGCGAATGAGGTTCGCGCAGGTACAATGCTCTCGGTGAACTGAACGAATTCGCTTTGGATGCGGCGCGCCTCTTGCTGGGCTCGCGCAACCTCGCCGGCAAACGCCTGGTCGGCGGCCGCGCGCACCTTCACGGAATAGCCGATGACGAGAGTGCCGGCCAGAATCAGAACGGTCCAAAGAGCGATTCTTGCGCGATTCAAAACCCCCCCAAGCCCCCGCCACAGCCCCAGTGGCGTAAGCAGAATATCCCAAAGAACTGAATCGGAGGAAGAGGCAAAGTACTTGAGGCACACCGAGGAATCAACGCGAGCACGTTTCTTCCGGATCGGTAAAAAGCAGCCTACTCCGGGACAAGCGGAAAGAACAGTTTGGCAGGAAGGAGGCCGAGCGGCTGATTCGCGGGGAGTTGCGGGAAACGCCCATTGGAGCGCTCCGTGCATGCCTATGATTCAACCGGCTGGAGGGCGCTCCACCGGATTTGCAGGACGCCTATAAACGGATATCGACCAGCGAAACCACTCAACCCAATATTTCCACACAAGCCGGAATTGCAAGCCACTCGGAGGTGATCCGATGGAAGGTCCGTTAGCTATTCCGCCAGATCGTGCCGCCCGCAGGCCGGAACAAATCTGTGCAGAATGTAGTCACTCGTTCCGCCCCCATCACGTCGGAGATGGCGCCGAAGAATTGTGCGACATTTGCTATGCGGCGGAATTCGAGCCTCCGGCGCACATCCCAAGCTGGCAAGTCCAGCCGAGGCGCGCGGGGAGCCCGCATCATTAGAAAATTTTTTGTCAGAGGATCTTGCGTTGTAAAGAAATTCAGCGAACCGAGGCAGCAAGCACAGAAGTGTCGCCGTTGCCGTGCGTCACGAAATAATTCCGTTCGTGGAGTTCGCGATAGATGCGCCCAGCCACGTCCGCGGCATGCGGGCCGCTGACGACGCGGCTCCCGCCGCGCAGCAGGACGACAAGAACAATCTTCGGGTGAATCTGATCCGCGTAAGAAACAAACCAGCCAAGCCGGCCGCCGAGGCCTTCATCATTGCACGTGCCGGTTTTTCCAAGCGCTTGCTCGCCGTAAGGATCGTAGCTCGACTTCCCCGTTCCATAGAGGACGGCGGCGAGCATGCCTTCCTGTAAATCCGGAAGGAGCGGGCCGATATCGAGGTGGCGCTTGATCTGCGGCGTGAAATCGCGACGCGCGTCCGCGGTTCGAGGATATTGGAGGTAGTACATCGTGCCGCCGTTGGCGAGAGTGGAGACGAGCGACGCGAGCTGGAGCGGTGTGATGCGGATGCCTTCGCCAAAGCTCGACATGCGGGCCACTCCGCCATACGCAGGCGGCGCGTCCGGCACATGGCCCGGCTGCTCTTCGGAAATGTTCATACCCGCCAGCTCTCCGAGCCCAAGCAGATGCGCGTACTTGCTCACCTGCTCGAAGCCGAGGCGTTCACCGATGGTCTCGAAGTACGTGTTGTTCGAGTGCGCCATGGCTTCGGTGAGATCCATGTAGCGGCGCCGGCCGACGTTAATCATGGTGTCGCGCGTGATGACGCCTTCCTGCAATCCGGCGAGGGCGATGACGGGCTTAATGGTCGAGCAAGGCTCGAAGCCCGCGGAGAAAACCATCTTCTGATTTACAACGGCGAGGATGCGGCCGTTTGTGGGGTCCATCGCGAGGACGGAGCCGTTCGCGCTGCCGAGCGCGTCCACGGCGATTTGCCGCACGATCGGATCATCGTAGTCGGCAACGTCATTCTTGGTCGGGTCGCCGCGAGTCGGAACGCCGTAGCCATGCCGTACATGGCGCGATGCCGTGGCAGCAAAAGCGGAACTGACGAATTCGGGCGCGGGAACGGAGATCGCCAGAATGACGAGGATGGTGATGATTGACAACCACTTGCGGCGATCGGCTGAGCTGCGTTCCGGCATTTCTGTTCTTCCCTCGGCCCGGCGGCTCCTCCCGCACATAGCCGAAACTAAAATTGTAGGGAAGCGTAGCCTGGAGCGCAACCCTTATGAACGGATTATTGCAGGAGATCGCGGAAAAGGAAACTGGACGAAAGACCAGTGTTTGGGGATGTGGTTCAGACTGGCACTGAGCCCGGTGGGACAGGCATGCCTGCCCCACCGAATACAGGACAAGGATTAGCGCGTCGGCTTGCCCTTTGCGGCACCGGCGGCAGCGGCATGGGCTAGGACCTTGGGCGTTTCCTCGGATTCCTTTTCGTTATGGTTATCTGCGGGCTCGGCGCGCGTGAGGCCCAGTTGCTTGCGGAGTTCGGTTTCGATCTTGTTGCGAAGATCGACATTGTCCTTCAGAAGCTGGCGGGCGTTGTCGCGGCCCTGGCCGAGGCGCTCGCCTTTGAAGGAAATCCACGTGCCGCTCTTTTCGAGGAGGCCGCGAGCGACGCCGAGATCAATGATGTCGCCTTCGGAGGAAACTCCTTCGCCATAGATAATGTCGAATTCAGCTTCGCGGAAAGGCGCGGCGACTTTGTTCTTCACGACTTTGGCGCGGGTGCGCGAGCCGATAACGCGATCGCCTTCCTTGATGGACTGAATCCGGCGGATATCGATGCGGATCGAGGAATAAAATTTCAGCGCGCGGCCGCCCGTTGTCGTTTCCGGATTGCCGAACATGACGCCGATTTTCTCGCGGATTTGATTGATGAAAATCAGGCTGGTTTTTGATTTCGAGACGATGGCGGTGAGTTTGCGGAGCGCCTGCGACATCAGCCGCGCCTGCAAACCCATGGTCGGCTCGCCCATATCGCCTTCGAGCTCGGATTTCGGGACGAGGGCCGCGACGGAATCGATGACCACGACGTCCACTGCGTTGGATCGAATCAGAGTCTCGGCAATTTCCAGCGCCTGTTCCCCGTTGTCCGGCTGCGAAACCAGAAGATTTTCGATGTCCACGCCGAGCTTTTTTGCATAGGCGGGATCGAGCGCGTGTTCGGCATCAATGAACGCTGCCGTGCCGCCGAGTTTTTGCGCCTGGGCGATGACGTGAAGCGTCAGTGTGGTCTTGCCGCCGGATTCCGGGCCATAGATTTCGATGACGCGGCCGCGCGGAATTCCGCCGACGCCGAGGGCAGCGTCGAGCGAAATCGAGCCGGTGGGAATGACGCTGACCGGAACGAGAATATCGCGGGTACCGAGCCGCATAATGGAGCCCTTGCCGTATGTTTTTTCAATTTGTGAAATCGCGGAGTCGAGAAGTTTTGTTTTTTCGTCTGTCATATGCCACCTCGAGAGGCACAGAAATTTGAGTGGGGCCGAAGGGGTAGAGTCTACCAGAATGCGGGTGGACCGGCCTTTTTGTCCCGACGCGCGGAGAGTAGCATAAGGCGAACAAAAAGCAAAGATGTTTTCATCCTTTTCGCCGATGCGCACCGCCTTGGCCCAACCCCAGATTCCCTGTAACCGTGTGCGGTGATAGTCCATCGAACCCGCATGTTAGGATTCGGACGCCATGAAAACCATACTGCTTCTGATTTGCTCGAATACTTTTATGACGATGGCGTGGTATGGCCATCTGAAATATCGCAAGGCACCGCTGATCGCGGTGATTTTGGTGAGCTGGCTGATCGCATTTTTCGAATATTGCTTTCAGGTGCCGGCGAATCGGATCGGCTATGGGGAGTTCACGCTGTTCCAGCTGAAAATTATTCAGGAAGTGATCACGCTGTGCGTGTTCGTCGTGTTCGCGTACCTTTATATGGGACAAGAGTTGAAATGGAATTACGCGGTGTCGTTTGGATTTATTGTTGGCGCGGTGGTTTTTGCCTTTTGGGGAAAGATCTAAGATTCATTCCATAAATGAACTGGCGGTTTCCTCATCGTGTTCCACGGTGGCTCGCGGGGAGTTACGTGTATTTGAAAAAGCCGCGGCCGGATTTGCGGCCGAGCCAGCCTGCGGCGACGAGTTTGCGCAGGAGCGGGCAGGCGCGATATTTCGGATCGCCGAAACCTTTGTAGAGGACGTCGAGAACGTCGACGCAAACATCGAGACCCACGAAATCGGCGAGTTCGAGCGGGCCCATCGGATGATTCATGCCCATGCGCATGATGGCGTCGACCGATTCAGCGGTCGCGACGCCTTCCATGACGGCGAACGCGGCTTCGTTGATGAGCGGCATGAGAACGCGATTGGAGACGAAGCCGGGCGAATCGTTGACGGCGACGGGCTTCTTGTCGAGCTTTTCGCAGAGTTGCATGGTCAGCGCAAAGGTTTCGTCGCTCGTTTGCATGGCGCGAATCACTTCAATGAGTTGCATCATCGGCACGGGATTCATGAAGTGCATGCCGATGAAGCGCTCGGGGCGGCTGGTCTGCGCGGCGAGGGCCGTGACGGAAATTGAAGATGTGTTACTGGCGAGAATGACGCCGGGGCGAAGAACGGCGTCGGCTTCTTTGAGGACGCGCGTTTTGAGATCGAGCTGTTCGGGGACGGCTTCAACGGCGAAATCGGCTTCGGCGAGCGCGGAAATTTCCGTGACGGGCTGAATGTGGGCAAGAGCGGCGAGCTTGGCAGCGTCGTTGATTTTGCCCTTTTTGACTTCGCGGTCGAGGTTCTTGGCGATGGTGTCGAGAGCGCGATCGAGGAATTTCTTGTCGATGTCGCGAAGAATGACGCGATAGCCGGAGCGCGCGAAGACGTGGGCGATGCCGTTGCCCATCGTTCCTGCGCCGAGTACGGCGACTGTTTTGATTTCGCTGACGTTCATCAATCCTCCACAGAGCGCGACCTATTCCGGCGGAGCGCCTTCGACGACTTCGCGCACAATTTCCCGGGCGTGCGATTCGTCCTCGGGATGCACGAACAAGCGTTCACTTTCCGCGGCGTCGCGGGCGACGCGGGCTGCAATTCCGTTTTCGCGGAGACAGTCTCTCAGGATTTGCGCCATGCCGTCTTGATTGCCGGCCCAGATTTCGACGGCGGGATCGTCGGGATGCCAATCGGGATCTGATTCGGATTCGACGTCGTCTTCGGCCGCGGAGTCCGCGGAACTGTCTGCATGATTCGACGATGAATTCTCAGTCGCGCTATCTTGCTTGGACGAAATTGAGATTGGATCGAATTGCCGATCTCCGGGTGTGCCGTGAATAAACGGAACGCTTGGCTGGGAATCGGCCGGGAATGCGGCAACGTCGTCCGCAGCGGCATCGTCGCCGGCGAAAATTTTCGCAAGGATTTTTTTGGCGGCGAGGAGATCGGATTTTTGGACCCAGATTTCGAGAGGATTGCGCATCGAAGCGTAGAGGAGACGCGCTTCGAGAGGCTCGTCGTTATAAGGAATGTCTGCATCGTCGAGGGAGGAGCGAATCTGCTCAAGCGTGCCCGTGTCGACGCCGCTCCAAAGTAATTCGGGCGCGGCGAGGGCAGCGGCGTCTTGCGCGGATTTGTCGTTGATCGCGTCGAGCGTTTCGACGAGATCTACATCGCAATCGGCGCAGTGCGTAAAGCCGAGGCGAAATTCCGCTTTGCATTCGGGGCAAAACATCGGAACAAAAAAGAGAGGCGCGGCTCCCTGAGAATCGCGTCAGGGCAACGCAGCGCCCCTGCATACCTCCAGACAAAATTCGACAAATCTTGCTACCGCGCCAGCAAATTCTTAATAGCGCTCGACAGCGAGCGCGACGGCGTTGCCTCCACCGAGACAAAGTGCCGCGACGCCGCGCTTAAGATTGCGCCGCTGCAATTCGTAAAGCAGCGTGACGAGAATGCGCGCGCCCGACGCGCCGATGGGATGGCCGATCGCGACGGCGCCGCCGTTCACATTGACTTTTTCGGGATTGAGGCGCAACTGGCGCGTGACGGCAATGGCCGCGACGGCGAACGCTTCGTTCAATTCGTAAAGATCGACGTCCTTGTCGCGATCCCAACCGGTTTTTTTCAGAAGTTTTTCAACGGCTTCGACCGGCGCCATCATGACCCATTTGGGTTCGACGCCGCTGACGGCTTGCGCGACGATGCGGGCCATCGGAGATTTGCCTAGGCGCGAGGCGTTGCGTTCGCTCGTGACGACGAGAGCCGCGGCGCCATCGTTTGTGCCCGGCGCATTCCCTGCCGTGACGGTGCCGTCTTTTTTGAAAGCGGGCTTGAGCTTCGCGAGAATTTCGAGCGAAGTATCTTCGCGCGGGGATTCATCTGTCTTGAAGATGATTGCGGCGCCCTTTTTCTGCGGAACTTCAATGGGGAGAATCTGCTCGCCGATAAAACAGGATTTGATCGCGCGAATCGCTTTGCGATGGCTGTCGACGGAGTATTGATCCTGCTCCTGCCTGGTGATGTTGTATTTTTCGGCGACGAGTTCCCCGGTCATGCCCATGTGAAAATCTTCGTAAGCGTCCCAAAGGCCATCGACGATCATCGAATCGAAAATCTCCTGATTGCCGAGGCGAAAGCCGGTGCGCGCGCCTTTCAGAAGGTAAGGGCAATTGGACATGGACTCCATGCCGCCGGCGACGACGATTTCGGATTCGCCGAGAGCGATGCCTTGCGCGGCGAGAGCGATGGCTTTGAGGCCCGAGCCGCAGACTTTATTGATGGTCATGGCGGCGACGCGCGAATCGAGGCCACCGCGAAGGCCTGCCTGGCGCGCGGGATTCTGGCCAAGTCCGGCCTGAACGACGTTGCCCATGATGACTTCGTCGACTTCTTTCGGATCGATGCCGGCGCGGCGAACGGATTCAGCGATCACCTTTGCGCCGAGCTCCGGCGCTTGGAAGCTTGAGAGGCCGCCCATGAATTTTCCGACGGGCGTCCGCACAGCGCCGAGGATGACGGGTTGGTCCATGATGGGTGCTCCTTCGGGCCCTCGAGGAAATCGAGAGATGGCGAAGGAATAGTATAGGCGCGGGGTGAAAGGCGGTCAATTTGGGGGGAGGGGCGAGCGATAGGAGTGAGCGATTTGAACCCGTTCCCGGTGACGCGTCGACTCCGTCTAGGCAGGTCCCCGCTTGAGAGATATTTCTATGGCACTTTAGATCGGTCCCAGGCCTTCTTGGCGGAATTATTTTAGGTTGGCGTATTCGGATTTGGCGGCGACGAGGATGGGGATGTCAGGATCGGCGTCTTTCCAGAGAGCGAAGAAATCCTGGTAGGCGGTGTGAGCTCTGGCGGAGTCGCCCGCGAGAGCGTAAGCGCGACCGAGGTCGAGATGGGCAAGAGCGCCGGTGGGAAGATTTCCTACTATGCCCCGATGGTCGATAAGCTTCTGAAATTCAGCGGCAGCCTGCGCGCCCTGGCGCGCTCGCAGAAAAGCCTGGCCGCGAACGAAGGCCGGATAGATGCTTGCGATAGGCCCGGCCCCGCCCAATTCGTAAGGCGCGGCCGTTTGCAGGTACGTGACGGCCTTCGCGGAATCGTCGCGGTTCAATTCGATCTCGGCGCGAATCGTCGGCAGCCAATAGGACTGGATCATCGTACTGACGGGGAAATCCTTGTTGAGCTTGTCGGCCAGCGACGTCGCGCGGGGCGCATCGCCAATCCGTGCGAAAGTCATTGCCGCCATGACCTCGATATCCCGCGTTGAAGCGAGGTTTAGGGCCGCCTGCGCATCCTGACGAGCCGGGCCGGCATTGCCAAATTCGGCTTCACGGAGAGCGGCATTGCTCTGCCAGATGGCGGCGGTTTCCTTGGCGTCATTGTGGCTGGCGGATTCGACAGCCCGGCGCGAGAGTTCTCGTGCCTTGGCAAGTTTTCCGAAATACGCTTTTGTATCGGAGTCCGCGGATAGGAACAAATCTTCGGCGCCTGGCTTGCCCATCGCCCAGTCGAATTGCTTCTGCATCCCGGCGGGATCATTTTGAAGAAAGGCCAGCGAGTAAATGCCGGCGCGCAGAGACGGATCGTCCAGCTTGAGCGCGAAGGCCCGATCGAAAGTAGACTTCGCTTCGTCGAAACGATCCACGCTTAAATAGCCCAAGCCCAGGTCCGCGTAAACGATGACGTCATTCGCTTCCATCTGCTCGCATACCTGTTGCTGCGCAATTGCCTTATCCCACTGCCCTAGTGTGGTATAAATGCTTCCCGCATTCAGATAGGGTATGAAGTCCTTGGGAAATTCCCGCTCCCAAAGAAGATAGTTCTCGAGCGACTTGTCGAGCTCTCCCGTTCCCTCGTCGTAGTAGTGCGCGGTGATGTAGAGCTTTTCCCGCTCGCTGGTGCGGTCGCGCAGCTCGTAAGCCTTGTTTATATTTTCGATCGCCAGACCCGCTTGCCCAAGATTGTTATAAACGACGCCAAGCTTGGCGTAGGCCACGGCGAAATTCGGGTCGAGCGCGACCGCCTGCTTGAAGAACGAAATGGATTCGGCGTCCCCTCTGCCGAAGTCCGTTTGCACGCCCATGCTGTAGGCTTTCAGAGCTTCGAGAGAAGAAGTGGTGGCGGCCTCGATGGGCACGTTGAATTTCTGGATCGAGCTGAGTGATTCGCCGAGCCTGCCGCGCATCTCCAATCCGACCTTGCCGATCGTGTCGAGGACGTGATCTTTGGTATCGGCGTCGGCGGAGGAAGTTGCGAACGTGTCGCCGGTGGAGCAGTTGACGGCGTTCAGGATGATGCTGTAGATGCCGCCGACTTGCGCGATCGAACCGGCGAGCACGGCTTTACCGCCGTCGCGCTGGCAGATTTCCTGCGCCATATTTTGAGTGACGCGCTGATCGGGAGATTGCCCCATCAATTGGAGCGTCGCGCGGACTTTGCCGTCGGAGAGGATATTCAGAAATGGCGATTGGCCGAGTTGGGCGGCGAGGGCCTGACGAAGGCTGTCGTCGAAAACTGTGTCGCCGGTTGTGTTCGCGAAATCGGCGAGGACGATCGTGTCTTTTTCGGTGAGCTTGGGCGCGCGATGGAGAAAGAAGTAACCCCCGATGGCAAGAGCGATAATGGCGATCGCAGCGCCCGCGATGATCGCGAGCCGCTTTTTAGACGGAACTTGCACGCCGACCGCGGATCCCGCAGCGGGCGCTGCGCCGGAGAGCTTCGCGGAGTCCGAAACATGCGATCCGCTGGCCGGAGTTGTTTCGGCTGCGGCGGGTGACGAACCGGACGGCGATGACATGTGCTCGACGCCCGAAGATGACAATCGGGAAGACGAACCAGAAGACGAGCTCTGCGCCGGCGCGGCCGTGCGGCCTGTGTCCGTATCCCGCTTCAGCCGCTTCAAATCCGAACGCATGTCCGAAGCATGCTGGTAGCGAAGATCCCGATCCTTTTCCAGTGCCTTGCTGATGATCTCTTCCAGCTTCAGCGGCAGATCCGGATTCAATCGTACCGGCGCTACCGGCGCGCGATTCAGTATCGCTTCCGTGATCACCCCCGAGCTTTCACCCCGGAACGGCAACACTCCCGTCGCCATTTCGTACAGCACGACGCCAAAAGAAAAAATGTCCGTGCGCGCATCCAGTTCCTTCGCGCGGACCTGCTCCGGCGACATGTAAGCCACCGTGCCAAGCGCCGTTCCTGGGCTCGTGAGTTCCGCTTCGGCAACTCCCGTCGTCGTGTATCCGTCGGACGTCACGCCAACTTTATTTTCGCTGATGACTTTGGCGAGACCGAAATCGAGAATCTTCGCGTGGCCACGCTTGGTGACGAAAATATTGGCCGGCTTGATGTCCCGATGCACAATCCGTTCACTGTGAGCGGCATCCAGAGCGTCCGCCACTTCAATCCCAACCTCCAGCAGCCGATCCATTTCCATCGGCTTCCCCGTGATCAGACGCTTCAGTGTCGCGCCATCCAGGAATTCCATGGCGATGAAGAGATGGCCATCCTGCTGCCCGATTTCGTAAATAGTGCAGATGTTCGGGTGATTCAGCGCGGAGGCGGCGCGGGCTTCACGGCGGAAGCGTTCAAGAGACTGCGGATCGCCCGCCACATCGTGCGGCAGGAATTTCAAGGCCACGAAGCGGCCGAGTTGCGTGTCTTCGGCCTTGTAGACGACGCCCATTCCGCCACCACCCAGTTCTTCGGTGATGCGGTAATGGGAGATCGTGCGGCCCAGCATGGACGAGGAGTTGGTCACCGAGCGTGCATCTTACGACAGCCGCGCATCAGAGGCAATCGCGCTGAGATTCTGTGCGCGAGCGCGGGGCCCAGAGACGCCGGGCGCGCGGAACCAGGCGATGGCGCCCTTCGCGAAATGGCGTAGCATCAAAATCAATCATGCCAGAATGATCGCGGGATCATTTGAGCTTGGCGTATTCGGATTTAGCGGCGACGAGGATCGGGATGTCTGGATCGGCGTCTTTCCACAAAGCGAAGAAATCCTGGTAGGCGACGCGGGATTTGGCGGAGTCGCCCTGCAAAGCGAAAGCGCGGGCCATGCCGAGATGGGCGAGAGCGCCAATGGGTTGGTTTATGACAACGCCCCGGTGATCGAGGATTTTCTGAAACTCGCTCGCCGCCTCGGTGCCCTGACCGGAAGCAAGATACGCCTCACCGCGCACCCACACGGGATACAGAGCGGGGGCCACGGCGGCTCCACCCACTTGTCCCAACTCGTATTGAGACGCGGGCTGGAGGATTTCGATAGCCTTCGATGCATCCCGATGATTGAGCGCGAGCTGCGCACGGATTGAAGGAAGATAAATAAACTGGACAACGGTGTCCTCGGGAAACCGCTTGGTGAAATCGTTTACGAGCGCCTGAGCCCTAGTGGCGTCTCCGGAAACAGCGAAGGCCAGGGTCGCCAAGAACTGGACATCACGGCCATCGGAAAGGTGCAATGCGGCGGAGGCTTGCTCCTGCGCTTGAGACGGATTACCAAAAAGCGCTTCGCGCAAACCTGCCTGGGCTTGATAAGTTGCCGCGGTTTCCGCCTCGTCCGCATGCTGAGCTGACGCGACGGCCTGGCGGGAGAATTCACGCGCCTTGCGAAGCTCACCGGAATAGGCAGCTGTGTCGGCCTGAAACTGCAGACCGACATCTTCGAGGCCGGGTTTGCCCACCGTCCAGGCGATCTGCTGCGCCATGCCCGCCTGATCATTGTTCAAGAAGTCGAGCTGATACATCGTAATGCGGAGATAGCCGGAATCGAGTTTCTTTGCCTGCGCGTCCAGAGCGATCGAGCGAGCTTCTTCAAAACGGTTCAGGGAAATAAATCCACCTACAAGATTCGAATAGTTCAGACCGCTGGGGTTGAGTTGAAACGCCTGTTGCGAGTATTCGAGACCTTTTGCATAGTCGCCAAGGATACCGTCGATGTAACCCAAGTTGGTCGGAGGGATTTCGTCACGCGGGTAGCTCTGGGCCCAGAGTTCGAGAACCTGGCGCGCCTTTTCCAGGTCGCCGGTCGCCATCTGGTAATAGTGCGAATCGATATAGAACTTCTCATGTTCGCTGACGCGGTCTCTGAGATCGTAGGCCTTCTTCACGTTTTCCGCGGCCGAGGCGGGTTCACCGATGTCCGAATAACCGGTCGCCAGCGCGGCATAGGCCATGGCGAAATTGGGGTCGAGCTTGATGGCGCGCTGGTACACGGGAATGGCGGCTGCGAAATCGTTCGCGCTGGTCATCTTCCGGCCGAGACTGTAAGCCTGCAAGGCGTCCAGGGAGGAGGTGGAAGCCTCCTGCACGGGCGTTTCGAATTTCTGAATGGTGCTGAGAGATTCCCCGAGCTTGCTGCGGATGTCCGAGGCCGCCTTGCCAAGGGCGTCCAGAACATGAGTCTTGTCGGCCGCGTCCGCTTCCGCGCTTGCCAGTGATTCGCCGTTGGCGCAGTTCACGGCCTTCAGGATGATGGTGTACTCCGCGCCGATCTGCGCGATCGAGCCGTTGAGCGTCGCGGCGCCGCCGGTGCGCTGGCAGATCTCGCGGGAAATTTCCGGAGTGAGCCGGGCATCGGGCGACTGCTCCATCATTTTGAGCGTTTGCTGTATCCGTTCATCGGAAATCAAGGTCAGATAGGGCGATTGATCGAGTTGAACGGCGAGGCCCTGGCGGAGCGTGCCATCAAAGACCGTGTCGCCGGTGGTATTCGTGAAATCGGAGAGAACGATAGTGTCTTTTTCAGTGAGCTTGGGCGCGCGATGGAGGAAGAAGTAACCTCCGATGGAAAGAGCGATGATGGCGATGGCGGCGACGGCGATGATCGCGAGGCTTTTTCTTGCGGGAGCCAGCATGCGGACGCCGGAATCGGAAGCGGGCGCTGCGCCGGAGAGCCTCGCGGAGTCTGTGGCAGGCGATGTGCCGGATGGACTTGGCGCGGGTGACGAAGTGGATGGAGAGGAAGCCTGTTCCGCGCTCGAAGAAGACAAGCGCGAGGATGAACCGGAGGAGGAGCTTTGCGCCGGCGCGGAGGCGCGGCCCGTATCGGTATCCCGCTTGAGGCGCTTCAAATCCGAGCGCATGTCCGAAGCGTGCTGGTAGCGAAGATCGCGGTCTTTCTCGAGAGCTTTGCTGATGATCTCCTCGAGCTTGAGCGGTAGATCGGGATTCAGGCGCACCGGCGCGACGGGAGCGCGGTTGAGAATCGCGTCCGTGATGACGCCGGAGCTTTCGCCGCGGAAGGGCAACACGCCCGTGGCCATTTCATAGAGCACGACGCCAAAGGAAAAAATGTCCGTGCGCGCATCCAGTTCCTTCGCGCGGACCTGCTCCGGCGACATGTAAGCCACCGTGCCAAGCGCCGTTCCTGGGCTCGTGAGTTCCGCTTCGGCAACTCCCGTCGTCGTGTATCCGTCGGACGTCACGCCAACTTTATTTTCGCTGATGACTTTGGCGAGACCGAAATCGAGAATCTTCGCGTGGCCACGCTTGGTGACGAAAATATTGGCCGGCTTGATGTCCCGATGCACAATCCGTTCACTGTGAGCGGCATCCAGAGCGTCCGCCACTTCAATCCCAACCTCCAGCAGCCGATCCATTTCCATCGGCTTCCCCGTGATCAGACGCTTCAGTGTCGCGCCATCCAGGAATTCCATGGCGATGAAGAGATGGCCATCCTGCTGCCCGATTTCGTAAATAGTGCAGATGTTCGGGTGATTCAGCGCGGAGGCGGCGCGGGCTTCACGGCGGAAGCGTTCAAGAGACTGCGGATCGCCCGCCACATCGTGCGGCAGGAATTTCAAGGCCACGAAGCGGCCGAGTTGCGTGTCTTCGGCCTTGTAGACGACGCCCATTCCGCCACCACCCAGTTCTTCGGTGATGCGGTAATGGGAGATCGTGCGGCCCAGCATGGACGAGGAGTTGGTCACCGAGCGTGCATCTTACGACAGCCGCGCATCAGAGGCAATCGCGCTGAGGCATCTCGATACGACGCCTACTCCGGCTCTCGAAAATCGGCTACGATGAAGATGGATCTCGAGACGCATGGCGCAAACTTTCGAAATCGAGTTGAATCCGCAGCAGCGCACCGCCGTCCAGCACGGCGATGGGCCGCTTCTGGTCGTGGCGGGAGCGGGCACGGGCAAGACGCGCGTGATCACCGAGCGGATTCGACTGCTTCTCGAAAGCGATCCGCATCTGCCCGGCGAAAGCATTCTGGGATTGACGTTCACGGACAAAGCCGCGAACGAGATGAAATGGCGGATCGAGAAGCGCGTCGGCGAGCGCGCGGAGGGCGTGTGGCTCGGAACGTTTCACAAGTTCTGCCTTGAGCAAATTCTGATGCCCGCGAATCCGAAGCTGAAAGTGATCGAAGACATCGATCACTGGATTTTGCTGCGGCGCAACATTCAGCGGCTCGAATTGAATGCCTTCAAGAGGCTGGCGGATCCCGGCGAATTCCTGAGCGATTTCGTGAAGTTCTTCTCGCGCTGCCAGGACGAACTGGTGACGCCGGACGATTACCAGCGATACGTGGACGGATTGAAGAGGCGCTACGCCGAGAAGCGCGCGCAAATGGAGCCCGACGCGCGGAAGATTCAGGAAGACGCGATCGCGCAGCAGGAAGAGCTGGCGCGAGCGTACCGGATCAGCGAACAACTTTTGCGCGAGAGGAATCTGGTGACGTTCGGCGCGCAATTGATGCAGGCGGTGCAGTTGCTGCAGAACGATGCAGCACTGCTTGAGAAGATGCGAGAGCGCTATCGCTACATTCTGGTGGATGAATTCCAGGACACCAACGTCGCGCAGCTCGAATTGTTGCGGCTGCTGACCGGCGAACAGCGGAATATTTTCGTTGTCGGCGACCACAACCAGGCGATTTACCGGTTCCGCGGGGCGTCGTTCGGAAGCTTGAAGACGTTTTTGACGAAATTCTGCGGTGTTTCGCTGGAAACGCCGGAGGAAAAATGGCCGCGGGTGCATTTGACGCGGAATTACCGCTCGACCAAGCGGATTCTTCGCGTCGCGGGCACCGTCGCAGCCGAAAGCGACAATTCCAAGTTCATTCCGTTTGCGCCGCTCGACACGGAAAATCCGGAAGGCGAAAAAATCCGCATCGTCGAATTCGGCCGGCCGGAAGAAGAGGCCGAGTGGATCGCGAGCGAGATCGAGCGGCTGCATGAAGCCGGCGTGCCGTGGCGGGATTTTGCCGCGCTCTACCGAAAGCATACGCACCGGAAACATTTGGTCGAGGCGCTGACGCGGCGGCAGATTCCGTTTGTCATCAAGCGGCTGTCGATTCTGTCGAGCACGCTGATTCGGGATTTGCTCGCGTATCTGCGCATAATCGCCGTGCCGTCGGACGATGTGGCGTGCGCGCGAATTCTCGCGATTCCCTACTGGCGGATCGAGCCGAGGGATCTGGTGCGTCTGGCGGAACGAGCGAGCGCGAAGCGAGGCAGCGCGCTATGGGATGAGTTCGAGGCGTGGGTAGATTCACCCAAGAAAAATGCAACCGAGACGTCCGCAAGCAAGAAGAGCGCGGCCGATAACGGCGCAAGCGCGCCGCCGAAGGAATCGCGCGCGGCGGGGCTGCAGGAGCTGATCGGTGGGATGCGCGCGAAAGCGCGGAAACTGACGGCGCTGGAATTGCTCGCGGATTTGATTGCAGAGCTAGGACTGGCTCCGCTGCCGGCGGAAAGTGATTCGTACAATCTCGAACGCTTCAAGCGATTCGTTGAGGAGTGGCAAAAAAAGGGCGAGGGCCGCTCCCTGCGCGATTTCATGGAGTATCTCGATTTTTTCGACGAAGCCGGCGGAGATATTTTTCTCGACGCGGAGCGCGCGGACGATGCCGTGCAGCTCATGACCGTGCATTCGGCGAAGGGGCTCGAATTTCAGCACGTTTTTCTTCTGCAGCTGTGCAAGGGTGATTTCCCCGCGCGGCCGCGCCAGCCGGTTTTCGAATTCCCGCCCGAGCTGATGAAGGAAGAATTGCCGCCGGGCGATTTTCAGAAGCAGGAAGAGCGGCGGCTGTTTTATGTGGCGCTAACGCGGGCGCGCTGGATGCTCACGCTTTCGACGATCATCAACAAACGCAAGAAGCGCTCGGAATTTTTCGACGATGTTCTGGGAGACGCGAACATTCAGAAGCACGACGTTCATCAGCTGGCGCCGCGCGTGAGTGTGCCGGACGCCGAGCAAGGCGTCGGATCGGCGCCCGCGGACGCGTCGCGCCCGGCGCTCTTCGGCGAAGCGTCGGCCGCCACGAAAGCGTATTCGCACATAGCGCTGTGGGCGAGGGCCTTTCATCCGCCGCGGCCCGAGCCGTTGCAACTGAGCGCGTCCGCGATCGAGTCATATCGAATCTGTCCGTTGAAATATATGTTCGGGCATTCGTGGGGGCTGCACGGCGAACCGCAGGCTACGATGACGTTTGGAAACGTGATGCACAAGACGATCAAGGAGCTCGTCGCCGAAGTGAAGAAGCGCAAGCACGTGAAGCTCGAAGAGGTTGGCGCGATATACGACCGCGTGTGGTCATCCGCAGGCTTCCTCGATGACTATCACGAGCAGGAATATAAAAGGACGGGACGGGAACAACTCGCGGCGTTTCATCAGGCCTACTGCGCTGCGCCGGCCGACGTCCTGATGCAGGAGAAACCGTTTGAGCTCGAGCTCGAAAACAATGTGACGATCCTCGGGCGAATTGATCAGGTGAATCGGATCGGCCGCGATGAAGTGGAAGTGGTCGACTACAAGACGGGAAAACCGAAATCGCAGAAGGACGCGGATGCGAGCCTGCAATTGAGCTTGTACGCGCTCGCGGCGCGCGAAGTTCTCGAGCTCACGCCGAAGCGGCTGGTCTTTTACAACCTGACGACGAACGAGCCAGTGGTTACGGAGCGGGATGCGAAGGCGCTCGCCGATGCGCGCAAGACGGTCGCCGAAACCGCGGATTTGATTCGCGCGGGAGAATTTACTGCGAAGCCTGGATTTCTTTGCCGGTATTGCGATTTCCAGCCACTGTGTCCTGCGCACGAACAACTCATCACGATTCGCGGCGCGAGCTCGACGCCGTCCTGATCGGGATATGCTATCTCGCGAAAGCGGCGGACGAAACCCGGTCCGGCGATACAAGAGAAGAACGCCCGTCTAACTCGCGCGAGCTCCGAAGTTCCCCGAAAAGTTCACCCGGCAGACTGGGGGTCGCGGAAATCTCCCCGCCGAAAATAAAACGAGGCGATCGCGTTCGCAATCGCCTCGTTCGAGAACCAGTTGACTGGAACAGCCTCGCCGCTGTTCCGCCCCCTCGTACTACGCGCATTCATTGTGCCGCTTCTGGTCCGCGCAATTCGCGCGATGTTGCTTTCTCCCCTCGACGCAGCAGCGGAAAAATTTCTTCGCGCCGCAATCGTTCCCTTCCTTAATACGAGCGCGCGCGAATCCTGTCAAGAGAAAATCTCTGGCGCATCGTGTCCGATTCGTGCGAAAACATTTCCGCACGGTGCGCGTCGGATTTCACGGCTTCGGCGGAGCGTAATAGTAGCCTTTTCGCGCGGTGACGTTCAGGCCAGGCCGTTCGATGCGAACTTCAATCGCGTGGTATTCGCCGCTTTCCGGATTCTGGGGCACATAGCCGAGCAGATATTGATTGCGCGCTTCTTCGGTGACCGCGGAATAGAGACGATCGAGTGAGTTCTCCTTCGACGCGAAGAAGGAATCCCCACCCGTCTCTTGCGGATAGCGCGTCATGCGGCCGGGCTCGTGCTTGAGAAGTTTCGTGCCGACAGTGATCGAGTAGACCGAAACATCGGCAGTCAGAAGCAAGCGAAGCGTCAAATCGTAGGTCCACTGGTTGTGATGCGAATTCTGGCCGTCGGCGATCAGGAAGATCATCCTGCGGCGGTCGCCGCCGCGGGCTTGCAGCATTTCGCCAGCCGAATGGACCGCATCGTCGAGGTCCTTGACGACTTTTTCCTGGCGAATGCCATACGTGGGCACCTGCGGTAATTGCGATTGATTGTTGATTTGAGGGCCCGCGGTCATCGGACCGCCCGCATCCCCCGGAAAAGAGTCGCCGAGGCGCATGCGTTTGAGCTCCGTGAAAAGTTCGTCATTGTTCTTCGTGAAATCGTGCACGACCTGCGGGAATTCATCGAAAACAACGAGCGCCGTTTCGTCCTGCGGGCCGAGGCCACCG
Source organism: uncultured Acidobacteriota bacterium (assembly GCA_963771905.1). Lineage (GTDB taxonomy): Bacteria > Acidobacteriota > Terriglobia > Acidiferrales > UBA7541 > Palsa-147. The sequence goes on from CAVYVI010000004.1 coordinate 249,841, forward strand.
GCGATGCTTTCGAGACTCTTCTGGACCTGATCGCGCACGCGCACCGTCAGGTCGTTGTCGAGAACAACCACGACCGAGAGCGGATAGGGGTCCGTCGAGAACAAAGCAATCGGCACTTCCTTGCCGTCTTCAAAAAGACGGAATTCATCGCGCCGCAAATCGCCGATGATGACCCCCTGATTATTCTTGACCGTGACGGGGACGCGAACGAGTTCGCTCACGGCGCCGAGAGGACGGCGCGGGCGCTGGCTCTGCTCCTGTTTTTGCGCCGGAGTTCCCTGCTGCGGTTGCGATTTACCGTGGACGGCGGCGGGAGTCTGATCCTGCGACTGGGTCTGTGTCTGGGCTTGCGCGGGCGGCGTCTGCGATTGGCTTTGCGATTGCGGCTGCACTTGTGCTTCAGAAATGGACGCGGCGGGAAATGCCAGAATCGCCGCTACCGTCCACGCCGGAATTAGCTTCATAATGGTGTCACCTCATTGGCGCGGAGCGAGCGCCCAAGCGCATCGAGAACCCGTCGGCACCGCGCGGCGCCGTTACATCCGTTGGGGCGCGAGGCGCATCGTACGTCAGGACGTCGAGACTCGGAGAGATTATACAATGCACGCCGCCCAGATTCGCTTGGCACTCGCAATCGCAGCGTTGGCTGCCGGCCTGATCGTTCCGCTGCACGCTCCGGCATCCGCCGGCGGGAGTGCAAACCAAGACGCTTCCAACTCGCCTCGCATATTGGATGCATCCGCGCAGCCTGCGTTACAGAGTCAACAGTCGGCCCCGCAAAGCCAGCAGCAGGATCAGCAACAAGGTCCGCCGCAGGATCAGCAACAAATTCCGCAATCGCAGAAACCCCTGAGGGTTTCGACGGAACTCGTCAATCTTTTCGCCACGGTGCGCGACAAAAACCACTTCATCGTAAACGATTTGAAACAGGAAGAATTCCACATCTTCGAAGATGGCGTCGAGCAGAAAGTTGCATACTTTTCAAAGGAAGTGAATTTGCCGATTACTCTCGCCATCCTGGTCGATACCAGCGGCAGCCAGATGGATGTTCTGGGCGCCGAGCAGGACGCGGCTTCGCGGTTCGTTCACGAGGTGCTGCGGAAGAAGGACGAGGCGCTCGTGTTGTCGTTCGACCTTGACGTCGATCTCCTCGCCGATTTCACGGAGGACACGTCGGTACTCGAGCAAGCTATCCGCAGAACGGTGATCAACGCGCCGGCGGCGGGCGCCGGCGGCACGGCGGGCACAGTTCCCGGAGGCTCGAACGGAGGAACGGATTTCTACGACGCGGTCTATCTGGCGGCGCATGACAAGTTGGCGAGCGAAGCCGGGCGCAAGGCCATCATCGCGCTCACCGACGCCGAAGACACTGGAAGCCGCCTGAACGTAAAAGACGCGATCGAATCCGCGCAACGCGCGGACGCCGTCGTGCACGTCTTGCTTATTTCCGATGAAGGCTTCTACTACCGGCAGCTGATGGGATACAGCGGCGCGAGCGTCGCGAAGAAAATGGCGGATGAAACCGGCGGGCGCGTTATCGAGGTGCACAACACGAAATCGCTGGAGAAGGCGTTCGATCAGCTCTCCGAGGAGATGCGCCAGCAATACGTGCTCGGATACTACCCCACGAACACGAAGCGCGACGGCAGTTTCCGCAAGATCAAGCTCGAGATCACACGTGCGGATTTGAAAATCCTCACGCGACGCGGTTACTACGCGCCATCGGAATAAAGCGCCGCGCGCTCGACTTTAATATTCGAGGCAGTCTGATAGGTCTCCCTGCAGTTTCTTCCCCCGAAACCGGTGAGAGATTTGGACCGCTTGCACGGACCCGCGCTATTTGCCAGGAGGCGCGGCCTGCGGCGCTACTGGCTGGGAGGCGTTGACGGAGTCGGCGTTTCATTCGGGTAGTATCCCTTGCGGGTTCGGACCACCAAGCCCTTGCGGTCCACGATTTCCACCTGAATCTTGCGATACTGCGACGATTGCGCCGTGTTGGAGGGCGCATACGCAATGAAATACTGGCTGCGCAACTCCGCACCAATGTCCTGGAACGACTCGGCCAGGTCATCCACTTTGTAAGGAAAGAACACCCGTCCGCCGGTTTCAATAGCGAAGTTCTCCAGAATTTGATCGCCCGGCGTCTTGAAAAGTTTGTGCGGCTTGTCGCCGCTCGTCGTGGCCAGCCAGTCCGTGCTGGTGCTGATGCTGTAAATCGCGACTTCAGCGCGATCGGCCATTTCGATGGCCTCGCTCAAGGCGCGGTCGCTGAGATTGTCGTCGCCGTCGCTGATGACCACCAGAATCCGCCGGACTTCGGGACTCGGTCCGGTTGGCAGAGGCGCGCTCGATAACTTCTGCGCCGCCATGTAAATCGCATCGTTGAGCGCCGTTCCTCCGCCCGCCCGCTGCTTCTCAATGGCCTCGTCCAGGACGCCGGGATCGCCGGAGAAATCCTGAATGATTTCGGGCTCGTTGTCGAAAGTCATTAGGAAAGCCATATCCTTGTGGCGGCGGATGACGTTGCCGAGGAAATCAATAGCGGCGTCTTTCTCAAAACTCAGGCGCTCGCGAATGCTGTTCGATGTATCGATGAGCATGCCGATCCGCAGCGGGAGATCGGTATCCCGGCCGAAAAACCTGATGTCCTGTGGTTTGCCATCCTCGAGGACGCGAAAATCCTTTTCATCCAGATCGGTAATGAAATTGTGGCGGCGATCGGTAACCGCGGCGACAAGATGGACCAGGCCGGTCGTTACTTTGAGCGGCGGCAGCTGCTGCTGGGTCTGCGTAGGCTGCGGGGCCTGCGATTGCGGTCGAAGCGGCACATTTTTGAGCGGCGAATCGGAAGAAGGGGGTGTCGACGGCGCCGTAGCGGGAGGCGAAGCCGGCGCCGGTTGCTGCGCGGAAACTGTGATCGCCGCCGTGAGAATAAAGCTGGCTGCCAGACAGGACGCGCGCACGGTTCGCATAGTGAAATTATAGGTACGTGGAGAGTGCAGCGTCAATCGTGCCGGGATCCGCACCGAGCGCGCTTCCGAGTTGTTTGAGATACGCCGCCAGCTCAGGTGGGAGCGGCGCGCGAACGTCGATTGGCTCCTCGGTGCGCGGATGGAGGAAGCGGATGCGCGCGGCATGCAGAAAATTGCGGCCGAGCTCCGGCAGCTTGCGCGCGTGCACGAGTTCTTCGCGCGGCGCGCCGTAGAGCGTATCGCCCACGACCGGGCTACCGAGCGCAGAAAAATGGACGCGAAGCTGATGCGTGCGTCCGGTATGCAGCCCGGCTTCTATCCACGTGAAGCCGCCGAGGACGAGCAGCGCGCGCCAATCCGTCCGCGCAGGACGGCCTTCGCGCCGGCGCGTGGTCATGCGCGTGCGCCGGCGGAGGTCTCGCGCGACGGGCAATTCGATTCGTCCCAAGGCCTCGCGCAGTTTTCCGTGCAGCAGCGCCACATACGTTTTCTCAATGGAGCGATCTTGAAATTCCTCGACGAGACGCCGGTGGGCATCATCCGTCCGCGCGACGATCAGCGCACCCGAGGTTCCTTTGTCGAGCCGGTGCACGATTCCCGGCCGTGCCGGGCCGCCAATCGTGGAAAGCTTCCCGAAGCGATAGAGCAGGGCGCTGACCAGCGTTCCGCCCGTTTCTCCGGCGCCCGGATGCACTACGATTCCGGCGGGCTTATTGATGACGGCGAGGTCATCGTCTTCGTAGAGAACCTCCAGAGGAATCGGTTCCGCTCCGACGGCGAGCGGCTCGGGCGGCGGAATTTCAACTTTTATTTCTTCTCCGGTTTCGACGCGATGCGAAGGCTTCGTGGTGATGCCGTTGACGTGCACTCGGCCCCCGGCGATAAGTTCCTGAAGGCGCGTTCGGCTGAGATCGGCCGCATGAGTCGCGAGATAACGATCGAGCCGCACGCCTGAGTCTTCGTCAGTGACGATGAAACTCAGGAATTCGATCGTGTCCGGATTGCGTTTGGGCATGGAGAGACTGTACCGCGAAAATGCCGCCCACCGTAACCGCGTGGTCGTTTCCCTGCGGAGCTAATTTGCGATCTACGCGCGCGCGGGGGCCACCGGCATTTGCTTCCGCAAGCCGCGCCACCACAGATAGCCGCCGACGAGGATGAAAGCCACGCTCACGATCTGCATCAGCGAAATCGCGCCGTGAAGCAGCAACGTGCGGTCCGGATCGCCGCGGACAAATTCGATGCTGCCGCGCTCGATGCCATAGAGAACCAAATACGTGGCGAGAATCTGTCCCGAGAATTGTTGGCGCTTGCCCATCCAGACGAGCAATAGAAAATTGCAGAATTCAGCCGCGGCTTCGTAGAGCTGCGTCGGATGGAGCGGCACTCCGATGGGCGTTCCAACGAGCTGCGCGGCGACGGGATCATGGAACGTGACGCCCCATGGCAAATCGGTGGGCTTGCCGTAGCAGCAGCCCGCCATGAAACACCCTAGGCGTCCGATCGCGTGACCAAGCGGAAGCCCGCCGGAAAAGCAATCGAGCAGCGGAAGGACGGGCATCTTCGTTCGATATGTGTAAACACCCACAAGAGTGAGCGCGCCGATCACGCCGCCGTAGAATGTGCCGCCGGACTGCACGATGCCGATCGAGAAAATTTCGCGCGGATGGCCGAGATAGTAAGGGAAGTAGAGAGCGACGAGCCAGAGCTTCGCAGTGACCAGCGCGGTCAGCACGACGTAGATGCCCAGATTCCAGACGCGGTCGGGATCGAGGCCTGCGAATTTCGCCTGGCGGCGCGCGTACCAGAGTCCCAGTAAGACGCCGGTCGCGACAAGGACGCCATACGTATAAATCGTGATCGACCCGAATTGAAAAAGGACCGGATGCATCGCTATGCTTTCTGATGACTCGGATGCTTCCAATCGCTCAGAAGTTCGATCAGGACGAAACCCGCGCCGATGACAATCGCCGAATCCGCGACGTTGAATGTGTACCAGTGATGATTGCCGATGTGAAAGTCGATGAAGTCGGTTACGCCGCGGCGTAGAACGCGGTCGAACACATTTCCGGCCGCGCCGCCGAGGATCAACGCCATCCCCGCCTGGCCGAGGCTCCCGCCCGCGCGGCCCGTCTGGAGGAGCCAGACCAGAAAGAGGATCACGCCTGCTGAAAAAACAATCAGGACCATGGGGAGCCAGGGCGAATCCGAATCGGCAAAAAGGCCGAATGCCACGCCGGGATTATTCATGTGCACAAGGTTCAGTAATCCCGGCACCAGGACGCGCTGCGAACCGGCGACGGTGAATTTCTCGACGGCGAACTTGCTCACCTGATCGGCAGCGAGCGCGCCGAGCGCAACGAGTGAATGCCACCACAAGCCGGAACGTCGTCGCGTCGCCATCACGATCGTGCAACACCCGCCGCGCCGCCGGTGCGCGCGATTTCCGCAAGGGCCGCCGTGCAACGCTCGCAGATCGTCGGGTACTCCGCGTTTTCGCCGACGTGTGTCGAATAATTCCAGCAGCGCTCGCATTTCGCGCCGTCGGCTCGCTCGACTTTCACTCCGACGCCGTCGCCATTCGAAGTATCGAGGCGCACCTGAGAAGCGATAAAAAGCGCGGGCAATTGCGCAGCGTATTTCTGGAGAAGCGCTCCCAGATCGCCATTCGCGGAAAGCGTGACTTTGGCTTCAAGGGCGCTCGAAATCGTCTTCGCGGCGCGCGCTTCTTCGAGTCCCTTAAGCACGCTTTCGCGAACTCCCAACAGACGCTCCCAGTTTTTCGCGACTTCTTTCGAGGCCGCACGCTCGAGTTCTGCCGCGTTCGGGAAATGCGCCATGTGGATGCTGTCGGGATCTCCCGCCTCGCGCGGGAAGTGTTGCCAGACTTCTTCCGCAGTGAAAACGATGATGGGCGCCAGCATCCGCAGCAACGCGCTGGCAATGCGATAGATGGCGGTCTGCGCCGATCGGCGTCCCACGCTGCGCGGCGCGAAGGTATAGAGCCGGTCTTTGAGAACGTCGAAATAAAACGCGCTCAAATCCACCACCGCAAAATCGTGAACCGCGTGATGCACGCGATGAAAATCGAACGAGGCGTACCAATCGAGGCACTGCCGCACGAGCTCGGCGGTGCGGCGCACCATCCAGGCATCGATCTCCAAGAGTTCGCTGTCAGGGACGCCGTCGCGTAAGGGCTCAAAGCCCGCGAGATTCTGAAGCGCGAAGCGGAACGTGTTGCGCAGTTTGCGATACGCTTCGGAAAGCTGCGTCATCATGGCGTCGGACATTCGCACATCGCCTTGGTAATCCTGCGAGGTCACCCACAACCGGAGAATGTCGGCGCCCCACTTGTCGCAAATCTCATTGGGGATGACGCCCGTGCCGAGCGATTTGGACATCGGCCGCCCCTCGCTGTCGAGCGTCCAGCCATGCGAGACAACTTGCTTGTAGGGCGCTCGGCCGCGCGTTCCCACGCCGACGAGCAGCGAACTGTGAAACCAGCCGCGATATTGATCGGGTCCCTCCATGTAGACGTCCGCCGGCCATGTGCCGTCTTCGACGCTCAAGACGGCCAGGTGCGTCGAACCCGAATCGAACCACACGTCGAGAATGTCGTTCTCTTTGCGCCATTTCGCGGCGCCGCATTTCGGGCAATGCGTTCCCGCGGGAAGCAGTTCTTCGGCCGAATGGGTGAACCACGCGTCCGCGCCTTCTTTTTCGAACCAGGTGAGAACATGGCGCAGCGCCGCAAAATCATTCAGCCGCGTCTTGCAATCTCCGCACGTAAATATAATCAACGGCACGCCCCAAAATCGCTGCCGCGAAATGCACCAGTCGGGCCGCTCGGCGATCATGTCGTAAAGACGATCGTGGCCCCAGGCGGGCGCCCATTTCACTTTGTCGATTTGCTCGAGGGCGCGCTCGCGGAGATGATTCAGTTCCATGCCGATGAACCACTGCTCGGTGGCACGGAATATCACGGGATTGTGGCACCGCCAGCAGTGCGGATAGCTGTGGCGATATTTTGCGTGGCCGACGAGCGCGCCGCGCTTGCGAAGCAATTCGACGATCGGCTCGTTGGCTTCGAACACATTCTTCCCGTTGTATTCTGGCAACCCTTCGACGAATCGGCCTTCGTCGTCGAGCGGCGCATACGTATCGAGGCCGTATCGCTGGCCGGTGTAAAAGTCGTCGGCGCCATGCCCCGGCGCCGTGTGGACGACGCCGCTGCCCTGTTCGAGCGTGACGTACTCCGCCAGCACTCCCGGAACTTGCAGATCGAGAAATGGATGCTGGAATTGCATTCCTTCGAGTTCGCTTCCTTTGCCGCGCCACCGAATTTTCGCCGCTCCGAATTTCAATTCCTCGGCGACGGCGCTGAGGCGTTGCTCGGCAAAAAGAAGCGCGCCGGCCGGCGTTTCTGCGACGACGTATTCAAAGTCCGGATGAAACGCCAGCGCGCGGTTGGCCGGCAGCGTCCAGGGTGTTGTGGTCCAGATGAGCGCACTTACGTCCGGACCGAGCTCTTTCGCCTTCGCGCCTCCGGCAACGGGAAACTTCACCCAGACCGATTGGCTCGTGTGGTCTTCGTATTCAACCTCGGCTTCTGCGAGCGCCGTTCGATCGACCATGCACCAATACACCGGCTTCAGCCCGCGATACACGTAGCCCTTTTCGAGAAAAGTTAGAAACGCTCCCGCGATGGTGGCTTCGAAATGAAAATCCATCGTGAGATACGGTTTATCCCATTGCCCGAAGACGCCGAGGCGCTTGAAATCCCGGCGATTGGAATCGATATAGCGCGTCGCGTATTCGCGGCACATCTTGCGAAACTCCGCCGGCGTGACGCGGTCTTTCCGTCCACCTAGATCCTCTTTCTCGACTTTGCTTTCGATCGGAAGCCCGTGGCAATCCCAGCCCGGAATGTAGGGCGAGCGAAATCCAGCCATGGTCTTCGTCTTGACCATCAGGTCTTTAATGATTTTGTTCAGGCCAGTCCCGAGATGGATATCGCCAGTCGGATACGGCGGGCCGTCATGGAGGACGAAGAGAGGAGCGCCGGCGCGCGATTCGAGGATTCGCTCGTAGATCTTCGTGCGCTCCCACTCGGCGAGCTGCAGCGGCTCGCGTTCCGGCAGGTGAGCTTTCATCGGAAAATCGGTGCGCGGTAAGTTGAGTGTGCTCTTCAGGTCGAGAGGGTTGGCCATTGAGTCGGGTCTGATGCCTTTCTGTGTGCCGCGGCGTCTAATCACCACCGCGGCGAGAAGAAACGCTATGTTACAATGAATATCGGGGCAAGTCAGCCGCGTGGGCGCGAGACATCCTTTTCGGCTGTCTCGAATCTAATCTACGGTACGGGAGTGCGCTTGGGAGCCAACAGGCGGCAGTAATGCTCGATACCACCACAAACGAAAACGAGTCCCTGAGCAAGTCTTCGAATCCCACACTCCGGGTGACGGCGCTGGCGGTCAACCGTGTTCCTTGGATTAAATCTTTCTCCTCCAATCTGAAAGACTTTCTGAGCGAGCGGCCCGTCAAGATCCGCGAAGGCGCACCTACCGCATTCTACATTCCGAAATTCAGTTCGGGCGTCGGCGGCAATCTGAAGGAATGGCTGAAGCCGCTTCCTGCATCAGCTAGGGGGCCGATGCGCTCGGAAATGCTGGTCGACTGGAATCCGAATTTTGGCACGTTCTGGGACAATCTACGCACGGCCTTTTCGAAACAAAAGCTGCCTAAAGGCGCAGTGGTGCCTTCCATCTGGACGAAAGACACGCTGTTTGGCCGCGTCCAGGCGCTCTCGCTCGCGATTCACGTCCTTGCGCTGGTCCTGATATTGCTTCCACTTCTGCCTGGAATCATGGCGCCGCGAACCGCGCAGGCAAACATGTACACCGTGACGCCACTCGACGGCGGCTCGCCGTATTTGCCCAAGCTTCCCGCAGGCAATAAGAGGGCGGGCGGCGGAGGCGGAGGCGGCGAACACAGTCCGATTCCCGCCAGCCGCGGGAAATTACCGAAGGCTTCCTATACGCAACTTGCGCCACCGTCGGTCCATCCGCCGTTGAATCCACGATTGCAAGTGCCTGCGACCATAGTGGCAGTGCCGGACATCAAGATACCGAGCCCGAATCTGCCGAACTACGGCGATCCGATGGCCAAGCTGTTGACGGATTCGAATGGTCCGGGTGGCGGCGGAGGTATCGGCACCGGACAAGGCACGGGCGTTGGCAGCGGCGACGGCGCGGGAGTCGGGCCCGGCCACGGCTGGAACACCGGTGGCGGCTATCCGATGGCGGGCACCGGCGGCTACGGCCAGCCGGATTGTTTGTACTGCCCAAGCCCGCAGTTTTCCGATGAAGCAGTGAAAGCGAAATACCAGGGCACGGTCCTGTTGATGGTCGTGATTCAACCTGATGGCCGCGCGACGAACATACAAGTCGCTCGCGGTTTGGGTCTCGGCCTGGATGAAAAGGCCGTCGAAGCGGTGCGCACGTGGCGATTCAAGCCTGCCGCCGGCCCGGACGGCAAGGCCGCTGCCGTGCGTATGCCGGTCGAAGTGACATTCCGGCTGTATTAAGTTCGACCCGCCGAGTTTCTCCGGTCATCCTCTGCTCGATATTAGTGTGGGTCGTCATCATGCTTTGCCGTGCTGGGTCTGGCCGCGCGCCGGCCGGGATGCCGCGCGAGCACCGGTAACACGCGCTTGACGCGTTTGGAAACAAGATTCGCACCGCGTGTTACACTCTGCGGCGCGTTGCGTCCAACATTCCGGAGGGAAATTGATGTCGCGACTTTGTCGATCTGCATGTTTGGATTCGTTTCGTCGCTGCACGAGCGTGTGGCTGCCTCTTGCGATTCTGCTCATCCTCGCGGGTCTCTTCGGCGGCGTCGCCTCCGCGCAGCAATTCGATCCGAGCGCGTATTCGGGCCTGCGCTGGCGCTTGATTGGTCCATATCGCGCGGGACGTGTTACCGCGGTCGCAGGTGTCTCGGGAAATCCCGCGGTCTATTACATGGCTTCTCCGGGCGGCGGCGTGTGGAAGACGACAGACGGCGGCCACGTCTGGAAGCCGATCTTCGATGCGACGGGCGTTGCGCCGGTCGGCGCGATGGCCGTGGCTCCGTCGAATCCCGACGTCATTTACGTCGGTACGGGTGAGCAATCGCCGAGCAATGGCGTTTACAAATCCACGGACGCCGGCGCGACCTGGACAAACATCGGCCTTCAGGAAACGCAAAAGATCGCGGCCATCATCGTCGATCCGCGCGACCCGAACATCGTGCTGGTCGCCGGTGCGGGTGATCTCCCTCCGGGGACAGACCGCGGCGTTTACAAAACGACGGACGGCGGCGCGACATGGAAGAAGGTTCTCTATGTTGACGACAAGCTCGGCGCCTACGATTTGTGTTTCGATCCGGGCAATCATCGCGTCGTCTATGCGACGCTCTGGCATTTCAATTTCGCAGTCGTGAATCTCGGGCCCGACCCTACGGACACCGAGAGCGCCATCTATAAATCCACGGACGAAGGTTCGACGTGGAAGCCCGTCGGCGGCAAGGGCCTGCCGGCGGCCGGAAAAGGCAGGATCGGCGTGGTTGTTGCACCGGGCAATCACGGCCGGCGGCTCTACGCCATCGTGAATCAAGGATTTTTCCGCAGCGACGATGCGGGAGAAAATTGGCAGCAAATTACCCACGATCCTCGCGTCATCGGCAATTTCTATTTCAGTCGGGTCTTCGTCGATCCGCAGAACGCGGACATCGTGTGGGTGATGCAGACGTCGGTCTATCGTTCAATCGACGGTGGCAAGACATTCGTATCTTACAAAGGCGCGCCCGGCGGTGATGACTATCACGTCCTGTGGATCGATCCTCAGAATTCGCAGCGCATGATTCTCGGCGTCGATCAGGGCGCGACGGTCAGCGTCGATGGCGGCCAGACTTGGAGTCTTTGGTATAACCAGCCAACCGGGCAGTTCTACCACGTTTCCGTCGACAGCCATTTTCCCTACCGCGTCTATGGCGACCAGCAGGATAGCGGCACAGCGGCCGTTCTGAGCCGCAGCAACAACGGTGAAATCACAGCGAGCGACTGGTTCCCCATCGGAGGCTTCGAAATTGGCCACATCGCGCCTGACCCGCTCGATTCAAATCTGGTCTACTCAATCGGCTGGTACGGCACGGTTCTGCGATTCGATCGTGTAACCGGACAAACCTCGACCGTATACGTGCCCGGCGACAAAACACGCGGCACCTCCGATGCTCCACTCGAATTTTCGCCGCAAGATCCTCATACCCTGTATTTCGGTACGCAGTTCCTAATGAAAACATCCGATGCGGGCGCGACCTGGCAAACGATCAGTCCGGATTTGACCGTGAAGGCGAATCCGAAAGAACCACCGAGCGACACAGGCAAAGAGGTCAGCGAAAAACAGCCGGTTCGGCGTGGCGCCATCACGGCGCTCGCGATTTCGACCGCGGCGCCCGGCGAGATGTGGGCGGGCACGACCAATGATATTGTCCAATTGACGCGCGATGGCGGCACGAACTGGCAGGACGTTACGCCCAAAGATATACCCGCGAAAACCGCGGTGTGGACGATCGAAGCGTCACATCATCAGCCGTGCGAGGCATACCTCACGCTCCGGCCGGCCGGCACGATCGATATCTGGATTATCGGGAAGATGCAGGCCTATCTTTATCGCACGCGCGATTGCGGCGCGAGTTGGGAAAAGATTCTGAATGGCATCCCGGATTCGACGCTGGTTCGCACCATTCGCGCAGATACCGTGCGGCAAGGTCTGTTATTCGTAGGGACGGAGAGCGCGGTCTACGTTTCCTTCGACGACGGCGATCACTGGCAATCGCTGCAGCTCAATCTTCCGCCGGCGTCGTTTCGCGGCCTGGAAGTTCACGGAAATGATCTCGTCGCTGCGACGTTCGGGCGCGCCTTCTGGATACTCGACGACCTCACGCCGCTGCGCCAGTTGAGCGCGAGCGTCACCAGCGCCGACGCATATCTTTTCGAGCCGGAGTCGGCTCTGCGCGTTCGCTGGGACACAAATCCCGACACGCCGCTCCCGCCCGAATATCCCGCCGGGCAGAATCCGCCGGATGGAGCGATCCTCGATTACTTTCTGAAGTCGGCTCCCGCCGGCGAAATCACGCTCTCGATTTACGATCACGAAAAAAATCTCGTGCGCCAATATTCCAGCGTCAAGCCGTCTCCCGATAATTTTCCGCTGAACGTCCCGGACTACTGGATCGCGCCGCCGGCCGTGCTTTCGAAGAATGCCGGACTGAACCGCTTCGTCTGGGATTTGAGATACCCGCATCCAGATGTACTTCCGTACGGCTATTTCGGCGAGCCGCTCGATTTTGTCGAGTTCACGTTGCCGAATGACGCGATCCCGAGCGACACGCCGCGCTATCAGCCGCAGGGTGCACTCGTCGTGCCGGGTGAATATGAAGCGGTGCTTGAGGCCGGAGGCCGGGAATTCCGGCGATCTCTGAAAGTCGAGCTTGACCCGCGCGTGCACGCCACGCAAGACGATCTCGCGCACCAGCTCGCGCTAGCGCAGAAGATCAATTCCTGGACCAACGCGACATACGCCGTCTACCAGAGCGTTCATGCGCTACGCGAAGCGCTCGACGATCGCCGGAAGAGCCTCGAGGGCACGCCGGCGAAAGACGCGAGCGATGCCGCCGCTGCTCTGCACAAAACGCTCGCGGCACTCGAAAACGGCGACGAAGCGCTTTCCGGGTTCGGCCCCATCAATCGCGACTTCACGCGCCTGTTCGAGATGGTCGAGAGTGGCGATGGCAACCCATCGAACACGGCGCGAACGACGGCCGGCGAATCCTGCGAGGAAGCGAATAAGAATTTTGCGTTATGGCGAAAGTTGAACGCCGAAAGCGTACCGCCGCTCAATTCCCTGCTCGGGAAGAGCGGCTTCGCGCCGTTGCCGGTCGCGACGAACGCGCCGGCGGATCTTGCCTGCGGCGAATGACCCAATCTCACGCGGATCGCGCCCGCGCACGTTTGGAAACATCGCGCGGCGAACCGTGTATCCCGGCCGCGCGTTTTGTTACGATGTGCGACATGAACCGCGCGCGAAATCACTCTTTGTCGTACGTGAATCTTGCATTTCTGCTTTTCGCCGGAGCGCTTTTCTCGCCTTCCCTTCCTTCGGCGCGCGCACAAACAGGCTCAATCGAATTTGTGGCTCGCGTTCGGCCCGCCGCGGGAATCGCCGAGCCCGTCCGCAACTTGCCCTTTTATCTTCTGAACAAGAGTTACGCGGACATTCAGAAAGAAGCCGATGCAGGTGAACCAAAGCCGGACCTCGACGCCTTCGTGGACAAGCTGACGGTGTCTAAAGAACTCAAAGCGTGGATGAAGAAGAATCACACCGTGAGCCTCTCCGGCGAAGATTTCGTTCAGAGTCTGACCGTCAAGGACATCATGGACGTTCCGGAATTTTTCAGCGCGTACGTCGGGCGCAATTCCGGCGATCAGTCCATCAGTTTCCCAACGCCGAAAATGAGGGAGCGCGACAAAGTAAAGAATCCCGATCGCTACGAAAAAGACCACCAGGAATATCTCGACGCCATTCGAAAATTCCTCACCGGGAACCCCGATAGCAAGTCAGGGATCGATCTGAATCTCGATTCGATCAATTCCGGCCCGCAATGGCAGACCGAAGTTGGCAAGCGCAATCCGGCCATCCACCGGCGCACGCTCGATATGGCCCACACGCGCTATCTGGTCGCGCAGGCGCAAACCGATCTCGACGGCCGCGCCGCGATTACCGGGATTCCCGCGGGAAAGTATTGGCTTGGGACGCTCGAGATCTTCGCGACGGCCGGCGACGCGCGTCTTCAGTGGGATGTGCCGGTAACCGTCACGGCCGGCGAGACGACGCGCGTGGAGCTGACGAACGCGAACGCCGTTGAACTTCAAAAATCGGCGCCATAATCGCCGGGATCCGGACTCGTCACGCTCCGCTGAATTTGTTCATGGCCGACGAATCTCTCATTTCGCAACTCGCCTCCGAAGAGGCGCGCGTGCGCGCGCGCGCGGCCGGAGAACTCTTCGCACGCGCTCGTGCAACGGTCGACACCATCATCTCCGCTTGGCTGTTGGATTCGGAACTCAGCGGGTTGCTGCATGCGCCCGAACTCCGAATGACCGCCGGGATCGCCGTGGAGCCCGCCCGATTCGAGGCAATTCGCAAAGCCCACGGAAGCCCTCGCCTCGCCGACGTGCCGCCCGGCCAGGACGCGAAGGAATTCGAATTGCATTTTGACGGAAGCGTGCGCCTGGACATCCTGACGACGAAAGCGCCGGGCGGCGCGGGCGCGATCGCACGATTTCTTGAAAAATTCGGTGAAGGAATTCAACAGATCGAGTTCGAAGTGACGGACGTGGAACGCTCCACCGAACTGCTGCGAACGCACTTTCAACTCGAGCCGCTTTATCCTGCGACGCGCGCTGGCGCGGATGACACGCGCGTGAATTTCTTTCTCGTCCCGCTCCCCGGCGGGCGAAAAGCCCTCATCGAATTCGTCCAGATCGTCCGGCCGTAAATCCCGGAGCGCGCGAGTCGCTACTCACCGCTCTGTTCGAGGAGTTTCGCCACAAGCGCCGTCCACCCGGTCTGATGGCTCGCGCCGAGGCCGGTGCCGTTATCGCCGTGAAAGTATTCGTTGAAGAGAATCAAATCGCGCCAGTGCGGATCGTTCTGCAAAATATCGCGATTCCCGTAGATCGGCCGCTTGCCATCCTTTCGCAAGAAAAGATGCGAGAGGCGCCGCGAGAGTTCGGCGGCCACGTCCCACAGCGTCATGTATTGGCCTGAGCCCGTCGGACACTCGACCTTGAATTCCTTGCCGTAATACCAATCGTAGCGTTGCAGCGCTTCGATAATCAGGTAGTTGGTCGGCATCCAGACCGGTCCGCGCCAGTTCGAATTTCCGCCGAAAAGATCCGAGGCCGATTCAGCAGGCTCATAGGCCACGCTGTGGTCCGTGCCGTCGAGCGTTAACACGTACGGTTTCTTCGCGTGCACCTTCGAAAGCGAGCGGATCCCGTACGGCGACAGAAATTCGTTCTCGTCCAGCATGTAACGCAGCACGCGAACGAGCCGCTTCTTGTTCACAAGCGAGATCAGCCGGCGGACGCCCTTGTCCGAGTGTTCGCTCATGTCCACGTGCTCGGCCACTTCCG
The DNA here is from genome assembly GCA_963771905.1 of uncultured Acidobacteriota bacterium. GTDB lineage: Bacteria > Acidobacteriota > Terriglobia > Acidiferrales > UBA7541 > Palsa-147. The sequence continues at coordinate 265,048 of CAVYVI010000004.1, forward strand.
GATGGTGATCGAGGAACCACTGCATACGTTTGAGAAAGCCGGTGCGCATTTGAACGTCTTCGGGCTCGAGTGTTTCGACGGCGAACAGCGGGATCAGCCCGACCATCGACCGCACTTTCATCTTCACGTGCTCGCCGTCGGGCGTGTGCAGCACGTCGTAATAGAAGCCGTCGTCCTCATCCCAAAGGCCGATCTCCTCGCCGCCGATGTTGTTCATGGCCTCGCTGATATAGACGCAGTGCTCGAAGAATTTGCTCGCGACATCTTCGTAGGCGGGATCTTCTCGCGCGAGTTCGAGCGCGATAGCCATCATGTTCAGCGAATAAAACATCATCCAGCTCGTTCCGTCGGATTGCTCGATACGCATCCCGCCCGGCAAAGGCCGCGAGCGATCGAACACTCCAATATTGTCGAGTCCCAGGAAGCCGCCTTCGAAAACGTTGAGCCCTTGCGGATCTTTTCGGTTTACCCACCACGTGAAGTTCAGAAGCAGTTTGTGAAACACGCGCTCGAGAAAATTCCGGTCGGCCTTGCCGCGCAGCCGCCGTCCGATCTGGTAAACGCGCAGCGCCGCGGCGGCGTGCACTGGCGGATTGGCGTCGCTGAACTCCCATTCGTAAGCCGGGATCTCCCCATTCGGATGCATATACCATTCGCGAAGGAGAAGGATGAGCTGCTCCTTCGCGAAATCCGGATCGATCATCGCCATGGCGATGCAATGAAACGCCAGGTCCCACGATGCGTACCACGGATATTCCCACTTGTCCGGCATCGAAATCACGTCGGCGTTGTAGAGATGCTTCCAATCGTGATTTCGCCCGAATTTTCTTTGCGGCGCGGGCGGAAGTTGCGTGGGATCGCCGGCGAGCCAGCGGCTCACGTCGTAGTGATACGTCTGCCGGTTCCAGATCAACCCGCCGAAGGCTTGCCGCTGGACGTTTCTCGCGTCGTCGCTCATTCCCGGCCGGGTGAGCCGGCCATAAAACTCATCGGCCTCCTGCTGGCGTTGCGCGAAGATTTTCTCGAAGTCGCCGAAGCTCTGTTCGGCCGTGCCGGCCGCGCCTGTCTGGCGGTCGGTCAAACGCAAACGGATCGACACGCTTCCGCCGGCGGGAATTTCAAACGGAAAATGCGCCGCCGCCTTCGTCCCGAATTGCTGGGGATTCACCGCGCCCTTTTCACCGTTGACGATGTAATTGTGGATGCCGTCCTTCACGTACGGCGTGCGATTCGGAGTCGAAAAAAGCCGCTTCGAGTTGGTTTCGTTCTCGGTGAAGAGCAGCTCGGGTTTGCCTTCGATCAAGAGCCAGCGCTTTCCGTAATCCACTTGCTGCAGCTCGAGCGCTTCCAGCCCCGTGAGGCCGGCGAGTCGCCGGACGTTCGGGCGCGTGTTCTCAGGCCGCGTGTCGCCCCAGGACCATTTGTTGCGGAACCAGATCGTCGGCAGGAGCCGCAGCTTTGCCGCTTCGGGACCACGATTGAAGGCTGTAATCCGAATCAGGATATCTTCGGCCGCCACCTTGGCGTATTCGACGAACACGTCGAAGTAGCGGCTTTCCTTGAAGACCTCGGTGTCCAAAATTTCGAATTCCGGATCGTTCCGCGTGCGTCGCGCGTTTTCGGTGGTCAATTGCTCGTAGGGAAATCGTGCTTGCGGATATTTGTAGAGATATTTCAGGTAGGAGCTGGTCGGCGTGGCATCGACGTAGAAATAACATTCTTTGACGTCCTCGCCGTGATTGCCTTCCTTATTCGTCAGGCCGAAGAGCCGCTCCTTCAGGATCGGATCGCGCTCGTTCCAGAGCGCCAGCGCGAAACAAATGCGCTGATGCCGGTCGCAGAGTCCCGCAATTCCGTCTTCGCCCCAGCGATACGCGCGCGAGCGGGCGTGATCGTGGAGAAAGTAGCTCCAGGCGTCGCCGTTCGGGCTGTAGTCCTCGCGGACCGTGCCCCACTGGCGCTCGGAAAGGTACGGCCCCCAGCGGGTCCAGTAGACCCTTCGCTCCTGATCTTCCTGGAGCCGCTTCTCTTCGGCGGTCATCAGATTCTCCGGTGAATTCTACCGTCGCAGAGATCCGGTCCGCTTCGAGCGAATCGTCCGCGCAAACCATTCTCCACTGTAGCGAGCCGCGCTTGTGCAATGCAAGGCGGCTCATTGTGAAAATTTCGTAACCATCGCTCGCCTTTGGTTACCCGGCTTCCGCTCGCCGCAGCGTCCGCGGCCTAGTTCCGCCGGAGAATGTGTGACATCCGAGAGTGGCGAAAGCCGCGTTGTTTGGTTATTCTCGCGAGTTTGAATATGAATGGCGACACTTTCTCGCGCGCGGATCGTCCATTGCCATCGTCAAGCGGCGTTGCGCCGCGCGAGTCCGCATTGTCATGGACGCTTCTGTTGTGGCTCGCGGCGGCCGCGACTCTCGTCATTTCGCCCTTTTGGTTCCTCGGCAATGCCTCAGGCCACGATTTCCAATTCCATCTCGCGTCTTGGATGGAGGTCATCCGGCAGTGGCACCAGGGAATTCTCTATCCGCGCTGGGCGGAATGGGCCAACTTCGGATTCGGCGAGCCGCGCTTCATTTTCTATCCGCCCTTGTCCTGGCTTCTCGGCGCAGCGCTCGGATCGATTCTTCCCTGGCGGATGGTCCCGGGCGCATTCATCTGGCTTGCCCTGATTCTCAGCGGCGTCACGATGCACGGTCTCGCGCGAAGATGGCTCTCGCCTCGCGATGCGATCGCGGCCGCAGTCTTCTTCGCCGTCAATCCCTACCATCTCATCATCGTCTATTACCGCAGCGATTTCGCGGAGCTGCTCGCCAGCGCTCTTTTCCCCGCCCTGATCTTGTCCGCGATCGACATGGGACGCAAAGGCTGGAACCGCGTCCCCGCATTCGCATTTGTTTTCGCATTGATCTGGCTTGCGAACGGCCCCGCCGCGGTCATCGCCACGTACACGATCGCGATCGTCGTCCTTGTCGAATATTTCCTCGAACGCTCGCCGCGCGTTTTCGCGACGGCGGCCGCGGGCGGAGCTCTCGGCCTGGCTCTCGCCGCCTTCTACATCTTCCCCGCGTGGTTCGAAGAGCGCTGGGTTGACATCGCCGGCGCGCTCGCTCCTCAACTCGAACCCTGGAACAATTTTATTTTCATGCACGCCGACGATCCCGAATTCGTCATCTTCAACTGGAAAGTTTCCGCTGTCGCGCTTTTTGCGTTCGCTCTCTTCGGCATTTCCGCGGTGATCGCGGCGCGCAAGCGCAAGTCAGCGCCGGAAATGTTTTGGCCGCTGTTCGTCACGGGCGCGACGTCGATTCTCCTGATGTTCCCCTACACGGTCGCTCTCTGGAAATTCGCCCCGGAATTGAAGTTCGTCCAGTTCCCGTGGCGCTGGCTTCTATCCCTCGACGTATCTGCCGTTCTTTTCTTCGCCGCAGCAGCCGCATCTTTGCGGCGCCGATGGCTCGCCTGGAGCGCCATCGCCATCTGTCTCGTCGCCCTGGGTGCGTGGATGATGACGAACAACTGGTGGGACAGTCAGGACGCGCCATTTCTCGCGTCCTCGATCGATTCCGGCCGCGGCTACGAAGGCGCCGACGAATACGTCCCGCTCGGCTCCGATCGCTATTCACTCCCCGACGTTTCGCCCATCGTCGCGGCTCTCGACGCCGATTCGCAAAAGCCCGTTCCCGACGACGCCGCGCATCTTCGCGTCGAGCACTGGGACGCCCAATACAAATCGCTCCGCTCCGAATCGCCGCAATCCTTCATTTTGGCGCTGAAGCTGTTTCCCTACCCCGCGTGGCGCGCGACCGTGAACGGAACGCCCGTGCCGCTCGATCCGCTCGGCGATGCCGGCCAAGCGTCGCTGCAAGTTCCCGCCGGCACGAGCCGCGTCGAGCTGCATTTCGTCCGCACGCCCGATCGCACCGCGGGCGGGGTTATTTCTTTGTTCGCGGCCCTCGGCTTCCTCGCGTTCTGGCGAAAAACGCGCCGCGCAAATTCCCCGCCCGCATAGCGTCCTTCAGCGCGCCGTCCGGCGGAAAATCACGCTCCTTTCGAGGGTGGCGCGGCCGCACGAATTTTCGCTCCCGCACGCGTCGAGCTGGCCGAAACAGATTCGACCACGCGGCGGAAATAAACCTCCGCGTGCGGCGGAAATTCGGAAATCGCATCATCAGCGCCGGCGTCGCGCAGCTCCGCGTGCCGGCTAGGCGGCGCGTACCCGACGCACGCCATACCCGCCGCCCGCGCGGCCACAACGCCCGCAACAGAATCTTCCACCACCACGGATTCGTTCGGCGCCACACCGAGCCGCGACGCCGTGAGAAGAAAAATATCTGGCGCCGGCTTTGCAACCAATACGTCGTTTCCGGTCACAACGACGGAGAATCGCCCGGCGATGCCGAAATGCTCCAGAGTCTCAACCGTCCGCTCGCCCCCAGCCGATGTCGCGACTGCCATCACGATTCCCGCATACGCAAGTTCATCGAGCACGCGCAAAAGCCCCGGCTTCGGTGCGAGATTCTCGGCGCCTCTCCGGTACAGCTCATCCTTTCGCCGGCCGAGCGCTTGCACTTCGTCGTCGGGGAGCGCGCCAAGAAAATGCCGCAGAATTTCGCGCCGCGGCTGCCCGGCATAGAGAAAATCCAAATTGATTGCTGCGGGATCAAGGCCTTGCTCGGCGAGAAGAGCTTTCCAGGCGGCTTCGTGAATCGGATGGCTATCGGCGACGACGCCGTCGAGGTCAAAAATAACGGCCTTCAGCATACGCGCGCAAGAACAAGAAAAAATCCGGCACGCAACGCCCTACTCTCCATTCGCGTGCATCATGCGTTGCCGGACAGCGGTGAAAATCGCGTGGGAAGCGCACAAGTGCGCGTCTTCGACGTGCTGCATATTGTGCGACGGCACGATCAGGCAAAGCTCGCACAACTCCTTCACGCGTCCGCCGTCGAATCCGGTCAGCACCATCGAAATCGCGCCGGCTTCGCGCGCCGCTTCAAGTCCCCGGATCACATTGCGCGAATTCCCGCTCCCCGAGATCGCAAAAACGAGATCGCCTTTGTGAACGAGGCTGCGCAATTGTTCCGCAAAAATTTCTTCGTAATTCGAATCGTTCGCCCATGCGGTCATCAACGGAACATTGTCCGTGAGCGACACCGCACGCAGCCGGCGTTTCTGCGGTGCGACGGTTCCCTTCCCGATGTCGCACGCGAAATGCGAAGCGAGCGCCGCGCTGCCGCCGTTGCCAAAAAGATAGAGCGTCCGGCCTTCTTCGTAGCCGCGCCAGATCGCCTCGGCAAAGCGGTCAATCATTTTCGTATCGAGGCGCGCGAGAATCCCCTGCAATTCGGCGATGTACTCTCGCGATGCAGGCAGCGCCGCGGCCTCCGTCGAAATGTGTTTTTCGGATTTCAAAAGTGATGCCTCAGCCCGCAAACAACATATTTCTCAAGATATACCACCCTCCGGGAATCAGCAACGCCCAAGTGCTCGGCCCGATGCGGCGAATTACGGCAGCGTTGTCGCCACGAAGGGCGCGAAAAATACGATCAGCCGCGCGCGAGAATCGGCCCGTTCTGGCCGTCATTGTAGAGAACCTGCGAGCCTTCTTGCGTCATGGCAAACGGCATTTCGCGCAGATGTGCGAGCGCCGCGCGAACCTGCTCCTGTTTTTCCGGCCGGCAGCACAGCAGCAAAAATCCCCCGCCGCCCGCGCCGAGAAGTTTCCCGCCATCCGCTCCGGCATCGCGCGCGAGACGATAGCTCGATTCGATCCCTTCGTTTGTGATTCCTTGTGCGACCCCCGATTTAAGCAGCCATCCCTGATGCAGAATTCGCCCCAACGAATCCAGTTCGTTCCGCTCCAGCGCCGCGCAGAGCTCTTCGGCCAGCGCGGCCATCCGCGCGACCCGCGAGAATTTTTCCGCATCCGCCATGTTGCGCGTTTGCTCGGCGAGAATCGCGCTCGCGGGGCGTTCCTGCCCGACGTAGAAGAGCATCATCCGCTTCTCGAGCTCCGCGCGCGTCGCGGGCGAGCAAAAGATTGGATGCACCTCCACGCTTTCATCGGGATGAAATCGAATGCGATTTAGCCCGCCGAATGCCGTGGCATATTGGTCCTGCTTGCCGATCGGCTCCGCCACGCGCTCGATTTCGATTTGGCACGCCGCCTCCGCAAGCTCCGCCGGAGTTACCTTTCGCCCGGCTCGCGCGTACAGCGCGTGAAGCAGCGCCACCGTAAACGCGCTGCTCGACCCCATTCCCGTTCCTGCCGGCACATCGGCGAAGCTCGCAATTTCCATTCCCCGCTCGACTGCCAGCAGCGTCAAACATTCGCGCACCAGTGGGTGCTGAATTTCGGAAACACGCGCGACATCTTCGGTGCGCGAATACTTGATCCGAATCTTGTCGTGAAAATAGGGATGGATGGCGATGTACATCGACTTGTCGATCGTCGTGCTTACCACCGCGCCGGTCTGGCGCCGGTAAAAGCCGGGGAGATCGCTCCCGCCGCCCGCGAAGCTGATCCGAAACGGTGTGCGCACCAGGATCAAGCGAGTTTCTCCGTCAAAGCAGCAAGTCCCTGTGGGCTTCCTATATCGTAGAAAGGTTCCCGCGTCACCCAAGCGCGCATGCGTCCTTCCGCGATCAGCCGGGGATAGATTTCTTCTTCAAGCGAGCACGATTTTCCGGACGGAATGTCCGCCAGAACTTCGCGGCGCAGCACGACCACGCCCGCATCCACGTGCGTCAGCCCATGTGAATCGCGCTTGCGATACGCCGTCACGCGGCCATCCGATGCGACCACGAGATTGCTCGGCACGGGCGCCGGCAACGCGCCCACCGAATTGTCGTAGGCGACGATCATCGCATCCGTTCGCGCCGTAGCGCGGGCATCCGTGCGCGCAGCCGTACGGCTTTCGCGAAACGCGTGGATCAGCGCGGCATAATCGATCGCCAGATACGTGTCGCCGTTCAGCACCACGAACTCCTCATCGAGCTGCGTTTCGGCATTCTTCAACGCTCCGCCGGTCCCCAGCGGCGCCGGTTCATGCGAATACGCGAGCCGCAGTCCCAGCTTTGCTCCATCGCCAAAATGCCGCTCGATCTGCTCTCCCAGATACGCAACGAGCAGCAACACCCGGCGCAGCCCAAACGACGCCAGCAACTCGAATTGACGCTGCAGAAACGGTTCATCCCCTACCGCGATCATCGGCTTGGGAATTTTCTCGGTCAGCGGTCGCATCCGCGTTCCCAAGCCGCCCGCCAGAATCACCGCCTGAAAATCGAGCTTGGGAACTTCGGCTTCCGCGGTTCTTCCTTCATCTTTTCGCACGATCCGCCAAATCATAATCGAAGCCGCCAAGCCGGTCGAGTCTGAACCTCCGCAATTTCCAGAAGCAACGCTTCGTGCTTCAAAAACATGACGCTACAATGATCGTTTCTCATCGAACGCAAAATATGGATTCAACGCAGATCGTGGCGCCTGCACGAAAACAATCCCACCGCGGCCTCTTGCCATTTCTCGGCGTGGTCTGCGCCGTGGGCGTCGCCAATAATTATTACAATCAGCCTCTGCTTCTCGAGATGAGCCGAAGTTTGGGCGCGACGCCCGCGCGTATCGGCGGCGTGGCCGTCGCGACGCAAGTCGGCTACGCCGCGGCAATGCTATTTGTCGTTCCGCTCGGCGACGTCGTCGAACGGCGAGGATTGATGATGCGCCTGTTCGCCGGCGTGACGCTCGCATCGATTTTCACCGCGCTCGCGCCGAAACTGACGCTGCTGATTCTGGCGAGCTTTTTTGCCGGACTCACCGCATCGGTCACGCATATTGCGGTGCCCATTGCTCCCGATCTCGCTTCCGGCGAGGAACGCGGCCGCGCGATTGGCACGGTCATGACGGGATTGCTTCTTGGAATCTTGCTCGCGCGCACGTTCTCGGGTTGGCTGAGCATGCTAATCGGCTGGCGCGGCGTGTTTTTCGCCGCGGCCGGCCTCAATGCCGCATTCATCCCGCTGGTCTATCGCACGCTGCCGCGGCTTGAACCGTCGAAACCGATGCGTTATTCGCAGGCGCTGCGCTCTCTTTGGGCGCTGTTTCGCGCGCACCCCGAGTTGCGCGAGTCCTGCGTGATCGGCGGACTCGCGATGGCGTCCTTCACCGCATTTTGGACGACGCTGGTTTTCCTTCTGGGCTCGAGCCATTACCGTCTGGGCGCGGGCGTCGCCGGCAGCTTCGGAATTTTGGGAGCAGCGGGCGCGCTGATTGCTCCCGTTGCCGGGCGGCTCAGCGATCGGCACGGACCCCGGTACGTGATACGTCTCGCGCTCGCGACGATGGCGCTCTCATTTGTAATTCTGTGGCTCGGCGGCGTCTCGATGACCGCCTTGATCGTCGGCGTGGTGCTCATGGATCTCGGCGTGCAGGCGAATCAAATCTCGAATCAAACGCGCATCTTCGGCCTCGCGCCCGGCGCGCGCGGCCGCGTCAACACGATTTACATGACCAGCTACTTCATCGGCGCATCGCTCGGCTCGCTCCTCGCGGCCATTGCGTGGGAGCGCTGGCAGTGGACTGGCGTATGCGCGCTCTGCCTCGCTTTCACGGCGCTTGCAGGCCTCCGCCATGCGAGTCCCTGGAAACGATTCGCCGCGCGGCCTGGACTCGAACCAGGATAGTCCGTACTCAATCCTCGACGAGACGCTGATGCGCTAAGCGGCGGCGCCGATTCGTTCGCCGGCACAATCATGCGCGAGCTGCGCGGCGCCGCCGGTTCGTTTCGCCGCTAGGGAGCCGCTTGATCGGCGAGGTTGAAATTGAAAGGGCTTCGTGCTGGGAGTATCATCCAGCCGAATCACGTCCCGCGCGCCTCTATTCGTCGGGAATCGAAAAAGGTATGGACCCAGCATCCCCTGCCGAAGACCGGCATTGAGGTAACGGAGTGTCAGCAACCGGACAGCCGCCCACTGCAGGTGAGCACATCGGCGGCTACGAAATTCTCGGCAAGATCGGCGCCGGTGGCATGGGCGTCGTCTACAAGGCGCGCGACCTCAAGCTTGACCGCATCGTTGCTCTCAAATTCCTGCCTCATCATCTTACTTTCAGCGGCGACGACAAGGCGCGCTTCACCCGCGAAGCGAAGGCCGCGTCCGCTCTCGACCACACCAATATCGGCGTGATTCACGGGCTCGAAGAAACTCCGGACGGTCAAATCTACATCGTCATGGCCTTCTACGAGGGTGAAACTCTCGCGGACAGAATCCGCCGCGGCCCTCTTCCGCCGCGCGAGGCGATCAGCATCGCTGCGCAAGTGGCCAGGGGCCTCGCCGACGCCCATGCCCGCAATATCGTCCATCGCGATATCAAGCCGTCCAACATCATCCTCACAAATCGGAATGTCGCGAAGATCGTGGATTTCGGACTGGCGCGCGTGCTGAGCTCCACCAGCGGCACGAACAGCGCCAACACCAGTGGCACCGCCGCCTACATGTCCCCCGAACAAGTGCTTGGCAAGCCGGTCGATCAACACAGTGATATTTGGTCGCTGGGCGTGGTCCTGGCTGAAATGTTGACGGGGCATCATCCCTTTCGGCGTGACGATCTCGCCGGGATGATGTTTGCCGTTCTCAATCTTCCTCCCGCGGAGATGGACGGTGTGCGCGTGGAGGAGCAACAGATTGTTTATCACGCGCTGGCGAAGGCCACCTGGGAGCGCTACCAAACTTGCGCGGAAATGGCCGTCGATCTGGAAGCCGAGTTGGCGCAATTGACCGCGCCCGCCGACCCAGGCTCGATCAGCGATACCGCGCCGACCCAATCGATTCGCGCGAAGGATTTTCGGAAAATTGTCGAGCACGCCTCCGCCGCAAGTTGGGGCGCGGCCCCGGCAAGAAAATCAAAATGGTGGCTCGTCGTTAGCGCGGCCGTCATTCTTCTGGTGGCGGGAATTTTTGCCGTTTCTTCTTGGCGGCAGCAGCTCGGCAGCATGATTGCTTCCGGCGGCGAAAAGCACATCGCGGTCCTTCCGTTCGACAATATTGGAAACGATCCCGCGAATGAAGCCATCGCCGAAGGATTTGTGGACAGCTTGACCGGCCAGCTCTCCAATCTCGACAACGGCCAGCAATCGCTCTGGGTTGTTCCCGCGAGTGTGGTCCGCAGCCGCAAAGTTACCGATCCGATGGCCGCGATGCAGGACCTTGGAGCGACGCTGGTGGTGAAAGGCGGCATCCGGCGTGAAGGCCGCGAGGTCCATTTGACGATCGATGTGATCGATGCCAAGCGCCTCCGGCAGATCGGATCCGCGGTCCTCGACGATCCGAACGGCGATATGGCGGCGCTTCAGGATGAGAGCGTCTCCAGAATCGCGAAGATGCTTAAGATTTCGGTGACCCCCGATATGTTGGGCGCTTCCGGGGTGGGCAGTGCGCCCGCCGCTTACGAGTCTTACTTGAAAGCTCTTGGCTACTTGCAGCGCTACGACAAGCCGGGCAACGTTGACCTGGCCATCGGCACGCTCAAGGAAGCAGTCAGTACCGATCCGCGGTTCGCTCTCGGGTATGCCGAGCTCGGCGAGGCTTACCGCCTGAAATTTCAGTTGGACCAGGATCCGAAATGGTTGAGTGATGCCTCCGCGAATTGCGACAAATCGCTCCAACTCGACAAGCGGCTCTCCGCCGCCTACGTGACTCTCGGGTTCATCCACGTCGAGTCCGGCAAGCAAGACCTCGCCGTGCAGGAATTTCAGCGTGCTCTTGAGATCAATCCGCGCGACGCGAGCGCTCTGAACGGCATGGCTCACGCATACGAAGACTCGGCGCGACTCACCGACGCAGAAGCCACTTTTCGGAAGTCAGCGGCACTCCGGCCGGATTACTGGGACGGATACGACGAACTCGGTAATTTCTACAACCGTCATAAGCGCAATGCGGACGCTATCGCTCAATTTCGACGCGCGATTGAGCTGAGCCCCGACAACGCTCAGGTCTACAGCAACATGGCTGCCGCGTACCTCGACGGCGGCAAACCGGAAGACATGTCCGCCGCAGAAGGGGCCTTGCGCAAGTCGATTGAGTTGAGCCCGAGCTACGCCGCATACGCCAATCTCGGCTATCTCTACATGCAGGAAAAACGCTATCCGGAATCCGTTGCGATGACCCAGAAAGCGCTCCAATTGAATGACAAGGATTTTCTGGTGTGGGGAAATCTCGCTGCCGCATACGAATGGTTGAACGACAGCGGCAACGCCGAAGCCGCAGACCGCAAAGAGGTGGCGCTGCTTGAGGAAACCGAGAAGGTTCGCCCCGAATCCGCCAAGATTCAGTCGGAACTCGGTGTTCTCTATGCGAAATTAAAACAGCGCGAAAAGGCCGTCACGCGCATTCAAGCGGCTCTGGCCCTTTCTCCCAACGATCCGGATGTCCTGGAGAATGTCGGGGAAGCTTACGAAGTTTTGGGCGATCGCCGGCAGGCTCTGCACTACGTTGAATTGAGCCTGCAAAAGGGCTATGCTCTCGACGACCTTCGGAACGACCCGCAATTGCAAAATCTTTTGGCCGATCCCAATTTTAAATCGACCGGGAAATAACACTTTACAAAAAAGGAGATACGCGATGGCACAACCGAAAATGGCTCTCGAGCAGCATCCAGTTGGGGCAACCACCCAGATCACCGTCAATAGCGACGGCACGGTCACTCCCGAAAGCGCATTCGTTCTGGGTCAAGGAAGCATTCAATTCGTTTCCAACTACGCGCAGCAAATCGCGGCGATATTCGTTCCCACGGGCGTCTTTGGCGATAGCACTGGCGACGTGCCGATTTATCCGAATAACAATCAGAACCCGCCGATTCGGGCGCAGCAGCCCTATGTCACTGTTAACTACTCGGTTAATTTAGGCAACGGTACAATTCAAGGGCCCTACAGCGTCACCGTTGGTTGCGCTCCGCTTGCGCTCAATTTCGATGCAAACGGAAACATGCTCTTCCCGAAAGCTCGTATCCCGAACGGCGGCATCGTCGAGTTCCTGCTGAGTTCGCAGGCAACGGGCAATCTCGCGGTGTCGTTCGATCCGACCGGGCCGTTCGGATCCGGCCTGACGCTGCAGCCAGGCATTCCGCAGGTTCTGCACGCGGACGATGTCGACACGCTGGTCACCGTCAGCGTTCCTTCGCCGCGAGCCGGACAGGGAGGCACGGTCAAGATCGGCTCCGGAGGCGGCCCCCAGCCCGGAAAGTAGAATTCTCTCGCATCAGGTAACTTGCTCTCACGGAGGTGACGGGCGAATCGAATCTCGCGCGGCGCCTCCGTGCGGATCTTCCGTTCACACCGGCGCGAAAAAAATATTGTGAAAATTGCGTGCTCGGCCCGGCTGCGAACTGGAATCAATTTCGAACTCCTTTTTATTAAGATGTCGCCGGCTTCGCTTGCTCGCGGCGCGTCGTGTAGGTGTCGAGGAAATTGAGGACGAGCGGCCAAGCGAGTGATGCGGCGACGGGATTATACGCGGGGCGCGCGTCGCAGAAAAATCCGTGATCGGCGTCGGAAATTTCGACGTTGATGTAGTTCTTCCCCGCCGCGCGCAACGCATCGGTCACGGCTTGAACCTGATCGGGGCCGAGATGTTTGTCCTTGCCTCCCCAAAAAAGCAATGCGGGCGCGCGCAAATCGCTGATGCGATTCAGCAGACCTGCGTTATTCGCGGTCGGCGCGATGCCGCCGCCATAAAACGAAATCGCGCAGGAGATCGGCACGGTCAACGCCGTCAGGATTGCGGCGCGGCCGCCCATGCAGAAGCCCACGGCAGCGATGGGAAAATCCGCGCCGCCGCGTCCGCTTGCGGAAAGCCACGTGTGCGCCGCGCGCAAATCCGCAGACATTCCGTCGTCGGCGAGCGCACGCATGTGGCTCATGACGGATGGAAAATCATCGTAGCGGCCTTCAAATCCTTCGCCGGTGCGATGAAATAATTCCGGCGCGATGGCGAGAAATCCCTGCCGCGCAAAACGCTCGGTCACGTCGCGAATATGTGCGTTCACGCCGAAAGCTTCCTGGCAAACAATGATGCCGCGTGAAGCCGCAGGTCCGGCCGGGCGCGCGACGTATCCGCGCATGGATGTTCCATCGCCCACCACAAGCTTTACGTATTCCGTTTTCAAATCCATCGATCGCCTCCCGTGGAAAAGTGTCGCCCGCATTTTAGCGCTGGTTGCGAGTCTGCGCTGTGAAAACCGCGTGATGAAAACGGGCGATGGGCGAGCTGATTGGCTGAGCGATCGGACGCCGCGAGGGTAGCGTTTTTGTTCCGGTTAGAAATGACCTCCGTCGTTTCTTTTGAGTGGGTTGCGGCGATTTCTAATCGTATGGGAGTCCCGATTAGAAAAGCGGCGGCCCGTTTAGTCGAATGAATTGCTTCAGGGCGTGAAGGCCCGGGATCTGCATCCCGGCGACTGCCGGGTCTGAAGGTCCGACGTACAACGATGCCGGACGCGAAGGTAGTGTTTTTGTTCCGGTTAGAAATGACATTCGTCGTTTGTTTTGATTGGGTTACGGCGATTTCTAATAATTGGGGGGTCCCGATTAGCACTGCGCGGGACTCGATCAGGTTGGGAGTCCGGTCCGAGGTTCGAAGGGCAGGTTCGACCCGGCCGCGCCTAGGGAGCGGCGTTGCGGGCGCTGATTCGATTCGGCGGGGCCGGGCATCTGGTGCCGCGGGGGCGGATTCCGGTAGCCGGTGCGGGGGAAGAGCCGCCCCGGCGGCAGGAGACCATAGGCCGGCGCTGGGGGACCGGCGCTGCGTTGGTGGATTCGATTTTGGCGGCGATAGGCATATAGCCCTCACAAATATGATGGCACGGAAATGATGAAATTGAGCAGTAGCGGTGTGTAAGGATCTTGGTACGAGGCGCGGAACTACGGAGATGGCGTGGGGCTCGTTTTTCGGCCGGGCGGATTCGGATTGGCGCGATTCAGTCGTGAGTCGAGAGCACAGGAAAATTCAACAACCGCACCCTCGCCTGCGGCGAGGGATGCGGCACCCGAAAAGGCAGGCGGCGTTTGCCTCAGCGGGATGAAAGCGTCGGCCACCCGCCCGCAGTTTATCGCGAAGGACTTCAAGGAGTTCATTCGGCTCTCGGGCATGACGCACGTCAGGACTTCACCGTATTACCCTCAAGCGAACGGCAAAATCAAACGTTGGCACAAATCACTCAAAGGGGAGTGCATTCGGCCCGGGACGCCGCTGTCGCTCAAAGATGCGCGGCGTCTGGAGGAGAGTTACGTAGCGCATTACAACAACGTGCGTTCGAACAGTGCCATCGGCTACATCACGCCAAAGGACATGCTCGCCGGGCATCAGCAGGAGATTCAGGCCGAGCGGGATCGGAAGTTGGAAGCGGCGGGGGAACAGCGGAAGAATCACCGCCAGCGGGCCGCGTGACGGATGAAACGGATTACTTCGGGTTGGCCGACCACTCGCTCGCGGTCTGACCGGCGGGAACGGTGCTTCTCTGGACAGCTCGTTTTGCCTCGAACTGTCCGCGGAGACGCTTAGGCTGTCAGGAATGCCAATCAAAATCAAAGATCGGCCATTCAAGTTCGCCGCCCGCTTGTGGTATTTATACGTTTCTGGTACCACCTTAATCAATGAATCTATCCATTCTCGTCTCCATCCTCTTGCTCGGATTCCTGGCGCTCTACCGCTTCCACCGACGAATGGTCGAAGCTCTGGCTTAGCGCTCGGTTTCCCTGGGATCGAGGACGCTCTAGGAAGTACCGATGAAAAAGAAGCTCCGCACGTGGTTGGCTGGTGTGAGCTCGGCCTTTCCCAGCGCCTTCAGTCCCTACTGGCGCGTGCTGCCGCTAGGGCGGATGAAGATGTTCCTGGCAGGGTACTTCTTCGTAGGCGCCGCCGGCGGTTTCGCGTTCGATCTATTGCAGCTCAATGCTTCACGCGTCGGCGGAGGTTTCTTTTGGCCTGTCTTAGTGGGCACGGGAGCGATGGCGCTTAGGGCCGCCGGAATCAAAAGAGTTCGTGTTATCCCTCTCCTGTTTCTGCTGGTTGTCTTGACCGCCTGGCTGGGCTACTGGGCCTCGCACGTTTCGACGCCTCTCCCGGTCCCCGTCGCTGTACAGCGGCGCGTGCTATTCGATGCGATCGGGATCTTGATTGGTATCGGTCTCGGGACTCGATTTCTGCTGTTCTTCGCTGGTACGGAGGGCGTGGCCAGCGTGCGCATGCAGACAGAGCTTTCTTTGGCCCACGGTATTCAGGCGACTCTGGTTCCGAGCGTCTCTTTCCAGAACGCGAGTTTCGAGCTATACGGCAAATCGATCCCTAGCACAGAAATGGGCGGCGACCTGATCGACGTCATCCAGAGCGACGGCGGGTTGGTGGCCTACGTCGCTGATATCTCCGGCCACGGCCTGCCCGCCGGCCAGCTCATGGGGATGTTGAAGACTGCCATGAGACTCGCCGTGCAATTCCGCCAAATGCCGGTAGCAGCACTCGAAAGTGTGGACCGCGTGCTGCCAGATCTCAAGGAACGTGAAATGTTTGCCACCCTGGCCCTGCTCCGCTTCGATGGCTCCAGTGAAGCCGAATACGCGTTGGCTGGCCATCCGCCGATTCTCCACTATCGGCACGGCAGCAGGGACACGGCCCGTCTCTCCATGGAGCAGCTTCCGCTGGGACTAATCCCCGGCGGTTCCTATGCTAGTAAGCGCGTCATCTATTCACCGCGCGATCTCTTCTTGATGGTTACAGACGGCATAACGGAAGTGGCCAATGCCAGAGATGAAGAATTTGGCCTGACCCGCCTGCAAGAGCTGCTGACGCGACACGCTACCAGAGCCTTGCCGGAGATTTGGGATCTCATCATTCGCGAGGTGCGACAACATGGTCTGCAGCAGGATGACCAAAGTCTGCTCCTGCTGCGCGTGCTGGACCCGGCCACCCTCCCGCGACCTGAATTTCAAAGGGGCGCAGGAAACCCGTAACCTGGTTGGACGCACAATGAGCGAGCCGTAATGTGTCCCGGGTTTACATAGTGGTTTCTCCCGTATGACGGGCTAACCGGAAGTTGAGACCGATAGGTGTGTGGAGCTACAATGATCTTGCCCGATGGACGAAATACTCACTAACGGAGAGCGCGCTCTCTCCATTTCAGGCTGAACCAAAACACTTCCACCAGCGTTTAAAGTGGTCCCGGGTTACTCGATCTTAGTTCCATAGAGAGAGAGAAAAGAGATCATGGGTAGCCCAACAACGGAGAAAGAAATGATCGTCGTCACTAGCCCGAGTTCCAAATCGTGATCCGTGACGCGATTGAGCAGCGTGTCTTTGGGAACGATCTCCCGGTGGAACTTATCTCGAAGTCGCTGGCACCCTTGGTAGACGCGACGATAGACCTTACGGTGTCGAACCCATCCAAAGCGAATAAATACCGGGACCGCGGCTTTGAAGTGTTCTGGGCCGGCATAACCAAGTAAGGAGTCTGTTGCATCGTATGAATGAGCGAGTACTCACAACAGAACTCACCAAGGGGACTGGGGGATATTTGCAATGGCCAAGATCTGGTTGATTACGGGAAGCGGAAACGGATTGGGGCGGGACATCGCAGAGGCGGCGCTGGCCGCAGGTGACAGCGTGGTAGCCGGAGCGCGCCGGACGGAAGAGCTGGCACCTCTGGTGTTGCAGTACGGCGAGCGGGTGAAACCCGTCACGCTGGAAGTTCGTGACGAGGCCGCCGCAAAGGCAGCCGTGCTGTCGGCGGTGGACAGCTTCGGGCGGCTGGACGTGCTGGTCAACAATGCGGGTTACGGGCGGTTTGCGCCATTCGAGCAAATGAGTGCGGAGGATTTCCAAGCCGTCGTGGACACGTGCTTTTACGGCGTGGTGTACACAACACGCGCCGCCGTAACGGTGATGCGCAAGCAGAGGAGCGGCCACATCTTTCAGGTGTCTTCAGTCGGTGGCCGCATCACGGTTCCCGGCAACACCCCGTATCACGCGGCCAAGTGGGCCGTGGGTGGTTTCAGTGATTCTCTTGCGATGGAAGTTGCGCCGTTTGGGGTCAAGGTCTGCACACTCGAGCCGGGAGGCATCCGGACCAACTGGCAACGGCGGGCTGGACAGAATGCGCCGGACCTGTTGCCGGATTACGAGGCCTCGGTCGGTTCGTTCCTCAAAATATTGCGAGGCCTCGAAGGGCGTTCGGAAGGCGATCCGCGGAAGATCGCGGACGTAATTCTGCAACTGGCAAATAGCGACGAGGTACCGGTTCGGCTGATTCTCGGTGTAGATGCGGAAAAGCGGGTGCAACAGGCGGAAGCTGCGCGTGCGAGTGAGGCCGAGAAATGGCGGCATCTCACTATTTCAACGGTTTTTGAAGATGGGCGCTTCGACAGCCGATTGTATACGGCAAAGAGTTGACTCGATTGCAGTGATACAGCAAATGAAAGAAGCGCGAATATGAAATACGGATCGTTGGGCAGTTCAGGCAGAATAGCGATGCAGGTGCCGGCGTTTAAGCTTTCCACTTGCTCCAGAGTGACGGGGTAACCGGAATGTATGGTCCGCCGCGTCGCCGCAAGCGAAAATGTATGGTCCGCCGCGTCGCCGCAAGCGAAAATGTATGGTCCGCCGCGTCGCCGCAAGCGAAAAGTGAGAGTGTCACAGGTTGGTCTGCGCAAATGTATTCGGCCTTTGTTGGAGTGAATCACTCCTGGCCAGGATGGAATGCGCTGCGCTCTCTTCCCCATTAGTTAATCAGTCTTGAGAGACTTCTTCCGGGTACGGGTTTGGAGAGCGCCGGGTTCGACCGTTGTGCCATCTCCTTGTTCGCCAGCAGACCTGGCAGGAAATCATGGTCTCCGCAGTAGTCGCTAGCTTGCAGCCGCATTGGCCAACACAGGAGGCCGATATTGTTCATTCTTTGCGAGCACGGCCCAGGCCATGCGAGCGAGCTTATTCGCTAACGCTACGGCGGCGACGTTGTGGTGCGTGCGCGATGTGAGCTGTGCCAGCCACGCACTCAGACCGGATGACTGCTTGGTGTGCTGTTGCATCACCGCCCGTGCGCCTTGCACGAATAGTCTTCGCAAGTAGGAGTTACCACGTTTGCTGATACCGAGAAGCTTCTGCTGGCCGCCGGTGGAGTGCTCACGCGGAACGATCCCCAACCAGGCTGCGAACTCTCGCCCCTTGCGGAAGGCCCCTCCGTTGCCGATCGCCGCGATCAGGGCGGTGGCCGTGACTGGTCCGATGCCAGGGATGGCCATCAGCCGTTGGCAGGCTTCGTTTTCATGAGCGGTCTTCTGGATCACCGCATCGGCCTCGTCAATCCGTATAGCCAACTGATCCAGATCCAGCTTCAGTTGGGCCAGCAGCATGCGCAATGCGCCGGATAGTTTCGCGTCGGCGTCTTCCAGGATCAGTGGTAAACCAGCATCCACATAGCGCCGTCCCTTCCGCAGAGTAATGCCACGTTCCAGTAGCAAGCTACGAATCTGGTTGATGACTGCCGTGCGACGCATTACCCAGCGCTCGCGCACCCGGTGCAGGGACTGCATATCCAGCTGGTCATCAGTCTTGATCGGCACGAAGCGCATCGTCGGCCGTGCGACAGCCTCGGCGATCGCCTCAGCATCGATGTAGTCGCTCTTGTTCGTTTTCACGTACGGCCTCACATACTGCGCGGGTATCAGCCGCACGTCGTGTCCCTGTTCCCGCAGTGCCCGACCGAGAAAATGCGCACCCCCGCAGGCTTCCATGCCAATCAACTCGACGCGTACGTTGGCGGTGAAGCGCAGCAGCTGCATGCGCGAGAACTTCTTGCGCACCACGACCTCGCCGCGCAAGTCTAGCCCGACCAGATGAAAAACTGTTTTACCAAGATCAATGCCGATGGTGTGTAGTTCCATGGGACGCCTCCTCCGCAAGCCTCTCATACACAGGCTGCTGGCTCAGTGAAAGCGGCGGACCATCCCATTAGTTGAGACGGATGGGCATGGTGGAGCTACGGTGATCTTGCCGAGCGAAACGGAAACGGGCCATGCGGGGACGCAACCATGCCCAGGGATTGCCAGATAGTGTTATCGATGCCTTGAAAATCCTCGCCCGAAGGGCGGAATACTCACTAACGGAGAGCGCCCTTCTCTCCATTTCAGGCTGAACCAACACACATGCTCGCCGGGCATCAGCAGGAGATTCAGGCCGAGCGGGATCGGAAGTTGGAAGCGGCGAGGGAACAGCGGAGGAATCACCGCCAGCGTGACGGATGAAACGGATTACTTCCGGTTTGCCGACAATCCGGGGGCAATCGGCGGGGTGCTAACTGGCTGACCTGAAGACGGGCCGGTATTCGAGGAGAATGAGCCGCAAGTCCAGAACCTTCGTATCGATAAGTTCGAGACTCCCTTGTGGATAGCCGGCAAAGATCGGCTCCCTGCCGGCGCTGCCAAGGATTAAGGGAAATACCATGAGCCGAAGGCGGTCGACGAGCCCTAGCTGCATCATGCTCTTCACCAGGCTGATGCTGCCGATCGATCGCAACGGATCTCCAGGCTTCTGTTTGAGCGCCCTAATCTCGTCCGCGACGGCACTCTTCAGCAGTCGTGTGTTCTTCCAGGCAAGCGGCTCTTTAAGTGTGCGTGAAAATACCAGCTTGGGGAGGCTGCTCATTTTGACGCTGAGTTCATCCGTGGCGGATGCCGAGAACTGAGCCAGCGCCACATAGGTCGCTCGCCCCATCATTATGACCTGAGGTTGCTCAAGATGGTCACGCACCCAATCGCCTAGATTCTGGCCGAAGTAACCGAAGTAGGCTGCCTGATCCACGCCTGAGGCGAAACCATCCAGCGAGATGAACAGGTCTGCAGTGAGCTCTCTCATGCGAAATCTCCATTTATTGATTTCCAGCCGACCGACCAACATACGTTCGACCGCAGCTGAATGCAAATGTCGCCTCCCTGGTTTACCTGTTTAGAACCAAGGAGAAAGACAGCCTTCGGCAAGCGCCAGCGATGCCATCACAGCTCCGTCCGACTCACGGACAACCCCGGAAGTTGAGACGGATGGACGTGGTGGAGCTGCAATGATCTGGCCGGACGAAACGGAAGCGGGCTCTGCGGGGACGCAGCCATGCTGAGGGATAGCTTGGTGGTCGTATCGACGCCTTGAAAATTCCCGCCCGAAGGCTGGAATTACTCACGAACGGAGAGCGCCCTCTTTCCATTTCAGGCTGAACCAACACACTCCGGTGACGTCCTCATGCGGGGAAACTCTTTGGGAACAATTTTCTTGACGAAGTTAGGCCTTGACTTAGAATAGGGCTACCCCTTCATAGAGCCTTTCAGCCACCTATTTTCCCCTTCCAGGCTGTCAGAGCCGATTCAGTTCGGCGTGTGCAATGACCTTCAAGAGCAAGATTATCGCAGGTTTTGGAGCGGGGCTGTGCGTTCTCATTCTTGTCTGCGTCCTTTCCTACCGCAGCTTGGCTCAAAACGTTGATGACAGCCGGTGGGTGACTCATACACACATCGTTCTGGAGAAGCTCGACGCGGTCCAGGGCGGCGTGACTGACGCCGAAACCGGCCAACGCGGCTATATCATCACCGGACAACAGGCTTACCTAGACCCTTACAATGATGCCTTAAACCATGTGGACCAGAACCTGAAGGACCTCCGCGCACTGACTGCGGACAGTGCGGTGCAGCAGCACAACTTAGATCTCCTCGAGCCCATGGTTGCCACGAGGCTGAAGCAACTTCAGGAATTCATTGACATCCGCAACAGCGCGGGAATGGACGCGGCAGCAGGCGCGCTTCGCGAAGGCTCCGGCATGTCGACCATGGACCAGATCAGGGCGCAGATAAGGAAGATTCGTTTCGAAGAAGACCGGCTCCTGAAAGAGCGGTCCGAGGAAACGGAAACGAGCTCGCGAAAGACCAGAGCCGTAATCGTCGCTGGCGATATTTTGGCCTTATCGTTCTTGTTTCTTGCGGGCATTGTGGTTCGACAGGAAATCGAACGCCGAAAACGCGCCGAAGATGGTGTGCGGGCACTCAACGCGGATCTTGAACGCCGGGTCATCGAGCGAACCGCGCAACTGGATGAGCGGGCGAAAGACCTGGCACGCTCCAATTCTGAGCTCCAGCAATTTGCCTATGTGGCTTCGCACGACTTGCAGGAGCCCTTGCGGATGATCGCCAGCTTCACGCAACTCCTCGCCAAGCGCTACAAAGACAAACTCGATGACGACGCCCGGGACTTTATCAACTACGCCGTTGACGGAGCCACGCGCATGCAAACGCTGATCTCGGATCTGTTGTCCTATTCGCGCGTGGGGACCCAAGGGAAGCCCCTGGAACGGACGCTCTGCGGTGAGGTGTTCGGCCGCGCCTTGCAGAATCTGAAAGTCGCTATCGAGGAGAGCGGCACCGTGATTACGACGGGCACGCTGCCTGCCGTGCTGGCCGACCCGCAGCAAATGTGCCAGTTGTTTCAGAATCTCATCGCAAACGCCATCAAGTTTCGCGGTAAGGATGTGCCAATTGTCCACGTGAGCGCGGTGCGGAATGGAGACGACTGGAAAATCTCTGTGCGTGACAACGGTATCGGCATCGCGCCAGAACACGCTGACCGTATCTTTGTGATCTTCCAGCGCCTGCATACCAGGACCGAATACCCCGGCACCGGAATTGGCTTGGCTGTGTGCAAGAAAATCGTCGAACGGCACGGTGGACGCATTTGGGTCGAGTCATCATTCGGCATGGGCTCGACATTTTGCTTCACGGTGCCTGCAGCGGCAGAAACGCCGAAACAACAGGAGAGGAGGCACGATGAACTTCGAATCCCAACTTCAGTCGGTTGATATCCTGCTGGTGGAAGACAATGTTGGCGACGTCCGACTCACTCGGGAAGTCTTAAAGGACAGCAAGGTCCACAACAATCTAATCGTCGCAAGCAATGGCGAGGAGGCCTTGGCTTGTTTGCGCAAACAGGGAAAATACCGGGATACAGCCCGACCCGACCTGATACTGCTGGACCTCAACCTGCCCGTAAAGGATGGCCGCGAAGTTCTTGCGCAAATCAAAGGGGATGCCGACCTCAAACGCATTCCCGTCGTCATCCTCACCACCTCCAAGGCCGAGGAAGACATACTGAAGACCTACAATCTACATGCGAACTGCTATATCACCAAGCCCGTTGACCTGGAGCAATTCTGTACGGTGGTGAAGTCTCTGGAAGACTTTTGGCTAGCTATCGTAAAGCTTCCGGACCATAAGCAATGAGGTAGCCATGAGCTCGCAGCGATTTAATGTGCTGGTTGTGGAGGACAATCCGGGAGACGCCCGGCTGATTCGCGAATCGCTCGCCGAGTCCACGGGTGATCCCTTCGGTGTGGAGACGGCCGACCGGCTGACGAGTGCGCTTCGCCGGTTGAGCGAGGGAGGTATTGACGCAGTCCTACTTGACTTGGCGCTTCCAGACAGCAAAGGCCAGGAAACATTTGACCGAGCCAAAGCGCACGCCCCGTCAGTACCCATAATCATTCTGACCGGCCTAGGAGACGAAGCCCTGGCGCTGAAAATGGTGCGCGACGGAGCACAAGACTACGTCGCCAAAATTGACCTAAACGGAAGCCTATTGTCTCGTGCGATTCGTTACGCGATTGAGCGGGAACGAGGAGACCAGCGGATTCGGAAATTTAACGAGGAGCTCGAGCAGCGGGTTAGAGAGCGAACAGCGGAACTCGAGACGGCCAACAGAGAGCTGGAAGCTTTCAGTTACTCCGTTTCCCATGACCTTCGCGCCCCACTTCGCCATATCGACGGGTTTTCAAATATGCTGCTGGAAAGCTGTGGCGATCAGATTGGCCCGGAGGGACAGCGATACTTGGAGTGCATCCGCGGAGCCGTTCAGCACATGGCGGCAATCATTGAAGGCCTCCTGAAACTGGCGCAATGCGGGCGACAGGCGTTGAATATGCAAACGACGGATCTCAATGTGCTTGTTGAGCGGGTGCTGGGGCGCGTCAAGGCTGAAACGGGCGGTCGGGAAATTGACTGGCGAGTAGACGCCCTGCCGTTGGTGGAATGCGACGAGGGATTGACGGAACAGGTGTTTGAAAACTTGCTGGCAAACTCTGTGAAATACACGCGCCGGCGCGAGAGAGCGATCATCGAAATCGGTAGAATTTCAGCAGGGGAAGAACCAGCGATTTTCGTCCGTGACAACGGCGCTGGATTTGAGATGAAGTATGCCAACAAGCTGTTCGGTGCCTTCCAGCGCCTACACAAGTCAGAAGAATTTGAGGGCACCGGTGTGGGTCTGGCGACTGTCCAGCGGATCGTCCAAAAGCATGGGGGCCGCGTTTGGGCCGAATCGGAGCCCGAAAAAGGCGCGACGTTCTATTTCACACTCGCATGCCAAGCGCCGAAGCATTCTGAACACTGAGCACGAACCCATTCAACGGTCAGGTCCGAAACGGTGGCGAGGCGGCGAAGTTATCAGCCGCGCACAGGCGGAAGGCTGTGCTGCTTAAGAATGCAAATCGAAGGCGTCCACCGCTCGCGTGGGGCGCGAAAGATTGGACATCCGGATACAAATAAGAAATGCGGGGCCGAAAGGCCTCACCGCTAAAGGGGTGAGCTACATTTGGAGGAGCGGGCGAAACCAAGCCAAGAAACCAAAATTCAGAAGCAGGGAAAAGCAAGCGATCGAGGGGTTGGTCGAGAGCGCGGCGAACAGGAATTCAGAGAACCGGGACCCACGTGTGGCACCGACGCGTGGGCGACCCGCCCAAGCTTGAACGACAAAGCATCGCGGGGATTCTTCCGGCGACTCGGGACTTTACTGCAGCTTGGCGTATTCGGATTTGGCTTGCTGAAAGATGGGAATGTCGGGGTCGGCGTCTTTCCAGAGGCCAAGAAAATCCTGATACGCCGCCTGGGCTTTGGCTTTATCGCCCGATAGCGCGTACGCGCGGGCGAGGCCTAAGTGCGCCAGTGAGCCGATTGGCTCGTTCGCGACAACGCCGCGGTGGTCGAGAATTTTCTGAAACTCGGTTGCGGCTGCGCTGCCTTGATGCGCTGCGACATATGCTTCGCCACGCAGATAAACGGGGCAAAGAGCGAAGTTCAAGCTCCCGTTCTGAACAGGAGAACCGAGTTCATACGGAACAGCAGGGGCAAGTGTTTCGATGGCCTTGCCGGCGCCGCCCCCCTGTAGAGCAGTGACTGCATGGATTGTGGGCAGGTAATTAGACTGCACAATCGTGTCTTCCGGAAAGCGTTTGGCCAGGTCGGCGGCCAGCCGCGTGGCTTGAGCTGCATCACCCGCCAGACCCAATGCGATGGCCGATTCAGCTTCAACATCTCTGCCGTTCGAAAGAGCCAGCGCCGCCTGCGCCTGCTGCTTTGCCAAGCTCATGTTGCCCGCCAGCGCCTCGCGCCACGCAGATTCACCCTCGTATCCCGCCGCTGTCTCTTTTTCATCGGCACGCTGGGCCGATTCGGACGCGCGCCGCGTCAGTTCCCGTGCCTTCGAGAACTGCCCGGCATAGGCTGCCGTGTCGGATTCGGCATCGAGCATAACGTCTTCGAATCCGGGCTTTCCCATCAGCCCAGCCGCCTCACGCTCCATCCCTGCCGTATCGTGTTCCAAGAAATCAATCTCGTAAAGGACAAGGTGATTTGCAGGATTATCCAGATTGTGGGCTTGCGCCTCCTGCGCTGTGGCCGTGGCTTCATCCAGGCGGTTCAGACTCAAATAGCCGCCAACAAGGTTCGTGTAGCTGAGTCCGCTTCCGGGACTAAGTTTTAGCGCCTCCTGATTCGCAGCGAGGGCCTTGTCGTAGTCGCCCAGAGCGCCGTAGACGAGCGCCAGGTTGCCGGGCGGAATGTCGTCGCGCGGGTAGGTCTCCGCCCAAAGTTCATAGGTCTTGCGCGCTTCTTCCAGGTTCCCGCTGACGAGCTGTTGATAGTGCGAAACGATATAAAGTTTTTCGCGTTCGCTCACTCGTTCGCGCAGATCGTAAGCCTTGCGAATATTTTCGGCGGCGCGACCGGTCTCGCCCAGGTTACTGTAGTCCGTCCCCAGCCGCGCGTAGGCCATCGCAAAGTTAGGGTCCAGGTTGATCGCCCGCTGGAGCAACGGGATGGCGGCAGCGTCATCGCGCTTCACTACGGCCGTCTGGTACCCCAGGCTGTAAGCCTGCAGCGCCTCCAGCGATGGCGTGGTCACGTTCTCCGCTGGCGCGTCATACTTTTGCACCGAGGCCAGCGATTCGCCTAGCTTCACGCGTACCTTCGCCGCCGCCTCGCCCAGCGCTTTCAGCACTTGCTCTTTTCCGTTCGCCGTGGCCTGCTCGTTCGCCAGCACATCGCCGCTGCGGCAGTTCACAGCCTTCAGCCCCACGACATACTGGCTGCCCAGACTGGAAATCGAGCCTTCGATGGTGGAGGCACTCGCGGTCCGCTGGCAGACCTCGCGGGCCAACTCGCGCGTGAGCCGCGCGTCCGCAGGCTGCGCCATCAGCGTGAGCGTCTGCGCCACCCGCTCATCCGAAAGCAAATTCAGAAATGGCGACTGCTCAAGTTGCGCCGACAGCCCCTGCCGCAGCGTGCCATCGAACACTGAATCGCTGGTCGTGTTTGTGAAATCCGCGATCACGATCGAGTCTTTCTCGGTCAGCGTCGCTCCGTGGCGCGAACGGAAGTAGAGACCGCCGGCGATCACGGCGGCAATCACGACTACAGCAGCGGGAATCAGAATCTTCCAGGGTCTTTTCGGTGTGGTGACCGGAACTTCAGTCACTTTCACCGCAGCCGATGAACCGGCAACCGGAACAGAATCCGATATGGGCGTCGGATGATGGACGACGGGCTGAGAAACCGAATCCTGTGCCGCCGGCATTGATCCGGAATGCGGCTGCCGCCATTCGGCCGGTATCGGTGTCGCGCTTCAGACGCCGCAGCTCTGACTTCATGTCGGAAGCATGCTGGTAACGCAGATCGCGGTCTTTTTCCAATGCGCGAGTGATCACGTCTTCCAGTTTCGGCGGAATATCGGGATTCAACCGCAAAGGCGATAGGGGCGCTCGATTCAGGATGGCATTCGTAATGAGCGCCGAACTTTCTCCCCGGAACGGCAGCGTCCCCGTGGCCATTTCGTAGAGAACAACACCAAAAGAAAATAGATCCGTGCGCGCATCGAGCTCTTTGGCGGCCAACTGTTCGGGTGACATGTAGGCGACCGTCCCTACAGCCGTGCCCGGGCTCGTAAGGTGCTCTTCGCTCACCCCTGCCGCCGCATATGTGGCGAGCGTGTCGCCCAAGGCCATTGATTCGCGGTTCGGAGCCAGCTTGGCCAAACCGAAATCCAATATTTTTGCGTGGCCTCGTTTTGTGATGAAGATGTTGGCGGGTTTGATATCGCGGTGGACGATGCCTTCTCCATGAGCCGCATCGAGCCCCTCGGCAATCTGGATGGCCAAATCGAGAACGGTTTCCATTTCCATGGGGCGGCCAGCGATGCGGTGTTTCAACGTCACGCCGTCCAGGAACTCCATCACGATGTAGGCCTGGCCGTTTTCTTCGCCGATGTCGTAAATCGTGCAGATGTTGGGATGATTGAGCGCGGACGCGGCCTTGGCCTCGCGCTTAAACCGCTCGAGTGCCTGAGGGTCGTGCGCCAAATCTTGCGGCAGGAATTTCAGAGCGACGGCGCGATCCAGGCGCGTGTCCACGGCCTTGTAGACAACGCCCATGCCTCCGCCGCCGATCTTTTCGATCACGCGATAATGCGAGATGGTCTGACCAATCATCGGTAGAGGCAGGCGCAATCATAGGTTTCACGGTGAGGCAAGTCAACGTACGGGAAGGCGACGGCGCGGGAAAAGTGAAAATCACAGATCGGTTTCCGTCCTTGCGATCGGTGCCGTCGCAACGGCCGCGAAAAGACAACGCCGAACAGCTCAGGTGGCGACTTGGCGGAGAGTTTGAAGATATTTGACGATGTCGCCGCGCGAGAGCATTCCGACGACGTCGTTTCCCCGCACGACGGGCATTTGATTGATGCCGTCGCCGCCCATTTTTTCGAGTGCTTTCCACAATTCGGAGTTGGGATCGATGCTGCTCACCTTTTCGAGAGGCACCATGGCTTGGGCCGCGGTGGTTGTGGCCCATGAGGCGCGAGGAATTTCCTTGATGTCGTGGAGGGTGAGCAAACCGACGGCGCGGTCTCCCCGGTCGACGAGAAAGCAGCGGCGACCATGTGAAAGAACTTCCTGATCGACTAACTTTTGCAATGGCGTGTCGCCCGGGACGTGCGTGCAGGCGGTTCCCATCGCTTCCGACACCTTGTGGCCGACTAAAAGGCCTTGCAACATTTGCTGCTGGATTTGAGCGCCGGCTGCGCTTTCGAGGAACCAGCCGATGAAGGCGATCCACAATCCATTGATAACGTTCCCTCGCAGGGCTTGCCAGACGCCCAGAAAAATAAAAAGGAAGCCGAAGAAGCGGCCAGTGGTGGCGGCGATCAGAGTAGCGCGGCGGAAGTTCTTGTTCACTCCCCAGACTATGGCGCGAAAAACGCGGCCGCCATCGAGTGGGAATCCAGGAATGAGATTGAAGAGGCCGAGGATGCCGTTAATGAGCGCGAGATACTTGGCAACCGCGAGGGCCGGCGCGATATTGACGAGCAACGGCTCAGAAAAGTAGAACAGCGCCGCCAGCGCGAAGCTTGTGAGCGGCCCGACGACTGCAATCAGGAATTCTGCGCTGGCGCTGGGGGGTTCGCCCGCGATCTGGGAAACGCCGCCAAAGACGAAAAGAGTGATGCGTTCGACGGGAATTTTGTAGCGAAGGGCGACCCAGGAGTGGGCCAGCTCGTGGACAAGGAGGCTGACGAAAAAAAGTACGGCGGTGATTGCGCCCATCAACCAGTATTCGACGGGCGTGCCACCCTTGAATTCGGCGGGATAATAATTCACGGCCAACATCCAGGTGATGAGGGCGGCGATGAGGAACCAGGAGTAGTCCAACTCGATCGGTATTCCAAGAATGCGGCCAATGGGAATCGTATGGCGAAACACAACTCACCTACCTTTCAGTTGATAGCGACGCGACATTTATTGGCGGGGGCACGAGGGGAGGGTACCACTTTCGTGATTCAGCGCGGGTGAGGAGACGAGGGCGATTCACCGTTCAGCGAGAAAGGGTGATGCGTATCCGGCGAGGCTTGACAGGTGCGGTTGGCACGCCGATACTGGCGCGGCTTGGTGGCTTGAGCCGAAGTGGCGACTCGATGAAGAAGGCGACGGCAAAAAATTCGGCGAAGAAGAAGGGGCGTTCGCGCGCGGCGAAGGGCGGAGCTGCAAAAGGCGGAGCTGCGCGGCATGGTGGGGCGGCGGGGAGCAAGGCATCCGGGGCGATGGACGCCGAGGGAAAGCTGACGTTCAACCACGCGATGATTTACGTTGCCGACGTCGAGCGTGGAGTACGCTTCTACCGCGATTTGCTCGGATTCAAGCTCCTCGAAGATTTCCGGTATGAGGGCAAGCCGGTCTATGCTCGGATGCGCGCTCCTGGGGGCGACGGGACGATCGCGCTGCATCAGGCGGGCCCGGGCTCTTCCGTATCGAGCGATGGCGTACGGCTCTATTTCGAAGTGCGCGAGCTCGACGATTTCTGCCGCAAGCTCCAGCAGAAGAACTTCTACATCACGAAAATGCCGCGCCTGATGCCGTGGGGATGGCGGCACGCGTACTTGAACGATCCGGATGGGCATGAGATCAGCTTGTATTGGGCGGGAGCAAACCGGATGAAGAAAACCGTGATGAAGACGGCGCGAGACGCTGCCGGTACGAAGTCGCCGAAGAAGTAAGTTTCCTCTACACGTTGCCCTTTCTCTTTCCGCTATAAGATTATCGCTTGCAAGCACGGGACAGCCTGCGCGTCAGGATTTCTTCGCCTTCGCGGGAGGAACCAGGGCGACGGCGGCCTCGGTGGTGAGCAGGAGGAAAGTAAACGTCTCCTGGAGGTAGAGTCGGACAGCGGCATCGGTGTGGCTGAGATAGCCGATGGAGACATCCTGGCCGATGTGAAGGTCGAAATCGCCGCCGCGGGTGGTGAGAACGAAAGCGCCGGCAATGGCGGGCGCCCAGATGATTTGATCGTTGACGAGCCGCTTGACGTGCTCGAGCACCGGGTATCCGTGGTCGCTGGTTTCGGCGAGTGCAGTGTAGGCGTCGGCGCCGAGTAGAACCGCGTACGGACCGTTGACGCCAACCAGACGCAACTGGCTCAAGGCTTGTGCAATGGCTTCCGGGTACTCACGCACTTCGGCCGGGAGGGTCTTGATCGGATTGCTGGTGCCCTTTCGTATGCCGCCAATCCCGGCGGCGGCATAGCCCTCGAACATCGCGCAGTCCTCGGCGAAGGCGATCTGTCGCGCGGCGTCCTTGGCGGGTTGCCAGTCGGAGTCATTCGCGCCACGTTCGACGTCGTCAATTGCCTGGCGCTCCAGCTCGAATGGAACGCGCAGCTCGACGAGCGGTTTCACTTCGCGCTGCCTCGCCACGATTCCGTCCCCCGGAGCCGCGATTTTCTGCAAGTGGCCAGTGCCGACGGCGGAGACGCCGGTGCCGCCCGGTCCTCGCACGTCAACCACGCGGCGTCCGGCGAGATAGCGTTTGAGCGTGCGTGAAGCTTCCTCTTCGATCTGCGCCCACGCTGCATCGGAAATCGGGGCAAGCTCGCGATGTAGATTATTCATGTTGGGTGTCTCCTTTAAGGGAACCGATGCCGAGCGAACCCTCGCGAGGCGAGGGGATGGATGGAGATGGTTCGGCCATTGCGGGCGCGTCGGGGGGCTCCGCAATTGCAGGCTCGTCGCCGGATACGTCCTCAAGAAATGTTGCGGACGGCACGAAGAACAGATTTCCAGTGACGGCGCGGCTGAAGTCGAGGAGGCGGTCGTAGTTGCCGGGAGGACGGCCGACGAACATGTTCTCGAGCATGAGCTCGGTGGTGCTTGGCGAGCGGCTATAGCCGATGAAATAGGTGCCGAATTCATCTTGGGTGGGACGGCCAAAGGGCATGTTGTCGCGCAGGATCTTGATTTCTTTCCCGTCCTCGACGATCGTTGTGAGCGCATTGTGGGCTGAGGTGGGCTTCACGGAATCGTCCAGCTCGACGTCTGAGAGCTTCTTGCGGCCGATGATTCGTTCCTGCGCCTCCGTGGACAGCGCATCCCATCCCGCGAGATCGTGCAGATATTTCTGCACGATGACGTAGCTGCCGCCGGCGAACACGGCGTCTTCCTCGCCGACGAGCACGGCGTCGATCGCCGTCTGGCCCCTCGGATTTTCCGTCCCGTCGACGAAACCGATGAGATCGCGGTCGTCGAAATAACGAAAGCCATGCACTTCGTCTGCCGGCGTAACGGCATCTCCGATGCGCTGCATGATGAGCGTCGCCAACTCGAAGCATAAATCCATGCGCTTCGCGCGAATGTGAAAGAGCAAGTCGCCGGGCGTGGAAACCGCGTGGCGGGCTCCGGCACGAATCTCGCGGAACGGATGGAGCATGGCGGGCCGCGGCGGCCCGAATATACGGTCCCACGCCTCGGAACCGATGCCCATGATGCAGGAAAGCGCGGCTTCGAGATCGCGAGTCTCGACCGCGCGAAGAAGCGCGCCGAGGTCTCCGCAGAACGACCGCACGATCGTGCGGCTCTCCGAGCCCGGTTTTAGCGTCACGACTAGGAATATTGCCGCGCGAGTGAGCGGAGCGGCCACCGGCTGCGCGAGGGCACGCAAGCCTTCTGCCGCTTTTGGCGCGCTCATCGGATCGGACTCCATCGGATGTCATCCTAGCGGGGCGCGCGGAATTTCGCTCTTCGAAATACCGCGCTCGCCTCGCGTGCGAAGGTCAAGCGCGGAAGCTTACCATCGTCTGCCGACGAGCGTCCATAACACCTGTGTGCGTCTGTTGCGGCGCCGGACGTAATTTCAACATTTGGACAAAGAGCCGTTACATTCTGAGGGTCGCGCCTTTGGAGGGACTTGCAAATGGTATTTCGACCTGCGTGAAGGGAAATCTTGGCTGGCATTAGGTAAACAGTCCTGAGCGGCTGACTGCGCCCCCAATTCGTGAGGGCAGTACCATCCGGAAAGCCACCGGGGAGTAAGCTCCCACCCGAAATCGAGCGGATGTTCTACTTTGCGCTCAGGCGGTCACTCCTGCATCGACGGTATTCATGAAATCCAGAATCATGTGAACGACGGCCTCCTCGCCAATCGCGGTGTTGATCATGGCGTGGTACACGATGCGGTCAGGCCATTCCACGTGGAAATATTTCTGGATGAAATCGGCGCGCTCGCGGTCAACGGTATCGACGAGCTGTTGGGCTTCGTTCTCACTCTTACCGCGAGCCAAGACGCGCCGCACCTTATTTTCTCTCGGAGCATAGAGAAACAGACGCAGCGCGTCTGGGCGATTCCTGAGAAAATGCTGCGATCCCCTTCCGACGATGACAGAGTTGCCGGTCTTAGCGGCGTGCTGAACGACGCGTTCCGTAATCTTCAAAATGCTTTCGCTGTCGACCAGGTTGAGCTTGTGTGCGTTGAGGCTGCCTTCATAGCTTCCGCGCAAAAAGGATTTGAACAGCCGGTAGTAGAGTGGATCGGTGCGTTCCTCTCGAACCTCGACAACGGCTTTGGGGCAGTTCGCAAGCCTGGCGATCTCCTCGGTCAGCAACTGATCCCAAAGCTTCCAGCCCAACTGCGTCGCAAGCAATTGAGCGATTTCGCCTCCGCCGCTTCCATACTCTCGTTCAATGGTGACGATTTTGACCATGTAAGTCTCTACTCCGACTTTCCGCCACATGCCATTCTACGGCATATCGTTTCACTTCGCTTAACCCACCGCCGCTTCCCCGCCGCCCCCGGGATCATTCTTCTTCAAAGCAAAACTCAGACAAAACATGATCGCTGCCCCCACGGCAAGGACCTTGAACGTATCAATGTAGGCCATACTCGCCGCCTGCCTTTGGACCGTTTGATAGATCCTGGCGTACGCCTGCATCTGTGCGTCATGCGCGCTCAACCCGGAATGAACCAACTTCTGGGCCAAACCGCCGACACTGTTTCGCAAATTCGGGTTTCCGGCACGGACGTAATCGCCCAAGATCTCCTGATGGAACTGCGAGCGCCGCGCCACTATGGTGGTAACCATAGAAGTTCCGACGCTGCTTCCGATATTGCGCATGAAATTGACGAGTCCCGCGACCGCGTTGTTCTTCTCCGGCGAAATTCCGATGTAAGCCACGAGCGTTACAGGCACAAACAGAAACCCTAAGCCGATAACCTGCGTGATGCGCAACCAAGTGGCGGCGCTGAAGCTGATCTGCAAGTCAATCCGCTTCGTGGAATAGTACATGGCGATGGACAAGGCCAGCCAGCCGAAGGCGATCAGGTAGCGTGCCTGGAACTTCGTAGTCAGTGTGCCCATGATGGGCATTTCAAGCAACAAAACAAGGCCTCCGGCCGAAAGCGCGAGCCCGGCCAGTTCGGAGGTATACCCCAAAAGCGTCTGGAGGAACTGAGGCATCAGGACCAGGCTGCTGAACAACATGATTCCCAGGGTAAACATCATCAAGTTCGAACTGGCGAAGTTAAAACTCTTGAACATGTGCACGTCGATGATGGGAGCCTTTTGAAACCACTCCCAGATCACCAGCGAGATCAGGCATACCGTGGCCACGACGACTAGGGTGGTTATGAAGTGCGAACCGAACCAATCATCTTCCTGGCCCTTGTCGAGCAACACTTGCAGGGCCCCGATGCCCAAAGTCAAAAGTGCGATGCCAATGTAGTCCAGCTTCACCCCGGCGGCCTTGAGCCGGCTTAAATACGGCGGATCTTCGACAAAGCGGCGCACCAAAAGCCATGTGGCTATTCCGACCGGAAGATTGATAAAAAATATCCATCGCCAGGAATAGCTGAAGGTGATCCATCCGCCCAGGGTTGGCCCAATCGTGGGCGCCATGATGGCGGTAATGCCATAGAGCGCGAAAGCCAAGCCTCGCTGCTGCGGCGGAAATGTGTCCGCCAGAATGGCTTGAGCCATCGGCTGCAGTCCGCCGCCGCCGGCGCCTTGCAGCACGCGGAAAAAAAGAAGAAGCCCGAGACTCGGCGCCAACCCGCAAAGCAAAGAGCTCACGGTAAAAATACTCAAACAGGCCATGAAAAAGCGCTTGCGTCCCAAGGCGCCGGCGAGCCAGCCGCTGATTGGCAGAACGATGGCATTCGAGACCAGGTAGGAAGTGAGGACCCATGTGCTCTGGTCATTGCTCGCCCCCAGACTCCCGGCCATGTACGGCAGCGCCACGTTGGCGATGCTGGTGTCGAGCACCTCCATGAAGGCCGCCATCGCGACGACAACAGCAATCAGCCAAGGATTGAATTTGGGCCGCCAAACGTCCTGGTCGATTGTAAGAGCAGCAGAACTCATTGGAGGTATACGTCCGGCACGACGTTCATGCCGGGCCGAAGCTGACGATCCCGATTCTCGCCCGGCTCGAGAACGATCTTTACCGGAATCCTTTGCACAATTTTCACGTAATTGCCGGTGGCATTCTCAGGCGGAAGCAAACTGAAGAGAGGGCCGGTTGCCCCCGCGATGCTTTCCACGTGGCCCTTTAAGGTCCGGCCGGTCGAATCGACATGGATTTCCGCCTTCTGCCCGACCCGCATGTGTTTCAGCTGCGTCTCTTTGAAATTCGCGGTGACCCACACGTCATCGAGAGGCACCACGGTGAGGAGTTGCTGGCCGGGTTCAACGTTTAATCCGACGACAACAGTTTTGTTCACTTCACCCGTAACCGGCGCAACGATTTTGGTGTATTGAAGATTTAGCTCGGCTTGCTCGAGCAGCGCGCGCTTTTGCTCCACATCGGCGATCGCGGCACGCGCGCGATCCCGGGTGGACGACACCTGCTGCGGCCCGGTTTCCGCATATTGGTGGTTCGCATTCGCTTGCACGAGACGACTGCGGGCCTGTTGCACGAATTGCTGCGCGGCGGACTCATTGGCACGGGCTGCCGCTACCGCCGCGGTACTGGACTTAGCCGTGGCCACTGCCTGATCGTAAACCTGCTCGGACACGTCCCGTGTGTCGACCAGAAGCTTGTAACGATGGAGATCGTCTTGCGCCCTCACATCGTTCGCCTCGGCCGCTTCCAGTTGGGCATGGGCGGCGGTGAACTGCCTTTCGGCGGCAATGACTCCGGCGTCGGCGTTCTCGATGTCCGAAGCAGTGAACTTCAACTGGCTCGAGGTGTTCACCGAAGTAATGGGAACCGTGATATTCAGCGATTGGGCTGTCGCTTCGGCACTGTCCAGATTGGCTTGCGCCTCGGCAACCGCAACCTCGTAGTCTTTCGGGTCGATCTCAACCAGGACGGCGCCCTTCTGAACCCACTGGTTGTCGTCCACGTTGACCTTGACGACATAGCCGGAAATACGCGCGCTGACGGGATACAGGTGAACATCCGCCTGGGCGTCGTCGGTCGATTCATAGCTGCCGAGGTAGCGCCACAAAAACAGGCCGCCAACAAGCACCACCAGGACGATGATCAGAATCAGGATGTTTCTGCGGCGCTTGGGACTTCGGTACGCCGGCGTCGCATACACTGAGTCCGTCAGGGGCGACTTCTCGATCGGGGATTCTTTACCTGCGTCAGGCACCGAACGGGGTGGGTTCTCGTCCGCCATGTTTATTTTCCTTTGAAATATTCCTTGACGCCCTCTTCCGCGACGCCGAGAGCGCGAGCCAAGGAAATTTTTGAAAAATTGTAGCTGTAGAGACTCGAGATGTACTGTTCATGGGCGCTCGCTACAGCCTCTTGCGATTGCACCACCTCTACGGTATCAGTGACACCCGCGCTGAAACGATTGCGCGAGCGGGCCAGCGTCTCTTCCGCCAAATCAATGTTGCTGCGCGCCACGTTGACTTGATCGGCCGACGACTGCAGGTTCAGCAGAGCGGCGCGAACGTCGGAATCGATCTGCGCGCGGAGACTATCCAGGCGTTCGCGGCTCTGCTCGAGTCTTGCGTCGGCCTGCAAAACGTCACCGCGAACGCTGCCTCCTTGAAAGATAGGAATCGAGAGCGTTCCGCGCACGTCCGATACTTGCGTTGCCGTGGAGGGATGCGCTCCTCCCGTGCCATAGTCGGCGTTAAATGAAACCGACGGGAGATAGCCGGCCAGCGCAGCCTTGCGGGAGAATTCGGCTGCGCGGATGTCGGTGATGGCCGCCAGGTAATCGGAACGCGAAGCGTATGCGTGTTTCAGTGCCTCATCGACGGTGATGCCCTCAAACGGCTGGTAGGGCGACTTGTCGGTCAAATCGAATTCCTGCCCGGGAGCCAAGCCGATCACGCGCGCTACGGTCAGCTTCTGGATGGCGAAGTTGTTTCTCGATTGAATCAACTGTTGCTGCCGGGTCAGGAGCTCCACCTTGGCGCGCAGGCCGTCGATGTCCGGCGAGGTGCCTGCATTCACCTGGTTCGTTGCTTGATCGTAGAGCGCCTGCGCCGTTTTGACTTGCGCTTCCGCCGTTTCGATGCGGGCCTCGTCGGCAATGGCCTGCAAATAGGTATAGCCAACGGCGAGCACAACGAGATCGCGCGCGTCTTTAAAATTATATTCGGCGGATTTCAAGCTCTGGCTGGCCGCGCGAGTGGCGTTGATCGATTTCCAGTCAAACAGCGATTGCGTCACAGCTGCACGTGCATCGAAATATGAAAAAGGGCCCACGGACGGTGGTATTTGGATTCCACCTACGCTGGTAAGGCCGAGCTCAGCGAGATCAATCTCCGTGGCAGCCACATAGGGCGCGGCTGTTACATGGGGCAGCAGAGCGCTTAATTGCTGCCACCGTTCGCCGCGGGCCGAACGGATGTCTGCATTCGAAAGGAGCAGTCCGAGATTTTGTTTCAGCCCGCGATCGACGGCATCCTGCAACGAAAGCGGCATGACTCCCGGAACGAGCTTTGCCGGCACACTGCTTGCGAACGGGCTCACTCCAAGTGTTCCGGGTATGGCTTGGCCCGGAGTGCTCGAACCAGGTGTAGTGTCGGTCTGCGCAAGGGACGTGGCTGTTCCGTACAACAAGATTCCGGCTAGCAGAAACGTGCGGCCTGGTCCGTAACTGAGTTTCAAAGGAGCCTCCTTCGCCGGGAAATCCTGCTCCGGCGTTGTCGAGGTGGCGGTATCCTAGTCCGGGCGACTATTTCGGGCAACCGGTATCTGCCGATTCACCGCGCAGCAGCGTAGGGTTGAGCTGTGCGGCCTTCGCCAAAGCGGTCGGCAACGGTTCGCTCCGCACACTTGTAGGCAGCGATGGCGCCACCAACTGCCTTCGCCTGCGGTAGCAATTTCCGCCTTCGCTATGGATTCCTCAATTTTGTTGGGAAATTTGCAGCTTCTTGAAGTTTGGCTGGGAGGCCTGGACTCGAACCAGGATAATCAGATCCAGAATCTGAGGTCCTACCAATTGAACGACCTCCCAGCCGATGGGAGACAACAAAAAAGGGCCGCTCTCACGACCCTGAAATTAGTTTAGCTGCGGCGCGGGAATCCGTCAACCGCGTGCGGGGCGCGGTTCAACGGGGACCAATTCTTTTCCGCGGATGTAATACTCGACGCCGCGCCATTCGATGCGGCACGTGAGGAAGCTTTGAAGCAGAACGACGAAGGCAAAGGCGTCGCGCACGGGCAGAAGCCACATGCGCCGGCGCAGCAGCGGATCCTTCAAGCCCCAGACACCCACCGTCCAGGCCATGGCGGTCCGCAAAACAACGTAGCCCGCGAGATACGCGGCAGCGACCGGCAAGGAACGCGCAACAGCCGAAGCGAGAAGAGCCCAGAAAAGTCCTTGGGTGAAAATCAGGCCGACGTGGCCGCCGGGGCTCGAATGGCGGATGGTCAAGGCCCAACGGACTTGATGGCGGAAAGATTCGGCCATCGAAAGCGAAGGATAAACGGTGTCGACCGGAACGCGGCTGAATTTGATGCGATAGCCGGCCGCGGAAATCCGTTGGCCGAGTTCGTGGTCGTCGGTGAAATGATCGACGAGGCCTTCGAAGCCGCCGATTTCAGCGAGATGGCGGCGTGTGGTGGCCATCGTCGCGCCGAGCGTGAAGCTCACTTCGCCCAGTTGCCACGCCGCCAGAACTCCCGGATCAAAATCGGAGGAATTGCCGAGGGCTTCGAGTTCGGAGCCGAGCGTAGTGCCCGCGAGGCCGCGATAGAGGCACGTGACCGCGCCAACCTTTGGATCGTGGAAAGGCGCGACAACGGATCTCAGATAGTCCGGGCTGACGCGAATGTCGCTGTCGCTGACGACCAGGACGTCGTAGCGCGCCTCCTCGACCATGCGTGAAAGCTTGTTGACTTTGTTCGACGTGCCGAGCTGTTCGGCACCGACGAGAAGGCGGATGGAGCGCTCGGGAAAATCTTGAATGATTTTTTGGATGACGGGGATGGCGGCGTCGTGCTCGTCCGCGACGTTGAAAAGAATTTCGTAATCGGGATAGTCGAGGCGGCAGAAACTCGCGTAGTTTTCATACGTCTCGCGATCCAGACCACGTACCGGTTTTAGGATGCTGACCGGCGGAGCAAATTCCGGCGCGACATCCGGACTCTCGCGGAAAAAGCGAAGCGCGGCGATGATGGCAAACAGGTAGTAGCCGAGCGGCACGAGCGCCGCGACCATGATCAGAAATCGCATGTCGTTCCAGTTCATCAGCGAATTCCCTACCCGATGCACACCAAAGTTACGCCAAGACAAACCAG
Organism: uncultured Acidobacteriota bacterium; assembly: GCA_963771905.1. Lineage (GTDB taxonomy): Bacteria > Acidobacteriota > Terriglobia > Acidiferrales > UBA7541 > Palsa-147. The sequence continues at coordinate 302,914 of CAVYVI010000004.1, forward strand.
GAGAACGCCAATCCAGCGCACGGGCGACACGCGTTCTCCCAGAATAAATTTGCCTCCGAGTGCGCCGGCCGCGTAACTGAGCGCGGTGACGGGCACGACGAAGCTTACATTTTCAAAGGACAAAAGCATCATCAGCGCGAAAAATGCGAAGGCCATCAGGCCGACGCCGGTCCACATCCACGGCAAGCGCAGCGCGCGCAAAATCACGCGGACAAGATTGCGCGGAGAAAAATCGTGCACTTCGCCGACTTCCTTCATCGCGCGCGACACCGCGATTTCTCCGCCGGTGCCGGCACAGACGATAATCGTGAAGAAAAGAGCGGCGCGCATGGTCAGGCTTGCTCCGTGGTGTTCGGCGGCGTCTGACCGACCAGGAATACGCCCAGGCAGATCACGAAAACGCCGATCCAGCGGATCGAGGTGATGGACTCGCCGAGCAGAAAATATCCGAGCAGCGCCACGACGCCATAGCCAATCGAAGATGCCGGCTGGACGAAGCTATAGTCAGCCCAGGACAGCACTAGAATATACGCGACGAAAAACGCGAGAAGCGACGCAATCCCCAGCCAAACCATCCCCGATTCCAGCGCGCGCACGAGATATCGTCCGAGTTCTTCCGGCTGCCAACCCGGCATCGAGCCGACTTGCCGCATGCCTTTGCCGAGGAACACATCTCCGAGTGGCCCGAACACGACCATCAGGAAGATCAGAATGGATGTCTTCAGCTGTAACCGTGCGTGATTTTTCATGCGCCGTGCGACTCGCCGACTGCAGAGCCTGACTCGATGCCAGGAACGGCCACGACCGTCTTTTTCTCGATGCCCTTGCGCGCCAGTTTGCGACGCTGGGAGCGGAGACGTAGAAAATCGACGGCTTCGTGATAAAGATGCTTGCGATCGTTCGCGTTCCACAATCTCTCGCGAACGAATCGCCAGGCCACGCGCGGCCGGAAATAATACTCGTCATAGAAGCGGTGCACTTCGCTCATGATCATTTCGCGCGTGAGTCCAGGATATTCGAGGTGCGGAAGCTGGTGGCCGCCATCGTCGGCGATGGCTTCGCCGTGAAGCGCTCCGGCGGCTTGCGAAACCGTGTAGAGTTCGGTGCCCGGGTAAGCGTGGGCGAGTGAAACCTGGACCGATTCGCAGTCCAGTTCCTTCGCGAAATCGATGGTCCTCTGAATGGATTCCTTCGTTTCACCCGGCAGTCCGAGAATGAAATCGCCGTGGACGTTGATACCCACTTTCTTGCAGTTTTTCATGAACGCCCGGGCCATCTCGACGGTGGCGCCCTTCTTGATGTTTTTAAGGATTTGCGGGTCGCCGGACTCGAAACCGACGATGAGCAGCCGCGCGCCGGCGTCGGACATGGCCTTGAGCGTCTCGTAGTCGCTATGATCTCGCGCGGTGCAGGACCAGGGCTGACCGACATGCTGGATCTTCTTGCACAGGTCGATCACGCGGTCTTTGCGGATATTGAATGTGTCGTCGTCGAAGAAAAACTCTTTTGCTTGCGGAAAGCGCTTGTGCGCTTCAGCAAATTCGCGCGCGACGCTGTCGGTCGAGCGGACGCGCCAGGAATGACCCGAAAGCGTCTGCGGCCACAGGCAGAACGTGCAGAGCGCCGGACAGCCTCGCGACGTGTAAAACGCCACATAGGGATTCAGCAGGAACGGGACGTTGTAGTTTTCGATCTTCAGATTCTTTTCGTACACTTCGGTCGCGAATGGCAGCGCGTCCAGCTCCGCGGTCTGGAGAAGCGGGCGCGTCGGATTGTGGACGACTTTCCCGTCCTGAATGTAGCTGGCATTCGCAATTTCACTCAGCGGCTTGCCTTGCGCGTACTCGACAACCGCGTGGTCAAACTCCCCGCGGACGATGAAATCCACATATGGGCTCGCCAATAGGGTTTCGGCGGGCTTGATTTGCACGTGCGGGCCGACAAAACAGATCTTAAGGCCGGGCTTCTTTTCTTTCATCGCCTGGGCCATCTTGAGATCGCTGAGGAAGCCCACGGTCGAGGTGAACAACACCAGAAATTCATAGTCCTGGGCAATCCGGATGGTTTCTTCTTTGCTGACGTGGTGCGGCGGCGCATCCAGCAGACGGCTGCCTGGCAACATTCCAGCGGGATAGCTGAGCCAAACAGGGTACCAATAGGACTCGATCTCACGTGTCGCTGGCCAGCGCGAGCTCGCGCCACCGTCGAATTTCTCGAAACTCGGCGGATTTAGCAGCAGCGTCTTCATTACGGACGGCATGAAAAGTCACCCTCCCTCGGGTGTTGCGGAAGCTCTGTCAGCCCGCAAGTCCACACATATCATTGTACCTGATTGCAGGATTACGCCCAAACCAGCCCCACCCGATCTGTAACAAAAAGTGCCCTACTGGAACACAGCTGCCAACTGGCCAGTGGTCTGAAGCAAGGTCAGCTGCCCCTGCTGCCGCGCGAAGTCCGCGTCCAGGAAACCCAGCCATTTCTCGCTTTCCGTGAGCCGATCCTGCTCAAGTTCGCGAAGGCTGGCTTGCCCGTGGTCGAACTTCGTCTGGGTAATCTCGAGTGTCTCCTCGGCGAGCTTCAAATCGAGCCGGGCAACCTCGCGGGCGGATTCGAGTTCCTTCACGTCCCGAACCTTCTGGCGCACATCCATCCGGACGTTTTGGCGTTTCGTACCCAACGCCATCTCGTCGGCCTGCAATTCGCTCTTCGCCAGAGCCACGGAAGCCCGCGTCCGCGCGGCGAAGAGTGGAATCGTCACTTCGAAGCCGACGTTGACGTTATTACGCTGAAAAGCGTTGAAAAACTTCTGGTAATTATTGATTTTGCTGAGCACGTCGTACTCGCCGATCAAATCCACGGTGGGCCAATAGCTGCCGCGGGCGCCTTTCAACCTATGCTGCCCGGCGTTGCGCTCGTTCTCGGCTTCCTTGACGTCAAGGTTGTTCTGCATGGCCAGATTTTCGACGGCCACGGCCGACTCTTCTGCGGCGGCGGGCAAATCCTCGGGCGTCACCTGGATCGCTGCGTCCGCTGGATACCCGATCTGATCGCGGAGCTGCTCGGTCAAGATGTCGTCCCGCCCTTCGAGCTGAATGATGTGATGGTCGATTCGAGCCATGGTCAGCTCGCCGCGCGTAACCTCGATGGGCAGTTCAAAGCCCGCGCCCGCGCGTTCCCGCGTGTAATCGAGGATCTTCTGGGTGCTGGTGCGCTCGGTGCGAAGCAAATCGAGCTCATGCCGCACCTTGGCGAGCTCCAGATATGTAGATGCCGTTCGTTGGATTACGGCATCGCGCGTCCGGTCGATTTCCAGCTGCTGGTTCTTGGCCACTTCTTCGGCCGCGCGCACTTCGCCCTTCAGTAACGGATCAAATATCCTCTCCGTGTAGACAAGCTTGAAGACAGAGGGGGCCGAACCGCTGGGGGTTTCGGGAAATCCATTGCTATAGACAGCGCCCGCTCCGGTGTAGAGATTCGGATGGAAAGCGGAACGATCGAGACTCGTCTGATTCATCGCGACGGCGTACTGAACGCGAGCGAGCGCCAGTTCCCGGCTGTTCTTTAGCGCGAGGTTGACGGCACCCTTCAGCGTCAGCGGCTCTGCGTCCTGCGCAAGTGCCGCAGGAACCGCGGCGAGCGACAACGCTCCGATGAACACGAAGAGCAGCGCGAGCGCGAACGAGTTGGAACGTGTACGATTTCGAACTTGTGAGTTCGTCGCTGCGCTATTCATATCGCAAAGAGTCCGTCGGCTGGAGTTGGGCCGCCCTGTTCGCCGGCAAATATCCGAAGAGAAGGCCCGTCGAGCAGGAGACCACGAACGCAATCACCACGGAGAGCCAGGAAATCGGAATCCGAATGTCGCCGGGGACGGCCAGCGCGGTCAGCAGCGCCTCGACCAGAAGTGGAATCGCCACGGCGATGGCGATTCCGGTGACGGCGCCCGTTCCGCTGATCATCACGGCTTCCATCAGAAACTGATAGAGGATTGCGCCGCGCGGCGCACCCAGCGCCTTTCGTATGCCGATTTCGCGCGTTCGCTCGGTCACGGTCACGAGCATGATGTTCATGATTCCGATGCCGCTGATCGCCAGCGCAATCAGCGCGACGACAATCAGAACGATCGTCATCGCCAGCGAAATGTGACGCGCCGTTTCAAGGATCCCGCTGAGATTCTGCACCTGATAATCGACGCCCGCGCGATGCCGGCTCCGCAAAATCTCTCCCACCTCGCGCGTTACGAGCGGGACATTCTCCGGGCTGTCGGCCTGCACGTAGAACGTCTTGACGTATTCCTGGCCGGTGTAATACCGAATCAGCGAAAACGGAACGATCATCGACTCGCCCGTGATTTCCGATTGGCCAAACGTCGCGGCGCGCTCGCGAAACACGCCGATCACGGTGAAGGTCAGCTCGCCCACGCGGATTTGCTTTCCGACGGGATCGTCCGCCGGATAAACGACGGCGGCGAGTTCCTGCGTGAGGAGACAAACTTTGCTCCGCGACGCCATATCGTCCTGATCGAGATACCGGCCGCGGGTGATTTCCAGATTGCGAATTTCCTGAAATCCTTCAGTGACGCCGACCAGGCTGACGGGATGCTCGACGCCGCCGGCGATCACGGTCATTGGAATCTCACGCGTCCCGGCCGTTTCCACGACCTCGGGAATTGCGGCCTTGACCGCGGCGAGGTCGCTGACGGAAATTTCGTCCGAGAGCGTCGACGGTTGCGCGCCGCCCGCGTGGATTACTTCGCCATACACCAGATTGGAACCAACGGCTTCGATCTGCCCGATGATGTAGCGCTTTCCGGCAAGAGCCACGGTGACGACCAAAACAATGCACGCGCTTCCGATAATGACGCCAAGCATGGTGAGAACGGCGCGCAGCTTATTGGCGCGCAAGGCCTGCATCGCGAGGCTCCAGGTCTCAGCGAGAATGATCGGCGAGTTGGCTCGGGTGTCCACGCGGTCGCTTCGACTCTACCTCAGGGGTGCGCTCAACTCCACGTTGGTTTCCAGGACCGCATCCGTCTGGACAACTGGAGCAAAGGGCTAACGTATTGGAATCCGAATCGGGGCAAAACGATGCATCAAAATTCCAAGAGGGGCGCTGCCATGTGCCAGGAGTGGCGAGACTTATTGCGGCGCGTTTGACCGCGTGCAAACCGGAATGATATAAACGATTCAGCCGCTTTTCTCCGGTGGGGCCGTGGCGCAGTTGGGAGCGCGCCTCGATGGCATCGAGGAGGTCGTGGGTTCGAATCCCATCGGCTCCACCAAGTTTTGCCGCACACCGCGTTTGCGCTTCGTTCCGCCTTCCTTTAAAGAGTCCCGAGAGTAGAATGCCCACCATGAAAAATGCCGGGCGATTCGCGCTGTTCCTTTGCTTCCTACTCCTTGCGGCTGCGGCATCCCAAGCCCAAGTGCACCCATCTGAAGCGCCTCTGCAATTCGCCGAGTTCGGCGATTTCAGATTGCAGAGCGGCGCGGTGATCCACAATTTCCATCTCGGCTATCGCACGGTCGGAAAACTTAATGCCGACAAATCGAACGCGATCCTCTGGCCGACGTGGCTGGACGGCCGAACGGAAAATCTGCTCGAACTCATCGGTCCCGCCCGAATCGTGGACAGCGGAAAGTATTTCGTCATAGTGGTGGATGCCATCGGCAACGGCGTTTCGACGTCCCCGTCGAACAGCAAGTCGCAGCCGCTGATGGAATTTCCGGAATTCACGATCCGCGATATGGTCGAATCCGAGCACCGGCTGGTGACGGAGGTGTTTCACCTCTCGCATCTCCGCGCCGTCATGGGACTTTCAATGGGAGGGATGCAGACCTTTTCTTGGGCGCTGGCCTATCCGGATTTTATGGACCTTGCCATTCCCATCGTCGGCTCGCCGCAATCCACCTCCAACGACAAGCTGCTCTGGTCAGCAGAGATTGACGCGATGGAACTCGATCCGGCGTGGAACAACGGCCATCCCACTGGCCCGCTGACTCGCGGATACGCCGTGTCTCTGGAAGTCGGCGCGCTGAACGGTTTTTCGCCGGCATATCGTGTGGCTCACACCGCGCCCGGAGACTTCGATTCGTTTTTCGCAGCGCTGAAAAAGAATGCGACCGAGGACCCCGGCGCAGCTTGCGATCAGATCCGCCAGCGGCAGGCCATCATCGCGCTCGATGTTCCCGCGGAATTGGGCGTCACGCTGGAGAAAGCAGCGGAGCGCGCTCACGCGAAATTTCTCGTGATTCTCTCGCCGCAGGACCACATGGCGAATCCCATCCCGGTGGAGACGTTCGCCAAATCCATCGCCGCTCCCGTTGTGACAATGGACTCAACCTGCGGCCATCAAAGTACCGGTTGCGTCGCGTATGGCCCCATCGTCTCCCAATTCCTCGCAAGCCCCGCGTCGGTCCGCAGCGTAACCTTACGGGACATTACGAGCCATTGAAGTCGTGCGATGTTGAGCGTGGCCCGAGCCATCGAGCCAAAATTAGTGGCGATGCCAGCCGTGAAACCATTCATAGCCCAACGTGAAGAAGAATGACGCGTTGTATCCGGGATTTTTCTCGCCGAGGCCGGCGCTCGAATGGTGTACGAGCTGGCCCTCGAAAACGATCGCCTGCCCGGGCTTGGTGAAGAAATTAATTCCGAGGGAGCCCTGCGGCGTGAAGTTCACAGCCGAAGTCGGCCCTCCGGAATCAATCGGCGGCGGAACTGGCTGCGTCGTGAACAGCAAGCCGCCCGCGAGCTGGATATACGGCGCGAGCCGTTTTCCGTGCGTGAAATTCCAGCGAAGAATGATGGGCTTGCCGCTCACGCCATATACGCTGCCAACATCCGGCGTAAACACATAATAAACAGGCATGAACTCGCCCGCGAATTCGAAGTTGCCGCGTAGCCAGCTTCCGAGATGATCGCCCGTCAGCACGATGCCAATGTGCGCGCCTGCCTCGGCGAACCGGGTGCCCGATCTTTTTCCCGCGCCGATGCCGCCGCCCGCCATGACGCCGGTCTCCCATGTGCCTTCGTGAAAATAAAGCGAGGGCAGACGTTCCTCTGGAAGGACCGTTGGAGCCGGCGCTCCGGCCGGCGCCGCGTTCGATGCCGGGTTCTGCGCGAGCGCTGGAGACTGCTTCGCGGCATCATCCGTCGTCGCCATCGCCGCCGTATCACTCTGGGCCGCAACGCTCGTCGACGAATCCTGCTGCACCGCCGAGGATGCATCAGAGCGAGCCGGCGCCTTTCCCCGCACATCGCCCTGCGCATGAGCCAGCACCGGCGCCGCCATCGCGCCAAAGCAAATCAACCATCGAACCGCGCGCTTCATCTCGATTCGCTCCACCTGAAAAATAAAGGTCAGATGCTTCGCCGCCGCGCTCCGCCTCACCGCTCAATACTTCCACGACATGTCGGCGCCCTTTGGCGCGGTCTTCTCAATGTGCGCCGCCGCGAGCGGCAGAATGCGCTCGTTGAACGTCAGCCAGCCGTACATCATCGTTTCGTGAATATCGTCCGATTTGACCGGCATGTGCGGATCGCCCGTAAAACAGTGCGGCATATGCGGACCGAATTCGAAATCCCCCGCGTAGTACGGATCGTTCGTGCTCTCGAGGAATTTCTGAAGAAGCCGCACGGCATTGTCCAAGTAAAATGTATCGCGCGTGCCGACTCTCACGTGAATCTTGCCGACGAGCTTCGGGCCCAGCGTCTTCCAATCGCGCTCGAGAATGTAATCCAGATCGAAGTGCTCGCGCCAATACGCCGCGACGTCCCTGTCGATGTCGCCCGTCTCCGGATTCCAGATCGGCTTGGGATATCCATCATCTCCCATCGGACCAAAGACAGCGTCAAAAATGCCGAGTTGCTCGGTCGAGCGCCCGTGCGAGCCGAGCGCCGACTCGATCTTGCTCATTCCCTCAATCGTCTGCAAAGTTTGATCGTCCGGCGTGCGCGCCAGCGGCCGCGCAATGTGCGACCACGGCTCGTCGTACGCAAACGCGTTCTTGTCGTTGTAAATGTCGACCGACATGTACGCATGAAAATCCACGGGGTCAGGGCACATCGTCCATGCGCCGTTGTAGAAATCCGGATAGAAGACCTGGGAGGCCAGCGTCTCCCATCCTCCGGTCGAGCCGCCGTACAGGGCACGCGCCCAACCCTGGCCGATGCCGCGATATTTTTTCTCGACCGCGGGAATGAGTTCCTGCGTAATCGCATCGCCGTACGGTCCGACGTTGGCCGTATTCACGGCGTAAGAATCGTCGTAATACGGATTCGCGTGCTGGATTTCGATCAGGATGACGTGCGGCATCCGCCCCGACGTCCAATCTTGATAAAATTTATAACTGTATTCGGCGACCAACTTCTCTGTGCCCTTCGAGTCGGGAGCGGGTGGTTCGGTGCGGAAGCCTAGCCCATCGAAAATGTCGTGACTGAAGTGGCCTTGTAAGACGACGAGGGGGTAATGCGCCTCGGGATGCTCGTCGAATCCTTCCGGCAGTAGCACGATCGCGCCGAGTTCCATCGGCCGTCCCCAGAATTTCGTCAGCAGCTCGCTCTGAATGTGGAGATGCTTCACATACTTCGTGTCCTGCGGCGCGTCAATGGCTGGAATTTTTTCCGTGAGCTCGATCTTGATCACGCCGCCCGTCGCGGGATCGATGCGCAGCTTCTGCGGCTTGCTGTACAAGTTTCCCGGCTTCGAATTCCAGTGCTGCCCTTCTCCGCGATCCATGGGAAGCTTCAGGACGTGGCCATCGGCGCGGTGAAACGTCTCGTAAATATTCAGCAAGCCCTGCACCGTGTAATCGCCCGCCGGAATATTTTCGATGCTCGCCACCGGCGCACCCGGGACCGTCCGATCGAACGCAACCGGCGTTTCCGCGGCCAGTCCATCCACATCGACTCCAAAAATTTGCTGCGAATCGCCCATGTAGCTGATGGCAAAGCGTGGCTCATCTTCGCCCGATTTCGAAATGAGGAGATAAACTCGCCCGTCGAGCGGCGACGCGCTCAAATTCTTCGCGTAGGAAATCTCGAAGCGCAGCGGCGCGGCTTTGGCTGCATGCTTCACCCGGTTCGAATCCGCGACACCCGGCATCGCTCCAAGTAAAATCAGCGCCAAAAGCATCGCGAATTGCGCGCACGCCCGTCGCACTTGGTCGAAGGCACGAGCCCCTTGCCGCGTTGCCATTCATCTTCCTCCATCAATTAAATCGAGCGGTCGAGCGTAAGTCACCCGCACGCGCAGCGTCAAGTGCGCAACGGCCGCGCTCGCATCGCTACAGTCGCCGCACGCAAATCGCCATGCGATCGCCCGCTCGTCAAGTTACAATACGCGCCCTATGGCCAAAATTACCTTTCTCGGCGCTGCCGGCACCGTGACCGGCTCAAAATATCTCGTGGAGGCGGGCGGAAAGAAATTGCTCGTCGATTCCGGGCTCTTCGAGGGTTCCCGCGAACTGAAGGATCGCAACTGGCAGAAGCTGCCCATCGATCCCGCAACGATCGATTGGGTCCTCCTGACGCACGCGCACATCGATCACACGGGCTATCTCCCGCGGCTCGTAAAGGACGGCTTCCGCGGCCCCATTTATTGCAACGCCGCGACGCACGATCTTTGCAATCTTCTGCTCGCCGATTCAGCGCACCTCCAGGAAGAAGAAGCTCAGTACGCAACTAAGAAAGGATATTCGCGGCACAAGCCGCCGCTGCCGCTCTACACAGTTCCCGAAGCACATGCGGCTCTCGCGCGATTCCAGGAAGTCCCCCGCAAGGATCCGTTCACCATCAGCCCGCAATTTTCAGTTCGTCCCCATGACGCCGGCCACATTCTCGGCTCCTCTTGGCTGGAACTTACCATCACTGACAATGGAAAGCAGACGCTCGTCGTATTTTCCGGCGACGTTGGACGCTACGATCAGCCCATCATCAACGATCCCGAGCCGCCCAGCCGCGCCGATTATCTCCTCTGCGAATCCACATATGGCGACCGCGACCATCCCGCGGGCTCTCCCGAGGACGCCCTTGCCGAAATCATCAATCGCGTGGCCAAGCGCGGCGGCGCGGTCGTAATTCCCGCGTTCGCCGTCGGCCGCACGCAAACGCTGATGTATTACCTGCATCGTCTCGAGGTTCAGCAACGCATTCCGCGCTTGCCGACCTTCGTCGACAGCCCCATGGCCATCAGCGTCACCGATCTGTACGAAAGCCACAAAGAAGATTACGACGCCGACTACTCGCGCGAGGCGCAATCCGATTCGGGCGATCCGCTTGGTGAGTCGGGTGTGCACATGACGCGCACGGCCGATGAATCGAAGAAAATCAACGACGTGGTGACGCCGTGCATCATCGTTTCCGCCAGCGGCATGGTCACCGGTGGCCGCATTCTGCACCATCTCGCGAAACGCTTGCCCGATTCCCGCAGCGCGGTGCTTCTCGTCGGCTATCAGGGCGAAGGGACCGGTGGCCGCGCGCTCCAGGACGGCGCGAAATATCTGAAGATATTCGGCGAAATGGTTCCCGTGCGCGCGGAAATCATTACGCTCTCGCAACTTTCGGCGCACGCCGGCCGCAGCGAATTGCTGCGGTGGCTCTCCGGATTCCAGGCTGCGCCGAAGCAAACGTTTCTCGTTCACGGCGAGCCGGTCGCGTTGCAGTCGTTCAAGGGCGCGGTGGAAACGACATATCATTGGAGTGTGATGATTCCGGCGTACAGACAATCCTTCGATTTTGCATAGCGGCTAAATTCGCTGGCAGTTCAGATTGCGGCAGGCGGGAATTTCCGCGCGGCAGATTACACGGAACTACGCTTTGACCGTGGCGGGTTGATGCGCGAACGAGGCAACTTGCTCGAGGCGTAAGCCAATCACAAACATCGGATGCGGCGCGACGCGGCCCCAACGGGTCAGCTCCCACCGGGCGCGGATGAAATTGCATTCGGGGCGCAGCGTGAGATCGAGAATCTGCTTCGTCTGGCCGCGATAGAAACTCTGCGGAATTTTCAGAAGCGGCGTCTTGCCAAAATCCTGCCCGTCGGCTGACGCCCAAATCGAAACATCCAATGATTCCTGCTCGATCTGCTCGAAGATTTCCAGCGTGCAAAGAAACGTCCGGGTCTGGCTCGAACGAATGTCGGCGGCGTCGCTATCGCCGTTCGCCGTCACGCGCGTATGCGGCCGAATCAGCTCGAGCACCCTCGCCATCACAATCCTCCCCGAATCCGCGCGCGAATTCTAGCATACCTCGACGGCGCCCAACTCTCGTCACGTGCAGCGACAGACCTCAGATTTTCGAGCGAATCGTCGCGAGCCGTTCGGCAGCGGCGTTGAGCGTTTTGTCGGTCTTGCAAAATGTGAAGCGAAGATGCTGGCTGCCGTCGGCGGGATCGCGGTAGAAACTCGACCCGGGCACGCCCGCCACGCCGACTTCCTTCACGAGATGGCGCGCGAAAGTTACATCATCCGGAAATCCAAATCCGGAAATGTCGGTCATGATGTAATACGCGCCTCGCGGTCGGAAACAGCGGAAGCCGGCACTCTCGAGAATCCCGAGCATCTTGTCCCGGCGGACCAAATACTCGCTGGCCAGCATTTCGTAGTAGCTTTCCGGAAAGCGCAGCGCCACCGCTCCGGCTTCCTGCAGCGGCGCGGCGGCGCCGACCGTCAGAAAATCGTGCACCTTGCGGATCGCCGAAGTGACTTCGGGCGGCGCAATCGCCCATCCCACGCGCCAGCCTGTGACGCTGTATGTTTTCGAGAGCGCGTTGATCGTGATCGTCCGCTCGCGCAGGCCGTCGATCGTCGCTGCTGATATGTGCTTCGCGCCGTCGTAAATCATGTGCTCGTAAATTTCGTCGGTGATGACGTAGGCATTCCAGCGCGCGCATAAATCGCGAATCTGCTCGATCTCACCGCGTTCGAAAACTTTTCCCGTGGGATTGTTCGGTGTATTCAGAATGATGGCTTTCGTCGCGGAACCAAATGCCGCGGCGAGTTCGTCCGGATCGAAAGTCCAATCCGGCGGCCGAAGCTTCACGAATCGCGGCGTGGCACCGGAAAGAATCGCGTCGGGGCCGTAATTTTCATAAAACGGCTCGAAGACGACGATCTCGTCGCCAGGATTGATCAGCGCCATCATCGTCGACATCATTGCTTCCGTCGAACCGCAGCAGACGGTGAGCTCGCGCTCCGGATCGATCGAAATTCCCTGCCAGCGCGCGAATTTTTCCGCGATCGCGTTGCGGAAATTCTTCGCGCCCCAGGTAATGGCGTACTGATTGATGTCCGCGGCAATCGCGGCGCGCGCCGCTTCCTTGATTTCCGCGGGCGCGGCGAAGTCCGGAAAACCCTGCGCGAGATTGATCGCATTATGAGCGATCGCGAGCCGCGTCATTTCGCGGATCACGGATTCGGTGAACTGCGAGGCCTTCGCGGAAAGCCGCGCTCCGCCGGCAACGCGCTCGGGCACCGGCGCGTTCATCGGGCGCTCACCCGGGCTCGCCTCGCGGCGCGAGGATGCGCGGCCGGCACGGAATTTCCGTAGAGCCGCCGATAAACTTCCGCGTTGCGTAAGACGATTTGCACGTATTCGCGCGTTTCCGTGAACGGAATTGAATCGACAAATTCCGCGGGCTCCGCAAATGCGCGCCCCGCTTGCCACGTGCCCACGCGATCCTCTCCGGCGTTATAGGCGGCCAGCGCTGCTTCGAAGCTGCCCCAAGTCTTGTGCAGGTTCGCCAAATACACCGTGCCAAGTCGAAGATTGTACTCCGGATCGAAGAGCCGGACGTGAGAATAGCCGACGCGCGTTTGCCGCGCGAGCAGCCGCGCCGTCTTGGGGAGGAGTTGCATCAGTCCGTACGCGTTCGCGTGCGAGACCGCGTTCGTTTCGAACGCCGATTCCTGCCGGATCAGACCCGCAACGAGCATCGGATCGACGGCCGCATGGGCCGCCGCCGCGCGCAGCGGCTTTTCATAGGGCAGCGGAAACGCCACAAGCCAGACTTCGAGCGGAACATCTTCGAATCGCCTTGCTTCAAGGCCCGGACAAAGTTGCCGCGCCGTGGTCATGGAAGGGCCGTAGTGGCCCGCTTTCGCGGCGGCCTGCGCGGCTTCTAGAAGCAATCGCGGCTCGCCGGTCGTGGCGTAGGCCGCGCGCAATTCGAGTTCGGCGGATGAATCGAACGCGATCGAGCGCAACGCATCGGCGCGCGCCTGCCGCGGCGCCGCCTCGGGTGGAATCGTGGCCGCAATTGACATAGCCGGTGGTGGAGGCAGAATTCTCGCGAGCGCATCGATCAGCGTCACGGGCCCGTCGCCGAGCGCCGCGAGGCGCGCGGCGGCAAGTCCCCCAAAATACGTCTGCGTGAAACGATCGCAAATTTTTCCGTAATACGCGCGGGCGCGCGGCACGTCGCCGGATTTTTCCGCTTCCCGGCCCAGCCAGTAAAGATCGTCGGTAATGAATTGCGAATTCGGGAAGCGCGCGAGATGCTGTTCCAGCAGGCTCACCGCTTCGGGCTTGTGGTCCAGATAGGCCGTCCAGGCAACGCGCCAGTTCGCCGCGGGCGCGTCGGTGCTGCCGGAAAAATCGTGGTCGACGCGCGCGTAGTACGACGCCGCGCGCTCGCGATCGAGCTGCACCCAATAATAATTCCCCGTAAAGTAGAGAGCTTGTTCGGCCCAGCGGCTCGAAGGTGCGCGTGCGACAGCGGCTTCCGTCGCCGCCAGCATGGGCGCTTCGCTCTGCAGGTTGCGATAGGCCTGCGACAGCAACTCGAGACGCTCCGCGTCGGCATCCGGATCGCTGAACGAAAGTTCGGTGAGCGCAGAAAGCGGCTCGCCGAGTCCCACACGGCATTGCGCGATCCGAACCATGGCGCGATCGCGATCGGCGCCGGTCAGCTCGGGAAGAAGTTGCAAATAATCGTCGCGCGCTTCGTACCATTCATGCGTCGTGTAGAGCCCATCCGCATGCGCCATCCGCACGTCGAGTGGAACACTCGGGAAGCTCGCGCCGAGTTTGCCGTGCAGAAGTTCCGCCTTCATCCCCGCTTCGTGCGACTGGATGCTCAGAGGATAGCGATAGAAAACGGCCAGATAGTCGGACGCCGCGCCGGTCAAGTCGTTCGCGCTTTCGTGGGCCTGCGCGCGGACAAACAACAGCGCCGGATCGGTTTCGGTGCCGGGATAGGCCGCGAGCGCATCGAGAATTTCTTGAGGTTGTGACGCAGCGAGTGCAATGTCACCCAAAGCTTCGAGCGCCTGCTCCGTCATCACCGAATCGGGATAGTCGTGACGAAGCTTTTTCAGTTCATCCATCGCTGGCACGAAGCGGTAGAGCCCGCGATCGGTTTCCGCGCTCCAGTAGAGAACATAGTCACCGAGAAGAAGATCGCCCGACGCTTTGTCGAGCCACGTTCGCGCCTTCGCGTAATTCCCTTTTGAGTAGTCGAAGTAGCCGAGAGCTAGCGCGGCGCGCTGGCCGAGTTCGCCCGAGCGCTTGCGTGACGCGAATACGCTAAGACTCGCATAAGCTGCCGCCGGCTGCTTGTCCTTTAGCGCGCGCGACCACGCTTCCAGTTGCGCCTCGGGTGGCAACCCCGCCCTCTTTGCCGCGGCGGGCGTCTGCGCGTAGGCGGAAATCGAAATGAAAAAGATGGAGGCCAACACCACGGCCGCCCCCATCCGCCGAATTTGAAATGTCATCGCGTGTGAGTTAGTGCCGCAAAACCGGCGAGGGATACGGGTACTCTCCGAGGGCTTCCGGGTCACCGTCCGCCAAAATCGCCACCATCCAGTCGTGGAAATAATCCACGGGCTGATCGAGGATGGCTTTGAAGCGGCGGTCGTATTCCTTGCGAGCCTTGTCCAAGTCGTCCCGAAGACGGACGCAGATATCTTTGTTTTCACGCGCCAGCCGCACATCCTTCGGCCTGAGCATTTTAATGTCTTGCATGGCCACTTTGGCGACTCGTTTTGCACGGCGGTGCAATTCCTGAATTTCGGCCGAAAGCGACGCGACGTCAAATGCCGGTGCTTCGCGCTCGACGGGAGCAGCCAGCTCGGCCGGCGCCTCGTGCAATTCCTCAACGGGCGGCTCAACCGCAACGGCTTCGTCCGCGACGATTTCTTCCGTGATCGCAGCCTCTTCGGCTTCCCATTCTTCTTCGATTTCTTCTTCGCGCGATGTCGCGGGTGCCGGCGCGGCTGCCACCGTCGCTGCAATCATCCTTGCGGCGGCGTGTACGCCGCCGGAATCGTGATCGCGCGGCTGCAATGCGATGGTGACGAAATTCGAGAGAACGCCCAAGCCCGCGGCGAGCGATGCGGCCGCCGCCTGCGCGCGCAGCATGGCCGGAAGCGCGTTCGAAGCGCGGCTCGAAGCGCACGCGGAAATCAAATCGGCGTATGCGTGCTGCAGCTCCTCGACCGTGTGCTGCAGCGGCCCGAGATTGTCGCGCAGCGCGCGAGCCACCGCTTCATCGAGCGGATGCTCGTTTGCGGCCGGTGCGTGCGTCTTGTGGGTCTTGGTCATCGGAAATATGGTTCCATAATGATTATGGAAACCGTTCCGGAGGGTGTCAACTGAGTTTCCGGCGCGCCGTTCCTGTCGATACCGGTTCGGTCGAAGGGTGCCGAATTTGTGACTCGTAAGATGAGGCGCGGTGCTGCGTTTTCAGCCATTTAGCCTCGTTTCGAATCGTTCGGGTGTAACTCGCGGAGTTGGCGCGCCCCATTGGCAACCGTTGCGAAGATTTTCTCTTCGCAAATTACGGCTTCGCTTCGTAGACCGTCTTCCCGTCCTCCATGGTCCACAGCACTTTGGTGTTTCTGAGCTCGTCCGGAGAGACGGTCAGTACGTCGCGGTCCACCAACACGAGATCCGCCTGCTTTCCGGACGCGATCGAACCAATTTTGTCCAACTGCCTCATCGCAATGGCTGAGTTGCGCGTATACGCAAAGAGCATTGCCTCGCGCGGCATGCATTGGCTTGCGTCCAAAACACCTTCCGGCCCTTTGCGCGTCTCCGCCTGATACATTGCCCAGAAGACGTTAGGAGATGTAACAGGCCAGTCGCTCGCACCGGAAATAGTCCCGCCGGCATCGAGAATGGAGCGCGCCGGGTATTGCCATACATAGACTTCCGGATCGATATATGGCTTGATGAGTTCAATCGTGTCCGGCTCGGCGGTCGCCCAATAGAGTTGAAATGCCGCGATGACTCCGAGCTCTTTGAAGCGAGGAATGTCCGCCGGGACCACGAATTGAAGATGGGTGATGGTGTGCGGGATTCCGGAGTTTCCGTTCGCCTTTCGAGCGGCTTCCATTCCATTGAGCGCTTCGGTGACCGCTTTGTCCCCGATCGCATGAACGTGAACGAGCAACCCTTGTTTGTCCGCTTCGATAACGAGTTTCGCGAACTGCGCCGGGTCGAACAGCAAGTCTCCGTTGAGCCCGGTGTTCTTATAAGGCGAAGACATCGCTGCACTCTGCGACGGATATTCCACGACGCCGTCGGCAAAGACTTTGATACCGGGAATCGTGAGTCCGCGGACGTCACTAAACTCCCTTCTCAGCGCCTGAATCGCAATCAGCGGATCGGTGTTGTCGCCTTTCTTGAGCTTGACCTCGGGCAGCGCTGCGACGCGCGCGGTCAATTCTCCACGCTCCGACAAATCGCGATAGGCGGTCAGAATGGGTTCGTCGACGAGTGGATCGAGCCACGAGGTGATTCCGAGACTGTGCAGGTATTGGACGGCCGAACGGCCTGCTTCGAGAAGCTCTGCACGAGTCGGCGGCGGAAGAATCGCCTGAATTTTTTCCAGCCCCTCGTCCACGGCAAATCCGTTCGGTTCCACGTCCGGGCCAACGCCATAATATTTGCGCTGGGCCACGGTAAGGTGGCTGACGAATTCCTTCGTCACCCCGGCGCGAGCGCGCAATGCCCGATTCGCCCAGCCGGTATGTCCGTCGGAGCCCTCGAGGTACAGCGGCTGATTTTCGTACTCGCCTGTGTTGAAGGTGGCGTTCAGCTCGTCGAGCCGCGACCAGATCGGCAACGGCATGCCGCTTACGATCAGTATGCCGCCGTGCATTCCTTTGCCTGCCTTTTTCGCTCCGGCAACAAAGGCTGCCAACTCCGCAACCGTGCGAAGCGATTCGCCTACATCGGGCGAATTGAGCGAAATTCCGCCATAAATCGCGTGTACGTGGCTGTCGATCAGGCCGGGCAGAAGCGTCTTTCCATGCAGATCAATTTTCTCGGCGTCCTTGTCGGCGGTTCGTGCGATGTCCGTTGAATTGCCGACGGCGATGATTTTATCTCCGCGAATCGCGACGGCTTCGGCGTACGGATGCTCCGGTTCGCCGGTGAAAATCTTGCCGTTGTAGAAAATGCGCTCGACGGTCTTGTCCGCGCTCGCCCAAGTGACGGGCGCAATGCAGGCCGCGATTGCCACGAATGTCAGAATGCGGATTCGCAAGTTCATTTGAAATGCCTCCGAACGCCTGCGCACGTCGGAAAAGCGAGCATGAGAAAAGCCGCAACCCGGCTCGAACTGGAGCGTTTCGTGATTTGGCGTGGCGGGCGAGATTATATACAATACGCGCCACGTTATTGACTCTCATGTGAGAGCCGCTATCACGAATGAGGGCATTCCGAATCCCGACATGGCACTAGCTGAATCCCGCACGCTCTCTGGAGACCGCTCTTGAACCTACTCAATCACAAGTTTGAACTCGCAGCACGACCCGTTGGCCTGTGTAAACGGAGCGACTGGACCTTCAAGGAAGAAGCGGTTCGCGAGCCCGGCGATGGCGAGCTTCTCGTCAAAAACATCTACATTTCTCTCGACCCCGCTATGCGCGGCTGGATGAACGCGGGACGGTCCTACATACCGCCGGTCGGGATCGGCGAAGTGATGCGCGCGCTGGCGCTCGGCGAGGTCCTCGCGTCCAGGAATTCTAAATTCGCTGCCGGCGACTACGTATACGGCCCTCTTGGTGTTCAACGGTTCGCTATAACGAGCGGCGCCGGGCTCGTGAAGGTGGACCCTTCGGCGGCGCCTCTGCCCGTGTATCTCAGCACTCTCGGGATGCCCGGCCTCACCGCGTACTTTGGCCTGCTCGACATCGGTCGTCCGCAACCAGGCGAGACGGTCGTAGTTTCAGGAGCCGCAGGAGCAGTGGGGGCAGTGGTCGGGCAGATCGCTAAGATCAAGGGGTGTCGCGTCGTGGGAATTGCCGGAGGTGCGGAGAAATGCGGTTACATCAAAGATCTCGGCTTCGACGCCTCCATCGATTACAAGTCCGAAAACGTCATCAAGGCGCTGCAACCACTTTGCTCGAAAGGCGTCGACATTTATTTCGATAACGTGGGCGGCGACATTCTCGAAGCGGCGCTTGCTCTGCTGGCGCGCGGCGGCCGCATCGCCATTTGCGGCGCCATCTCGCAGTACAACAACACTACGCCAGTCAAGGGGCCGTCGAACTACCTCTCGCTGCTCGTGAACCACGGCACCATGACCGGCTTCGTGGTCACGGATTACGCCAGCCGCTATGGAGAAGCTCTGCGTGAAATGGCCGCGTGGATGGCCACCGGCAAACTCAAATCGCGTGAGCACATCGTCGAAGGCCTCGAAAAATTTCCCGA